>NZ_CP051461.1:3094290-3837686 GCF_012584515.1 Polaromonas vacuolata | reverse complement strand
CAAGTGATCAGGGTTAACTTGATCACAGGCTTTCCACAGTCATTTCAGTGTTTATTCAAGCTGTGCATGGCTGACTTGTTGAAGGCTTTACGCTAAGAAAGCTAGCTAAGTGCTTAGCAGTATCGAGAATGCACTGATAAATCTGTGATAATCGTCGGTTTCCTGATTCGTAGCGGATTAATGCCGTTTGATCTACGCTTTATGTCTTGGCTTTGTCCTCGATGAAGGCAAGACTCAAGCGCGCTGCATGTCCTGCGGACTTGCCAAAGTTGGCCGTATTGTGCGGCCACCAAGATCATTCGAATCTCCGGGAAAGTTTTGTAGCTCTAAGCTAGTAGGATTTATCATGAAACGCACATATCAACCTTCCAAAGTCAAGCGCGCACGTACGCACGGTTTTCTTACCCGTATGAAAACTCGTGGCGGTCGTGCCGTGATTGCTGCACGCCGTGCAAAAGGCCGTAAACGCTTGGCTGTTTAATTACAGTTAAGACTGCAACATTTTTTGAAAGCCAAGGCATTGAGTCTTTAGACTTTGCTTTCGGTTAAAAATTATGCTGCGGTTTACAAAGTCTTATGCAGCGACTTCTAACTCGCCCTCAGTTCCAAGCAGTTCTTGCTGGTTCTGTGGTCGCGAGGACAGAACACTTTGCTTTGCATCGCAACGCGCTGACCGTTAAAAAACCAAAAGATTTATCCGGTGCTGCACAGGTGACATGTTCTTTGTTCCCAGTTCAAGATATTTGGTTAGGCGCTATGGTGCCTAAGCGTTGGGCCAAACGGGCGGTTACGCGTAACGCTATCAAGAGACAAATTTACATTGTGAGTTCAGTTTTCTGTGATGAATACCCTGAAGCCGCCTTTTTGGTGCGCTTGCGGCGTGAGTTTTCACGTAAAGAATTTCTCAGTGCAAGTTCTGAACACCTCAAACTTGCTGTGCGCAACGAATTGGAAACATTGATGCGCGACGGCGCTACTGCTCGCTAATGTTGCTGACAGACATGTTGACCAAATTAGCGGCCAAGCCGGTCGTCATTTTTCTATTCAATTTTCCTCGCACACTGCTAATTATTTTGGTGAAAGCTTATCGGCTTTTTCTTAGCGCTAGCTTGGGTAACAACTGTAGGTTTGAGCCCAGTTGTTCCACTTATAGTCTGCAAGCATTAGAGATTCATGGCGCAGCGATAGGTAGTTACATGACGCTCAAACGTCTTGGTCGCTGTCATCCTTGGTGTGATGGTGGATTTGATCCAGTGCCTTTGAAAAAGCATAAGGCCAGTAGCGCAGCAGCTCAAAAATCCTTATTTACACGATTGGTCATACCCGTGACATCAACATCATCTAAAAAGAACCCGAAATGAACGACATTCGCCGAACCATCTTATGGGTTATCTTTGGTTTTTCTATGGTTTTACTGTGGGATCAATGGCAGGTTTTCAATGGTCAAAAGCCAACCTTCTTTCCGGGTGCAACCTCTGCTGTCACTGCGCCAGATTCGACACCTGTTGCTAAGACCGGTGCTGTTTCTTCAGTCCCTTCTGCATCTGCTACGCCTGCAGCTGCGTCCATAGGTGTGGCTGCAGTCCCTGGTGGCGCACCTGCTGCGGCTATGCCTGCGGTCAGAGAACAAGTGGTGATCAACACTGATTTACTAGAACTGACCTTTGATACTGAAGGCGGCACACTGGTGCACTCTTCTTTTAAGAAGTTTAGAAACGCTGCAGAAAATGCTGACGGCTTTGTTCTTTTTGACCAAAGTCCTGAGCGTGTTTACTTAGCTCAAACGGGCTTGATCGCTGGTACGGCCGGTAGTGCTTTTCCAACCCACCAAACCATGATGACAGCGGTTCCCGGCGAGCGCACATTGCAGTCTGGTCAAAATCAATTAGAGCTTCGCTTTGAGTCGCAAGAAGTCGGCGGCGTAAAACTGATTAAAACCTATACGTTTAAACGTGGCGTTTACCAAGTTACTGTGCGCCATGAAGTGCTCAACGTCGGCACCACGCCAGTTTCACCACAGCTTTATCTTCAATTAGTCCGCGATGGCAATGCGCCTCCAGGCGGATCTTCTTTTTATTCAACTTTCACTGGTCCTGCGGTTTATACCGAAGCTAAGAAATACCAAAAAGTTGATTTCAAAAATATTGAAAGCAATAAAGTCGACGTTGAAAAGGTAGCCACTAACGGTTACGTGGCCATGGTTCAGCACTACTTTGCGTCCGCTTGGATTTTAGGTGATGGCATACAACGCGACTTGTTCACACGCAAGGTTGATAACAATCTTTATGCGGTTGGAATGATCACACCGTTTGAATCAATCGCACCAGGGCAAAGCAAGCAGATAGATGTGAAGTTTTTTGCCGGCCCGCAACAAGAAAAAATTCTCGAAACCATCAGTCCTGGTTTAGAGCTGGTCAAAGACTACGGTTGGTTGACGATTTTGGCTAAGCCACTTTATTGGCTGTTGGATAAATTGCACACAGTCATACAAAACTGGGGCTGGTCCATCATGGCGCTGGTTCTTTTGCTGAAGATTGCGTTTTACTGGCTCAACGCCAAGGCTTACTCCAGCATGGCAAAAATGAAAGCCATCAATCCAAAAATCATGGAGATGCGCGAACGTCTTAAGGACAAGCCGCAAGAAATGCAGCAAGCCATGATGAAAATGTACAAGGATGAAAAAGTCAATCCTATGGGCGGTTGCTTTCCCATCATGATTCAGATACCGGTGTTTATTGCCCTTTACTGGGTGCTGCTCTCCAGTGTTGAAATGCGTAATGCGCCGTGGATTTTGTGGATTACCGATTTGTCAGCAAAAGATCCGCTATTCATATTGCCGGTGGTGATGACATTGACGACTTTGCTGCAAACAGCGCTCAACCCTGCACCGCCGGATCCTATGCAAGCCAAGCTAATGTGGATCATGCCGCTGGCTTTTAGTGTGATGTTCTTTACTTTCCCCGCCGGTCTGGTTTTGTATTGGATAACCAACAACATACTCTCGATTGCGCAGCAGTGGATGATCAATACGCGTATGGGTGTGCCGCCACAATTTAACTTGCCTAAGTTCAAGTAAGCTGAGGCTTCGTTCTTAAAAAAGGCCGCTGGCAATAATGCTTCGCGGCCTTTTTTCATTTTTTCTTTTATTGAATTGAGCGCTTTTTATGCTGGTCAAACACCAAGATCCTATCGCTGCTATCGCAACTGCACCTGGTCGAGGCGCGGTTGGGATTGTTCGAATTTCGGGCAAAGACTTGGTGGGTTTGGTGCGCGCAGTTTGCGGGCGTGAGTTACAGCCGCGGCAAGCGAGCTATCTGCCGTTTCGAGACGCGGCTGGCGCCATCATTGACCAAGGTTTGGCGATTTTTTTTCCTGCGCCGTTTTCTTACACGGGCGAAGATGTATTAGAACTGCAGGCACACGGTGGTCAAGTGGTGCTGCAACTACTGCTGGCACGTTGCCTTGAGGCTGCATCGGCCATTAACACGCATAACCAGAAGGCTGTTTTATCAAGGCTACGACTGGCTAGGCCAGGAGAATTTACCGAGCGAGCTTTTCTTAATGACAAGATAGATTTGGCGCAAGCTGAAGCTATTGCCGACTTGATTGATGCCAGCACTGAGAGCGCCGCACGATCAGCTGCCCGATCGTTATCTGGCGAGTTTTCACTGGCCGTCAATACATTGTTAGAGCGCCTGATTCACCTGCGTATGTTGGTTGAAGCGACCCTTGATTTTCCAGAAGAAGACATTGATTTTTTACAGAAAGCCGACGCCAGTGGTCAGTTGCTCCGGTTGCAAGAATCCCTCGATCAGGTAATGCAACGTGCCAGTCAGGGCGCCATATTAAGAGACGGTATTAAGGTGGTGATTGCTGGTCAACCTAACGCCGGAAAAAGCTCACTTCTTAACGCACTGGCCGGTGCTGAATTGGCCATCGTTACACCGGTCGCAGGCACTACACGCGACAAGGTTACCCAACTCATTGCGATAGATGGCGTACCGCTGCACGTGGTGGATACCGCCGGCTTGCGCGAAGCGCAAGATGAAGTTGAAAAAATTGGAATTGAACGCGCTTGGGCTGAAATTCACAGCGCTGATGCAGTGCTTTTTTTGCACGATTTAATGCGCTATGACAATCCAAACCAGCCCCAAGACGCGCTTAACTACATTGCTGCGGATGCTGAGATTATGAATTTACTGCGCAAAAACTTACCGGCTAAAACACCGGTAATTGACGTCTGGAATAAAGCCGATAGTGCTTTGCCAGAACAACTATCACTAGCGCGTACGGGTGTGCTGATTTCGGCTAAAACTGGTGCTGGCTTAGACGATTTACGCGCCAGCTTGCTGCGTGTGGTTGGATGGCAACCGGCGACGGAAGGCGTTTTCATGGCGCGTGAACGACATCTGCAAGCTCTGGCCAAGGTACATGAACAATTGGCCAAAGGGGCGGCGCAATTACACGCTGTCATGCCTGCATTAGACTTGCTCGCTGAGGACTTACGTCAAGCACAACAGCATTTGGGTGATATCACCGGGCAGTTCACGCCAGACGATTTATTAGGCGAGATTTTTTCTAAATTTTGTATTGGAAAATAAAAAATTTAAATTTGAGTTTTATCCTGCTGCGCTGCCGACCAGTTTGTTTAGCAGCCGTTCTTCGGCAATCGCCAGTGCCTCTGGCTTGCCTGAGAGTACTAAGGTGTCACCACTTTCTAGCTTGGATTCCATTGTGGCCGGCACTATTTGGCCGTTGCTGCGGCGTAGATTGACGACTTGAACATCAAGCGTTTCCAGCGCCATTTCTCCTAATACGCAGCCCACAACCTCAATGTCAGACGGTATGGTGAGCGTGAACAAACGTTCCTCATTGATTTCATTAGCAGTGTCATCATCAGCACCGCGAAAGTAGCCTCTGAGTAATTTATAACGTTCATCGCGCTGATCTTGCACCACGCGTATGACGCGCCGCATAGACACACCAACCAGCGCTAATGCATGACTAGCCAACATCAGGCTACCTTCTATGGCTTCTGGGACCACCTCTGTCGCGCCAGCAGCTTTGAGTTTTTCTAAATCTGTGTCGTCAACTGTGCGCACGATGACGGGTACCGTGGGCGCATGTTCACGGATATTGGCCAACACTTTGAGCGCACTCGCTGTGTTTAGATAAGTCACCACCACAGCACTGGCCCTGACCAGTCCCGCGGCCATCAGTGCTTGCAACCTTACCGCATCACCAAACACAACCGAGTTACCAGCTGCGGCTGCCTGCTGCACTCTATCGGGGTCAAGATCCAAAGCAATATAAGGAATGTTTTCCCGGTCCAGCATATGGCCTAGATTTTGGCCACATCGGCCGTAACCGCAAATAATCACATGTTTGTTAACGTTAATCGATTTGCGGGCAATCGACGTCATTTGCAGCGATTGCTGCATCCACTCGCTAGAGACCAGTTTCATCACAATGCGGTTGCTATACATGACCATGAAGGGAGTCGCCAACATGGATAAAACCATGCTTGCAAGTATTGGGTTTATCAAGTCTGGCGGCACCAGTTGGTTCTCACCAGCTAGCGTCAACAATACAAAACCGAATTCGCCCGCTTGCGCTAAAAACAAACCAGTGCGCAGCGAGACGCCGGTTGTCGCGCCCAATGCGCGCGCTAGACCAGTGACAAGTACCAGCTTAAAAAGAATCGGTAATGTCGCGAGTAACAGCACCAAAGGCCAGCGTGCCAGTACCAAATGCCAATCCAACATCATGCCTATGCTGATGAAAAAAAGCCCGAGTAAAACGTCGTGAAAAGGCCGGATGTCAGTTTCTACCTGATGCTTGAACTGAGTTTCTGAAATCAGCATGCCGGCAACAAAAGCGCCTAACGCCAAACTCAAACCCGCCATTTCAGTCAGCCATGCCAAAGACAGAGTAACGAGTAAAAGATTGAGCACAAACAACTCTTCACTTTTACGCCTAGCGACTTGAGTAAGCCACCAACGCATCACCCATTTGCCACCGCTTAGCAGTAAACCCAGTAGCAACGTCGCTTTTAGCGCGGCTATGCCAAGCGCCATAAACAGCTTGTCTGGTGTTGAGCCAAATGCGGGTATTAAAACCAGCAGTGGTACCACGGCCAAATCTTGGAACAACAGCACGCTAATAATGCGCTTGCCATGCTCGGATTCAAGTTCTAGTCGTTCAGATAACAGTTTGACTACGATGGCTGTACTGCTCATGACCATTGCGCCTGACAGTGCTAATGCGGTGCGCCATTCCATACTCCAAAAGTTGGGTAATATCCACGCCAGCAGCAACGAGCCTGCAGTGCCTAACGCTAGGGTTGTCACCACTTGCAGCAAGCCTAGACCAAAAACGTGTCGGCGCATGGTGCGTAATTTGGGCAGATTAAATTCCAGCCCAATCACAAACATTAAAAAAACCACCCCGAATTCACCCAGGTGCCGAATACCTTCAGAATTTTTTCCCAGTGCCAACGCATGCGGACCAATGATGACGCCTACTGCTAAATAGCCCAGCATAGGGGGTAGTTTGAGTGAGCGGCAAGCCACGACTCCCAGCACAGCGGCTAGCAAATACAACAAGGTCAGTTCAAGAGCGCTCATACAACTGATAGTAGCTGAGGCACAGTCTTCAAAATGATTCAAAAATAGCTCTCATGGAACGAATTTTTTATTCCAGTCGATGGGCTGGCTGATTAATGCTGGACAAGTTCCAGGGCATAAACCAGCCTCGATAGAATGCAGGCATGAGTTCTGATGCTTCCCTCCCTTTTTTTGATGCCGACCAAGCACAACGGCTAGCCCGTAAAACCTTTGAGATCGAAGCTAACGCTTTGCTCGATTTAATGCCTCGCGTTGGCCCGTCTTTTGCGCAAGCGGTCAAAATAATGCTCGATTGCCGCGGCCGGGTGGTGGTGATGGGAATGGGAAAAAGCGGCCACATAGGCCGCAAGATTGCCGCCACACTGGCGTCTACCGGAACACCGGCAATGTTCGTACATCCGGCTGAGGCCAGTCACGGTGATTTGGGCATGATTCAAGCGCAAGATGTTGTACTGGCTATTTCTAACAGCGGTGAGAGCGCTGAGCTCAGCGCGATCTTGCCCGTGTTGCGCCGTCAGGGCGTACCCATGATTGCGATAACTGGTGGCGCACAGTCTGCGTTGGCCAACCATGCGCAAGTCATTCTTGATAGCAGCGTAGAGCAAGAAGCTTGTCCACTTAATCTCGCTCCCACTGCCAGTACCACTGCCCAGCTTGCGCTAGGCGATGCGCTAGCGGTTGCCTTGCTAGATGCGCGCGGATTCAAAGAAGAAGATTTTGCACGCTCCCATCCGGGCGGCGCACTCGGGCGCAAACTGCTCACGCATGTCAGCGATGTAATGCGCAGCGGTGACGCTATACCCAAGGTTGGTCTAGAAGCTAGTTTTAGCGAATTGATGCGTGAAATGAGTGTCAAGGGCTTGGGTGCTTCGGCGATAGTCGATGCCGAGCACCGCGTGCTCGGCGTTTTTACCGATGGTGATTTACGTCGCTTAGTCGAACAAGGCGTGGACTTGCGTAACTGTAAGGCGGGTCAAGTCATGCATGCAAAACCGCGCACCATTAAGGTCAACGCGCTCGCCGTTGATGCTGTGGCCTTGATGGAGCAATACCGCATCACCAGCATATTGGTACTCGATGATGAGGATCGACTTTGTGGCGCGCTCAACACCAACGATTTGATGCGGGCAAAAGTCATATGAGCGCCAAACTTATCCAACCATTGCAGCCAGTGCTAATGTTTGCGCCAACGCTTTTGCTCAAAGCCCAGAGCGTGAAGGTGGCTTTTTTTGATATTGACGGTGTGTTGACCGATGGCGGCCTGTATATGTCTGAACAAGGTGAATCGCTAAAGCGTTTCAATACCCTAGATGGTCATGGCATCAAGCTGCTGCAAAAAGCCGGTATAACGCCGGTGGTTATCACCGGACGTGACAGTGCCGCTTTACGCGCAAGGCTGCTCGCCCTAGGCGTTGTGCATGCGCATTTCGGTACCGAAGACAAAGCGCCTGCAGCGCTTAAATCGCTGCGTGCGCTGGGACTAGATTGGTCTGATGCTGCGGCCATCGGAGATGACTGGCCAGATTTGCCGGTGATGCGGCGCGCTGCCCTCAGCTTTGCGCCAGCCAACGCACATGCCGAGGTCAAAGCGATTGCCGACCATGTCAGTGCGCTGGCCGGTGGCCATGGTGCGGCGCGTGAGTTTTGTGATCTGCTTCTAGTGGCCAGTGGCCACTATGCGTCTTTATTGCAGGTTTACGCAGCGTGAGCGGCCTTAACTTATCACCTGCAAGCCAAGTTTGGCGGCGCTGGCTCAAGCTTTGGGACCATGGCTCAATTTACCTGCCTTTGATGATGATGGGCGTGCTCGCGCTGGGTACTTATTGGCTGGTGCGCAACACGCCCACTTTTAGCGGTGAGTCCGTATCTAAAGTAGTCTCGCACGAGGCAGATTACTTTATGGAGCGTTTCACCATCAAAAATTTTGATGAAGCGGGCACGCTTAAAAGCGAAATTTACGGCGTGCAAGCGCAGCACTTTCCCGACACCGATACGCTTGAAATTGACCAAGCACGTATTCGCAGCACCGACTTGTTAGGACGGCTGACAACGTCTACTTCTAACCAAGCCATTAGCAATGGCGACGGCTCCGAAGTGCAGCTCATTGGTAACGCGCTCATCGTGCGTGCCGCCAGCGTTAACGATGCTGGCGTGGCCAGCCCGAGGCTGCAGTTTCAAGGTGAGTTCTTGTATATTTTCGCTAACGACGAGCGAGTGCAATCGCACAAACCTGTGGTGTTGACACGTGGCGGTGACGAGTTCACCGGAGATACTTTTGCCTATGATAATTTGACGGGAGTCGCCGATTTAAAAGGCCGAGTCAAAGGGTTTTTGCTGCCTCGCGCAGCGCAGGCAAAGTAAGTCTGTCTGGCGAGTGGTCAAGGCTTTATTTTTAGCGTCACTGTTTTTTCGAAAAGGCATTTTCTTATGTCTGGATTAGTCTTCATCACAGGCGCCTCTAGCGGCATAGGTCAGGCGCTGGCGTTACGCTTTTTTCAAGCCGGTTGGCAACTCGCTTTGGTCACGCGCCATCACACCGACGTCATAGAGTCTTGGGCTGCGGTTAATGCAATAGCTGCGGACAGTTTTCAAATCTATAACGCTGACGTGTCAGACGTGGACAGCATTGTTGCTGCGGGTCAGCAATGCCTGCTGCGCCAAGGTCTACCAGATATAGTCGTCGCCAGCGCGGGTATCAGCATAGGCATGGATAGCGCCATGCGCGGGGACATTCACGTTATGCAACAAACCTTTGCCACCAACAATACCGGTTTGGCTGCAACTTTTCAGCCTTTCATCGCGCCGATGGCACAACGGGGTAGCGGCACACTTGTGGGTATTGCCAGTGTGGCTGGCATTCGCGGTCTACCAGGCCACGCAGCTTACTGTGCCAGCAAGGCTGGCGTGATCGCTTATTGCGAGAGCCTGCGAGGTGAGCTAAGGGTCGCCGGGGTAAAAGTCGTGACGATTTGTCCTGGTTATATTGACACGCCTTTGACGCGCAAAAACAAATATGCCATGCCATTTTTAATGCCGGTGAAGGATTTTGCAGAACAGGCTTATGCGGCCATATTAGCGGGCAGCAGTTACCGCGTTATTCCTTGGCAAATGGGTCTGGTTGCTAAGTTACTGCGCGTTTTACCGAATGCTGTATTTGACAGATTGCTGACCGGCCGCGCGCGTAAAAGTCGGCAGGATGTTGGATAAGGCTTCCGGCACCATGCTGTGATGCTTGCGATTGGTCTGCTATTGGAGCAGTGACTTTATTGTTGGGCGCCAAATGCTGCGTGCGGCTGAATTATTTGTTGCGCACTTTTTAGCAATGCATTAAATATTTGCCCAGATAAATTTAGCGCAAGAATGTAAAAAGGCTTCAAAACCTTGATTCTGAAGCCTTTTTTGCTACTGGATTTTTCAAGTCAGTAGGCTAGATTTGCGAATTAAAACTGAGTTAAATCTGAGTTTTAAAGCGAGGATTAATAGCCGCCGCGTCCACCGCCGCCACCACCACCGGAGCGACCACCGCCGCCACCGCCGTAAGGACTGCGGAAACCACCGTCACCACCGCCGCCGCCGGAGCGACCACCGCCGCCAGAACGATCACCACCACCGCCGTAGCCGCCACCGCCGGAACGATCACCGCCGCCGCCGCCGTATCCACCACCGCCGGAGCGATCACCGCCACCACCACCGCCAAAGCCGCCAGTGCGTGGAGGACGCGCTTCCATTGGACGGGCTTCATTCACAACGACGCTACGGCCGCCCAAAGGCTGACCGTTCATGCCATTGATAGCAGCTTGTGCTTCAGCATCATTGCCCATCTCAACAAAGCCAAAGCCTTTGGAGCGACCGGTGTCGCGTTCCATCATGACTTTAGCGCTGGTGACAGCACCGAACTGGCCGAAAGACTGTTGCAAATCTTCGTCGCGAACTGAGTACGGCAGATTGCCGACGTAAAGTTTGTTGCCCATGAAGGGACTCCTCTAAAACACAATGACAAAAGCGATGGGGTCCCGATAGCACAACAAATCATTGAACGTACCGCTGTAGCACGCGAAACTGACCGATCACCTAACTTGCATACATGCTACGCATATATGTCATTGCATTATGCTTCAGATAGCTTATTTACAAGCAACTATCGCTAACACCTAAACGGCAGTCATATTTTTTTAAATGGTAAGTGTTGCGTCACTCTTTTCTCACTACAAGCAGTGCCAGTCGCCAGCAAAATTGATCTAAAGTAGTTGGCTAGTTTTAGGCGTTTCAAACGTGTCTTGCTATACTGGTTTAGCGCCGATTTCCTGACCTTGCGGGCGCTTTAAAAGTACCGCTAAAGATGAATCTCCCCAACCCGGATTTGCTTTAGGCGACGCCGGGTTTTATTTTTTGCGGGTCGGTATTGCTGGCCTGCGGATTGCGAATTTTTAACGTGCCCTCCGATTTGCTATTAACGCCCACCCCCCAGTCCATGCATTTTGCGAATGAATTACTGCTGCAAAGCGGTAAATCAATACGCGCCTACGACATTAGCTACGAGACTTACGGCGAGCTCAATGCCGATAAATCTAACGTGGTTTTAATTTGTCACGCGCTCAATGCCTCCCATCATGTGGCCGGCGTTTACCTTGACGCTGCTGGCCAGCCGGTGAAGAAATCCGAAGGCTGGTGGGACACCATGATTGGTCCGGGTAAGCCGGTCGATACGAATCGTTTTTTCGTTATTGGCGTCAATATCTTAGGTTCTTGCTTTGGATCGACTGGCCCTATGCAGGCCAATCCTGATACGCAGCAAATTTATGGTGCGGATTTCCCGGTCGTGACCGTTCAGGATTGGGTAAATGTCCAGGCCTTGCTGCTTGATGCGCTGGGAATAGAGACGCTTGCTGCGGTGATGGGCGGAAGTCTGGGCGGCATGCAAGCACTGAGTTGGACGCTGCAGTATCCCGATCGCGTGCGGCACGCGGTAGTTGTCGCTAGCGCGCCCAACCTGACGGCTGAGAACATCGCCTTTAATGAAGTCGCACGCCGCGCCATCGTCACCGATCCCGACTTCCATGCCGGCCATTACGGCCGTCACAACGTGCTGCCTAAGCGTGGCCTACGTATCGCCCGCATGATTGGTCACATTACTTATTTGAGCAATGATGTGATGAACGAAAAGTTCGGCCGTCAGTTGCGCGAAATTTCATCTGAGCATGCCAGCGGTTACCGGTTTTCAACGCAAGAAATCGAATTTCAAATTGAGAGCTATCTTCGCCATCAAGGCGACAAGTTTGCCGAATACTTTGACGCTAATACCTATTTACTGATCACCCGAGCACTCGATTATTTTGACCCTGCCGCGGCCTTTGGTGGCGACTTGAGCCGGGCACTCTCGGTCGCCAAGGCCGGTTTTTTACTGGTGAGTTTTACCACTGACTGGCGTTTTGCGCCGGCGCGCAGCCGTGAAATTGTCAAGGCCTTGATAGACAACCAGCTCGACGTGAGCTATGCAGAGATAGACGCGCCGCATGGCCACGATGCATTTTTGCTCGACGATACGCGTTACCTAGGTGTTGTCAGGTCTTATTTCGAAAGCAAGGTGCTGCTATGAATTCTCAGTTTGAAGCTACGCCGTTGCCGTTGCCGTTGCCGTCTGCTGACTTGCTCTCAATTGCCCGCTTGGTGCCACAAGGTTCGCGCGTGCTTGACCTCGGTTGTGGTACCGGTGAATTGCTGGCCTACCTGATCAATCAGCGCGGCTGCTCGGGCTATGGCGTAGAAATTAGCGATGCCAACGTACAAGCCTGCGTGGCGCGTGGCGTTAACGTCATGCAACTCAATTTAGATGAAGGCTTGGCACTGTTTGCCGACAACTCATTTGATGTGGTGCTGCAAATAGACACGCTGCAGCATCTGCGCAATGCCGAGATCATGCTCAGAGAGACGGCGCGTGTTGGCCGCATGGGCATCGTGGCGTTCCCAAATTTTGCGCATTGGCCGAATCGTTTAGCCGTGCTGCGCGGCCGTATGCCAGTCACCAAAATTTTGCCTTACCAGTGGTATGACACGCCGAATATTCGTGTCGGCACGCTGCGCGACTTTGAAGCGCTGGCGTTGCAAAACCAGTTGCACATTCTCGATAGCTTTGGCTTGCAAGATGGCCGAGAGGTTCGCTTTTGGCCGAATTTACGGGCCACGCGCGCGGTGTTTAAGTTTCAAGGCCAGCTACCTCTCTGAGTGCACAAGCGATAACTTGATGCCTAAAGCCTTGGCTATGACGGCTATGCTCTAGAGCATGCAAGTTATCACCTCACTTCGCCGTGCAAGTCTGAATATGTCGGCGCGATTGTTCGGCGCTTGGGTTCGTGAAATCACGCCGTCTTCGTTACGCGCCGATGCCCTGGCCGGTCTGCTTGGCGCAGTACTGGTCTTACCGCAAGGTATCGCTTTTGCTACGCTGGCTGGTCTGCCGCCTCAATACGGCCTGTTCACCGCCGTTGTGCCTTGCATCATCGCGGCTTTGTTTGGATCGAGTCGGCATGTGATGTCTGGCCCTACCAATGCCAACTCTTTGGCCATGTTTGCCATGCTCTCACCGCTGGCGCTGGCTTTTAGCCCAGCCTATATTCAGTTGGCGTTGGTGGTGACGGTGATGGTGGGCATCATGCAGTGGCTCATCGGTGCGCTGAGATTGGGCTCGCTGGCCAACTTTATTTCGCCGGCTGCATTGTTTGGCTTTACCTCTGGTGCGGCAATTTTGATTGCGGTTTATGCCTTGCCAGATTTGCTCGGACTGGCGCCCGCCAGTGTGCATGGTGCGGCTTCAGTTTTGAGTCATGTGTTCTCGCAACTCAGTCAGGTGCAGCCAACGGCCTTAGCGGTGGCCGCTATTACAGCGCTTGTGGCCTGGAGTGTGCACAGCCTCAAACCCAGCTGGCCGTATATGTTGATTGGCTTGGTGGCGTCTACTCTTTTGGCTTGGCTGTGGCTGAAGTGGCCGGGATCGGTTTTGCCGACACCTGATACGGCGCTGCGCACGGTTGGCCAGATGACTACACCCTGGCCGCGCTTTGAAATTCCCCGCATCAGCTGGTCGGCAGTTCCCGAACTCTTGGGTTTGGCTTTTGCGTTGACGATTGTTGCCCTGGGTCAATCGATCTCGATTGCCAAGGCGGTGGCTGCGCGCTCTGGCCAACGCATAGATCCGAATCGTGAATTTTGCGGTCAAGGCTTGTCCAACATAGTGGGCGGTTTCTTTTCTTGCTATGTCTCGTGCGGCTCAATGAACCGCTCGGTACCTAATTTGCAAGCCGGCGCTCGCAGTCCTCTTGCTGCGGTTTCATCGGCTTTGTTACTGCTGGCATTGGTCGCGTTAAGTGCTTCATTGCTAGCGCAAATTCCCATGGCGGCATTAGCTGCTTTATTGCTACTGGTAGCTGTTGGCTTACTTGATTTGAAACGCTGGCGACAACTGTTTCAGCTAAGCCGCACTGAATTTGCGGTGGCGTTGACGACCTTGATGGCGACGGTTTCGATTCGTCTCGAAATGGCGATTTTGCTGGGCACTTTGCTGTCTTTGATGTCGTTTTTGTACCGCACCTCTAAGCCGGCTATGCGCAGCATGGGTTTTGATGGCTGGAGTCCTGAGCGTCAATTCGTCGTTCTGGGAAACCCCAACACCGAGCGATTACCAGAATGCCCACAGCTAAAGCTGCTGCGTATGGAGGGCGAGGTGTACTTCGGTGCCAGCCAACATGTGGCCGATACTTTGTACGCGCTGCGCCATCAGTTGCACCCGCAAAAACATTTGCTGGTGATGGGTAAAAGTATGAACTTTATCGATCTGGCGGGTGCTGAACTTTGGGAGGCTGAGTTGTCAGCACGTCGCGCCATGGGCGGCGACTTGTACTTTCACCGGCCACGGCCTGAGGTGATTGAAATGTGGAAGACAACAGGCTTTACCCGCGTGCTTGGTCCGGAACATCAGTTCTCCGATAAACGCATCGCGATTGCGACAATTTTCCCCAAGCTCGACCCTTTAATTTGCAAAACTTGCACGGCGCGTATTTTCTGGGAATGCAAGAGCCTACCGCCCTTGGCGCCAAAGCCATCGTCTGATTCAACCGCAACCGCAACTTGATTAACTAGCCTGCGTTTAGTCAGGCCAGTTTCGATAGAATCCACGGTTTACATACTGCGGTAAAGCCTGTGCACCATCGTCTTGCTGTCCTGTTTCAATATCTTGTCCCCAAGCACGCACTGACAGCTTTTGCCGGCTTTGTTGCTGGGCATGAACGCGGTTGGATAACCACCGAAATTATTCGCCGTTTCGTGGCTAAGTACCGCGTCAATATGGACGAGGCGCTTGACTCGGACATCACCAGCTATTTAAGTTTCAACGCCTTTTTCACCCGCGCCCTCAAGCCCGGCGCCAGGCCGCTGGCTAAGGCTGACTTGATCTGTCCAGTTGACGGTGCGGTCAGCCAGTTTGGCGACATCTTGCACGACCAGTTGTTTCAAGCCAAAGGTCACCACTACAGCACGACGGCGCTGGTTGGCGGTGACGTGGCGCTAGCCGATCATTTTCAAGACGGCAGCTTCGCCACCATTTACCTCAGTCCGCGTGACTATCACCGCATACATATGCCGTGTGATGGACGACTGACACGCATGATTTACGTTCCCGGCGACTTGTTCTCCGTCAATCCGGTGACCGCCCGTGGCGTGCCTGGTTTGTTTGCGCGCAACGAGCGCGTGGTTTGCGTATTTGAGTCTGCCCACGGTCCATTTGTGTTGGTCTTGGTGGGCGCGACTATCGTCGGCAGCATGGCCACGGTCTGGCACGGCGTGGTCAATCCGCCGCGACTGCCTGCGCCGCGCGAATGGCGCTATGAAGGCAAGACCGCCGTAGACCTTAAACAGGGCGATGAGATGGGGCGCTTTTTGCTTGGCTCGACAGTCGTCATGTTGTTCCCCAAGCGAGCAATGGACTTTAATCCGGCATGGGCACCTGAACGCGCGGTGCGCTTGGGTGAGTCCATGGCGAATAACCAATAATTTATATTCAATAAACAGTCGTGTGAAGCGTGGCTGAATGACGCAGAGCGCAGCGTTAAATCGGGCCCGTAAGTCCCGCATGGGCAGCAGACTTCATGCTGGAGTAGAGTAGGTCAATATTTATTTGACGGAGTCTCCCATGAACGCACCCCTGCACCGCGAAATACCGGCCAATATTCTTGATGCCACTCGCGCCCAGACCCAAATCGACGCCCAGTGGGATAAGGACATCGTCGAGCAGATCAGCAACTACATTGCGATTCCCGCCAAATCCCCCACCTTCGACAGTGATTGGGCGGCGCACGGCTTCATTGACACCGTGATGCGCAATGCGGCGAGTTGGATCGAGGCGCAAAAAATCCAAGGCCTGACGTTAGAAATCGTGCGCTTAGAAGGCCGCACGCCAGTGCTGTTTTTTGAAATCCCTGCGACCCGTGCCCACTCTACTCTAACCGTGTTGATGTATGGTCACCTCGATAAGCAGCCAGAATTCACCGGTTGGCGCAACGACCTTGGCCCGTGGACGCCTAAGTATTTGGACGGTAAACTCTACGGCCGCGGCGGTGCGGACGATGGTTATGCCGCCTACGCCAGCATTGCCGCAGTGCAGGCCCTCAAAGCCCAGAACGTGCCGCATCCGCGCATCGTTGGCTTGATTGAAACCTGCGAGGAAAGCGGCTCTTACGATTTGCTGCCCTATGTGACCGCCTTGAAAGACCGGCTGGGTGAAGTCGCCTTGGTGGTTTGCTTAGATTCAGGGGCTGGCAACTATGACCAGCTTTGGCTAACCACCAGCTTGCGCGGCAATGCTGCCGGCGTGCTCAAAGTAGAAGTATTGACCGAAGGCATACATTCTGGCGACGCCAGTGGTTTGGTGCCTTCTAGCTTTCGCGTGTTGCGCCATGTGTTGGACCGGCTCGAAGACAGCAAGACCGGCACACTGCTGCCGCAAAGCTTTCACTGCGAAATTCCGGCTGACCGCAGGTTGCAGGCTGAGGCAACGGCAGCTATTTTGGGCGATGAAATTTACAAGCGATTCCCGTGGGCGCATTACGACTGCGAAGGCTCCACCATGCTGACGCTGCCCACTACTACCGACCCAGTCGAAGCGCTGCTCAATCGCACCTGGCGTCCGACGCTTAGCGTGACCGGCGCAGAAGGTTTTCCGACCTTGCAAGATGCTGGCAATGTGGTGCGGCCTTACACCGCCTTTAAGTTATCGCTGCGTTTCCCACCGCTGATAGACGCTGGTGCTGCGGTACAAGAGCTCAAGGCGCTGCTAGAAGACAACGCACCCTATCAAGCCAAGGTGACGTTTCAGAGCCATGGCGGTGCTACTGGCTGGAACGCACCGGCCACCGTGCCATGGTTTGAAAACGCGCTCAACGACGCCTCGCAAAGCTTTTTTGGCGCGCCCTGCGGCACGATTGGTCAGGGCGGTACGATTCCGCTGATGAGCATGTTAAGCAAGGGTTTTCCAAACGCACAAATGATGGTGTGCGGCGTGTTGGGCCCTAAAAGCAATGCGCACGGTCCAAACGAATTTTTGCACGTGCCCTATGCCAAAAAGCTAACTGCGGCCGTGGCCCATGTGATGGCCAGCGTGCCCGGCTGAGCCGACTCTAGCGAATCATCGGCCAGGTCTAGGTGCGCAGCGGATACGGCAGCGCTGCGTGTTTAGGCATTCACTGGCTTGCGCTGTTTTAGCGCCAGCCAAATTAGGCCTGCCGCGCATAAGCCTAGCGGTAGCAAAGAGCCTAAATTCAGCCAAGTCCAGCCTTGATTGGTGACCAGCACACCAGAGGCGAGAGACGAAATGGCGAGCACCGCGAAAACGCAAAAGTTCAGTGCTCCTTGAGCTTTGTCTTTTTCTTCGGGCTGATAAGCCGTCAAGGCTAACGAAGTCGCACCAGTAAAGAGAAAATTCCAACCCAAACCTAGCAGAAATAGCGCCAACAAAAACTGTTGAAACTCAACGCCTGATAGCGCTATCGCCACACACAACACATTGAGTACCAAGCCTACAGACATGATGCTGAGCGTGCCAAAGCGTTTAATCAAATGACCGGTGAAAAAGCCGGGCGCAAACATGCCGATGACATGCCACTCCAGCACTAGCGCTACGTCGGAGAACGGCAGGCTGCACATTTGCATAGCAATCGGCGTGGCCGCCATGAGTAGATTCATCACGCCGTAGCTGAGTGCACCGGCACCGGCGGCGACTATGAATACCGGCTGGCGCATGATCACGCTTAACGGTCGGCCAGTGTCGATTGCGCTGCTTGCGTTTTTGACCGGGGCCGGCGCAAAGTCTATGTAGGCCAGCAGCAGCATGGCAAGGAGTGCCACACCCGCCAAGGCCAGATAAGCACCGGCAAACGGTACTGCCGTCAGACTGCGTGTGGCCGACGCTAAGTTAGGCCCAGCTACCGCGCCAATCAAGCCGCCAGCCATGACTAGCGAAATGGCTTTGTCACGAAAAGCCGGCAGAGCCAACTCGGCTGCCGCAAAGCGGTAGAGCTGGGCATTGGCGTTGTAGTAACCCGCCACTACGGTGGCGGCTACTAACAACCAGAAATCACGGCTGTAAGCCGCATAGCAGCACAGCAGCGCCGAGGCGACAGCCACCAGCAGCCCCAATTGAAACGACATCTTGCGGCCATAGCGGGCCTGCGTTTTCGCCACCAATCCGGTCGACAGCGCGCCGCCCACCACATAACCCATGACCGGCAAAGTCGCCATCCAACCCAATGGTGCAAGGTTTAAACCAACCAAACCATTGATTGCGATAAAGGTCACGTTATTGGTCAGGAACAAGCCCTGACAAATGGCTAAAAGCCAAAGGTTGCGGTTCATGGCGTTTTCACAGTTAGGGCAAATAGATTTTGGGTCTAAGACATTAGGCCAAGCAACGCCAGACAGGCTAGCGGAGCGGTTTCTGCGCGCAGCACGCGTGGCCCTAGCGTGACGGGTAAAAACCCACTGCGCATAGCGGCCGTTTCTTCGCTCGGTCCTAGGCCGCCTTCAGGACCGCTTAAAAAGCGCACAGCAGCGCTGCCGGCGACTTGTTGCACCAGCGGCTGGGTACCGGTTTGCAGAGACAGCAGCAGGCGCTGAGAGTCGCCCTGATCAGGATTTTGCTTGAGCCAGTCGCTCAGGCTAGCGACGGCATGAATGACCGGCACGCGGTTGCGGCCAGATTGCTCGCAAGCTGCAGCCGCAACGCCGCGCCAATGTAAGAGTTTTTTGCTGGCGCGCTCGCCACTCAGGCGAAGTACGCTGCGCTCGGTTATCAAGGGCTGAATACTGGCAACGCCAAGTTCAGTGGCTTTCTCGACCAGCCAATCCATGCGATCGTTGGCCGGCATGCCCATGATTAGGTGGACTGCACGGGGTGCTTCGCGTTGTGTAGCCGTCCATTGGCCTATCGTGACGTCAACATCACTGCGACCCATGCGATCGACAGTGGCTAAAAACTCACCCTCTTCTGGCCCCATGCTGTTGAAAAGCGTGATCATGCCGCCGGGCTGCAGACGCAGTACCTGCACATGACGGGCGGCGTACTCAGGCAGGCTGATGCTGCTGCCTGGTAGAAGCGGCAAATCCACAAAAAAGCGCGCGCTCATATTTGTGTCGCAGCCGGGGTTGAGGGGGAACAGTCCGAAACACCCATCGCTGCGCGCGCACGATGGCTAGAAGTGGCAAATGTTTGAGTCATTAAAAGGTGTAGCCTATGCGGGTTTCGTTGCCCTCGATAGCGTCGAGCAGCACCATGAATGGGCCAAGTTGGCGATAACGCGCGCAGGTGGCGCGCGCATAACGCATAAAGCGCGGCGTATCGGCTAGGTATTTGGGTTTGCCATCCCGCAGCGTCAGGCGCGCAAAAATACCCAGAATTTTGAGGTGGCGCTGCAAGCCCATCCATTCCACTGCACGAAAAAACTCACCAAAATCGTCGCCCACCGGCAAGCCAGCTTTGCGTGCTTTTTGCCAGTAACGCACGGTGATGTCGAGCACGACATCTTCTTCCCAGCTTAAAAATGCGTCCCGCATCAAGCTGGCGATGTCGTAGCTAATCGGGCCGTAAACCGCATCTTGAAAGTCTAATACGCCCAAGCCTAGTTCTATAACCAGACCAGCTGGTGCGGGCATTAGGTTGCGCGGCATGAAGTCGCGGTGTACATAAACTCTGGCGCCGCCTAGAGACGTCAGACAGTTAGTCTTGATCTGCTCAAACGCTAGCTTGAGAGTCTCGGTTTGTTCCGCATCCATGACAAAACCACGGTGTTTGGCAACATACCAGTCGGGGAAAAGCGCCAGCTCGCGCGATAGCAAAGCGTCGTCGTACTCGGGCAAAACGCCGGGCTTGGAAGCCAATTGCCAAACAATTAGCGCATCGACGGCCTGCATGTAAAGTGCGTATTGGGCGGGCGAGGGTGCCGCTGGCATGGCCAAGCTAGCGGGTTGTGTGCAGAGAAGTTCGGGCGGCGTTTGCATCCCATCCATCATGGTCTTATCGCCCAGATCGCTGAGCAACATAAAGCCTAGGGACTGCTCCCAATCCAGCACTTCAGGCACATTCAATTTGGCGTCACGCATGAGCTGCGCGACTTTGACAAATGACTGACTGTCTTCCTGCGCTGGCGGTGCATCCATGATGATGAAGCTGCGCTGGTTACTGCTGTCGATTCTGAAGTAGCGCCTGAAACTGGCATCGGCTGAAGCTGGCCGCAAGCTGTTGGGTACGAGTCCATGCTTTACTTGCAGGCCTTGTAGCCAATTAGAAAAAGCACTGGCGCGGGCGCTGTCGGTCCAAATGATGGGGCTGGCGAAAGGGTCGTCGTTGGTAGCGTTCATAGCCAGTAGTATCGTGGCTCTTGAAGGGGTACTTATTGGAGCCGCTGGATTAATCCACGGTAGGCTGAAAAGTATCTCGTTGTGAGCCTCTGTGGGCTCAGAACTGCTTGTCATTCAAAGGGGATTAAGAGTCAGTAGGCGTCATGGATAATCAGCTTTGTTTTAACCAACGGTCTCACCCAATATTTAAGATGCGAACCGCATCCCCCCAGCCTTTTACTTTCTCCCCGGTGTCCTGCGCCGTCCTGCGTCTTGCTGCGCTAACGTCCGTGGCTATGCTGGGGCTGGGCTACGCGCCCGCCTCTTGGTCGCAAGGACGAATACAGGAGCTGCCAGTGGCCGACTTGCTTGTCGTGCCTGCTTCCGTCTCACAAACGGGACTTAAAAGTAGTCCCATGCTGGCCGAAAAGCCACCGCAAGGCCCTGGTAACGAAGTGCCGACATTTGTCTTTGGCGACAATATTTCTGGTCGAGCAGACTTGGAGACCGTGATTGAGGGCAACGCCGAATTACGCCGCGGCCCAACCGCTGTGCGGGCTGACCGTATTGAGTATTTCCAGCCCGATGACAGCGTCAAAACTTTAGGCAATGTGCATGTTAGCAATGCTGGCAACCAGTACTACGGCTCAGAGTTGCAGATCAAGCTCGATACTTTCGAGGGGTTTTTTAGTAACACCACGTATCGCTTTTTGAGCAATGCTGGCAATGGTCGTGCCGACAGAATTAACTTTATTGATGACCAGCGCTTGGTCGCCATCCAAGCGACCTACACCACCTGTGAGCGCACCGATGAGGCGTCTTGGAAGCCGGCTTGGATATTGACCGCTGACAGTTTTAAGTTTGACATGGAAGCCGAAACCGGCGAGGCCACAGGCGCAGTGCTGCGTTTTAAAGATGTGCCCATTCTGGCTTTTCCGACGGTCAGCTTTCCACTCAGTGACAAGCGTAAATCTGGCCTGTTACCGCCCACTATCGGCGTGGACAGCATCAGTGGCTTACAAATAACCCAGCCTTATTATTTCAACATCGCACCGAACCGCGACGCGACCTTCTCGCCAACCGTTTTAAGTAAGCGCGGCATCGACTTAGGCGGTGAATATCGCTATCTTGAACATGACTTCAACGGCAAGATTGCGGGCAACTATTTGCCCAGCGACAAGCTGCGCGGTACTAATCGCTGGTCATACTCGCTGCAGCATGCACAGACACTGCGCAGCGACATACCCGGCGTCGGTAATTTTGGTTTAAACCTGAATTTAAACCGTGTCAGTGATAACGAATATTGGCGCGATTTCACTCGTAACGGGGATACATTAACCCGACGTTTACTGGCCAATGATGCGAGCTTGAGTTGGGGCAAAGGCTTTTTATCGACCAGCATACGTGTCCTCAAATGGCAAACGCTGCAAGATCTGGCTTCACCCATCACGCCGCCGTATGACTTGTTGCCGCAAGCTACTGCTACTTACACCCGTGTGAATGTGCCGATTGCTGGCATGAGTGGTTTTGACTGGTCTACCACTGCCCAGTATTCACACTTTTCAATCGACCGATCACTGTTTTCTCCGCCCAATGGCCAGCCTAATGGTGAGCGCGGCCTGCTTTCTGCGCAGGTCAGCCGGCCTTGGATTTCGCCAGGTGCTTTCATCACGCCTAAGCTGCAGCTGCATGCCACCAGCTACCGCTACGACTCGCCTTTCCCAACCACTGGAAACAGCTCGGAGTCACGCGTGCTGCCGACCTTTAGCTTAGACAGCGGTTTGCAATTTGAGCGTCCCGCTAATTTCTTTGGCCGCAGTTTTACTCAGACTCTGGAGCCACGCGCGTTTTATGTGCGCACGCCGTTTCGCAATCAGAGTGTGTTGCCCAACTATGACTCGGGTGCGAACGACTTTAATTTTGCGACGGTGTTTACCGAGAATGCATTTTCTGGCAATGACCGCATTTCGGACGCGAACTTGCTGACTTTGGGTGCAACTACAAGGCTGTTAGATCCGGATACGGGTGCAGAGACGGCCCGCTTTGGCGTAGCTCAGCGCCTGCGCTTTGAAGACCAACTGGTGACTTTGCCTGGCTTTTTACCGATCACCGACCGCATCAGCGATTTGTTGGTTGGCACCACTATCAACTGGACGCCGCAATGGACTTTTGACAGCACGGTGCAGTACAACCCCAAAACCAAAAAGTCTGAGCGCTCGACCTTTGGTTTGCGTTACTCGCCAGGCGATTACCGCGTGGTCAGTGCCGCACTAAGGCGCCAGGTTGATCAAAATAATCTGGCGGCCCAAAGTAATTTGGTCGATGTGGGTTGGCAGTGGCCCATCAATGACTTGTGGGGCGACAAGGGAAAAGACCTGGGTGCTGGCCGTGGCCAAGGCGAAGGCCGTTACTACAGTGTGGGCCGTATGAACTACAGCGTGCCAGACAAAAAGTTTGTCGATTTGGTCTTGGGTGTAGAGTATGACGGTTGCTGCTGGATAGGCCGAGTCGTATTCCAGCGATCACAAAGCAGCCTGGCTACATCGAATAGCCGAATCCTTTTTCAACTCGAACTGGTTGGCTTTTCCCGCATCGGCTCTAATCCGTTGGAAGCATTGAAAACCAATATTCCCCGTTACCAGCTATTGCGCGATAAGGTCGCCGCTCCAAGCCGCTTTACCAACTATGACTAAATTTTATTTTTCATCCCTTTTACCTCGTCTTTCCTCTACCAGCGCTTTGGCCAATCGTAGCGTGCTGGTTTCGGCGCTGATCTTGGCTGGTCTGAGCCTTGCAGGCGTGGCGGTCCAGGCTCAAGGACTCAAGCTGTCGCAGCAGTTCGGCAGCTCTCCAGTGGTGTCTGGGCCTGCGGCCAATGTTCAGCGCAGTGCTGACTTCATTGTTGCAGTTGTCAACTCAGAACCGATTACCAATACCGAGGTGCGCATCAAGCTGCTGCGCGCCGAGCAGCAGTTAAGCCAACAAGGAGCGCCTATACCGCCGCGCAGCGAATTACTGCCGCAAGTGCTGGAACGCTTAATCAGTGACAAAGCGCAACTTCAGTTGGCACGCTTGTCGGGCTTGAAAGTCGATGAGAACGCGGTCGAGAACGCCGTAGAGTCAGTGGCTCGGCAAAACCAGATCAGCGTTGACGAGTTGCGTCGCCGGCTTGAGGTCGATGGAATTGCCTACAGCCAGTTTCGTAATGAGTTGCGTGACGAGGTGCTGGTTAGCCGGCTGCGTCAACGCGAGGTCGACTCGCGCGCTGTGATTGCTGATCAAGATATTGACCAATACCTGCGCGACCAAGCATTGAGTGGAAGTCTTGAGATAAATCTCGCACAAATTCTCGTGTCTGTTCCTGAGAACGCCACTCCTACGCAAGTCGCAGCCTTTCAAGCCAAGGCCCAGAGCGCTGCCGATAGCGCGCGTGCTGGTGCCAATTTTGCAGCGCTGGTCGGCCAGTATTCTGATGCTCAAACCGCTAACAATGGCGGTCAGATAGGCCTGCGGAGTGCGGACCGCTATCCCAGCTTGTTTGTAGACGCCACACAACGTTTGGCGGTGGGTGGCATCGCCGGTCCGATCCGAAGCGGCGCTGGCTTTCATGTGCTCAAGCTCATTGAGAAAAAACAAGGTAATGCTGCCGCTGTGAATGTCACGCAAACCCATGCGCGCCATATCTTGTTGCGCTTGACGCCCCAGTTCACCGAAGCGATGGCCCAGGCCAAGCTGGCTGACTACAAGCGCCGTGTGCTCTCCGGTCAGTCTGACTTTGCGCAATTGGCGCGCGACAATAGTGAGGATGCCTCGGCAAAAGACGGCGGCGATTTAGGCTGGGCCAGCCCCGGCATGTTCGTGCCTGAGTTTGAGCAAGCCATGAATGGCTTGGCCCTGAACCAGATTTCAGAGCCGCTGGTGTCTCGCTTTGGTGTCCACTTGATCCAAGTGCTTGAGAGGCGTGAGGCCAAGCTCACGGCGCGTGAGTTGCGCGAGACGGCCCGCAATGTGCTGCGTGATAAAAAGCAGGAAGAAGCCTACGCCCTGTGGGCTCAAGAAGTGCGCGGAAGGGCTTATGTCGAGTACCGCGATTCGCCTAAGTAATACGAAAACATGAAACATATTCCCCGCAAGCGTTTTGGACAACACTTTTTAACCGACCGCAGCGTAATTCAAGAAATTGTTGAAGCGATTGCGCCGCAACCTGGTCAGTCCATGGTTGAGATCGGCCCTGGCCTAGCCGCCATGACCCGGCCACTGGCCGAGCGACTTGGCCACTTAACCGTCATTGAGTTGGACCGCGATCTTGCGGTTCAGCTGCGCGGGCACAAAAATTTGACGGTGATAGAGTCCGATGTGCTCAGAGTAGATTTTCGTGCATTGGCTACGGCGGCCGGCACCAAGATACGTGTTGTTGGCAATCTGCCTTACAACATCTCGACCCCGATTTTGTTCCACCTGCTCGACGCCGCTGATGTGATTGAAGACCAGCACTTCATGCTGCAAAAAGAAGTCATAGACCGTATGGTCGCCACACCCAAGGGCGGCGAGTACGGCCGGCTTAGCGTAATGCTGCAATGGCGTTATGCCATGGAAAACGTTTTGTTTGTACCGCCCGAAAGCTTTGATCCACCACCACGTGTTAACAGTGCCATCGTACGTATGCTGCCGCGTGCAGAGCCTGCGGCGGTCAATGTTGCGCTGTTCAGTGAATTGGTTCGCGTAGCCTTTAGTCAGCGCCGCAAACTGCTGCGCCACACGCTAGGCCGCTGGCTGGAAGAGAAAGCTTTTACCGGTGTCTTTAGTGTGCAGCGCCGCGCTGAGGAAGTAGCCGTTGATGAATACATTGCTTTGGCGCTTCAGGTCGCCGCTGATTTAGCGCAGCAAGCCACGACTAAAGCCATTACACAGCCTGCCTAAAGTGATTTGGCTGGTGCCAAACTTTGGGCTACAGCCTAGTTCATTACTGACATAAAAAAAGCCTGCTTTGATTGCTCTAAGCGGGCTTTTTTGTGGGTGGATAACGGCGGGTTTAAGCCGCTGTTAGCCAGTATCCCGCGTTAAACGGACTACTCATGCGTAATGCGAGTGGTGAGATATCGACCAGTTTATCGGTCGGCATAACTTCTGCACCTTCTGCGTTTTGGGCCTCACTAGCCCGATCCCCTTGGCCTATGTCTGGGGAGCGGGCTACAGAAAAGAATAGAAACATCTAAACGGTATCTTGCGATCCGCCCAGTAGTCCGCTGCATCTCTGAAAATGTCTAAAAGCTGTTCGCGTGCTTCTTTGTCAAATTTTGCATTCGCAGGAATTTGTTCCAGCACGACGACAAAACCTGGCTGTGGGCCTGATTTATGTACCAAGTCCGTCATGCAGTCGTACAGAGCATCAAAGTTCTTGCCGTAGTGCGCGGGAAAGGTGTACTGAGCAGCAATCATGTCCAACACATCTTGTTTGCTCTGGGCGTTACCCAAGTTGGCATACAAAAAGTGCTGTTCCAACTGAGTGGCTGCATCTTGAAGTTCCGGTACCCGAAACGCACGTATAGACTGAACGAGATTTGGCCTGATTCCCTTAAGCGGGATTTCAGTCGTGCCGGTTGGCGTCTCGCTGTCTCGACGAAGTGGTGTATCCATCTCCGTTTCTCTTTCTCTTTAGTTGACCATACAAAAAAACAACCACAGTTCAAATTACTGAACGATTTTGCGAAAACTCGCGTAGTGGTCATCGGTGTAAAAACACGCATCGGGCGCAGCAGGTTTTAAGCCACCGCAAACTATGCGCCGGGCTCCCCGACTGCGCTCTGTTGGCGTCCTGACGGTATATTCCCGATAAAATCCTCGGTCTTTAGCAGGGAGAATTCGTTCCCGGTTACCAAAAACCACTCCATCTTTGTCGTACCTGAATGGTCCGCCTTGATAAATAAGCGTCAACATGTCCTGAGCTTGTGCGGGTAAGCGAGAAACTGAAACCATGTCCAGCTTTTGGGTCTGAGCATCTGAAAGTGTTCTGGCGTGAACTACGCTAAAACTCAAACTTACTAGACCTGCCACACCGATCACGGCGACCGAGAAAAACAAGCGCATTGCAGCCGTAGCTTTAATCCATTGCTTGCTTTGGGTTTTCTCTGATTTCGAGCTTTTTAAGCTTCTTGAGCGCCACACGCTTTTAAACATTTAAACGCCTTTACTGAAGTCAGGCTCTATTTTTTAGCATGACGGCGACGCCAAAATGCTTACCAAGTTTCCCGGGTTAACCCTCAAATTTCAAGTCGTGTAGTTTGACGCATGTGCGTGAAAAACGCAAGCGTCTGCTGAAAATTTAAGCACTTACGGTGCCCGTAAAGGCGTCCGTAAGTTAGTGCTTGCTGTTTCGCCGATTTTTATCGGCTCGCGTTGGCGTCCGCAACTGTCAAAGCTGTCATATTGACAATCCTGCGTACAGTCGCGGTGGCGGTCAGAATGTGCATCGGTTTGTTGGCGCCTAAAAGAACAGGGCCAATAGCGATATTGCCGCCGGCGGCGGTCTTGAGCAGGTTGTAAGAAATATTCGCCGCATCAATATTGGGCATGACCAACAGATTGGCCTCGCCAGTCAGCGTGCTGTTGGGCATGATCAGCCGGC
This sequence comes from Polaromonas vacuolata, assembly GCF_012584515.1. Lineage (NCBI taxonomy): Bacteria > Pseudomonadati > Pseudomonadota > Betaproteobacteria > Burkholderiales > Comamonadaceae > Polaromonas > Polaromonas vacuolata. Next base: position 3,810,557 of record NZ_CP051461.1, on the reverse strand, counting down.
GAGCATCGGCGTCAAGCGCTAGATCGCCGTGCATTTCGCCATCGACTTCTAGCCATGGTGCTTTCTCGCGCAGCAATTCGAGCGTACGGCGCATTTTGATGCTGCTAGGCGTATTGGACGAACCAAAGTTCGAATGCGACAACAGCGCTGCTTTGGGCTTGATGCCAAACCGCAACATCTCTTCTGCCGCCATCATGGTGATTTCGGCGAGCTGTTCGGCGGTTGGATCTAAGTTGACATGGGTATCGAGCAAAAATACTTGACGACCTGGCAGCAACAACGCGTTCATGCAGGCATAGGTATTGACGCCTTCGCGCTTGCCGATGACTTGGTCCAAGTAGTCCAGATGATGTGCAGTATTGCCCCAAGTGCCGCAGATCAAGCCGTCTACATCGCCTTTGTGCAGCAGCATGCCGGCAATCAGCGTCAGGCGTCTACGCATCTCTATCTTGGCGATTTGCACTGTGACGCCGCGTCTTTCCATCATGTTGTAATAGGTTTGCCAGAAGTCACGGTAGCGCAGATCGTCCTCTACATTGACGATGTCGTAATCAAGCTCTTCTTTCAAACGCAGACCAAATTCTTCGATGCGCTTAGCGATGATGGCGGGACGGCCAATCAGCGTCGGCCGGGCTAGGCCCTCATCAACCACGATTTGGCAGGCACGCAGCACACGTTCTTCTTCACCCTCGGCATAAGCAATGCGCTTGCGAGTCGCTGCCTTGGCGGCGGCAAATATCGGCTTCATCACGGTGCCTGAGGCATAGACAAAGCTTTGCAGGCGTTCGCGGTAAGCATCCATGTCCTGTATCGGACGAAGTGCTACGCCGCTGTCTGCGGCGGCTTGCGCCACAGCTGGTGCGATCTTAATCATCAGCCGCGGATCGAACGGCTTAGGAATGACATATTCGGGACCAAACGCCATTTTCTCGCCGACATAAACGGCGGCCACGACTTCGCTTTGCTCGGCTTGCGCTAAGTTAGCAATCGCATGCACGGCCGCGATTTCCATCTCTAGTGTGATGGTCGATGCGCCAGCGTCGAGCGCTCCGCGAAAAATATAGGGGAAACACAGGACGTTGTTGACCTGATTCGGGTAATCCGAGCGACCGGTGGCAATCACTGCATCGTCGCGCACGGCTTTGACTTCGTCAGGGTTGATCTCGGGATTGGGGTTGGCCAAGGCGAAAATAATTGGCCGGGCCGCCATCTTGCGCACCATGTCAGGCTTTAGAACACCGCCAGCGGACAGGCCCAAGAAGATGTCGGCGCCGTCAATAATCTCAGCTAGCGTGCGGGCTGACGTTTCTTGCGCGAACTCAATCTTGTCCTCGTCCATCAGCTCGGTGCGGCCCACGTAAACCACACCAGCTAAGTCAGTGGCGTAAACGTTTTCGCGCTTAATACCGACTTTTAACAGCAGTTTGAGGCAAGCCAATGCCGCAGCGCCGGCACCAGATGTGACCAGTTTGACGTCGCCGGGATTTTTACCAACTACCTTTAAGGCGTTGAGCATTGCCGCCGCTACAGTGATTGCCGTACCGTGCTGGTCGTCGTGAAAGACGGGAATTTTCATGCGCTTGCGCAGTTCGCGCTCGACATAAAAGCAGTCAGGGGCCCTGATGTCTTCAAGATTGATAGCCCCAAAGGTGGGCTCTAAAGAGGCAATGATGTCGACAAGTTTGGCGGGGTCGGTCTCGTCAATTTCTAGGTCGAACACATCAACGCCAGCGAACTTTTTAAACAGTACTGCCTTGCCTTCCATCACCGGCTTGGACGCCAATGGGCCGATATTGCCCAGACCCAACACTGCAGTGCCATTGGTGATCACGGCTACCAAGTTCCCGCGGCTGGTGTAGCGGTAAGCGTTGTTTGGGTCTTTAACAATTTCTTCGCAGGGCGCGGCAACGCCGGGCGAGTAGGCCAATGCCAAGTCGCGCTGATTCACCAGTTGTTTGGTTGCCGCGATGGAGAGTTTTCCTGGGCTTGGAAATTCGTGGTATTCGAGCGCTGCACGGCGCAGTTCCGCGCGTTTTTCGTCGCTATTGTCAGACGCTGTCGAAATATTTGTAGGCATGAAAAAATGTCTCCGGAATTAGCTGGTTATAAGCTTGTGGAATGGCTTCTTCGGTCTGCGATTGTAGGCCGATGGGTAGCAGTATCAGGGTTTGGGTAGCCCTGACAATACTGAGATGAATCGAGTCTTGGTTTGAAGGCGGATCGCTGAAAGCGCAACGCTTTAGCCGTTTAGGCTTGCATCAGCGCCTCGATTTCGTCGGCGTCTACTGGCACGCCACGTGTAAGCAACTCGCAGCCTTTGGCCGTGATCAAGGCGTCGTCTTCTATACGTATGCCAATATTCCAGAATTCTTTCGGCACGCCTTTGGCGGGTCGCACGTAAATCCCGGGCTCAATCGTCAGCACCATACCGGCGCGCAAAATGCGTGGCGGTTTTTTCATCACCATTTGGCCAAGCCCGTCTTTTTCTAATTTGGGTTTCCCATTGGGCTCGGTGTAGTCGCCGCAGTCATGCACATCCATGCCCATCCAGTGGCCGGTGCGGTGCATGTAAAACTGGCGGTAGGCGCCAGAGGCAATCACATCGTCAACCGTGCCGTGTTGTTTGGCGTCTAGCAGGCCGGTGTCCAGCATGCCTTGGGCCAGCACACGGGTAGCGGCGTCGTGCGGATCGGTAAAACGTTTGCCGGGTTTGCTGACCTTGATGGCCGCTTGCTGCGCGGCCAAAACGATGTCGTAGAGCGTGCGTTGGGCCGGTGTGAATTTGCCATTTGCCGGGAATGTGCGGGTGATATCGCTGGCATAGCCATCGAGCTCGCAGCCGGCGTCTATCAGGCACAAGTCACCATTTTTGACTTCGGCCGTGTCGGCTCGGTAGTGCAGTATGCAGGCGTTCGCTCCGGCCGCAACAATGCTGGTGTAGGCCGGAAACTGCGCGCCGTGGCGACGAAATTCGTGCAGTAATTCAGCTTCTAAATGGTATTCGCGCAAACTGTCTTTGGCGGCGCTGGCTGACTTTGATGCCTTGGTGGTTTTAACGTTGGCGCGCAGCATTGCGGCTGAAGTTTGCATCGCCCGCACATGGGCGCCTGCCGAAATCTTCCCTGCGCGCCGCAGGATGGCTATTTCATGCGCGTCCTTAATCAAACGCATCTCGTCTAGCAGTTGGCATAAGTCGTGCAGGCTTCGCGGACACTGGGCGCCCAAGCGCACGCGCGCTCTGACCTTGTCTAGCCAGCCGTCAACTTGCGTCTCCAAGCCTTTGTGGGTCGCAAACGGAAACCAGACTGCCGGCTGATTGGCCAGTAGTGCTGGCATTTTCTCGTCCAAGCTGTCAACGCCAAAGGCTTGATCTAGTGCCAAGCCGGCTGGTGCAGAGTCTGGACCCAAGCGCAAGCCATCCCAGATTTCACGTTCGGTGTCTTTCGGTCGGCAAAACAGTGTGCTCTTGCCGCTGGCTTCAATCACCAGCCAGCTGTCTGGCTCGCTAAAGCCGGTCAGATAGTAAAAGTAGCTGTCGTGCCGATAGGGAAAGTCGCTGTCGCGGTTACGCGGGTGCTCTGGTGCGGTTGGCAGCAAGGCGACACCGCCGCCGGCAGCCTTTAAGGCTTTGGCGACTAATGCGCGGCGTTTTTGGTAAACGGAGTTAAGGCTCATAGGTTTTCCCTTTTCAAATCATGTTTGGTTTAGTTCGGCTAATCGCGCCGGTGTGCCGACATCGGTCCAAGCGCCTTGGTATAGCTGGGCGCTAACTTGTTGGCGCGCCATGGCCAGGCGCAGCAGTGGTGCTAATGCCGCCCGTTGTCCTTGTGGATTGCCGGCGGGCAGACTGTCAAAAAATGCGCGGCGATAAAGCGCCACCGTGCTGAAGGTGTGGCGTGGCTCGCTGGATGCAGCATCCAGGTTAAGCGCCAGCCCCGTATCCGATAGGCCAAAGTCACCCGATAGGTTGTGCGCTGGATTGGGTACTAGCCAGAGGTGGGCGAGCTTGTCGCTGGCGGCAAAGTGGTCTACCGCTGATTGAGAAAATTCAAAGCCCGGCATAAAAACATCGCCGGCTAAAACCCAAAACATATCGCCTAGCAATGGCAGAGCGCGGGCTATTCCGCCAGCGGTTTCTAGCGCAGCGCCAAAGTCTTGGCCTTCGTGCGAAAAAACAATATCGGGCTGGTCTGAAAAATGCTGCTCGATTTGATGGCCCAACCAATCGGTGTTGATGACCAGCTGCGCGAAGCCTCCCCGCGCCAGTGCTTCAACCTGCCAGTCGAGCAAAGCCTTGCCGCGTACCTGCAGCAGCGGCTTGGGATACACATCGGTCAGCGGCCGCATGCGTTCGCCGCGACCAGCGGCAAGAATCATTGCTTTTATCGTCATACAACTTTGGATTATGGCCCTTTTGTCAATGAAACCTGTCTGTAATGCCCTTTAAACCGTCTTAGGCAGCTATTGATTCCATAGCGAAAACAGACTGACTCAAGTCCGCTTCGCCAGCTTGTCATGCTTCATCCCGTAAAATCCGGGTTTCCCCGTGCCAACGGGCGCCGCTGTATTTACCCACACCCAGACCTTGCGTCTACCTAATGGATACCAAGCCAATGACTCTTACTGCAGACCACAGCGCCTCCCTCATGGCCGCTTCTATCCGGGCGCTTGCCATGGATGCGGTGCAACAAGCCAATTCCGGCCATCCCGGCGCGCCCATGGGCATGGCGGATATGGCAGTGGCACTCTGGGGCCGACATCTCAAGCACAGCCCACACAATCCCCATTGGTTTGACCGCGACCGCTTCGTGCTGTCTAACGGCCACGGCTCTATGTTGCTGTATGCCGTGCTGCACCTGACGGGCTATGCGCTGCCAATTAAAGAGCTCAAGAACTTCCGCCAGCTGCACAGCAAAACTCCGGGTCACCCGGAAGTTGGCTACACCCCAGGCGTTGAAACCACCACTGGCCCGCTTGGCCAAGGCTTGACCAATGCCGTCGGCATGGCGCTGGCTGAAAAGCTGCTGGCGCAGGAATTTAACCGTGACGGCCATAACGTAGTGGCGCACAACACCTATGTCTTTATGGGTGACGGCTGCTTAATGGAAGGCATTAGCCACGAAGCCGCCGCACTGGCAGGCGCATGGCGACTCGGCAAACTGATTGCGCTGTATGACGACAACGGCATCTCGATTGATGGCCAAGTCGCGCCTTGGTTTATAGACAATACTGCGCAGCGTTTTGCCGCTTACGGCTGGAACGTCATAGGCCCGGTCGACGGCCACGATGCAGACCAAGTCGATGCCGCCATCGCCAGCGCAAAACAAAGCACAGATAACAAGCCCAGCCTAATCATTTGCAAGACGCATATTGGTAAGGGCTCACCGAACCGCGCCAATACTTCCAAAGCCCACGGCGAGCCACTCGGCGCCGAAGAAATCAAGCTCACCCGCGAAGCCATTAACTGGCCGCACGCGCCGTTTGAAATTCCGCAGGAAAGCTACGCCGCTTGGGATGCCAAGGTCAAAGGATTGGCGCTAGAAGCCGATTGGGATGCACGCTTTGCGGCGTATAAAACGGCCTATCCAGAACTCGCCGCAGAACTTTCCCGCCGCATGCTGGGCGAGCTGCCTAAGAGCTTCTCTCAGCTAGCCGTAGACACTGTGGTGGCGGCTCACACCAAAGCTGAAACCGTGGCGTCGCGCAAAGCCTCGCAGCTCGCGCTCGAAGCCTTCACCGCCGGCATGCCTGAGCTGCTCGGCGGCTCGGCTGACTTGACGGGTTCAAACCTGACGAATACCAAGTCCACGCCTAACTTGCGTTTTGACGCCGACGGCAAAGTCGTGCTCACAGCCGGCGCTGATGGCAAAGAAATCGGCGGTCGCCACATTAATTACGGCGTGCGTGAATTCGGCATGGCGGCCATCATGAATGGCGCGGCCCTGCATGGCGGCTATATTCCCTACGGCGGCACGTTCTTGACTTTTAGCGACTACAGCCGCAACGCCATTCGCATGGCTGCGATCATGAAGTTGCGCGTGATTCATGTGTTCACACATGACTCCATCGGTTTGGGCGAAGACGGCCCTACGCACCAGTCAATCGAGCATGCGGCCAGTCTGCGTTTAATCCCCAACCTCGACGTCTGGCGTCCGGGCGACACGGCTGAAACAGCAGTCGCATGGGCGGTTGCATTACAGAACAAGGACAAGCCAACGGCTTTGCTGCTAAGCCGCCAAAACCTGCCGTATGCGCCCAAAACCAATCTCGGTGAAATCAGCAAAGGCGCTTACATTCTGGCCGAGCCAGAAGAGGTGGGTTTAACTAAAAAAGCCCAAGCCGTGATTATTGCGACTGGCTCTGAAGTGCAGCTCGCGCTCAAGGCGCAGGAGTTGCTCGCCACTTACAAAATCGCCGTACGTGTGGTTTCCATGCCCAGCACCACGACCTTTGATAAACAAAAAACCGCCTATAAATCGCTGGTGTTGCCAGAAGGTTTGCCGCGCATTGCCGTCGAGATGGGTGTGACTGACGGCTGGTGGAAATACCGCTGCGCCGCTGTTGTCGGTATAGACAGTTATGGCGAGTCAGCGCCCGCACCGGTGCTGTTTAAACATTTTGGATTCACACCTGAAAACGTCGCCGACACGGTGCGCAAGGTGTTGAAAAAGTAAGCCAGTGGGCGGATAAAACCGCACCAGGTATTTTTGAGTAGTAACTTTTCTGGAGAGAAAAAAATGACAATCAAAGTAGGCATCAATGGATTTGGTCGCATAGGCCGCAATGTTTTTCGCTCGGCTATTGCTAGCTTTGAAGACATTGAAATCGTTGGTATCAACGACTTGCTCGAGCCCGAATACCTGGCCTACATGCTGCAATACGATTCAGTCCATGGCCGTTTTAAAGGTGAGGTTTCTGTAGAAGGCAACACCTTGATCGTGAACGGTAAAAAAATCCGTTTGACGCAAGAGCGTGACCCTGCAAACTTGAAATGGAATGAAGTTGGCGCGGATGTCGTGATTGAATCAACCGGTTTATTTTTGGACAAAGCCGGTGCCGAAAAACACCTCACAGCAGGTGCGAAAAAAGTCATTATTTCTGCACCGTCCAAAGACGATACGCCGATGTTTGTGTTCGGTGTGAATGACCAGACCTACAAAGGTGAAGCCATCATCTCCAACGCCAGCTGCACCACCAACTGCTTAGCGCCAGTGGCCAAGGTGCTCAATGACAAATGGGGCATTAAGCGCGGCCTGATGACAACGGTGCATGCGGCAACTGCGACGCAAAAAACTGTTGACGGCCCTAGCAACAAAGACTGGCGCGGCGGTCGCGGTATTTTGGAAAATATTATTCCATCGTCAACGGGCGCTGCTAAAGCGGTCGGCATTGTGATTCCTGCGTTGAACAAAAAACTCACGGGCATGTCTTTCCGTGTGCCGACTTCTGATGTGTCAGTCGTCGATTTGACTTGCGAGCTAAACAGCGAAGCCAGCATGGATGAAATCCGCGCCGAGATGAAAGCGCAAAGCCAGGGCGCGCTCAAAGGTGTGCTCGGTTATACCGAAGACAAAGTCGTGGCAACAGATTTCCGGGGTGACACGCGGACCTCGATTTTTGATGCCGATGCCAGCATTGCACTGGACAGCACGTTTGTGAAAATCGTCGCTTGGTATGACAACGAATGGGGTTACTCCAACAAGTGTCTTGAGATGGTTCGCGTCGTTTCAAAGTAATATTTTTTAGCTAGTAAAACGCGTCCACTGGGCGCGTTTTTTTTTCGCCTTTACGCTCTCAGTTCATCTCTAGCGTCGACTATCGAGGGCATAGCCAAAACGAGTCTTTACAAGTCTTTCACACGACTACACTTGGCCACCATGTATAAGTTGCCCCGCACCGCCACAGCTCCGTTTTGTCCCTCTGAAGTCAAGGGTAGTATCAAGCTTGACCCCGGTCTGCCGCTGCACAAAAAGCTACTGCGTTTTGCCGGCCCTGGCTTGCTGGTCTCGGTGGGTTATATGGACCCGGGCAATTGGGCCACTGATATCGAGGCCGGTTCGCGGTTCGGCTACGGCCTGCTATTTGTTGTGTTGCTGGCAAGTATTGCGGCCATGCTGCTGCAAACACTCTGCGTGCGTCTTGGTCTGATTGTGCAAAAAGATTTGGCGCGTGCTTGCCGCGATCATTACTCGCCGCGCGTGAACCGTTTTTTATGGTTGGGTGCGGAGATCAGCATTATTGCCACCGACCTTGCTGAAGTACTGGGCAGCGCGTTGGCGCTACATCTTTTATTTGGCGTGTCTATCCCCGTTGGAATAGCCATCACGGCATTTGACACAATCTTGGTGCTCGGTCTGCAGGGCGCAGGTTTTCGCCGTGTAGAAGCCATCATGCTAGGCCTAATCGTGACAATTGCGGGTTGCTTCGTGGTGCAGCTGGCTATGTCTGAGCCTAACTGGTTAGGCGTGGCGATGGGTCTGGTGCCTAGCCTTGAGCGGCTACAGCAGCCGGGTGCGCTTTATCTGGCGATTGCTGTAGTGGGCGCCACTGTGATGCCACACAACCTTTATCTGCACTCATCGATTGTGCAGACGCGTCAAGTTCATCCTACCGATGCGGGCCGGCGCGAAGCGCTGCGCTTTGCAACGCTAGACACCATGGTCTGCCTGACATTGGCTTTTATGGTCAATGCGGCAATTATGATTTTGGCCGCTAGTGCTTTTAATAGCAGCGGCTACCGCGAAGTCAGCGACATCGCTGACGCACATCGCTTGATCGAACCGATTGTCGGCAGCGCGCTGGCCGCAAGCTTGTTTGCGATCGCGCTTTTAGCCTCTGGTCAGAGCTCGACTTTTACCGGCACTATCGCCGGTCAAATCGTGCTGGAAGGTTTTCTGGATCTGAAGATTCCCTGCTGGCAACGCCGCGTGATCACGCGCGCGCTGGCCTTGATTCCGGCTTATTTTGGTGTGCTTTGGTTCGGTGACAACGGCATAAGCAAGATGCTGGTGCTGAGTCAAGTGGTGCTGAGTTTTCAGCTGCCGTTTGCGATGTGGCCCTTGATTCAGTTCACCAGCAACAAGGCCATGATGGGCAAGTTTGTGAATGGACCTGTGACTAAGTTGGCGGCTTGGTCTTTGTTTGGTGTGATCACGGCGGCCAATTTTTGGCTGATTTACACCTTTGTGTTTTAAGCCCGCCTTAGAAGTTTTCGTCTTGGCTTTGCACACTCACCTGCATCTCGGTGAGTGTTAGCGGTAGCGGACCGTAGTCGGATAGAAAGGCGACGTCTGCTGCGTCGCGTCCATAGGCTAAAACAATTCGGCCGCCGCGTGGGTTGGGCTGCGTGGCGTCAAAGGTATACCAGCGCCCGCCAATAAAAGCTTCAAACCACGCGTGCAAATCCATAGGCTGCAATTCGTGCAAATAGCCCACTACTAGGCGCGCTGCAATGCCCAAACTGCGGCATAGTGCGATTCCCACATGGGCAAAGTCCCGGCATACGCCAGCGCCTTGGGCCAAGGTGTCTAGCGCATCAGTGCTGCCGCCACTCACGCCGTAGCAGTAGGCTAAGTTGTGGTGTATCCAAGTGCAGATGCTGTCTACTTGGGCGTAACCCGGCTGCGCCAAACCGACTATGGATTGCGCTCGCTCGGCCATTTTGTCTGAGGGGCAGTGGCGGCTTTGCAGCAAATAAAGCAGCACTTCGTCTGGCAACTGGTCGATTGGCATGCGCATGGCGCTGAAGTCCACCGCGATTTGCGCATCGGTTTGCATCAACACTTTGGTGCTGATGCGCATTTGCCCTTGCGGCACGACTAAGCGTTGGCACAGATTGCCATAACTGTCTATGTATTCTGTTGACGGTACCCAGGGCAGCAGTTCGAGGTGCTCGCTAATTAACCATTGGGCGTTTCCGCCGCGCGGTCTGAGCATGACGACGACAGGGCAGTCTGCGGCAGCGCTGAGCATTAAGGTGCAGTGGGCGATCAACTTCATCTGGCTTTGTGGTTTCGAGGTTTGGGTCAAACAAATAAAAAGAAGAAGAAAACAAAACCAGCGTTTGTGGTTGCGTGGCTTCAGAGAATTTAGCGGCTTGTGTTGCTTCATTCGCTTCAGTTGCATTAGCCGCTTTTAGCTGGCGTTTCACCGATGCGGCGAATAGCCCGTCGCTCACGGGCTCGCTTAAAGGCGTGTCAGCGCTGTGGGCCTAGCTACTATAAGCTGCGTTTTTGTTCAAAGGTTTTCAATGCATTCCAGCGCCACAGCGCCTGACCGCTCGGCTCAGGCCGCCGGTATTCCTTTCGCGCTGCTACTGCTGTTAGCTATTGGCGCTGGCTTGTCCGCCGCCTGTCTTTATTACAGTCAACCTATGTTGGGCGAGTTGGGCGCGCAGTTCAATGTCTCGCCATCGGCGATTGGCTTGGTGCCTACGTTGACCACGCTGGGTTACGCGCTAGGCATATCGTCGGGCAACTGGTCGATTGGCATACGCATGGCGCTGAAGTCCACCGCGATTTGTGCATCGGTTTGCATCAATACTTTGGTGCTGATGCGCATTTGCCCTTGCGGCACGACTAAGCGTTGGCACAGATTGCCATAACTGTCTATGTATTCTGTTGACGGTACCCAGGGCAGCAGTTCGAGGTGCTCGCTAATTAACCACTGGGCGTTTCCGCCGCGCGGTCTGAGCATGACGACGACTGGGCAGTCTGCGGCAGCGCTGAGCATTAAGGTGCAGTGGGCGATCAACTTCATCTGGCTTTGTGGTTTCGAGGTTTGGGTCAAACAAATAAAAAGAAGAAGAAAACAAAACCAGCGTTTGTGCTTGCGTGGCTTCAGAGAATTTAGCGGCTTGTGTTGCTTTAGTTGCTTTAGTCGCTTTTAGCTGGCGTTTCACCGATGCGGCGAATAGCCCGTCGCTCACGGGCTCGCTTAAAGGCGTGTCAGCGCTGTGGGCCTAGCTACTATAAGCTGCGATTTTGTTTAAAGGTTTTCAATGCATTCCAGCGCCACAGCGCCTGACCGCTCGGCTCAGGCCGCCGGTATTCCTTTCGCGCTGCTACTGCTGTTAGCTATTGGCGCTGGCTTGTCCGCCGCCTGTCTTTATTACAGCCAGCCTATGTTGGGCGAGCTGGGCGCGCAGTTCAATGTCTCGCCATCGGCGATTGGCTTGGTGCCTACGTTGACCACGCTGGGTTACGCGCTAGGCATATTATTTTTTGCCCCTCTGGGTGACCGTTATGACAGGCGCCGTATTATTTTGGGCAAGGCCGTGGCGCTGTGTGCGGCGCTGCTACTGGCGGCTACGGCGCAATCTTTGCTGGTGTTGCTATTGGCCAGTCTGGCCATTGGTTTAGCGGCAACGCTGGCACAAGACATAGTGCCGGCGGCCGCATCACTTGCTGCGCCGGCAGAGCGCGGCAAGATGGTGGGCACGGTGATGACTGGCTTGCTGCTGGGCATACTGCTGTCCCGCGTGATCAGCGGTCTCTGGGCCGAGCACCTAGGCTGGCGCAGCATGTTTGTGGCGGCGGCAGTCAGTATTGCGCTGTTGGGCTTGGTACTGTGGCGGCGTTTGCCGGCTTTTGCGCCTACTACCAGTCTTGGTTACGGCGCTTTGCTGGCCTCTTTGCTACATCTCTGGCGGCTGCATCCGACGCTGCGCCGCGCGACCGTGGCCCAAGGTTTACTCAGCTTGTCTTTTAGTGCTTTTTGGTCAACTCTAGCAGTGATGTTGCACAGCGCGCCGTTTCATCTGGGCAGCAGCGCTGCTGGCGCTTTTGGTTTGGCCGGTGCTGCTGGTGCTTTGGCCGCGCCGTTGGCTGGGCGTTTAGCGGACCGCAAGGGGCCAGAATTGGTGACGCGCCTAGGCGCAGTACTGGTGGCGATTGCTTTTGCGGCGATGGCCGTTGGCGGTAGCCAGTTGTGGCTAATTGCGCTCGGCGCTGTGCTGTTTGATTTAGGTATTCAAGCCGCTTTGATTGCGCATCAAAGCATTATTTACGGCATAGACCCTGCCGCACGCAGTCGGCTTAACGCCGTGCTGTTCGTCGGCATGTTTAGCGGTATGTCTGGCGGCGCTTGGCTAGGCAGTGTGGTGCTGGCTCAAGCCGGCTGGCGCGGAGTATGTGTGCTGGCAATGCTGGCTGCGTTGGGTGGCTTGGCTGTGCGGCTTTGGCCAGTGGGGTTAGCGCGTGGCAAGTAATGCGGCGAAAGATTTCTTGCCTTCATGCCAATAATCAGAGCCTAAGCAAGCCTTCAAGGCGTGCGCAACTTTTCGCCAACCCTATGAAAAAGACTGCGCTTTATTCTTGCGCACTGGGTTTTTCCTCGCGCCCATCCGGATGCCGCGCAAAGCGTGTTGCTTCGCGACCATGCACTGGCGCATAGGGGTCAAACGCCCAGCCACCAAACTGTGTGCGGCGGTAGTCACTCAAGGTCTGCACTATCTCGGCCTGCGTGTTCATCACAAATGGGCCGTGTTGCACTACTGGCTCGGCGATTGGCTGGCCTTGCAGGAGTAAAAATTCGGCTTCGTCGGATCCTGTGTTCTCTAGCATCACGTCTTGGTCAGCCTGCAGCTCGATTGCCGCGTGCTCTCGCTCTGGTTGTCCGTTTAGGCTAACGCTCTGACCTTTGAAGAAATATAGATTACGCACTGTGTCTTTAGCACTTGCAGCGGGCAGTGTCCAACTGGCGCCGGGCGCCATTTTGAGGGTCCAGATAGCCAAGTCTGAGTCAACTTCTGCGGCCCACGAATCAGGCGGTGGTGGCAGCGGATGCACACTTTTTTCTGCTGCTGTTGGATTGCCTACCGCTTGCAGTTTGCCGGCTACGACGACTACTTCGGTGACTCGCCCGTGTGCGTCCTTGGCAATCAAGCGCGGGATTTGCTGCGACCAGAGCATGGTGAAGTGCGGCTTGGCCATTTTGTTTTTCGCGGGCAGATTGAGCCAGACTTGAAACAGCTCGAGTGGGTTTGGCTGGGTTGTCTCCAGCAGGGGAAACATCTCCGCATGCACGATGCCGCTGCCGGCCGTTAGCCACTGCACATCGCCCTGACCAAAGCGTGCAATAGCGCCCAGCGAATCGCTGTGGTCTATCAAGCCCTTGCGCACCAGTGTGACGGTCTCAAACCCGCGGTGCGGGTGCGGCGGAAAGCCGGCTACTTTTTGGCCGTGGTACATGCTCCAGCCGTCTTTGCGACTAAAGTCTTGGCCGATATTGCGGCCGGCTAGCGAGGCATCTGGGCCCATCTCGGCATTGCCGGCTGGATAGGCATCGTCGTGGTAGGCGCAAAACAAAAATGGGTCCATGGTTGGCCAAGTGGGGCCCAGTGACTGGCGTGAAATGACTGGGTTGGTCTGGCTATCTAGCATGGCGGGGCTTTCTGTTTGGCTGGGTTGTTGGTTCAAGATCATTCTTACCTGACGCCAAAGCCGCGGTTTTTCAAGTTTTGTCTATGGGCTTGGGTAGCAGCGCAAAGCCCAGAGCACCTACGGCGAGTAATGCGGCAATGCTGGCCAGTACAGCGATATAGGGTTCGACGTTTTGGCTGATGGCTAGCGAGGCAATCGCGCCCGTGAGCCACTGCATGACCGCTACGCCTAAAAACATGGCCATGGTGAGCATGGCCATAGCGCGGCCGGTAATGGCTGACGAATAGGCGCTGCGCACATCGGCGTATTGCAGCACGATAAAACCGGAGAGTAAGCCAATGACAACCGGCACCAATATACCGACGAGTAGATTTTGCGTCACAGCGATTAGCGCAAAGAGTATGGAAACTAGCAAACTAAAGCCCAGTATCCAACGCCGACGTCGGCCTGCGCCGGGGTCTAACCAGCCAAACAGCGGTGAGCCAAGCAGTGACGCGAGCGACATCACCAACGCTACATGACCGCTTTGCACCAGTGAAAAGTCAAGCCGCTCAATTAGCATTGGCCCCAGCCAGAGGCCGCGCAAGGTAATGAAAGCGGCGTAGCTCACGCTCGCCAACATCACAATCCCCCACGTGTGAGGAATTAAGAATAAAGCGCCAAAGCCGCGCAAAGCCTGACCTAGTGTTTCCCGTGCAGGCTGACGCATTGCTGGATTGTCGTCTTCAGGCTCATGCACCAGCCACCAAATCAGTAGCCAAGACAGGGTTGCCAGCAGCGCCAGCAGCACAAAGCCGAGTCGCCAAGAGCTGACCTGCACCAGCCACGCCAGCGGCGTGCCCGTCAGCAGCATGCCGGTGCCGCCCAGACCCAGCGTGATGCCAGAGATGGCTGCGAAACGGCCGGCTGGGAAGTGTCGGGCGATGAAAACCGTGCAGACCAAAAAGGCTGGCGCGCAGCCAATCCCAATCAAAACTTGGCCCCAGATTAGCGCGCTATAGCTGCTAGCAAGGGCTGAGAGCAATGAGCCGGCTATGGCGATCGGAAAAGCCAGCAGCACGGTGCGCCGCACACCATGCAGATCTATGCCTATACCCATAAACAGTTGCATAGCACCAAACGCAAAGTGAAAAGTGCCAGCAAACAGACCAAGTGAGTGGGCGCTTAATTTGAATTCAGCGGCCAGTGGTGTGGCCATGATGGCCGCGACCGTGCGCCAAGCTTGGCTTAGCGCAAACGCAGTCGCCAGCGCTAACAGCATGGGCCAGACGGCTTGGCTGTGGCGGGCTGGCGTGGTGCTCAAGGGTGTGGCCGAGTTTTAGTGATGATGGCCGTGCACGCCGTGCACATGCTGGTGGGAGATTTCTTCCTCAGAGGCCAAGCGCACATCGGTAACCTTGAGGATAAAGCGCAATTCTTTGCCAGCCAGCGGGTGATTGCCGTCTAGCAGCACGGTGTCGCCCTTGATCTTCATGACATGAAACACCTGCATGCGGCCGTCTTCACTGTGACCTTCTAGCTGACCACCGACTTTGACGCCGGGTGGAAACTGGGTTTTTGGCAGGCTGCGCAGCAGACCTTCGTCGCGCAGGCCAAAGGCGTCTTCGGCTTTGAGTTGCAGGGTGACTGCGTAACCTGCGATTTGACCGTCCAGGGCTTCTTCAATTTTTGGCAATGTATTGCCGTAGCCGCCGTGCAGGTAAACCATAGGGCCGTCGCTTTCTTCTATCAGTTTGCCGTTGCTGTCGGCGACTCTAAACTGCAAGGTAACGGCGGTGTTTTTTTCAATTTTCATGCGGTGTGTTTCCGGGTGCGGCGCTCTCAAGCGCGAATCTTTGATCTTAGCAAGGCTGTTGGCGTGCTGGCTGGCCTAACGGCAAGCCTTTAGCGTTTTGCCGGCCAGTGGGAGTTTGAGTGTATCTAGTTGGGCTTGTAGCTGGGCGTCTACCGCAGCGAGTTTCAGTTTTTGACCGCTGCGTTCAGGCTGAGCCAGTATTACTTTAGCGGTATTGACGCCGCGTTTGGAGATGCGCTGTAGATCGGCCTCGGCACTGGCTTGGGAGTCAAAGCTGCCCAGTGAGAGGCCGGGTTCTAACTGCGCATTACTCACGGATTCCGCTTTAATGTTGAGCCGACGCAGCTCGGTTCTTTTCTTTGCCACGGTTTGCGCGCTGTCGTATTTGCCCATGTAGATGATCCAGCGCGCTGGCTCTGTGCTGGGCTCAATAAGCCAGCGTTCAGGCGCCACGCCGGCGTTCAGACTGGCGCGCAGGACGCCGGCTTCGGCCTCGCTAAACACGCCCGCTTCTAAGCACTGGCTGGCGTTTGAATGAGCGACGTTCTGCAGTAGTTGCGCTGCTTCGGCGGGCAGGAGAATGTGCAAAGTGTCGGGATCGATTTGTTGGCTTAGCCGTTGCGGTTCGGATTCAACCACAGGCGCAAAGCTGATATCTGCTAGAGAGCCTGAGCGCCACGCATAAAAAACCAAATTGGCCAACACCAGCAGGAGTAGCAAAGGCCTTAGCATGGCTGGCCCGGGGTACTCAGCGGTCTTATGCTGACCTCGGCGCTGCTGATCTCGCGCATGCCCGTGGCGCTGTGCAGCAGCAGCGCGCCGCTGTCGGTCACGCCGTGAGCCGTGCCCTCAGTGATTTGCTGACCTTCAAACAGTTGTACCGCAAGACCATTGAGCGCATCACGCCGCGCAAAGCGTGATTGAAACGGCGCAAAACCAAATTGCTCAAAAGCCTGCACCGCTTGAACCAGCGGCGCGAGCACGCGCAGCAAAGTCTGGGGCGCATCGAGCTCTGGAAACACGCTTTGTAGCGCGCCCGGCTTTAAGGCTGATGGCTGACCCGGCTGGGCGTCGGCAGGCACCAGTTCTAAGGCCCGAATATTGATGCCCACGCCGATCACGACATAGCGCAAGTTCTCCACGCTAGTGGTCTCTATCAAGATGCCGGCAAGTTTGCTTGGCGGCTTGGTCGCGCCCGCGTTTAGCCACAAATCATTCGGCCACTTCAGCTGTATGCGCGGCGGCTGCAGGCCTTGCAAAGGCTCTAAGCTGTCGGCCAGACTGACGCCAACGGCTAAGGACAAGCCAGACCAACTCACCGGTTGCAAAAGCAGTCCTAGCGAGAAAGTCAGGGTATCGCCGCGCCGGCTTTGCCAGCTGCGCCCGAGTCGGCCGCGGCCAGCGCTTTGCTGCTCGGCCACAAGCAGCGTCGCTTCTGGCCGTGGTGCAAGGCCAGGCCCGCCGCGAAAACGCCGCATCAATTCGCTATTGGTGGAATCTATTTGCGGCAGCACTTCGACGGTGAAGTCCGGCAAGCTGGGGTAGACCGCTTGCCAAATGCTTTCGGCGGGCCAGCGAATCGGCTTTAGTAGCTCTTGTATCATGGGCTAGGCCTTGGCTATGCCGTTGGATTTTGGTGTGGCCAGCGTTCTGCGCTTGCTCTTGGGGGCGAGCAATGTACCGCGGCAGTTTTGTGCGCCGCACCAGCAGGGGTAGTCGGCCAACAGTTTTGGCGTGTAGCGGGCATCTATGACCAAACCGTAGTCGTAGAAAAGCTCGTCACCGGCGCTGATATTGCGCAAGGCTTTGATGAAAATGCGGCCTTTTTGTTCATCGGCTTCGCAGTTGGGATCGCAGCTGTGGTTAATCCAGCGTGAGGAGTTACCGCCTTGTTTACCGTCGATGACATGGAGCTCATCGACATGAAAGTAAAACGTGTGATTGGGATTTTTGGGGTCATGCGGATGGCGCTCGAGTGCTTCGGACCAACTGATGACTTCGCCCAAATACTCAATCAGGCGCTCGCCTTCGGCTAAGTCTATTTCGGCAAATACGCCCTTGCCATGTACGCCGGAGCGGCGTGTCTGCAGCCTACGTCCGGCACTGACTGGCGCGGTGAAATTAGCGGCTGCGGTCTCGGCTGGCAAATTTGCGTAAGCCTGATTTTTATCCAAGGCGAAGTATCCCCTCAATTTTTTGGTATGGTTAATTAGTCTCTGAGCGAGCGCTGATGCAGCGTAACCCACCTATAAAGAGGTGATTGTAGTGAGGCCTCAAGCCTGCCATATGATTCACACGAATTCCTGATTCATACCGATTTTGGATTTATACAAATTCCGGGATTGGCAGACGGCTTGAGCCGCTCGCCATAAGCTTGTGGTGTACTCAGGCACATGTGCACAGCGGTATTGGCTGAAAACGGGAAGTTGTTTCCCGAAGATGTAGAAGGTTTGAAGAAGTATTTATGAAAACTCTGGTAATTGCAGAAAAACCATCGGTGGCGCAAGACATTGTTCGCGCCATCACGCCTTTTGCGGGCAAGTTCGAAAAGCACGACGAATATTTCGAGAGCGAAGAGTGGCTAGTCACGTCCGCAGTGGGTCACTTGGTCGAGATCCAAGCGCCGGAAGAGTTTGACGTCAAGCGCGGCAAATGGAGTTTTGCCAACCTGCCTGTCATACCGCCGTTTTTCGACTTAAAACCGATGGACAAGACGAAGACGCGGCTTAACGCCATTGTCAAGCTGAGCAAACGCAAAGACGTGGGCGCATTGGTTAACGCCTGCGATGCGGGCCGCGAGGGCGAGCTGATTTTTCGCCTGATCCAGCAGTACGCTAAATCCAAGCACCCGGTCAAGCGACTGTGGTTGCAGTCCATGACGCCAGCCGCGATTCGTGATGGTTTTGAGAGCCTGCGTAGCGAGCAACAAATGCAGGGGCTGGCCGACGCAGCGCGTTCGCGTTCAGAAGCGGACTGGTTAGTCGGCATTAATGGCACCCGTGCCATGACGGCATTTAACTCCCGCGATGGCGGGTTTTTTCTCACCACGGTGGGCCGGGTGCAGACGCCGACTTTGTCAGTAGTGGTTGAGCGCGAAGAAAAAATTCGTAAATTTATCAGCCGCAACTATTGGGAAGTGCAAGCCGTCTTTGAAGCCGAGGCCGGTCAGTATCCGGGCAAGTGGTTTGATCCAACGTGGACCAAAGCTGCGGCGCATGCCGCCGCCGCTTCCCGTATCAATAGCGCAGCGCCGCAAGATGGATTGGCCGCGCCAGAGTCTGACCCCGAACTTAAAAACGACCGCGTTTGGACTGCCGCACAAGCGCAAACTATTGCTGACGCGGTGCGCGGTAAACACGCCAGCGTCAGCGAAGAAAGCAAGCCGACAACGCAGGCACCGGGTCAGTTGTTTGACCTGACATCTTTGCAGCGCGAGGCCAATGGTAAGTTCGGTTTTTCCGCCAAAACGACACTCTCGATTGCGCAAAGTTTGTATGAGCGGCATAAGGCATTGACCTATCCGCGTACCGATTCGCGGGCCTTGCCGGAAGACTATTTACCGGTGGTTAAAAAGACGTTTGAAATGCTTGCTGGCAGTGATATGCGCCATCTCGCACCACATGCTTTGGTGGCCTTAAACAACGGCTATCTGCGCCAGAACAAACGCATTTTTGACAACGCCAAGGTCAGTGATCACTTTGCGATTATTCCCACGCTGCAAGCGCCTAGTGGCTTGAGCGATGTGGAACAAAAACTCTACGACTTGGTGGTGCGCCGCTTTATGGCGGTGTTTTTCCCGAGTGCTGAACACTTGGTGACCACGCGTATTTCGGTGGCCGCCGGCCACAGCTTTAAAACCGAGGGCAAGGTGTTGGTCAAGCCCGGCTGGTTGGCGATTTACGGTAAAGAAGTTCAAGACGAAAGCAGCGACGAAAAAGACAGCAAAACCTTGGTGCCAGTTAAACCCGGCGAGCAAGTTGCAGTTGACAGTGTTGACGCTAAAGGTCTTAAAACCCGACCACCCGCACGCTATAACGAAGCCACCTTACTCGCCGCCATGGTGGGTGCAGGTAAAACCATAGATGACGACGAATTGCGTCACGCAATGCAGGAAAAAGGCTTGGGCACGCCAGCTACCCGCGCGGCCACGATCGAGGGTTTGATTGCTGAGAAATATATGCTGCGCGACGGCCGTGATTTGATTCCCACTGCCAAAGCTTTTCAGCTCATGACGCTGCTGCGCGGCCTTGATGTGCAAGAACTCTCGAAGGCCGAATTAACCGGTGAGTGGGAATTCAAACTCTCACAAATGGAGCACGGAAAACTCAGCCGCGAAACCTTTATGGCCGAGATCGCCGCCATGACAGAGCGCATGGTGGCCAAGGCCAAGGGCTACGACAAAGACAGCATTCCGGGCGACTACGCCACGCTTGCAACGCCGTGTCCGAATTGCGCTGGCGTGGTCAAGGAAAACTATCGGCGCTACACCTGTGTCGGCCACAAGGGTGATGATGGCTGCGGTTTTTCGTTTGGCAAAACACCGGCGGGAAGAACGTTTGAAACCGTCGAGGTAGAGCAATTTTTACGCGATAAAAAGATCGGTCCACTTGAAGGTTTTAGATCTAAAGCCGGTTGGCCTTTCACCGCTGAGATGGTGATTAAGTTCGACGAAGAAACCAAAAACTACAAACTTGAATTTGATTTTGGCGATGACAAAAACGCCGAGTCAGGCGAGATTGTGGAGCTCGGTGAACAGCAAAGTTTGGGCAAATGTCCTATCTGCGGTTCAGCTGTTTTTGAACATGGTAAAAATTATATTTGTGAAAAATCCGTGCCGACCAATGCGCAGCCAACACCAAGCTGCACGTTTAAAACCGGACAGGTAATTTTGCAGCAACCGATTGAGCGCGAGCAAATGGTTAAGCTGCTGGAAACTGGTAAGACCGATTTGTTAGATAAGTTTGTTTCCATGCGCACGCGCCGCGCCTTCAAGGCTATGCTGTCTTGGGATGCTGTGGCGGTTAAAGTTAATTTTGAATTTGCGCCGTCTAAATTTCCGCCGCGTAAACCGGCATCCGCTAAAACCGGGCCGGCTACGATTAAAACGCCGTTTGGCAAAGTCGTTGCGGTTAAAACGGCTGGCGCGACTAAACCGGCAGCGAAAAAAGTAGCCGCAAAAAAAGTGGCTGTTAAAAAAGTCGCTGCGGTGAAAACTGCAAAACCCAAAGTGGCGCGCGTGGCGACGCCAGGCGCAGGTCTGACGCCAAGTTCGGCATTGGCGGCGGTGATTGGCCAAGAGCCGGTGGCGCGCACGCAAGTGATTAAAAAACTTTGGGATTACATCAAAGCAGAAAACCTGCAAGACGCGACGAATAAACGCGCCATCAATGCGGATGAGAAACTGCTGGCAGTGTTTGGTAAACCGCAGGTCACTATGTTTGAGTTAGCTGGAATTGTGGGCAAGCATTTGACTAAGCAGGAATAACCGGGCGCGAGGCGCGGCGCTGCGTATGCGCTGTAAAAGCGCTGCCTAACTGTTTGACGGCCTATTTGCTTAGGTCTAGAGACATATGTATTTTGTCAAAGCTTTGGCCATTAATGCGAATCGCATCTAACTCTGTGCCAAAGGCTTTGAAGCCGCATTTTTCATAGAGTGCCAGTGCTTTGTGATTGCTGCTGGTAACTGTCAGCAGCAGCCGCGCAAGAGCGCTTAGCTCGGCCTGCAGCACCACTGTTTTGACCAAGGCTTGGCCTATGCCTTGTCCGCTGTATTCGGGCGCTACATACATGCTCACCAGCGCGGCTTTGTGGCGATTTTTAAGCCGCGTCTCCGCGCTCATTCCGACCATGCCGACTATCTGCGCACCGACAAATCCGCCCCAGAGTTTTTCGTATTCGCTGGTTGCTAGTCGGGCTAATGTGGCACTCATGGGTTTGAGATTTTCTTCTTCAAAACTAGAGGTAAAAGCGGATGCGTTTTCGCGCAATGCGCGCAGCCTAAAGGCGCGGTAGTCGGCGGCATCGGTCACTTCTAGCGCGCGAATGCGGGTCTCTTTTATATCGATTTTTATCATTTATGAAATTGAAAATAGCTGCTGATTACGACGGCGCCCATCATGTCGCCCATCGCGTTGCCTAATACGTGCGTCGCATCCGCAAACCAATAAACCGCAGCGTAAAACGTGTGCCTGGCAGGCTGTTGTGGCCGCTGAGGTTGGCGTCCTCTACGCTGATGCTGGCGTCGTGTTGGTTGGCGATTTCTTGCACGATAGCAAGGCCTAAACCAGAACCATCAACGTTGGTGCCGAGCGCGCGGTAAAAGGGTTGAAACACCAGATCACGTTCAGACTCTGGAATCCCAGGGCCTGAGTCTTCGACGATGAGCATCAACACGCCGCCGTATTGGTCGGTCAGAATTTTCAACGTGATTTGACCGTTTTCTGGCGTGTAGTTAATCGCGTTATCTAAGAGGTTTCGCACCATCTCTTTGATCAAGGTGGGGTTAGCTTCTAGCTCTGTGGGTTGCTCGCCTGCAGCTGGGCCTTCGTAGCCGAGATCAATTCTTTTCTCCAATGCGCGTGGTACTGAGTCGGACATCACCTCGGCCGCCAGCTGCACCAGATCCACACGTTGCTTGGCCAAGTTGCGACCCGTGCTTTCGGCCCTTGCCAAGGCCAGTAGTTGGTTCACGGTATGGGTGGCGCGTACGCTGGCTTGGCCGATTTGTTTGAGTGACTTTTTGAGCTCGTCCGCATCGGTTTCGCGTTGCGCCATGTCGGCCTGCATACGCAGGCCTGCGAGTGGTGTTTTGAGCTGATGTGCGGCATCGGCCAGAAAGCGTTTTTGGGTGTTGAGCGAGATTTTTAAACGGCTGAGTAAATCGTTAACCGATGAGACCAGTGGCGCGACTTCTTCGGGCACCTCCGTGTCGTCAAGTGGGCTCATGTCGTCGGACTTTCGCGCGCGTATGCGTCTTTCCAATTCGGCCAGCGGCTTAATGCCGCGCACCAATGCCAGCCAAACCAGTAGCACGGCTAGCGGCAGCGTTACGAACTGCGGCACCATAGTGCCTTTGACGATTTCGGTGGCCAGTGTTTTGCGTTTGCCTAGCGTTTCAGCGACTTGTACCAGCACTAATGCAGTGTTGCTGTCGGCAGCTGCGGAGTCGATCAGATCGCGCTTAAGCCATGCATAGGCGACACGCACGGGCACGCCCTGAATGTTGTCCTCGCGCAGCAGCACTTCGCCATCCACTATCTTGTCGTCAAGCGGTGGACTCGCTAGATCACGCTCGCCGCTGATGTATTGACCGTTCTGGCCCAGCACTTGGTAGTAAATCTGGTCAGAGTCGTCGGCATGCATTACTTCGCGTGCGGGTGTGGTCAGATTAAATTGCAGTTGACCGTTTTTGACTATGACTAGCTTTGCCAAAACCTGTACGTCGTTCTCAAGCGCTCTATCAAAAGGCTTGCCGGCGATGTTTTGCGCCACCAACCAAGTCAGCGCCATGCTGATGGGCCAAAGCAGCAATAAGGGCGTGAGCATCCAATCCAAAATCTCGCCAAATAAGCTACGCCGCTCGCGTTGGAAAAGTCTCATAGCTTGTTATTTACCGTCTTGTGCGCAGCGTGGCTGGTGCAGGTTTGCGTGGGCGTTGAGAACGCCATGGCGTGAATCATTAACCGGGAATTTTCTCAAGGCAATAACCTAAACCGCGAACAGTTGCAATGCGTATCGGGCCTTTTTCAATCTTTTTACGGAGCCGGTGAATGTAGACTTCGATCGCGTTGTTGCTGACCTCCTCGCCCCATTCGCACAGGCGCTCGACCAACTGATCTTTGCTAACTAAACGGCCAGCGCGCTGTAGCAGCACCTCGAGTAAGCCCAGTTCACGTGCTGAGAGTTCTAGCATTTGTCCGTCTATGGTGGCGACGCGGCCAGCTTGGTCATACACCAGTGGGCCGTGCTTGATGGTGCTGCTTGCGCCGCCCATGCCGCGGCGAATCAGCGCGCGCACTCTGGCTTCGAGTTCTTGCAGTGAAAAGGGCTTGGCCATGTAGTCGTCAGCGCCGTAGTCCAGGCCTTTGACGCGCTCTTCTACGCTGTCGGCGGCCGTGAGAATGAGCACCGGTAACGCTGAGCCGCGCGCCCGCAAGCGCTTGAGCACTTCGAGTCCGTGCATGCGCGGCAGTCCTAGATCGAGGATTAATAAATCAAACTCAGTATTCGTCAGCAAAGCGGCATCAGCCTCGGTGCCACTAGCGACATGGTCGACGGCTGCACCAGACGCACGCAGAGTACGCAACAAGCCATCGGCTAGAACTTGGTCATCTTCGGCAATCAAAATTCGCATGTTTGTCCTCCGTGAACCGACCCCACTGTGCTGGTGCTGGCTGGCGTGTTGATATATTTACTTACAAATTTTAGGCTATTGTTCAGTCGCGCTATTTTGACGCTTTTCTTCGGTGGTTTTTAAAACTAATCTTGCGCACCCGCATAGGCCTCCAGACCGAGAGCTACCACGGTGGCTACGTCTTGACCAACCGCTTGGCGAAACTCCTCCTCGGCTTGTTCCACTGCCCGCTGGAAGGCCTTTAGCCAGAGCTGACCGGTGTCGGTAAAACGCACTTGGCGCGCCCGCTTGTCGTGCGGATCATTCTCGCGTGTTACCAAGCCCCAGGCTTCGCATTGATCGACCAGTTCAGCCATGGCTTGTTTGCTCATGCCGGCACTCGCCGCTAAATCGGTTAGCCGCGAGCCTGTCACCGCCAGATGTCGGGTGATGTGTATATGGGCCGCCCCGACTTGGTTGCGCGCGGCTAAATTGGCCAGCGCCAACGGCACCTCTACATTGCGTGCCATCAGCCACAGGACGCGCTCGTCAAAACGGCGCATGGACTGACCCAGCAGACGGCCTAAATGCGTGAGACGCCAACTGTCACCCGGGTGTGTTGTCGGACTGGTTATAGAAGTTTGCATGGCTTCATGGTAGCAAAATATAGACAGGTAAACTGACTAAAAATAGGGTTTACTTATTGGTATGTCAGCCATAAAGTACTGGTTATGTATCCAGCATGTTGTTAACGCCAGTAACGTCAAACAAATGCTCAACTTTTTAAATTATTGACCTACCCAGGAGTTTTTTATGGACTTGCCAAATAAAGCCAACCCCGCCTTGAACACAGAAAAAGCCAAGGCCTTGCAGGCCGCATTGGCACAGATTGAGAAACAGTTTGGCAAGGGCACCATCATGAAGTTGGGTGCTGGAGAGGTGATCGAAGACATTCAAGTTGTCTCCACCGGCTCCCTAGGCCTAGACATCGCACTCGGTGTTGGCGGCTTGCCGCGCGGCCGGGTGGTCGAAATCTACGGCCCTGAGTCCTCGGGTAAAACGACATTGACTTTGCAAGTGATTGCCGAGATGCAAAAGCTGGGCGGCACCTGTGCTTTTGTCGATGCCGAGCATGCTCTGGACATTCAGTACGCGCAAAAGCTAGGCGTTAATCTGCAAGAGTTGCTGATCAGTCAGCCCGATACCGGTGAGCAAGCGCTGGAAATCGTTGATGCTTTGACTCGCTCCGGCGCAGTTGACTTGATCGTGATTGACTCGGTCGCCGCGCTCACGCCCAAGGCCGAACTCGAAGGTGAGATGGGTGACTCGTTGCCCGGTCTGCAGGCTAGATTGATGAGCCAGGCGCTGCGTAAACTCACTGCGACCATCAAAAAAGCCAATTGCATGGTGATTTTTATCAATCAAATTCGCATGAAAATTGGTGTCATGTTTGGCTCACCCGAGACGACGACAGGCGGCAACGCGCTGAAGTTTTACGCGTCGGTACGCTTAGACATACGCCGCATTGGTTCGATCAAAAAGGGCGAAGAAATCATAGGCAACGAGACGCGTGTCAAAGTGGTCAAAAACAAGGTTGCCTCACCTTTTAAAACGGCGGAGTTTGACATTCTTTACGGTGAAGGCATTAGCCGCTTGGGCGAAGTGTTAGACCTAGGCGTGGCTGGCCATATTGTTGAAAAAGCCGGTGCTTGGTATGCCTACAACGGTGAAAAAATCGGCCAAGGGCGGGACAATTCGCGTGAATTTCTCAAGGAAAATCCAGCGTTGGCGATGGAAATCGAAAACAAGGTGCGTGAGTCACTCGGCATTCCTTTGATACAGCCGGGCCAAGGCGGTGCGGATAAGTCTGCGGATAAGCCAGCTAAAGCCGAGAAAGCAGAAAAAGCCGAGAAGATAGACAAGGCGCCCAAGGCTGCGGCTTGACACCAAGGCTTTGCGGAGTGAGTGATGTTTAAGCCATCCGACGACGCCGTTCGCAGCAGTGCGGCGCGGACTCACTCGGACAAGCCGCGCAGCAAATCCGGCATGACGCTGTCACTCAAGGGTCGAGCCCTGCGTTACCTCAGCGCCAGAGAGCATTCGCGCAGCGAGCTTGAACGCAAGCTGGCGCCGCATGAAGAATCGCCAGGCCAGCTAGCCCAAGTGCTAGACGATTTGCAGGCCAAGGACTTCATCAGCGAGCAACGCGTGGCCGACTCGGTTGTACACCGTAAGGCAGCGCGTTTTGGCGCCGCAAGACTGCGTTACGAGTTGCAGTCCAAGGGACTGGGCGCTCAAGTGGTGACGGATGCGGTAGATGCGCTCAAGGCCAGTGAATTCGAGCGGGCCAGCCTGATCTGGCGCAAGAAGTTTGCAGTCCCCGGCATTGACGGCGCAGCGCGCGCCAAACAAGCGAGGTTTTTGGCCGGGCGCGGTTTTAGCGGGGATGTGATTCGGCGCGTGATTGCGCGGCTAGAAGAAGACTGAAAAGTAAGCTGAATTAGGCTTAAACAGCCAAGAGAAGATGTGAAAAGTAGGCCGATCCAAGCTTGCGAGAGTTGCGGTATTAACGGTTGATGCGGGTTTGCCAGCCCGCAATTACCGGTATCTTGTTAGCTATGCTTGGGTTGGCAATACTCAGACTCGATTACTCGATTACTCGATTACTCGATTACTCGATTACTCGATTACTCGATTACCCGTTAGCGACTGGCGCCGTATGAACTCGTATAGTTCAAAGCCCCAGCATTAATCTAAGATTTTGCACCGCTGCACCCGAGGCGCCTTTGCCTAAGTTGTCCAGCCGTGCAATCAGCACCGCGTGGCGATATTTTTCATTGCCAAAGACGCGTAGTTCCATTTTGTTGCTGTCATTTAAAGCCAGCGCGTCAAGTTTGCCGGACTCTGGCGCATCTTCTACTGACACCCATGGGCTGTCCGCATAGTGTTGGCTAAGCGCTTCTTTGATACGCGCCGCTGTTGGCTTACCGGGCATTAAATCTAAATGCAGCGGCAGTTGCACCAACATACCTTGCATGAAGTTGCCGACGGCTGGCGTGAAAACAGGACGCCGGCTTAAACCCGTGTGGCGCATGATTTCTGGCAGGTGCTTGTGCTCAAGGCTAAGGCCGTAGATTTCGTAAAGCGGCGCGTCTCCCGCTTGGTAGGCTTCAATCATCTGGCGACCACCGCCGGAGTAGCCGCTCACAGCTGGCAAGGCCAGCGCTGCATCCGCGTCAAGCAGACCGGCGTCTATTAGCGGCCTGATGAGTGCGATGGCGCCGGTGGCATAGCAGCCCGGGTTGCCAACGCGCTCGGCGTCAGCGACTAGCGCGGCGTGAGTGCGGCTTAGTTCGGGAAAGCCGTAGACCCAACCAGGGGCTGTGCGGTGTGCCGTTGAGGCATCAATAATCTTGGGTTTTTTGCCGCTTAAGCTGTCAATCATGGCCACCGATTCGCGCGCAGCGTCGTCGTGCAGACAGAGTATGACCAGATCGGCTTGTGCCATTAAATCCAGTTTAGCGGCTGCGTTTTTGCGCAACTCAGGCGTGATGCTGAGCAGCGTGATTTGCGGCATGGCCTGCAAACGCTCTAGGATTTGCAAGCCAGTGGTACCGGCTTCGCCGTCAATGAAAATCTTTGGCATATGGGTTCTGGGCTCTCGGTTAAACAAGGCGGGCGCAAAGCCTTGCTTGGCAGTGATTAGTTTCAGGCATTTTCTTAAATAAGTAGCGCATTAATAGGCTTGAAAACCTGCGTAAGTTTAAGAAAAGTTTTGTGCAATGCACCATGATACAGTTCTCCCTTGCTATCCCCGTCAACGCTAACACAGCGTTTTGAGTCGGCGTTAGAGGCTAAAAGTGTCTTGACCGCCCCCCCATGAAGCTTTGTTGCAGACCCCCTCTTTATTGAATTCTGAAGGTTTTTTCATGAAAATTCACGAGTATCAGGGCAAGGAAATCTTGCGTAGTTTCGATGTGCCAGTGCCACGCGGCATTCCGGCATTCACAGTGCAAGAAGCGGTAGAAGCCGCACAAAAACTCGGCGGTCCAGTCTGGGTAGTTAAAGCTCAGATTCACGCTGGCGGTCGCGGCAAAGGCGGCGGCGTTAAGCTCGCTCGCAGTGTCGAAGAAGTTCGTGCACTGGCCACCGAAATCCTCGGCATGCAGCTGGTCACACACCAGACCGATGCGGCTGGCCAAAAGGTTCGCCGCCTCTTGATCGAAGAAGGCGCGGACATCAAAAAAGAATATTACGTTTCGGCCGTGACCGACCGCGCAACTCAGCGCGTCGCTCTGATGGCGTCGTCAGAAGGCGGTATGGACATCGAAGAAGTTGCCCACGCAACGCCGGAGAAAATCATCAAGGTTTTCGTCGATCCAGCTGTGGGTCTGACCGATGCGCAAGCCAAGGAACTGGCCGACGGCATGACCGTACCGGCCGCCTCTACTGCCGAGTGCATTGATGTGCTCAAAAAGCTTTACAAAGTCTATATGGACACGGATGCCTCGCTGGTCGAGATCAATCCGTTAGTGCTTGAAGGCAATGGTCATATCAAAGCATTGGACGCTAAGTTCAACTTTGACCCCAATGCACTGTTTCGCCACCCCGAGTTAGTCGCTTACCGCGACTTGGACGAAGAAGACCAAGCTGAAATCGAAGCCAGCAAGTTCGACCTGGCCTACATCAGCTTAGACGGCAATATCGGCTGCTTGGTCAATGGTGCAGGCCTGGCTATGGCGACTATGGACACTATCAAATTGTTTGGCGGCGAGCCGGCTAACTTCTTGGATGTGGGCGGCGGCGCAACTGCAGAAAAAGTCACAGAAGCCTTCAAGATCATGCTCAAAAATCCAGAAGTCAAGGGTATTTTGGTCAACATCTTTGGCGGCATCATGAAGTGCGACACCATTGCCGGCGGCGTGATTGCAGCTTGTAAAGCCGTCAATCTGTCGGTGCCTTTGGTGGTGCGCATGAAGGGCACTAACGAAGACTTGGGCAAGAAAATGCTGGCTGACTCCGGTCTGCCCATTATTGCGGCCAACACCATGGCAGAAGCAGCACAAGCTGCTGTTAAAGCCGTCAGCACTGCAAAAGCCTAACGCCAGCATAGCCAATAGCGAAAGAACACATCATGTCGATTTACATCAATAAAGACACCAAAGTCATCACGCAAGGCATTACTGGCAAGACCGGTCAATTCCACACCCGCATGTGCCGTGAGTACGCCAATGGAAAGGCCGCATTCGTGGCTGGCGTGAACCCGAAAAAGGCCGGTGAAGATTTCGAAGGCATACCAATTTTTGCTAACGTGTCTGAAGCCGCATCGGCCACGGGCGCCACGGTATCGGTCATTTACGTGCCACCAGCTGGTGCGGCTGCGGCTATATGGGAAGCTGTAGAAGCTAACCTCGACCTGGCCATTTGCATCACTGAAGGCATACCGGTTCGCGACATGCTGGAAATTCGCAACCGCATGAAGGCCAAGGAAGCTGCTGGCGGCAAACGCACGCTGCTGCTCGGCCCTAACTGCCCGGGCCTGATCACGCCAGACGAACTCAAGATCGGCATCATGCCCGGCCATATTCACCGCAAGGGCCGTATCGGTGTGGTTAGCCGCTCCGGCACGCTGACTTATGAAGCGGTTGCGCAGTTGACCGAAATCGGCTTGGGTCAGTCCAGCGCCGTCGGCATTGGTGGCGACCCAATCAATGGTTTGAAGCATATCGATGTGATGCGCGCTTTCAACGATGATCCGGATACCGACGCTGTCATCATGATTGGTGAAATCGGCGGACCCGATGAAGCTGAAGCGGCCGAGTGGTGCAAGCTCCACATGAAAAAACCTATCGTTGGTTTTATCGCTGGCGTTACCGCTCCAGCAGGTAAGCGCATGGGCCATGCCGGTGCGCTGATTTCTGGTGGCGCAGACACGGCGGATGCCAAGTTGGCCATCATGGAAGCTTGCGGTTTTACCGTCACGCGTAATCCGTCCGAGATGGCTAAGTTGCTCAAGGCGTTACTTTAAGCGTCGGCAATTTCGGCAGGCTTTAGGACGTGAATTGAAAATCGGCTGGGATTGCATCTTGGTCGCTTAATTGTGTAAGCAGTATTACCAATGCAATACGCGCCAAGCCCGGGCTAGACTGAAAGAACTTTGAAAGAAAGCGCCTGTTGGCGCTTTCTTTCGTTTCCTCTATCGGAGCTGCCATGATTTTCGGACTTGATCTTTCTTCAGCGCAGGTGTGGAGCGCCTTTGGCTCTATAGTACTGGCCAATATCGTGCTGTCAGGCGACAACGCCGTGGTGATTGCGATGGCTGCACGCACGCTAGAGCACAAGCAGCGCGGCCAAGCCATTTTCTGGGGCACTGCTGCGGCCATAGTGATGCGCATTGTGCTGACTGTTGTAGCGATTGAGTTGCTCTCCTTGCCCTACCTCAAAGCAGGCGGTGCGGTGCTACTTGTCTACATTGGTGTTGACCTGCTCAAGGGCGGAAATGAGGCCAGTGAAGGCGGTCATATGGTCAGCAGCATGCTGGTCGCGATTCGGACTATTTTGGTCGCTGATCTGATCATGAGTCTAGACAATGTGCTGGCCGTCGCTGCCGCCGCAAACGGTAATTTACCGCTACTCATTTTGGGCTTGCTGGTGAGTATTCCGCTGATCATTTTCGGCGCAACTTTTTTGACCAAGGTGATGGAGCGCTTTCCCGTCATCATCACCGTCGGTGCCGCGATGCTGGGTTTTTTGGCTGGCGAGATGCTGCTCACCGATCCCGCTATCAGCGCGCAATTTGGCGTGATCAGTCAGCAAGTGGTGATTTTTGCCGGCGTACTGGGCGCGCTGCTAGTGACTGGGCTGGGCAGTATTCTTAATCGGCGCAGCAACGCTACTTTGGATTAATACTATTGCAGTCGGTATTCGGTTGGGTAGGCGACTAGTAGCGAAAGCGTAGATTTTTCAACTCCGAAATGACAAGCTTTGGGGATTTTTTCGTGACACAAGTGCTTTAGCTTTTAGCCCTTTTGCGCGGACTTGCCTGATAGACTCGCTCAGATAAGTGGAGCCGTTCGTGCGTAAGTCCGACTTCTTCAATGTCGCCAACTGTGGCGCTCGAGCCCAAGAGCTGCTGCGACTTAAGTTGCAAAAAAATGAATTATGAGTTCTTCAGTCAAACCGATCCAGGACTGATTCGAAGCAATAACGAAGACGTGGTCTGCTTTGATGTGTCAACGCGTTTGTGCATACTTGCCGACGGCATGGGAGGCTATAACGCAGGTGAAGTTGCCAGTGCTATGGCGGCGACCTTTATTAACGCTGAGATGGGTCGCTGGCTCACACAAACTGGGCTAAATCCGTTGCCCAAAGGCGTTAGGCGGGCGATGGAAATCTGCGTTGAAAATGCCAATCATTCGATTTATAACGCCGGCAATTCCAATCCTCAGTACACCGGCATGGGCACTACTTTGGTAGTTGGTGTGTTTCATAACGACTGCTTAACGCTAGGCCATATCGGTGACTCGCGTTGTTACCGCTTGCGCGGCGATGCGCTGGTGCAAATCACTAAAGACCATTCCCTGTTGCAAGAGCAAATTGATGCTGGGCTGATCACGCCAGAGGCGGCGTTGACTTCTAGCAACCGTAACTTGGTGACGCGTGCTTTGGGGGTTGAAGATGGTGTGGCGCTAGAGATTCACGAGCACCGTGTGGAGTCTGGTGATCTGTATTTGATGTGTTCCGACGGACTCTCAGATATGGTGCGCGATGAAGTGATTTCCGAGATCATGCAAGGCTTTGAATCATTAGAGCAAAAAGCTTGGCGCTTGACTTCGGCGGCCAACACCAGCGGCGGGCGCGATAACATTTCTGTGTTGCTGGTACTGGCCAGTCAAGCGCTTGAAAAACGCAGTTTTTTGTCCCGTATGCTGGGCAAATAAATACAGCCTGACAGAGCAAAATTAAACAGGAGTCGGCCATGCCGAAAATAATCGTCTCTAAAGATGGTGTCGTCATCAATGAAGTCCAATTGACGAAGAGCCGAACCTCCCTAGGTAGGCGACCTTATAACGACATAGTGATCGATAATCTTGCCGTCAGCGGCGAGCATGCGTTGGTGCAAATAAGCGGCGAAGATGTGTTCTTAGAAGATTTAAATAGCACCAACGGCAGCTGCGTGAATGGCAAGGTTGTGAAAAGGCAGCTTTTACAAAACAAGGACGTAATTGAAATTGGTAACTTCAAGATCGAGTACCTAAGCGAGCCCGAAAATAGCAGCGTTGGAAGTCGGCACGCCAGCGAGTCAGATACAGCCACGCGCATCACAGCCCCGCATTCAGTGGCCAGTTTTAATGCCTCTATCAAGGTCCTGTCTGGTGTGGCAGCGGATCGCGAAATCGTTCTGGTTAAGGTCGTCACAACGATAGGCAAGCCTGGCCAAGCGGTAGCGACTATTACCAAGCGAGCGCAAGGCTTTGTGTTGGTGCATGTGGACGGTCAAGAGCGACCCTTGCTCAACGGTTTGCCGATTGGCGATGATGCAGCGTTACTCAAAAACGGCGATATGTTGATGCTCGCTGGTACTGCGATGCAGTTTGTTCAGGACTAAGACGTCTCGTTCCGTAACATATTGGCGACCATTTTCTTTTTTTATACTAAAAACGTCACATATTGAAGCGAAAATCGGGCTAGACTGTAATCGGCATTCGTCTTTTATCTGGTCGCGATTTGCTGTGACAAAAAGCGGATATCTGTCCTTACTTTTTTGGAGTTCTTTATGAAACGTCAACTACAACAGGGTTTTACCCTTATCGAATTGATGATCGTCGTGGCGATTATTGGTATTTTGGCTGCTGTGGCACTGCCGGCGTATCAGGATTACACGGTCAAGGCTAAGGTGTCTGAAGTGATTCTCGCTGGCTCTACTTGCCGAACCTCAATTACTGAGACTGTGCAAACTGCTACCGTACTTCCCTTAGCTGCAGCAGTAAACGCTTGGGGCTGTGAATCGGCATCCCCAACTACTAGGTTCGTTGCATCGGTTACGACTGTTGGAACTGGAGTTGTTACTGTATTAACTCAAAATCTTGGAGGAACTGCTGTTGGCAGCATTCAATTGCAGCCATGCAGTAATGCGACTGCTACAACTTTCGCAACATGTAACGCTATAGTTGCCGGTACACCCATTCAAATGTGGGTGTGTGGACCTACTGCGGCGGCTGGCTTACCTGCTAAATTTTTACCAGGTTCGTGCAGAACAGTTTAAAAAATATTTTTAATATAAAAAGCGGCCTTGGCCGCTTTTTTCGTTAATGCGCACATCGTCTTTAATAATTATTCTCACCAGTTTTTCTGGTGTTGGTTGGCTTATGCCTAACCATTATTTACCGTGGTCGACTGCTTGGGGCGACGGCATAGCTATTGCTATTTTGCTGTTGCTAGCCGCAGTGATTTTGTGGCGTGCTCCGCCAGATATCAAGGTTTCACGACCGCTATTATTGGTTGCAGTTATAAGTGGTTTGGTGCTGCTGTTTCAATGGCTTACTGGCCGAATTTGGTTTTACGGCGATGCCCTTATGTCGGCTTTTTATATTGCGTTATGGCTGGCTGCTGTCGGCACTGGTGCCCTTATCACAGCGTCGCGTTTTTCCGGCGACATACTTAATGCATTAACCTTTGGTTGGGTTATCGTTGCGATTTTGTCGGTGGGTATCGCCCTTGTTCAGTGGACTGGCGCTTTGAGTTTGG
Organism: Polaromonas vacuolata; assembly: GCF_012584515.1. Classification (NCBI taxonomy): domain Bacteria; kingdom Pseudomonadati; phylum Pseudomonadota; class Betaproteobacteria; order Burkholderiales; family Comamonadaceae; genus Polaromonas; species Polaromonas vacuolata. The sequence continues at coordinate 3,777,301 of NZ_CP051461.1, read as the reverse complement.
GTATTTACATGGCAGATTTACCACCGGGCGCAAGACCGTTTGCCAATGTGGCCCAGCCCAACCACTTCGCGACAATTTGCCTCATTGGGCTATGCAGCTTGCTATGGCTTTATGAGCGGCGTGAGGTACAGCGGCTGGTTTTTTGGTTGGCTGGCGTCTTTCTGCTTTTTGGTATGGCCATGTCGCAGTCGCGCACTGGCTGGCTTCAGGTTGGGTTAGTCCTGGTCGCTGGTGCACTAGCGCGGCGGTTTTATACCTCGCGAGTATCCTTGCCGCAGTTGACTGGGTTAGGCAGTATTTTCATTGGGTGGGTGTTGCTGTGGCCGCGTTTATGCGAGATGCTGCTGTTAACGTCCAGCCGCACTTTGACCGACCAAATGCTACCCGGCATTCGTCTAATTTATTGGCGCGCCATGCTGGACGCTATTCGCCAAGAGCCATGGTTGGGTTACGGCTGGCAGCAGGTCGGCTCGGCTCAGCAACGTATTGCTTTGAACCATCAGCCAATCGGGGACTATTTTGAGCACAGTCACAACTTTATTTTGGATTTGCTGCTGTGGAACGGTATTCCTGCGGGCCTGACTATTGCGGCACTGCTTACCTGGTGGCTAGTTTCTCGGCTGCGGGCAATCACTGACGCGGGCTCTGTTTGGTTGATGGTGTTGGCTGGCGGTATTGTTATTCATGGCCTGCTCGAATACGCGCTTGAATACGCTTATTTCTTGATTCCTTTGGGCCTGATCATGGGCTGCTTAGAAAGGTTGGCGCCGTCAAAAGTACAAGTTTTGATACCGCGCAAATTTGCAGTTTTTTGTGTGGGTTCGTTAGCCGTATTTTTTGTCTGGACTGCTACCGAATACTTAGACGTTGAAGAAGCGCACCGCACACTGCGTTTGGAGTCTGCGCGTATTGGCGTTAATGCTATCTCAACGCCGATTGAACCGAGGCGGCTACTCAATCAGCTAGAAGCGTATCAGCGCTTTGTCAGCACACAGGCGACACCGGATATGACGCCCGCTGCGCTTGACGCCATGCGTATGGTTGCGCTGCGATATGCTTACGCGCCGGTACTATTTCGCTACGCATTGGCGGCTGGTTTAAACGCTCAACCGCGTGTTGCGCGAGACACATTAGATTCAATCTGCCGCATTCATTCAAGCGCGCGCTGCCTGGAAGCCCAAGCAGAGTGGCTCGCCTTGCAGTTGCGCTATCCACAGCTTTCTTTCATCGCACCGCCAACTCTCCTATCGGCTAAATCTTCAAATTAAGGGCGTAAAAATAAGCGGTACGCGGCACCCGTTGCTTGGCTAAATAAAGTGTTAGCTCAGTTAAATTGCAATCCTTTAAATCAAGTGCTGTGATCTTTTCGAGACTGGCAAGAGCTTCACTAAAATGCAAGCCATGCACGCCCTTTCCACCCATCGAATTTTGCCCATTGACGTTCATGACAGCTTTGCGCCAGCACCCGTTTATCCACGGCACCACGGCCCTATAACGGCCTATGAATTCAAGGCTTTGAGCAGCCTTGCAACAGCTTTTGCACTGATGTTGGTCTGTCGGTCATGAGTCTGAAATTTTTTCGTGCGGCGGCATTTCTAGCCTTGCTACTGCCCTGGCTCAACCCTTTCGCACCCGGTCCATCCGCAGCGGTTGTTCCATGGCTGGTGTGTCTGGCTGCCAGCGCTTTCTTGCTGTTGCTTTCGGTTTTTCCGGTGGCGATCAAAGATCGAATTCCCTTGTCTTTTAATCAACGCTGGGTCTTACCCGTGGCCTACGCTTGGGTCGCTGCGGGCCTGATCAGCAGTGTGTTTGGTTTGCTGCAATACCTAGGCTATTCCGCAGTCTTTAGTCCTTGGATTAACCATACCTCGCTCGGCGAGGCGTTTGCTAATTTGCGTCAACGCAATCAGTTTGCGACGCTGACCATGCTGGCATTAGCGGCTTTGCTTGGGTTGGCGCTGCTAATGAAAAAGCCAGTATCACGATTTTCTCACGCCTTATTTTTACTTGCTGCAGCGCTACTTGCTGTGGGTAATGCGGCGTCTTCTTCGCGTACCGGTTTAGTTCAAATTGCCATGCTGGCCTTAGTCGCTCCGTTGGTTTGGACTGGCTGGCGTGCGGCGTTGCCGCGCAATCTTTTGTTAGTGGGTGTGCTTAGCTATGCTCTGTCTTTGATGCTTTTGCCCTGGTTTGCTGGCGGTGACTTTTTCTCACTAGGCCTGGTCGCTCGTCTTAATACGATCGATGCTGTGTGCAGTAGTCGCTTGACGTTATGGGCAAACGTGCTGCATTTGATTGCGCAAAAACCTTGGCTAGGTTGGGGTTGGGGTGAGCTGTCTTATGCCCATCATTGGGCGCTTTATACGGGTCCGCGGTTTTGCGATATTTTAGATAACGCACACAATTTACCGTTGCATTTAGCGGTCGAGCTGGGCTTGCCGATTGCGCTGACTTTATGCGCTGCATTCGTATTTTGGATTTGGACGCAAAAGCCTTGGCGTGAGCGCGACGTGACGCGGCAGCTGGCGTGGGCTGTGTTGGCGCTGATACTGCTGCACAGCTTGCTGGAGTATCCCCTTTGGTACGGTCCGTTTCAGATGGCCGCAGGGCTTTGTTTATTGTTTTTATGGCGGCGCAATACAGCAGAAAAACCGTCGCTGTTACCTCGTTTATTAGTGGGTATTACCGCTGTATTTTTGGCTCTGGCGTGCATTTATGCGGCACGGGATTACCAGCGTATCAGTCAGATTTACCTCATGCCTGAGTTGCGTATCCCTAACTACCGTGAAGACACACTGACCAAGATAAACCATTCACGGCTGTTTGCTGGTCAGGCTCGGTTTGCTACCTTGATTCTCACACCGCTCACGCCGAGTAATGCACAAACGATCTTTGAGTCGTCAGGCTTGTTGCTGCATTTTTCGCCCGAGCCACGTGTGATTGAAAAACGTATTGAGAGCGCTTTAATGCTGGGTTTTGAGGACGAGGCCAAGGCGCAAATGCGGCGTTACCAGCAGTCTTTTCCGCTGGAGTTTGAGCGCTGGATGCAGCTCAATCCGGCGCAAAAAAAGCGAAGATGTGAGCGAATCAAGCGTGAATGAGCGCTCAAGGATTAGTAAAGCTTCCTGATTTACCGCCATGCTTTTCCAACACTTTGACATCGGTAATTGTCATGCCCCGGTCGACGGCTTTACACATGTCGTAAATGGTGAGCATGGCAATTTGCGCGGCTGTCAGCGCTTCCATTTCCACGCCCGTCTGGCCTACGGTTTCCACGCAGGCGCGGCAATGTATGCTGGCGTTGATTTCGTCGCAAGTGAAATCTACCGTCACGCGAGTTAAGGCCAAGGGGTGGCAAAGTGGAATTAGGTCACTGGTTTTTTTGGCCGCCATGATGCCGGCCACGCGGGCTATGCCCAGCACATCACCTTTTTTGGCGTTGCCCTGCATGATGATGGCTAGGGTGGCCGGATTCATCACGATGCGGCCTTGTGCAATGGCAATTCGGTGGGTGGTGGCTTTGGCCGCTACGTCCACCATATGGGCTTGGCCTTGAGCATCAAAATGGGTGAGTGTGGATGCTGCTGTAGCGGAAGAAGAAATTGTTGGCGATGTCATTGAACGAACCTTTACTGTCATGCCTCATCATAAGACCATGTTGATACAACCTTATCTCTGTAAGACTCACATTTTGGCCTGCGGCATAGGTAAAAGTTTGGGCCGATTTTTCGCGCTAAACCCGACCCGCCAGCGCTTTCCTTTCACTCACAGGCTGACGCTACTGGTACTGCTGTTGTCTACTAGTGCCCCATTCGCTCAGCCGCTTCCCGGTGCATTTAATTCGGCATCTGCATTACCTACTTTGGGCGAGAACTCGCAGATCACTCCGGCTGCCGAGCGCCGCATTGGTGAGCGCATTGCAGCCAGTATTTACCGCGATGCTGACTATATGGATGACCCGGTGTTGGTGGATTATGTGCAAAGTATTTGGCTGCCTTTGATGGCGGCTGCGCGGGCCAGAGGCGAGCTCAATGCCGAGCTCGAGGAGCGCTTTTCTTGGCAGATATTTTTGATCCGTGACCGCACTGTCAATGCGTTTGCCTTGCCCGGCGGTTATTTCGGTGTGCATCTGGGTCTGATCAGCACAGTCAGCAGCCGAGACGAGCTCGCCGCAGTGCTCGGTCACGAACTTAGCCATGTGACTCAGCGCCATATTGCCCGTTTAATAACCCAGCAAAGTCAGCAAACGCCGTGGATGGTGGGCGCCATGATTTTGGGCGCCTTAGCTTTAGGCAAAAATCCGCAGGCCGGTAGCGCAGCGATAGTCGGTGGCCAAGCGCTGGCAGCGCAAAACCAGTTAAATTTCTCACGTGATATGGAGCGCGAGGCAGACCGTGTCGGTTTTGGTGTGATGTTGGACGCAGGCTTTGAAGGCAGTGGTGTAGCGAGTATGTTTGACAAGCTCCAGCAAGCATCGCGATTGAACGACAACGGCTCATTTCCCTATCTGCGCACTCACCCGCTCAATACCCAACGTATCGCCGAGGCACAGTCCCGGCTGCAACTGGCCGCACAAAATGTAGCACCGGCTAGTGCTGCAAGTGAGCGTGAATCTGCGCAAGCCTTGGTCTTACACGCCATGATGGCATCACGCGCGCGCGTGCTTTCTGACCCTGGTATTGATGCCCTACACACTATGGTGCTTGAGGCACAGCAGGGCACTGTTTCTGATTCGTCTAGTGCCCGTGGCGTTGCCCGGCTTTATGCCGGCGCGTTAGCGGCGAGCCGGCTGCGAGACTACCCAACTGCACAGCGGCTAGCTACCAAACTAGAAACTCAGCTAGCCGGTAATCCGCCGTCTTTGCACGCGGTGCGCTTGCTGCGTCTGGAAATCGATACCTTGGCAGGAACCATTCAAGCTAGCCGGATTGATTGGGGTCTAGCCACAACGCGCGCTGACATCATGCTGGCATCGCGCGCTCTGCTAGCGTTGGGACGTGGGCAAGAAGTCGCAGACCGGTTGCAAACTTTAGTCGCAGCTCACCCCAACGATGCGCTGGCTTGGCAGCTGCTGTCACAGGCCTACGGACTTCAAAACCAACGTATACGGGCAGTGCGTGCGGATGCTGAAGCGCATGTGGCGCAACTTGAATATACCGGCGCCTTGGATAGGTTGCGGGCGGCCCAAGGTCTGATGCGCAGTGACCCCAGCAGTGCGGACTTTATCGAGGGTTCCATCATCGATGCACGTGCTCGACAGGTCGATTTACTGGTTAAGGAACAGGCGCTCCAAGACAAAATCGATCGCTAGCTGAATCAGCGAGTAAAGCACCGAGCCAATCAGTGCAGCGCCAAAACCGGCAACTGCCAAACCTGAGACCAGGCCTGCAGCGGACCAAAACATCAGCGCATTGACAACAAATAAAAACAAACCCAGCGTGACAACTGTGACCGGTAGCGTGAGCAAAACCAGTATCGGTCGCAGCACTGCGTTGAGTGCGCCCAAAACGGCCGCTGCGATTAAAGCGCCGCCAAAGCTGCTAACGCTGACTCCTTGGTAAAGATAAGCCACCATGAGCAGCGCCAAAGCGCTGCAAAGCCATTTAAGTAAGAGTTTCATGATCGCAAGAATACATCAGCTATCTTGTGGCGTATGCATGAGAACATGAAAATTCAAGGCGCAGACATGGAGTGCTTAATGCTGACCATTTAATGTGAAGCGGTTGGCTTAGCGGGCTTTTCCATTACCGCAGCCTTGGCTTTTTTAGCCCGCTGTCCAGCCCACCAGCCGCTGCCCAACACGCCGACCACTGCGATTACGTAGGTCGCATACTCGGCAATACGGTTTAGCGTTTGTGCCGATTCTGGTGAGTCTGGGCCACCGTAGACCATGTCTAACAACTGCTCACCCACAATCATTTTGGCCGCTGTAATTGCCAACACAGCCGAGCCAATATAGATAATGGATGGAAAGCGTGTGAGTAGCTTAAGCACCATAGTGCTGCCCAAAACCACAATTGGGATGCTGATCAGCAGACCTATGACAACCAGATCGAACGCACCGTTGGCAGCGCCAGCTACGCCCAATACATTGTCTATGCCCATTAAGGCGTCGGCCACGATGATGGTTTTCATCGCACCCCAAAAGGTGACTGAGCCTACGCCCTCATGTGACTCACCGTCTTGGCTGGTCAACAACTGGTAAGCAATCCACAGCAGGCCTAGACCGCCAGCCACCATTAGCCCCGGAATTTGCAACAGCCAGACCACGCCTATAGTCATGGCGGAGCGCAGCGCGATAGCGCCCACCGTGCCCCAAATAATGGCTTTTTTCTGCAGGTGTTTGGGTAAAGAGCGCGCAGCTAAGGCGATGACGATGGCGTTGTCGCCAGCCAGCACCAGGTCAATCAAGATGATAGTCAGCAGTGCTGACAGCCAAGAGGCGGATAAAAATTCCATAGTCACAACATTTCTAGTCAAGTTTCAATTTGGAAATTCGGCGTACGAATTCCCAGCGGTATTACAAACCGGCAAGGTCAGGTCGAGGTGTTGAGTGAACGTGAGTCAATGTGAGTCAAGAGACCTCTCGATCAAACCCGGTCAGGTTTTAATCGAAGGTCTGGCTCGACACGCTGCTGCGTGCCCAACAAACCGGAAGCATAAGCTTCGTATTGACGACTTGTTGTGAGAAATTGCCGCGACTTTGCTTAAGTTAAATCAAGCTAAATCAAGTTAAATTAAAAACAGCGCGGCGAAATCAGAGGAGTTACTCCCCTTCGGACGGCCATTAGGCGCCGAAATAAATTTAATTGCAAATTTAAGCTTTTAGCCAAGTCCCGCATCAGGGAATAGCGCTTGCCGGATAATTTGCCCACACGCTTGCAAATACGCCAAGCTTTTAACCCGATTTGACTTCAGCGCATGGCCGGCATACACATCACAGACATAGAAGCGGCCATTAATTACTGGCGCGATAAATCCCCTTCCTTCGACGGCATTACCTTGGCCCGGCCACTGATTGCGCTGGCCGAGGTGTATGCGTTAATGGTTTTCTACCACGAGACAGAAGCCGACGAGAACAGCTTCCCAGACGCCGCCATGCAGGCTTGGCAGCGCTGGTACGACAGCACGGCCGACACGCCTTGTATCGCGATCTGCTCCACCAGTCAGGGCGACGAAGTGTGCAAAGGCTGCGGCCGCAGTTTTGAGGAAGTTCAGTTTTGGCTGGAGATGACACCAGCGGCGAAACGCCAGACTTGGCGGCGCATCACGCTAGACGCCAGCGCCTGGCGTTTCGGGCGTTACTCTGACCGAGCGTTGGAGAAAAGGTGAGTGCCTAAGGCTGTAGCCACAGGCTGCGTGCAACCTAATGTCAGCAGTTAAACTGAGTTAATGATTCGTCTTGCACGTGCCCCCAATATCGCAATTGCTTCGCTCTGGGTAGACGCCCTCAAGCAAGCTGGCTTCGAAGCCAGTGTTCAGCGCTACTTTATGAGTAGCTTGGCCGGTGAAATGCCGCCTGACCAGTGTTTGCCCGAGGTCTGGCTAACACACAATAATCAGGAATCGGCGGCAAAACAGTTGCTTGATCAATTGCAAAACATGCCGCAGCGGCGCTGGTCTTGCGACTGCGGTGAGATCGTCGAAGGCGGCTTTGAGCAATGCTGGCAATGCGGGCGTGATATGCCACCAGACAGTGAAGTCGAGGTTTTGACCTCGACCCCTACCAAACCTTAAGTCCTTAAACCCTTCTTGCCAACTCGCCCGCCATGCCGATATAGCTCGCGGGTGTCATGGCCAGAAGACGGACTTTTTCAGACTCAGGAATTTCTAGCGAACGAATCAGCGCGTGCAAGTCCTCAGCTGTCACGGTTTTGCCGCGTGTGACCTCTTTGAGTTTTTCATAAGCCCCTTGAACACCATAACGGCGCATCACGGTTTGTATTGGCTCAGCCAGTACTTCCCAAGATGAATTGAGGTCGCTTTGCAAGTTCTCGCGATTGAGTTCCAGCTTGCCCAAACCTGTGCTCAGCGAGCTGTAGGCCAGCACGGCGTAGCCCATTGCCACGCCCATGTTGCGCAGCACGGTGCTGTCGGTCAGGTCACGTTGCCAGCGGGAAATTGGCAACTTCTCGCTCATGTGGCGCAGCATGGCATTGGCCATGCCTAAGTTGCCTTCCGCATTTTCAAAGTCAATCGGATTGACTTTGTGCGGCATGGTGGATGAGCCAATTTCTCCGGCTTTGAGTCGCTGCTTAAAGTAACCCACGCTGACATAGCCCCAGACATCACGCGACCAGTCGATCAGTATGGTGTTGGTGCGGGCAATCGCATCGAACAACTCGGCCATGTAGTCGTGCGGCTCGATTTGAATACTGTGCGATTGAAAGCTCAAGCCCAAGCCAAGTGGCTCTGGAGTTTCTATGACCTTGCGGCTAAATGCTTCCCAGTCGAACTCGGGCCAGGCTGATAAGTGAGCGTTGAAATTGCCGACGGCGCCATTCATTTTGGCCATCAGTTTGATGCTGGCGACTTTTTCGCGCGCGAGTGCGAGTCGTGCCACAACGTTGGCGATTTCTTTGCCGACGGTGGTCGGACTGGCGGTCTGGCCGTGCGTTCGGGCCAGCATAGGCTCGTCCGCAAACTCGTGCGCCATTTCGCGCAACTGGGTAATCACTTTGTCTAGTGCGGGCAACAAAACTTGTTCACGGCTGCTTTTGAGTTGCAGCGCATGGCTGGTGTTGTTGATGTCTTCGCTGGTACATGCAAAGTGTACGAATTCGCCTGCAGATTGCAGTTCTGGCCGCGCTTCAAATTTAGATTTGATCCAGTACTCAACAGCCTTTACATCATGGTTGGTGACTTTTTCAATCGTCTTAATTGCCAGTGCATCGGCATCAGAAAAATTCTTCACCAAACCCATAAGATAGGTTCGTGCACCTGGGCTGAGTGGCTTGAATTCGGCAAAGCCAGCATCTGAGAGGGAAATAAACCAAGCGATTTCAACTTGTACACGGCGGTGCATATAACCGCGCTCGGACATCAGTGGGCGAAGATTAGCGAGTTTGCTGGCGTAGCGGCCGTCTAGTGGGGACAGCGCGTTCAGGGGGGAAAGAGTATTTGTTGGGCTCATGCCTTAATTGTAGGTCGCTAGCAACGCGCACGGCGACTTAGCCGGCTTAGTCGATAGAATGGTTTGTCAGAAATCTTTCTTCTTCTTGCACAAAGTCATTTATGAAACTCATCGGATCCAATAGCAGTCCTTATGTGCGAAAAGTACGCATCGTAATGGCAGAGAAGAAATTGGATTACCAGTTTTTACTCGAAGATGTCTGGGCCACAAATACCCGCATCAGTGAAACCAACCCTTTAGGTAAAGTGCCTTGCCTAGTCATGGAAGGCGGCGAGACACTTTACGATTCGCGAGTCATTGTTGAGTACTTAGATACGTTATCGCCAGTGGGGAAACTCATTCCGTCTCAGAGCCGTGAACGGGCTGAAGTAAAGACATGGGAAGCACTCGCCGATGGACTGCTTGATGCGGCTGTTGCCGCCCGCCTCGAAGCGGGATGGGCTGGTCGTACAGACGCCGAGCGCAGTCAATTGTGGATAGATCGCCAATTGGTAAAAATTGATTTGGCTCTCAAGTCCATGAGTCTTTGCTTGGCCGACAAAGCTTTTTGCAGCGGTGTCTACATTACTCTGTCCGATGTGGCGGTAGGCTGCGCGCTGTCTTATCTGGATTTTCGTTTCAGTCAAATCACTTGGCGCGACAGCTATCCTAATTTGGCCAAGCTGCAGGAAAAACTCACGCTGCGCGCAAGTTTTGTCGACACTCAGCCGACTTAATTTTTAGACGCTTTACAAACCGGTGAATTTGCGAATCAACGGAAAGTAAAACTTTCTAGGCAACAGTCCAATTAGCTTGACCCATCGCGTAAAGCGCTTGGGAAAGTGGATTTCAAAATCACCGTATTGCCAGCCTTTAATGATTTCATCCGCCGCTTGCTCGGGCGTAAGTAGCCCCGGCATGGTGAATTTATTTTGTGCAGTCAACGGTGTTTCTACAAAGCCAGGACAGACAAGGCTGACTGCGACGCCGCTGTCTTGCAAGTCCATGTAAAGCGTTTCTGCCAAATTAATCAGAGCGGCTTTGGTCGGCCCGTAAGCCAAGCTTTGCGGTAAGCCGCCATAGCCGGCCACGCTGCTGACCATGCTGATGTGCCCTGCTTTGCGACTCAAGAAATACGGCAACACGCTGTCCAGTACATGCAATGCGCCCATGTAATTGACTTGGTTGTGCGTTTGCATTTCCTTTAGATCAAATTGTGCGGCGCGCATTTCTTTATAGTAACCGGCGCAGTAAAGCACCAGATCGAGCGGGCCGGCTTGCAAGACCGACTCGCCAGCGGCTTTGACCGATGCTGCGTCGCCAGCGTCTAATGCCAGCGCAATAGAGCCAGGATGCTCTTGAACAAACTGATCAAGCGCGGCTTGGTTGCGCGCCGAGATAATAATTTGCGCGCCTAGTAAATGCAGAGCGTGCGCCGTTGCACGGCCTATGCCGCTAGAGGCGCCGACCAGCCAAACGGTCTTGCCGTGCCAGTCATTAATGGGTGGATTAAAAGCCATAGTAATTTTTTTGTTTTTAGCGTTTAACGAAACTCAGCGTGACTTCACCCAGCTTGAAGCCGTATTTACTCATCGCAGCTTTGTTCAGCATGACTTTGTCGGTCATTAAATACATCCAGTCATCAAACTGAACTTCGATAATTTTTCCATCTACCGGCAGATTTAAGGTGTAACCCCAGCGAAACGCATTGCCCATTTCTTGGCCACTAGCCTGACCGACGACGTCAGAGGCGGTGCCGCTATAGCTGCCGTTGGGCGTGCGTTTGAGCGTCCAGATGCGCTCGCCCTTGGTACCGTCTGAGTAGCTAAATTGTTCATTCAGCGTGCCGACTTCTTGGCCCGCTGGACCCGTCCAACTGCACGTCATCAGCACGGTAAAGCGTTTGACGACTTTGCCTGAACGGTCGGTGAATAGACCGTAAGCGTCTAGCGTGCCGTTGAAATATTCACGCATATCTAGCACTGGTTTTTCCGCTGCATAGTCGCTCACTTGCGGAGAAGCGCAGCCAGCTAATAAGCCAGCAGTGAGCGCTAAAAGTGAGAAAAATGCGGCAAAAGAGCGATCTTTTTTCATAATAAATAAGGTTTGAGTTTGGGTTTTTTGAGGACTAAAAAATACAAGCTGCCTGCTGCTGCTAGCTTGAGTAAGCAAGGCAGCACGCAGTAAGCAATCAAGAGCGCATTAAGCGCTGTGGGTGTGTTCACGCCAGGTGCGTAACCAAATAGCGCTAGCAGCGGCAATGCCAGACCGGCGGCCAATGCTAAATTGAGTTTGGTGGCAAAACTCCACCAGCCAAAATAAGCGCCTTCGGCGCGACCAGAGTCACCGTTAGCTTGAATCACGCCGGTCAATAACGCGCCTGGCAAAGCTAAGTCAGTGCCCAGTGCAATACCTGAGAGCGCACAAATCACCACAAATGCGGTGGTTTGACCTGCACCCATTTGAGACGCCCAAGCAAACACCGCAATCGCTAACAACATGCCGCACAGCCAAGTGCGCGCAAGCCCCAAACGTTTAACCAGTGCCAGCCACAGCGGCATGGACAGCGCAGCCGATAAAAAATAACTGCCCAGAAAAAGCGGCTCTAAAGCCGCCGGTGCTTGCAGCAAGTCTTGGATGAAAAACAGCACCAATGTGGCCGGCACAGCACTGGCAATCCCGTTGAGCATAAAGACCGTGAGCAGGCTGCGAAAAGCGGCAGAGCGAAACGGTAGCCAGATGTCTGTGTCGACTGTATTGGCCGGCTTGACGGGATTGGTTGTGTCGGCGACTTTTGTTTTTTTAGTTTCTGCGTTTAGCGCTGCTTCTATTTTGGTTGGTGGCGGTACCGATCGCGTCCAAGCCAGCCAACCGGCGGCCAGTGCGACGAAAAAAATTGCCGTGGTGGCTGGCAGCCCAAGTGCTACCGGCGTGACGGATGCCACCACCACGCCGACCAGACCCAAGCCTTCGCGCCAAGCGACCAAGCGACTGCGCTCGGCTTCATTGCCGCCCAGCCTGGCACCCCAAGACTGGTGCGCGACACTCAGTGCGCTGTATCCAGCATAGGTCAGCATTAGCGTTGCGCCAGCCCAAGCCAGTAGTGCATCAGGCGCACTCACGAGTGGAAAAAATAGCAGCGCAAACCCCAGCGCTAGGAGCAAGGCGGCGAGTCCACCCATGATGAGAACGGCACGTGCTGAACGCGCAAACAACCGGTCGCTCAGTCGTCCTAATAGCGGGTCTATCAACGCATCGAACAGCCGCGCGAGCAGCAAGATTGCGCCCAACGTGGCCAGTGGCACACCAAACTCGCGTGCGTAATGGTTAGGCAAAATCACATACAGCGGCAATGCAACAAACGCCAACGGCAGGCCGAGTAAACCATAGGCCAGCGTATTACGGCGACTAAATTTTTCCTGACTAAGGCCTGTGTCGATCACATTGCACCGAGTAGTAATTCTTCACGCATCTTGGGCTCTGAAGTTTTAGGTGAAAGCCAAATCGAAAAAAACAAACGTGAAAACTGCTTGTCTAAAATTTCACCATTCGGTTTGCCGTTGAATAAAAAACGCACACCTTCACCCGGTAAATTCACGGCCATGATACGGTCGCCTTTTTTCACGTTCGGTATGACGCGCATTAGCTCCGCCGTCCAGGCTGTCGTCTGGGCTTGACTGAGGCTGGCGAAACGGCGCATTTCTTCAATCGAGCGTTCAGCCACATCGGTGCTTGAGAAATCTCGCAGATAGGCTAACTCCAATGCGAAGGCTGAATTATCGATCTGGTCGGTGCGAAAACCCGGCGCCACCCAGAGCCGTGCGTTATAGATTTGAAAGCCCCAAATCGTGAGTTTGGTTTTGCCCAGCAACTTGCCTTGTGGCAGCTGTTGCTGGAGCTCTATCCTCGTATCTGTCTTGCTGTCTAGCGCTGCGCTTGGTGCGGTTTGGGCCAGCAATGGGCTAGACAATAAGACTAGGCTGATCAGCAGGCTGGGCTGGATTTTTCGTTTCATCATTGGCTCACAGTTTGCGCAGCGTGTATTGCACAACATCGGTATTGGCCTCGTGAAACGCGGCCTCACAGTAGCACAGGTAAAACTCCCAAATACGCATAAAGCGGCGGTCAAAGCCGAGTGCCATGACTTCGGTTTCTTTGGCTTTAAAAGCATCGCGCCAAATTTGTAGCGTGCGAGCGTAGTCCTTACCGAATGAAAATTCTTCTATCACTTCGAGTCCTGCCGCATTGGCTTGGGCACGAAATTCGCGTGGGCAAGGCAAGCAACCACCTGGAAAAATGTACTGCTGAATAAAGTCAGTCGAGGTGATGTAGCGGTCAAACAATTCGTCAGCAATCACTATGCTTTGTATGCAGGCGTGACCACCGGGTTTGAGTAAACGTGTCACCGTGCGAAAGTATTCTGGCCAGTATTCGCGGCCAACTGCTTCGACCATTTCAATCGAGCAGATGGCATCGAAGGGCTGGTCTTTTGTGGTTTTCCCGATGTCGCGGTAGTCTTGTAAACGCAGGTCAGCGAAGTCACCAATGCCTTGCCGTTTAAGACGATCTTCAGCCCAAGCCAATTGCTCGGTACTGAGTGTCACGCCGACAACCGTCGCATCAAACTCCAGCACGGCTTTTTCTGCTAACGCGCCCCAGCCGCAGCCAATTTCAAGTACTCGCTGACCTGGTTTGAGTTGGACCGATTGCAGCGCACGCCTGACCTTGGCATGTTGGCCTTCTAGCATTGAGACTTCAGGTGTGTCAAAAACTGCGGACGAATAATTCATACTTTCGTCCAGCCAGAGCTGATAGAAAGCATTGCCTAAATCGTAGTGCGCATGAATATTTTTTTGACTATTCGTTTTGGTATTGCGGTTGAGTAAATGCTTAACCCGGTAAGCCAAACGGCCTAGCCAAGTGCCGTAAATCACATCTTCAATTTCTTTACGATTGAGCATGAAAATACGCAGCAACTCCGTCATGTGAGGTGAAGTCCAGTCGCCCGCAATATAGCTTTCAGCAAAACCAATATCACCAGATTTGAGCGCAGCGCTACAGGCATTCCAGTTTAATAAATGCAAGCTAGCCGTTGGACTTTGACCATTGCCAAAACGTTGAACCGTGCCGTCAGGCATCTTGACGTTAAGCGTGCCGTGCTTGAGACGCGCCAGCAGTTTTAATGCGCTTCGAGCAGCAGCTGGTGCGTCGCTAGGAATGATTAATGTTGCCGGTCGGGCGCTAGGTGTATTGAGAATATTCATCGCGTCAAAAATGCTTTCGGAGGCTTGGGCTTACTAAAAAAAGGAACGCGTTTGCGCCACAATTTAAAGGCATGCCAGTGGATGCGCGCCATGATTGCAAAAGTCATAGCTGGGTAAGTCCACAGCGCCTTGCGCAGGCTGCGTGGGGTGATGGTTTCTAGCGTGCCGCTGACGCTGGTCTCTAACAATGGGCCGGTGTTGTCGTCATGGTCGATACGGGCCACGGTTTTCTCTACGCCGTCTTGACTGCTGCGCATGAATCGAAAGCGATAACTGCCTTCTACGCTGCAAAACGGTGAGACATGAAAAACTTTATCTGCGCGCAATTCTTGACCATAGATGGGCGCATCTAGCAGGTAGCAATGGCGCTCGCCAAAGGTGTTGTTGACCTCGGCCACAATCGCTCGCAAGTCGCCATTTTCGGTGTGGCAATACCAAAAGCTAACCGGCTTAAAGGTGTAGCCCAGCACGCGCGGATAGGCATGTAGCCAAAGTTCGCCGCTGGCGTCTGTTATGCCTTCTTTTTCCAGTAATTCATCTATCCAACTGACCGCATTAGCGCGTCCGTCGCCGTGGTCTTGGTCAAAAAAACTCAGCAGTCCAGCTCGGTTGTGGGCAAGTAGACCACTGCCGTTTTTCTGCATTGCACGCATTGGCAATAGCAAGAAATAAGTGGCGTAATTAAAGGCGTGCTGCGCTGGTTTTAACCGCGTGTGGCGTACTTGGCCAAAGCCAATCAGCGGCAGATCAACCTTTGTGTTTTGCATCATGCGGGGCTCATGTCTCGCAATAATTGGCGAGCAGCTTGTAGGCCAGATTTAAGCCCGTCTTCGTGAAAACCGTAGCCCGTCCAAGCGCCACAAAAATAGCTGTGCGAGCCGCCTTGCAATTGGCTTAGCTGGCCTTGCGCTTGAATCGCAGCCAGATCAAACACCGGGTGTGTGTAGTCGAACTCGGCAATGATTTTCTCTGGCCGTATGGCGGTCAATGGATTGAGCGAAACCAGAACCGGTTGACTAAAGGGCAAGGGCTGAAGCATGTTGAGTAAATAATGCAGACAGACTCTTGAAGACTCTTGCTCGCTTTGCACTGCACGCTCGTAATTCCAAGCTGCCCACGCAATTTTTTCGTCGGGTAGTACCGTCGCATCGGTGTGCAGCACTGCACGGTTAGCTTGGTAGCGTATGGCGCCTAAAAGATTCTGCTCGGTCTGGCTGGGCTCGCGCAGCATGGCCAGTGATTGGTCTGAATGTGCGGCCAATATTACTTTGTCAAAGCGCTCAGCACGGCCATCGGTGACGATGCGAATGCCTTCTTCGTCACGCTCAATTAAGCGCACGGGCGTGTTTAGTCGTTTGTCTGAAATCTGCGCAACGATTTTTTCAACATAGTGTTTTGCACCACCGCTGACAGTCCACCACTGCGGCCTATCAGTGACTTGGATTAAACCGTGGTTATGGCAAAAACGAATCATGGTGGCGACTGGAAACTGCAGCATCTGGTCAGTTGGACAAGACCATATGCAGCCCATCATGGGTAGAAAATACCAGTCGCGAAATTCATTGGAAAACGCATGAGCTTTAAGAAAATCACTCAGCGGCTGGCGCATTTCAGTCTCAAGATTTGCTTCGGCCAGCTTGGTGCAGATGCGGTTAAAACGCACGATGTCACGCAGCATGCGAAGAAATTTCCAGTTGAATAAATTGCTGCGTTGGGCAAACACACTGCTTAAGTTTGAGCCGCTCCAAGCCAGCGCTCGACCCTTGCTGCCTGCGCCGGGTACTTTGACGGAAAACGACATGTCTGACTTGGCAGTCTTAACATCTAGTTCAGCCAATAAATTGATTAAATTTGGATAGGTGCGCTCGTTGAAAACCAAAAAACCGGTGTCTACGCCGTGCGTGACCAGACCATCTGCTCCGGGCAATGTGACATCGACTGTGTTGGTGTGTCCACCGAAATAGTTACCGGCTTCAAAGAGTGTGATGTCAGCCAAGCCGTTCAGCGCGTGCGCTGCGGCTAAACCTGAAATACCTGAACCGACGATGGCCACCCGTGCCAGAGCGGCTGAGTTTGGCTGGCCGCTCATGGGCGGCTACCAAAAGATAAAAATGCTGCGAAGCGCCCCGGTACCAACAATAAAGCAAGGGAGGAGGAGGAGACGTGCGCCGGGATTTTGTCTAAGCCACAAAGGCCTATAAAACTCCGCAGCAATGAAAAGGGTTGACGTTCAATGTTCGCCAACAAGGCGTTCAATGTGTACGTGGGTTTGAGATCAGAAGCTATCAATGAGTTCCCTGTGAATGCAATTTTTTGCCAGTAAAGATTTGTTAACGTAAGTTTGGACATGGCGGCTAAAAGCATTTATTTTCATTGCAGCGCGTCTCAGACAGGCTTTCCTGTGAACATTGAGTTGTATTTATACAATTTTGCTTTTGATTATCATTGACTATCATAAACGCCTCACTACTCACCGGTCAAATAGTGACTAAGTGGTATCTTTTTGTTAATTTTGACTTTTACTAGGGCTGCTGGTCTCACTGAGCGACTCAGATTTAGGGCCGGGCTAGCTGCTTATCAATTTCATTTAAGAATTGCCGTCCCTTGGGATCGGTCATGGAGTTAAAGCTGATCACGCTCTGTCCATCGCGGCTGATCACGTATTTGTAAAAATTCCAGCTTGGTGCTGTGCCGGTCTTTGCAGCGAGTTGTTTAAACAGCGGATTGGCTTGCTTGCCCGTGACGTTGGTTTTTGTGAACATGGGAAATTTCACCCCAAAGGTGCTGGCGCAAAAATCCGCAATTTCTTTGTTGCTGCCACTTTCTTGCGAAAAGTCATTTGACGGAAAGCCCAGTACCACCAAGCCTTTATCCTTAAATTGCGAATACAAAGCTTCTAGCCCTTGGTACTGAGGTGTGAAACCACAAAAACTGGCGGTATTCACGACCACTACGACTTTGCCGCTGTATTGGCATAAGTCTTGGGGTTTTTCGTCTTGCAGACGCAAGAAATTGTGCTTGAGTAATGTCGGGCAAGCGGCTGTCTGCGCTATCGTCGTCGCGGCTGGGGCGGCGGCCTGTGCAGAGGCTAGCGGCCCTGTCAAGGCAGCCAGACCCAAAAGTGCTTGGCAGATAAGGGGTAGGATGATCCGCGCAGTAAAAGAATCGGACATAGCGAAATTGTTTTTAAAAAACGGTTGTTTTCGTTGGCGGGAAATACCGCACGCAGTTTGCAAGATGGCTGTCTTGTGCAATAGCTGATTATTGTTATACGCTGATACGCACTAGTCGGATTCGGCTGTTTGACTTATGCCAGTAGTTTCGTGGGTCTTGACCTTGTTTGCATTTGACCAATCACCCAGAGACTGCGTGTCAAATACGATTTGACATAATGGGAAAATAAAATTGTTCTGTTATAAAAATGTGTGTTCTTGCATCTGATGATGCTCTTGCCGCGTAACAGTCATAACACCGCGTCTGATTTGATGCATTGTTAATCGCCAAGGAGTTCTTATGCTTTATCCCGAACTATTTAAACAGCTAGAAGCCGTCCGGTGGGACATGGAAAAGGATATTCCTTGGTCCAGTTTCGACGCGTCCAAGTTATCTGACGAACAAGCTCAGACGATCAAAATGAATGCCATCACAGAATGGGCGGCCTTACCAGCTACTGAGATGTTTTTGCGTGACAACAAAGACGACAGTGACTTTTCTGCATTCATGTCGATTTGGTTTTTTGAAGAGCAAAAACACTCGCTGGTTTTGATGGAGTACCTCAAGCGTTTCCGTCCTGAATTTGCACCCACAGAAGAAGAGTTGCATGAGGTGCGTTTCGAGTTTGAACCAGCGCCCCCGTTAGAGACTTTGATGTTGCACTTTTGTGGCGAAATTCGGCTTAACCACTGGTACCGCTGCGCCAGTGAATGGCATACCGAGCCAGTCATTAAACAAATTTATACCCAACTCAGCCAAGATGAAGCCCGCCACGGCGGCGCTTATCTTCGTTATATGAAACGGGCGATTAATAAGTCCGGTAACGAAGCAAACGTCGCTTTTTCTAAGGTTGGCGTGTTGATGGCCAGCGCTAGGCGCACCTCGCAAGCGCTGCATCCGACTAATTTGCATGTGAACAAAAACTTGTTTCCACGCGACACCATACAGTCGCGCTTGCCCGATCCACAGTGGTTGGATCATTGGCTAGACACGCAAATTAAGTTTGATGCGGAATGGGAAGGCAAGGTCGTGGGTCGTATCTTGCACAACATGAGTTTGCTGATGAACCGTAGCTTTAAAACCGTGCAGGACTTAAACCGTTTCCGTAAAGAAATTGGCCGCGAAATTGCGGCTGATACAGCGCTCGTACCTTCATCGGCCTGAGCCAGGTGACGTCGCCTGACTTTGAGCGCAAGCTCGCCGACCGTGAGCAAGCCGCTACTCGGTTGGCGCAACTACCAAGGCCGGTGGTGTTTACCAACGGCGTGTTTGATTTGTTGCACCGTGGCCATGCCAGCTATCTTGCCCATGCACGCTCGCTGGGTGCTAGCCTAGTGGTGGCGCTCAACACCGACGCGTCAGCGCGGCGTTTGGGCAAAGGTGATGACCGGCCACTCAACAATCAGCAAGACCGCGCATTGATGCTGGCCGCATTGGAGTCAGTCAGCTTGGTCACTTGGTTTGATGAAGACACGCCGATTGAATTAATCCGTGCGCTAAGGCCAGACATCTTGGTCAAGGGTGGCGATTACGACATGCAAAAACTGGCAGAAACAGCCGTTGTTGAGTCATATGGCGGCAAGGCTCTAGCGATTGATTTTGTCAACGGCTACTCGACCACCGCATTGGTTAAAAAAATTCGCGCCAGTAAAGCTTAAACAGCCTTCGCAATCAGCACTGCGTTAGAGCCACCAAAGGCAAACGAGTTGGACATGACTGCGCCAATGCCCCGACTGTCTCGCGCTTGCAAAGCGATGTAGTCGAGGTCGCAGCGTGGATCCGGATGCACTAAAAAAGCCGTCGGTGGCAGTTGGCCAGAGCGTAGCGCCAGAATGCTAGCAATAAATTCCATGCCGCCCGCTGCGCCCATGGCATGGCCGTGCAAGGCTTTGGTTGAGCTTATCGGTAGGGCTGCGGCTGCCGTTCCAAACGCTAACTTAATCGCTTGAGTCTCGACCACATCACCCACTTCGGTCGCCGTGCCGTGGGCATTGAGGTAAGCAATGTCGGATGAATTCAAAGCCGCATCTTGCAGTGCCAAGGTGATCGCCCGTGCCTGACCTTGAGCCTCGGGCTGGGTCAGATGATGGGCGTCGGTGCTGGCGGCATAGCCGACCAATTCGGCCAGAATAGTGGCGCCGCGGCGTTTGGCGCTTTCCCATTCTTCGAGCACCAACATGGCCGCGCCTTCGGACAAAACCAAGCCGCTGCGGTCGATTGAAAAGGGCCGGCAGGACGTCTCTACGCCATCAGGATGCGGCTTGGCCAATGTTTGCATAGACTGCCAAGCCTTGAAGCTGCCGCGGTTGAGCATGGCTTCTGCACCGCCGGCCAGCATCACATCGGCATAACCATGGCGAATTTGCCGCATTGCCTCGCCTATGGCTGTGGCCGAGGATGCACAGGCGTTGGAGACAGTGCTGCTCGGGCCTTTGAGATCAAACTCCATTGACATGTGGGCCGCGGTAGCGTTGTTCATGGCCAGCACTACTGTCATAGGCCGCAGGCGTTGCGCTTTTTGCTCTAGCAGCGCGATGTAGCTGTTTTCCAGTGATCCAGAGCCGCCGGTGGCTGTGCCAACTGCCACACCAAAGCGCTCGGCAGGCAGGCTGCTACGTGCGTTCTCATCGTTTAATCCGGCTTGCTGCATGGCCTGGCGCGCCGCGACCAAGGCAAACTGGCTAACGCGGTCCATGCTGAGTAGTTTGGCGCGCGGAAAGTGTGTATCGACGTTGATGCAGACGCTGCCCGCTAAAAAAGTCTCTGGTCCATTGGGCATGGCCACTTCAAGTGGCGCGATGCCGGAGCGCACCTCAAGTAGGGCGGAGAAAAAATCTGCGCAATTGTTTCCCAGTGGCGAGACTATGCCCATTCCTGTGATGGCGACACGACGCATAGTGTTGTGGCGGTTTTAGTCAGCCGCTGCCTTGTCCGAGTCCGGCACAAGCGGCATAAGCGGCGCAATTAGCGCCACCATTTCGCCAAGAGTGCGGGGTGGGCTGGCACGGTCGGGGATTTGAATGCCGAATTTATCTTCGATTTGAAACAAAAATTCAATAGTGGCCAGTGAGTCTAGCCCTAGGCTTTCGAGCGTTGCTTCAGGCACCAGCTTGTCTGGCGCAATATCGAAAGTTTCAGCAAAAAGATTGATCAGGTCAGAATTCATCAATAAATAACAATAAATACTAGTTAAGCTGTGTTGCTCAGATTTGAGCGAATATTGTTTAAAGCTTAACAGTTCTTGACGCCAAGATGTATTTTGGCTAAGAGTGTGGGCTTTATGTCCGAGTCAAAGGCGCTAATTGAAGCGATTCAGACGACTGCGTTGGCGGCACTGCTGACACTTTGTTGACAGCGGGCTTGGCGTCATCCGCTAGAAAACGAATCATGGCAGAGATGACTGTGTTTTTCTCTTGGTCCAAGCTAACCATATGGTAGCTGTTGGTGAGTATCAAAATCTCAATCCGTGTGGCTTTGACTTTGCTAGCCACCTCGTAAGAACTTTTAGGTGACGCGCATTCGTCCTCGCGTGCGTGAATCAGCAGCGTGGGCGATGTGATCTGCGCCAGCGATGACTTGGCCAAGGCGATCAAGTCTCTGGATTTGAGTAGGTCATCCACCATCAACACCGCGGCACCGGCGCTGGAGTCGCCGCTAACTTGCATCTGGCGCTTGACCCAAGCGCGCATGCGCGTGTCTTTCAAGCCATAGGGTTCGCCCTCGCTGATGGCGATGCGCCGGGCAAACGGCAGGTAGCGAGCGAGTCTCAAAAAGTGGGTGTACCAAGGGTTGGCCCAGCCATCGAAGTGCAGCGCTGTCGACATAGCCAACACCGAGCTGATGCGGTTGGTGCGCAGAGCGGCAACGCGCAAGGACAGCACAGCACCTATGCAAAGCCCGCCCACAGAGACGGTTTCACAGCGCTCGGCCAGCGCATCGAACTCGCGTAAGGCCGTCACTATCCACTCGTTGGCACCGACGTTTTGACCTGACTCAGAAGACAGACCGTGGGTATAGCCGGCAATCACCGGCGCTACCACGCTATAGCCGGCGCGCTGCAAACCTCTGGCGACAAACTGAAGTTCCATCGGACTACTGCTCAGGCCATGAAACAGCAACACCCCATGCGTGCCGCCATCAAGCCGGAGTGACTTGAGGTTTAGGGGGGGAATGACGGTGATGGACTTGGGGTCTGACATAGGGCGAGAAGGGTTTTTAGACCGACTAAAAAGGCAAAAGCCGCCTACCAATAGGTCGCGGTTGGGTTACAAAAAACCGCTGTTGCTAGCCGGTAATCTTTGGATCAATGTACACAACGCGCCGCCTAGCTGTTTGAGCTAGTCCTAGCGCCCTGCCAATACGCTAATCACAAAGCTTTGGATGAACGTAAACGTCGGCCCAGCCAATCAGAGACATCATCCACATAAGTAAACACGGCGGGCACCACTAACAAACTGAGCAAGGTCGAGGTGATCAGTCCGCCAATCACCGCTATCGCCATGGGTGAGCGAAAGCTTGGATCTGCACCCCAGCCCAAGGCCAGAGGCATCATGCCCGCGCCCATGGCAATGGTTGTCATGATGATAGGCCTAGAGCGCTTGTGGCAGGCGTCTACCAAGGCTTCAAACCTGTCCATACCGGCGGCCCGCGCTATCAGTGCATAGTCCACTAGCAAGATGGAGTTTTTAGTGACAATGCCCATCAGCATGATCAAGCCAATCATGGACGGCATAGACAAGGCCTTGCCAGTCAGTAGCAAAGCTACAAAAGCGCCACCGATGGACAGCGGCAACGCCGCGAGAATCGTCACCGGCTGCATAAAGTCTTTGAATAAAAGTACCAGCACACCGTAGATACACAGCACACCAATCAGCATGGCCAGGCCAAAGCTGGCGAACAACGCCTTCATCTCTTGCGCGTCACCTAACTCGGCGATGCGCACCGAGGGCGGCAGTGCCAGCACAGACGGCAGTGCGCGGGCTTCGGCATTGACCTCGCCCAGACTGCGCGAACCCAGCTCCACATTCAGCGTGACATTGCGGCTGCGGTTGAGTCGGTCAATCTGCGCTGGGCCCGACTCCATACGCACGCTCGCCACCGTTGCCAGCATCACTGGGCCATTTTTACCGGGCACAGTTAGCCGCTCAATGGCCGCCAGATCGGCACGGACTGCGTCCGGCAGTTTGATGCGAATCGGCACTTGGCGCTCGGCCAAATTGAGTTTATTGAGGTTGGTGTCATAGTCGCCGGCAGTGGCGATACGCACCGTCTCGCCAATGCTGGCGGCAGTCACGCCTAAGTCGGCAGCGCGAGCAAAGTTGGGCCGCACTATGATTTCTGGTCGCACCAGCGCCGCGCTTGAACTCACATTGCCAACGCCTTTGAGGCCGCGCAGTTCGCGCTCGACTTTTTGTGCCGAAGCGGTCAGCGCTACCGGGTCTTCGCTGCGCAGCACCAGCTGCATCTTCGCGCCAATGTCGGGCGGACCAACGTTAAAGCGTGCGCCGGCAATTTGGTCGAGTCGGTCGCGAATTTGTTGTTCCAGATCGGCCATGGATTCGCTGCGATCAGTGCGGTGCACGGTCGTGAGTGTGAGCACGGCGCGGCGCGCCTCAGCCGCCGCACCGGGTGCGAAATCGTCCCCACTAGAGCCACCGCCTATGGAGCTGAAAACGCCTGTGATGCCTTTAACTTGCATGGCCGCCAGTCTGGCTTGCTCGGCGATCAATCCGGTTTGTGCCAAGGTACTGCCTGGTGGTAGCTCTAGATTGATTTGAGTTTGCGCCCTGTCCGCGGCGGGCACAAAACCAGTTGGCAGCAGGCCGACCAGTGACATGGAGGCGGCAAAAAACAGTGTCGCCGCGGTCATGGTGATAAACCGGTGCTGCAGCGACCAGCGCATGATTTGCATGTAGCGCCGCATCAACCAACTGTCGGCTTGCTCAGTTTCGCTGGTGGGTTTGAGTAGATAGGCCGCCATCATGGG
The DNA here is from genome assembly GCF_012584515.1 of Polaromonas vacuolata. Classification (NCBI taxonomy): domain Bacteria; kingdom Pseudomonadati; phylum Pseudomonadota; class Betaproteobacteria; order Burkholderiales; family Comamonadaceae; genus Polaromonas; species Polaromonas vacuolata. The sequence goes on along the minus strand of NZ_CP051461.1, from coordinate 3,753,726 downwards.
TGTGAGTAGCCGCGCCACCAGCAGCGAGGCGAGTATGGCCAGCACCGCTGTCCAGCCAAACTGTTTGAAAAATAGACCGGGCACACCCGACATAAAGGCGGTTGGCAGGAACACCGCGACTAGCGCAAAAGTGGTGGCAATCACCGCTAGGCCGATCTCGTCTGCAGCTTCTAGTGCCGCCTGCATGGGCGTTTTTCCCATCCGCAGATGACGGGCAATGTTTTCAATCTCGACAATCGCATCATCAACCAGCACCCCCACGACTAAGGCTAGCGACAGCAAGGTGACGGTGTTGAGCGTGTAGCCAAAGTATTTAAGGCCTAGAAAAGTCGGTATCACTGCCAGCGGCAGCGCGGCAGCCGCTACCAGCGTCGCGCGCCAGTCGCGCAAAAACCACCACACCACCAGCGTGGCCAGTAGTGCACCTTCGTAGAGCAGGTCCATAGAGCCTTGGAAGTTTTCCTCTACCGGCTGGGCGTTGTCTATGACTTCGGTGATGGCCACAGCGGGTCGGCTTAGCTGCAACTCGGCCACCGCATCGCGTGCGCCCTTGGCGACATCTAGTTCGCTGGCGCCGCGGCTGCGAAAAATCTCAAACCCAACGACTTTTTTACCGTTGTGTAGCGCCACAGATCGCGCTTCGGCCACCGTGTCAACGACTGTGCCTATGCGGTCCAAGCGAATGCGCCTGCCATCAGCCAGCGGTAACTCGAGTCGGCCAAGTTCGGCCGCCGACATCACCGTGGCAATGGTGCGAACTGATTGCTCGGCACCGCCTACATCGCCGCGCCCGCCCGGTGCTTCTTGCTGCACCAAGCGCAATTGGCGCGAGACCTCGGCGGCGCTGACCTTGAGTGCCGCCATCTTGTCGGCGTCAAGCGTAATGCGTACCTCTCGGTTCACGCCGCCCATGCGTTTAACTGCGCCTATGCCGGGCACACTGAGCAGGCGCTTACTGACGTTGTCGTCTATGAACCAGCTCAAGTCCTGATCGTCAATGGCGCTCGGACTACCGTCCGCCATCAAGGCCGGTGCAGCCACAAAGGTCAGCACTACCTTACCGGCGGTGAGAGACCGGGTGACCGAAGGGTCGCGCAATTCACTGGGCAAGTCGGCGCGAACTCTGGCGACAGCGTTGCGCACATCGTTGACGGCTTCAGCGATTGGCTTTTCCAGCACAAACTCCACCGTGATCTGCACCAGTCCGTCGAGCACGCTGGTGTAGATGTTTTTAATACCCGGCAAAGTAGCCACCGAGTCTTCGATCTTGCGCGCCACTTCAGTTTCGAGCTGCGCCGGCGCAGCTCCTGCCAAGGTGGCGGTGATGGTGACTATGGGTAGCTCTATGTCTGGGAAATCCTGTACTGCGCTGGACTTAAAGGCCAGCAAACCGGCCAGCGTCAGCAGCACAAACAGCATGATTGCTGGTATTGGATTCTTGATCGAATAGGCAGAAAAATTCATGGCTGCGGCTTGGTCGGCACTGGATTGGCGGCAGTCGATGCGGTTGGCGGCATGGGCGGATTGACAACCCGCACCAAGTCACCGTCGTTGAGAAAACCAGCCCCGCTAGTGACCAGTACCGCACCTGGCGCCAGACCTTCACGAATTTCTATGCGCTCGCCAAAACGGCGTCCGGTTTGCACCTTGAGTTGGCGCGCATGACCATCCTCACCCAAGGTGTAAACATAGCTAAAGCCGTCCCGCACCAACACTGATTGCTGGGCTGCGGTCAAACCCATGGTTTTTCCCATTTCAAACTCGCCGCTGGCAAACATGCCGGCCCGAATCGCGGCTGGATCGTTCGGTGCGCCAGCTTGAAGCGGCAAATCCACATACACCAAGGCCAGGCGGGTTTGAGGGTCTACGGTAGGCGCAATCATGCGCACTTTGCCCTTTATTGGCAGGCCGTTAGCGGCCAGTAAATTAACGCTCATACCGGTCTTGATCCGGCTTAGCTCGCTAGACGTGACCTCTGCCCGCCACTCAAGACGGCCGCCCCGAATCATGCGAAACAGCTCGCTGCCAGCGCCTACTACCGCACCCAAGGTGGCATTGCGCGCCGAGATCACGCCGTCGTCAGGCGCTAGTAGCCTAGTTTGCTTGAGTTTGACTTGCTGCACTTCCAGCATGGCGCGGGCTGAAAGCATGCGCGCGCTGGCGGTTTTTTCAGCGGTTTGGAATTGGTTGATTTGCTGCTCGCTCAGCGCACCGCTGCGCTGCAGGCTGCGGGCTTTCTCGGCATTGCCAGCGGCGTCTAGCGCATTGGCTTGGGCTTCAGCCAGACTGGCTTGGGCTTGCGCGACTTCGGCTTGCACAGATTCAATCGCAAACGTCGCCAATATTTGGCCTTTGCGGACTTGGTCACCGACATTGACGCGCACTTCGGTCAGGCGCAGGCCGCCGGCTTCGCTGCCGATAACTGCCTCCTGCCAAGGCCAAATAGCGCCGTTGGCACTGAGCCGCTGCGGCAACAGGCTTTGCTCTAGCGCGGCTGTACTAACCGTCAGTGCTGGTTTGGTCGGGCTGGTCTTGGCGGATTGACGCTGGGTTTTGAGATAGAAAAATGTTGCCATGGCGACCAGCAGCAAAGCGCTGAGAATCAGCAAAAAAATGGCGGTTGATCGTTGGGGTTTCTTCATGGTGCCAGTTATTTGTCAGGTGCTTATCAGTTGCTTTTCGGGTGTCGGCCGCTCAAGGCGAGACGAGGTCTTGAAATGTCATAGCCGCTGGCATGGCCGAGGCACTAGACCAGCCGCCGCCCAGTGCGCGGTAGAGCGCAATCCAGGCTTTGCGCCGCTCCAGTGCCAAACTGGCGACTGCGGCTTGCGCGTTTAGCAGGCTGCGCCTAGCGTCTTCTAAATCGACCAAGCTGGCCAGTCCAGCACGCTGGCGCGCCTCAGTAGCGTCAAAAAAGGTCTCAAAGCCCAATGCTGCTAGCGCCGCATCATCGTTGCGGTCGGCGCTGCTTTGCAGCATCACCAGCGCTTGCTCTACTTCTTGCACCGCTTGACGCACCGTGCCGCGGTAAAGACTGGCGGCATCTTCGTATCGCGCTCTGGCTGAGGCGATATGCGCTTGGTTGGCGCCGCCGTCAAACAGCGGCACGTTCAGGGATAACGGGCCGACTGACCAAGTACTGAAATCTAAGCCTTGATTACGGGTAAAGGTCTTATTTCTAGAAATACTGCCGGACAGACTCAGCTGCGGGTAGCGCTCGGCGCGTGCATTGGCCACTTCAAAGCTGCTGGCGGCGACTTCACGTGCGGCATTAAAAACATCGGGTCGCTGACTAATCACTTGAGCCGGTAGGCTGTCGGGCGCGAGCAAGGCCTGTTGCGGCGGTGGCAGTGGGGCTTGGGCGAGTTTTTCTCTTAGTTCTGGCTCGGGCATTGCTGTGAGCGCTACCAAGGCCTTAATGCCTTGCTCACATTGGCCGCGTTGCAAGGTGCTGCGCGCACGGCTTTCGGCCGCGCCAGCGCGTGCCAGTGCGGCGTTAGCAGGGGATTCAAAACCAGCTTTTGCGGCCAGTCCGGCGAGTGCCGAGGTTTGCTCACGCGAGCGGGTATCGGCTTGGGCAATGCGTAGCTGGCTTTCACAGCTGCGCAATTGGTAATACTGACTGGCCGCTTCTGCAGCTACCGAGACACGCGCCGCATGCCACCGCGCACCGGCGCCTAGCAGGCGCTCAGAAGCCGCATCGCGGTTGGCGCTGGCTCTGCCGAAGACGTCAATTTCCCAACTAGTCTGTAGGCCAAGCTGCTGCAGACTGGCCGGCGCGGCGGCGGCGCGATTGATCGGTCCAGCCAAGCTGCGGCTAGTGCTGACCGAGGCGTCCAGTGTTGGCAGCAAGGCGGCTTGGGCGATGCTGGTGTTGGCGCGCGCTTGGGTAATGTTGGCCAGTGCAGTCAGCAAACTGGGGCTGGCATTTTGAGCGGCTTGAATCAAGTCGAGCAGCAGTGCATCGTTTTGTAGTTGCCACCAGTTAGTCAACTGGCTCAGACGGATATCGTTTGGCAGGTCACTGCTAGCGGGTGTCTTGTTGACTGCATCAGCGGTCGCGCTAGCGTCTGGTTTGACCTTAGCGGCATACCATTCGGGTGGGGTAGAGCTAAGAATGCTGGGGCTGGCCGGTGGGCGATTGACGGCGCAGCCTGCTAGGGCCAAGGCCATAGCAAGTGCCAGCGTGATTCCGCGCCCGGTGTGTACATATGCCGTCATGCGCGGTATTAAATCATGCACCCGAGGCGGCTAGCAATTAATGTTAATTAACCTTTAAATACGGCGTCCCAAAGTGCGGTGATGGCGAGTCGCTCTGAGGCGAGCGCAGGCGGCATGACTTGGGTGGCTTCTTCGTTCAGTCGTGCCCGGTGCTGGACTCGGCGCAGCTGGCGGTAAGCGTCGGCTGCGCGCTGACCGACACCGACTGGAAGTAAACCAGCGGCTTCGGCGCGCATCATCAGCGTGATATTGCCCATGTTTTGGGCCAACTCGCTGTGCTGGCCTGACTCGGTCAAAACCAGAAACTGCACCGCAAATTCGGCGTCAAGCATACCGCCTTGGCTGTGTTTGACGTCAAATTTTCCGCCCCGTACGGGATGGGCCGCATGCACTTTTGTGCGCATGTTTTCAATTTCTTTGAGCAGCAGTTCGCGGTCGCGCTTGGCGCTGATGACGTTTAGGCGTATTTGCTCGAAACGTTCACGCAGCCGTTCGTCGCCTAGCACGCAGTGGGCCCGCGTCATGGCTTGGTGTTCCCAGGTCCAGGCGGTGTTGTTGCCACGTTGCAATTGGTAGCGGGTGAAGGCGTCAAAGCTAGTCACCAGTAGGCCGGAGTGGCCATTGGGTCTGAGTTCGGTGTCTATCTCGAACAGGTCGCCTTCGCCGGTTTTTACACTTAGCCAGTTAATCAGCTTTCTGACAAAGGCGGCATAAATTTCGCTAGCTTGCTCGTGATCGTCTTCGTAAACAAACACCAAGTCTAGGTCACCACCGTAGCCTAACTCGCGCCCGCCCAGCTTGCCGTAGGCGATGATGGCCAGGGCCGGATCGTCGCGGTGTCGGACTTTTAGACGCTGCCAGCACCAGTGTGCGCTAGTGGCTAATACGGCGTTGGCAAGCGCGCTCAGGTCGTCGGCGACTTGTTCGACGGTGAGTATGCCTTCGATGTCGCGTGCCAGTGTGCAAAACACCTCGGCATGGTGGGCACGGCGCAGTAGGTTTAAGCTGGTTTCCTCGTCATCCTCGTTAGTGCGCTTGAGGGCCGCCATGCGCTGCTCTAGCGCGGCGCAAAAAGCGACGCCGTCAAAGCGCTGATGCAGCATTTCGTTATCGGCCAGCTCATCGATGACTCCGGGGTGTAGCAACAAGTAGCTCGCCGGCCAACGCGCGGCGCCCAGCATGCGTAGCATGCGCTCGTGCACCGCTGGACGCTCTAACAGCAGGGCCAGATAGCTTTCGCGGCGCAGCAGTGACTCCATCCAATCCAACAAGCGTATGGCCGCGAGTTCGCTGACTTTTTCTTCATTCAACCAGTCAGCGGTGCGCAAAATCAGTTGCGCTAAGCGTGCACGTGAGTCGTCACGCAGCGAGAGTACCTTGCTGTTTTGCCGCCACTCTGAGAGCCGTTTACGAAACTGTTCTGGCCATTTTTCTGGCGGTTTACCTAGTAACTCGTCCAGTAAAGGAAGTTGCACGCAACTATTTTTTGTACAACTTTTGCAGACAGGTTTGCCGCCTAGCAACTTGTCGAATTCTTCCGCTACGAATTCGCGGTGGGTGTCCAGATCGCTTAAAAAGTTGGCGCAGTTGGGGTAGTTCAGTGTCTGGGCAATCCAGGCCAAGTCTTCATCGCGAGTCGGTAAAGCGTGGGTTTGCTGATCGTCTAGGTATTGAATTCGGTGCTCGACGCGGCGCAAAAACGTGTAGGCCTCGGCTAGTGCGTCAGCGCTTTCTTGCGGCATTAAACCGGCATGGGCAAGCCGGCTTAGCGCGTCTATGGTCGAGCGGGTTCTGAGTTCTGGAAACTGGCCGCCGCGCACGACTTGGAGTAGTTGCACGGTGAACTCTATCTCACGAATCCCGCCGCGCGAGATCTTCACATCATTGGCGCGCTCTGGATGACCGGCGCTGCGCTTGGCTGCGTGCTCGCGGATTTGCCGGTGCAGCGTGCGCAGTGCGTCAAACACGTTGTAGTCCAGATAACGTCTGAAAACAAACGGCAGCACTGAGCTGCGCATGGCTTGTGCAGAGTTGTTGTCTAGACATTCTTGCGGCGCGACAACCCGACTTTTGAGCCAGGCAAAGCGTTCCCATTCGCGGCCCTGAGTCTGAAAATAGTCTTCCAGCGCGCTGAGCGATATGGCGGCTGGCCCCGAGCCACCATGCGGGCGCAGCGCTAAATCGACGCGAAATACAAAACCGTGTTCGGTAGTCTCGCCAATCAGTGCGTAAATAGCTTTTACTTGAAGCGCGAAGTACTCGTGGTTGGTGATCTTGCCTTGACCTTGGGCATCACCAGCGGTTTCGCCGTCTTGGTCGTAGACATAAATCAGGTCAATGTCACTAGAGACATTGAGCTCTCTTGCGCCAAGTTTTCCCATGCCAACTATCCAGATCTGAGCTCTGTGGTCTGGCTCGCCGTTGCTGCCGGCTATTTGCGGTGCGCCATGAATCGCGTCAAGTGTGGCGCTAGACTCGCGCACCGCTACATCCAAGGCCAGCTCGGCAAGCGCCGTCATGGCATCGGTTACCAACCTCAGCGCCGTGATTTGACCCGGTTGAGCATCGCAATCGAGCACCAGCAGTCGTTCAGTCACCAGTTGCCGCAGCACACGCAGCGCCGCGCCGGCTTCTAATCCTTGGGCACGCAGCGCAGACAGTGTTGAGTCCATGCTTACTCGCTGGGGCGCGCCTGGCGGGAGATAGCCAAGTTCGCCAGCATAGCGGCGACGAATGCGCTGCGCAAAGCGTGAGTAGTTAGAAGCGGTCAAGTCCGGTGCATTCTCGGGATGGTTGGCGGTGGTGTGGAGCATCGACTGATTAATAAACCTTCATGTTTGTAGCGGGCAATAAGTTCTTTGCTGACGGTCATAATCTGTTTGCCAATGGATCAAAGCAACCCACCTCAACTAGCCCGCGATAAAGCCTCGTCAAAGCGTATTGCTTGGCTGGCTAAAACCGCGCGAGTGTTTCTTTGGATGGTGTTAGTGTTGGTACTTTTAGTTACACTTAGCTGGGCAATTATTCTCAGTTTGATTGTGCCGCGAATCGAAGAATTTCGCCCAAGGCTTGAAATAGTCGCCACCAAGGCCGTGGGCATGCGGGTGAGTATTGGCGCAATCAGTGCGCGTTCTGGCGGCTTAATTCCCTCGTTTGAACTCACAGATGTGTTGTTATTCGATGCCGCTGGACGTGAGGCGCTGCGCTTGCCACGCGTGCTCGCTTCGCTGACGCCGACGTCGCTTTGGGGTTTGGGTTTTGAGCAGTTAGTGTTAGAGCAAGCCGAGCTCGACATACGCCGCACCGCTGACGGGAAAATCTATGTCGGCGGCTTAGATTTGGCCCAAGGCCAGGGCGAGCCAAGTGGCGCAGCTGACTGGTTTTTTTCACAAACGGAATTCGCTATCCGCGGCGGCACGCTGCGCTGGATAGACGAGACACGGCATATGCCGCCGCTGGCGTTAACGCAAGTCGATGCCGTGCTGCGCAACGGCAGGCGCAATCATCAAATGCGCTTAGATGCAACCCCGCCGCCCGAGTGGGGCGAGCGCTTTAGTCTACGTGGTCAGTTTCACCAACCCTTGCTCTCTGGCAATGCGGCACGCTGGGCCGACTGGTCGGGTGAAGTTTTCGCCGATCTCAGCCGGGTTGATATTTCTCTTTTAAAACAGTATGCCGATCTAGGTAGCATGGGCATGGGTATGAATTTGGAGAGTGGTCAAGGCGGCTTGCGCCTGTGGGCCGATGTGGCTGCGGGCCAGCTGGTATCGGCCACAGTAGACGCTGCTTTGACCAATGTTCAAGTGCAGCTGGGTAAGGACTTGTTGCCGCTGACACTCGACTCGGTGAGCGGGCGCTTCACAGGAAAAAAGCGTGTTGCTGGAGTGACTTTAAGCACTGAAAACCTGGCGTTTAAAACCTATGACGGCTTGCAGTGGCCAGGCGGCAATGTATCGCTTTTGTATACCGGTGCTGGCAGCGACGCGCAGCAAATTGACCTTACCGGCGACCGACTAGATTTGGCTGCGCTGGCTCAGATCGCCAAGAGCCTGCCTTTAAGTGGCAAGAACCGCGCACTAATCGACTCCCTTGCCCCCAAGGGGTTGGTGGATAAAGTGCAGGTCAGCTGGCAAGGTAATGCCGACGTCACCCGACGCTTTTCGGTCAAGGGCAGTGCCAGCGCGCTGGTGCTTGCCGCCAAGGCCAATCCTTTGCTGTCGACCGGCGCTACACCTCACCCCCTGCCCGGCCGACCCGGTATTGAGGGAGCCAATCTGGACTTTGATGTGAACCAAGACGGTGGCAAGCTCAGTGTGAGTCTTGCCGGCGGTGCACTGGATTTTCCTGGCGTATTTGAGGATGTGCGGGTGCCGTTTGACCAACTGTCGCTGGACGCGCAGTGGCGCTTAGTTGGCGGTAAGGCCGATGTTGAGCTGCGCAATGTGAAGTTTTCTGCTCCAGACGCAGAAGGACAGTTCCAAGCCCGCTGGCGCTCGCCTGAGACGGCTGCAGCGCATGAAAGCCTAGGGCATCTAGATTTGCAAGGCAGTCTTAGCCGCGGCGTTGGCGCGCGCGTACACCGTTATCTGCCGCTGGTGCTGCCGGAACTGGTGCGCCGCTATGTGCGCGATGCGGTGCTCCAAGGCGATGTCAGCGATGTCAAGTTCAAGGTCTCTGGACCGATAGATTTAGTTCCTTTTGTTGATGCTTCGCGCGGTGAATTTAGGATTTCTGCCAAGGTCAAAAATGGCATTTTTGCCTATGTGCCCAAGTCAATACAAACCGATGCGGACAGCAAGCTAGGCGTCTGGCCGCCGCTGGCCGACTTCAAAGCCGAGTTGCTGTTTAATCGCGCCGCGCTAGAAATTAATGCCGCCAGTGCCAAGCTAGCCGGCGCCTCGTCTCTGCGCGTGGTCAAGGGTAATGCACGCATACCTGACTTGATGCATTCGGCGACGGTTGAGGTCAATCTGGGCGTCAAGGGTCAGGTGCAAGATGCGCTGGCCTTTGTCAACAGTTCACCGCTTAGCGCTTTGACTCGCCGAGTGCTTGATCAGGCGACGGCCAGCGGCGCAGGTGAGCTTGATCTGCGCCTGAGTTTGCCGCTCGCAACAATCGATAAATCCCGCGTTCAGGGCAGCTTAACGTTGACCAACAGCGAGTTGCAGCTAATGCCTAGCGTGCCGCTGTTCAGCCGACTAAAAGGACAGCTGACGTTCACCGAGAGCGGCTTTAATATTCCTGCCGCACAGGCTCGCGTGCTGGGCGGTGAGATGCGTTTTGAGGGCGGTAGCCGACCGGCGCCGCGCGCCGCACCGAATGCGGTGGAGGCCGAGCCGGTGATTGCGTTCCGGGCTCAAGGCACGCTTAGCTCGGACGCCTTGCGGCAGGCCAGCGAGCTAGGGTTTGGGGCTCGCTTAGCGCAAAACGCCAGTGGTACGGCGGCCTATACGGCGACGCTGGGCTTTAGGCGCGGTTTGGCCGAGGTCTCGGTGGCCAGCAATTTGCAAGGCATGGCGCTTAATTTGCCTGCGCCTTTGAATAAGACCGCTGATACGCTGTTGCCAATACGCTTTGAAAACACTTTGCTGCGCGAGTCGCTAGCGCCAGGACAAAAACTACAAGACCGACTTAGTCTGAGCGTGGGCACTTTGGTGTCCGCCACCTTTATACGCGACGTCAGCACCGATGTCCCTCGCGTGCTGCGCGGCGGTATTGGCGTAGGTCTAGAGTCTGGTGAGTCGGTGCCGGAGCCGGTCGCTGGCGTTGGTGCGAATATCAACTTGGTCAGTCTGGACATGGATAAGTGGGAAAGGGTATTGTCAGCGTCTGCTGGTGTGCCCTTAAGTGCGGTGGTGGGTGTCGGGGTGGCGACTAATGGCACTCCAACTACAGCAAATAGAGTAAATACTGCGAATTCAAGCAACTTTGCACAAGCAGCCAATGCCATCAACACGGCGAACGCGGCTCAGACTTATCTGCCCACGCAAATGGCGATACGCGCCAAAGCCTTGGTGCTGCAGGGGCGACAACTCAACCATGTGGTGGTGGGTGGTTCGCGTGAAGGTCTTAACTGGCGCGCCAATATCGCCGCTGACGAGCTCAATGGCTATGTTGAATTTCGTCAACCCGGCGCGAGTGCGCCGACGGCTGCAGGTCGACTTTATGCGCGTTTGTCGCGTTTAAAGCTCGAACAAAGCAGCGCTACTGATGTGGAAAATATTCTCGATCAGCAGCCCGCCAGTCTTCCTTCGCTGGACATTGTTGTCGATGATTTTGAACTCAAAGGCAGACGCTTGGGTCGAGTCGAAATCGAAGCGGTTAACCGTAATCAGCCGTCGTCGGCTTTGGGTGCGCGTGAATGGCGGCTCAATAAGCTCAACTTAATCATGCCTGAAGCGACGCTGACGGCCTCGGGCAACTGGGCGGCGGTCAATGCCCAAGCCGGTCCTGTGGCGGCGCGAAACGGCTCGGACACGCGGCGCACGGTGATGAATTTCCGGCTTGATATTGCTGACTCGGGTGAGTTGCTTAAGCGCTTTGGCATGCCCGGCCTAATACGCAGTGGCAAAGGCAAGATGGAAGGCCAGATTGCTTGGCTGGGATCGCCCCTAAGCTTGGACTATCCCAGTATGAATGGGCAGTTCAACATCAATGTCGAATCCGGCCAGTTTCTCAAGGCCGAGCCCGGCATAGCTAAGTTACTCGGTGTGCTTAGCCTGCAGTCGCTGCCGCGCCGTCTCACGCTTGATTTCAGGGATGTGTTCTCCCAAGGCTTTGCGTTTGATTTTGTGCGCGGCGACGTCAACATCAAGCAAGGACTGGCGTCAACTAACAACTTGCAGATGAAGGGTGTAAACGCTGCCGTGTTGATGGAAGGTAGCGCTGATATTGCCAAAGAAACCCAAGACATACGGGTGGTGGTGGTGCCAGAAATTAATGCCGGTACCGCCTCTTTGATCGCAACGGCGATCAATCCAGCCATAGGTTTGGGAACATTTTTAGCGCAATATTTTCTGCGTACCCCGTTGACAGAAGCAGCTACCAAGCAGTTTCTCATTGACGGTAGTTGGTCTGATCCACGCATTACCCCGGTCGCCAAGTAGTTGTGAAAGCGCTGGCTGCCGGTCTCAAGCGCTTGCATGCTCTGCGTTGGGCTTACTGGCAAGTTGGCACTCGGCGCTCTTTTTTATGGCTGCTGCTGTTGGTGTTGGTGCTTTGCCTGTTGGCGACACTGGTTTGGTTGTCGGGTCGCTATGAGGCCAGTCAAATTCAGGCCAAGCTCGAGCATGATGCATCTGAGGCCGCCACCGATATCCGCTCTGCGCTGTCACGCAATATCCAGAGTTTGCATGCCGTTGATTTAGCCGAGCAGGACTGGCTGCCACCAGCCACAAATTTGCTGCGTGAACACCGTGAAATCATGCGCCTAGAGTGGCGCGACCCTGACCTTCAGGTGCTGGCTTTTGCTGATACGCCCTATCGCAACGCGGTGTTCCAGCGACTCGGTCGAAGCAGCGCGCAGGCCGATGTTGCGCTCGCTTGTAATGCGGCGCGACGTTTGAGCGGACCGGCTTATTCGGTGAGCTACTTTATGCCTCAGGCCGATGGTATGGGTTTTGAAATGCTAGACATGTGTCTGCCGATTTTGCGCAGCGGCCAACTCATGGGCTACAGCGTGGCGACTTATTCGTTGCAAGGCATGTTGGCCGAGCTGGTTGGCAAGCAACTCATTCGCGGCCAAAGCCTGTCTTTTACCGAGGCTGACGGCACCCGTTTGGCGCTCTACGGCCTGCCTATGCCGGGCCGCCAAATTTATGTCGCCCAGCAGTTGGTCGACCTGCCTGGTAACACCTTGGTATTGCGTTTTGAAAGTCGCAAAAGTCGGCCGGCTTTTTTCCCGAATGTTCTCACCGCCTTGGTCGGCACCATGACGCTGGCTTTGCTGGCGGTGCTTTTTTTGTTGGCGCGCGACATGCGTAAGCGGCTAGAAGTCGAGCATGATCTTGGCGAAGCGTTGGCTTTTCGCAAAGCCATGGAAGACTCTTTGTTGACCGGGCTGCGCGCGCGCGATCTGCGCGGGCGCATCACTTACGTCAACCCGGCTTTTTGCAAAATGGTTGGTCTGCCAGCCGCCGACTTGCTCAACCAAAGTCTGCCTTCGCCTTACTGGCCACCCGAGATGGCGGAAGTCTACCAACAGCGCCAAGCCCTACGGTTTGCCGGCGATACCGCTCCGCTGCAGGGCCATGAGTCGGTTTTTATGCGCGCTGACGGCACGCGTTTTCCGGTGCTCATCATGGAGGCGCCACTGATAAACGAGGTTGGCAAACATACCGGCTGGATGAGCGCGATTCTTGATGTGAGCGAGCAGCGGCGGGTCGAAGAACTCTCGCGTACCAGCCAAGATAGGCTGCAAGCCACCGCCCGATTGGCGATGGTCGGCGAGATGGCGTCTTTGCTCAGTCACGAATTAAATCAGCCCTTGGCGGCTATTTCTAGTTACGCCACCGGCTCGCTCAATCTGATCAAACACCATGCGCAGTCGGGCGACGCGGGGGCACAGGCGACGCAGTTGTTGTCGACTGATTTGCAGTTAGCCATGGGCCGTATTGCCCAGCAAGCTGAGCGTGCTGGCAAGGTGATACGCGGCGTGCATGACTTTGTGCGTAGGCGCGATCAGTCGCGCGAAGCGATTGAGCCGCGCGCTTTGCTCGATGCCGTGATGCCGCTGATTGGCTTGCAGGCGCGTAAGCTCTCGGTGCGAGTGGAGATGCAACTTGACCCGGCTTGCGAAGCCGTGCTGTGCGACACCACCATGGTCGAGCAAGTCTTACTCAACCTTTCGCGCAACGGCATGCAGGCCATGCAGGGCTTGGCGGTTGATATGCCGCGTCTGCTCACTCTCAGGGTGCAGCCGGTTATTTCTAGCGACAGCAGCGGTTGGGTTGAGTTCGCGGTGATAGACCAAGGCGTGGGCATTCCTGCCGAAGTCGCAGCCCAACTTTTCACCCCTTTCTTCACCACTCGGGTCGAAGGTATGGGTTTGGGTTTGAGCCTTTGCCGCACGGTGATTGAGCAGCATGGCGGGGTACTCAATTTCGAGGCTGCTTTGCCGCGCGGCACGGTGTTTAGTTTTACTTTGCCGGTTGCCGGCCTCTCTATCCAACGGCTACTAAGCTAAGGCTATATGTTTTTAATTTTTTGGTGAGAGTGAACAAATGGAACCGATCCAAAACGCCATGGTTTACGTTGTTGACGATGACACCGGTGTGCGCGATGCGCTTGCTTGGCTGCTGCGCTCGCGACGCCTGCAAAGCGAGACCTTTGGCAGCGGCGAAGCATTTGATGCGCGCATGGGCGAGCAGTTCGAGGTGCGCGCGCCGTCTTGCCTGCTGCTCGATGTACGCATGTCTGGCATGAGTGGCTTGAGCTTGTTTGAAAAACTGATTGACTACGGCCTCTTGCCTGTGTTGCCAGTCATATTTTTGACCGGGCATGCGGATGTGCCGACGGCTGTAGCGGCGGTAAAAAAAGGGGCTTTCGATTTTTGCGAAAAACCGTTTTCTGACAATGCGCTGGTGGACCGGGTTGAACAGGCTTTGGCACTGTCTGCGGCGGCGTTAAACCAATACAGTCAAGCGAGCAGTCTGCAGGCGCGTTTGACTGGTTTGACTGAGCGCGAGCGCGATGTGATGCGCTTAGTCGTCGATGGTTTGCCGAATAAGCTGGTAGCCGATCAGCTCGACATCAGCGTGCGCACGGTTGAGGTTCACCGCTCCCGGGTATTTGAAAAAATGGGGGTTAAGTCCGCGGTCGAGCTAGCCAACGTACTGCGCAGTGCCTGAGTCTCGTTTCACCCAAGTCAGGATTGAGCTCACGCCTGCAGATTGGGCCAGCGCCTTGAATCAGGTTCGGTCAGTTGGCTCTGGGTTAACCTTGGGTTCTGGCTTGGGTTCGGCCACGATTTTTTCTTCTTCGGGCGGATCTGCCTTGAGTTCGCCCTTTTCACGACCGGAAAACATGGTCCACCACACAATAAGGATGAGTAACACCATGGCGCCAAAGGCTTCTAGCAGTAGCAGGTACATATCGCGCTTTCCTCAAGTTGTCAAAACTCTTTTGATTATCGCCAGCACGCTGTGGCTAGCTTCTTGTGGCGTCACACCCACTGCGCCACAAGTTTCTGTTGTGCCCGAGGTTCTCGCTGCGCCTTTGCCAGCCGCTATGGATGACATGTTGACCGCCGAGTTGAGCCGCGAGCTCAGTCACTACGACAACGCACCTTTACCCTCGCCCCGCGTCACGACGAAAAGTCGCTGGGTGCCGGTGCGCTGGGCGGAACTGCCCGGCTTGGGTCAAGATCCTTTATTCGAGGCTTGGAACGCTTGGATTAAAAGCTGCGAGCGGCCCGGTCCGGTGTTCGCACCACTATGCTCGCAGGTCAGGCGGCTAAGCATCGCCACGCCCGAGGAGCAGCGCGTCTGGCTGCTGACCCGGCTGCAGCCCTACCGTATCGAGTCTCTAGCCGGCCCTGAAACCGGTCAGTTAACCAGCTATTTTGAACCCCTCATCAAGGCCAGTCGCCAAAGAGCGCCGGGTTTTGAGGTACCGCTTTACCGTCCACCGGCGGGGCTGGCTGCACGCAAGCCCTGGTATACCCGGCAGGAAATAGAGACGCTGCCTGAGGCGCGTGCCGCCCTGCAGGGGCGGGAGATTGCTTGGTTGGCCGACCCTATAGACGCGTTGCTGCTGCACATACAGGGCTCTGGTCGCATCAGTATCACCGCTGCGGATGGCAGTGAGCGCGTCACGCGATTGGCTTTTGCTGGCTCCAATGAGCAGCCTTACCGCAGCGTTAACCAGTGGTTAATCAGTCAGGGCGTGACCCGGGTTAATCCTTGGCCCGAAGCGACTAAGGCTTGGGCGGCACAAAATCCGCAGCGCGTGCAACAACTGCTGTGGAGCAATCCGCGCTATATCTTTTTTCAAGAAGAAACTCTCACCCCGCTGGACTCCGCCTTCGGCCCGCGCGGCGCGCAAGGTGTGGCGCTCACGCCGGGTCGCTCGATTGCAGTCGATCCTTCCAGCATTCCTTACGGCACACCGGTTTGGCTGGCTTCGCGCGGCCCGGCCGCCAATTTACAAAGACTGGTTTTTGCGCAGGACACAGGCAGTGCCATCGTCGGCGCTGTGCGGGCCGATTATTTTGCCGGCACTGGGGATCAGGCTGGACTGTTTGCTGCCCGTATGAATCAGCCCTTGCGGCTATGGGCGTTATGGCCAAAATAAATCTCTAACAAAGGCTTAAAAGGGCGCTCAAAAAGCCACCTAATGCGTCTTACTTTTTCTTTCACTTCACGCCAAAAGGTCAATATGCACAGCACAGATTTACCGTCAAAGCAGCTGACAGACAGCGTCACCAGACGGCCAACCATGCGCGTCGGCATGGGCTTGCTGCTATGCGCCCTGCTGCAGGCTTGCAGCATGACTCGGGAGGTGGTGGGTTTGGATACTCCGCAGCTGCTGGCCGTGCATTACCGCTGTGACCACAGCACTGAGTTTTTGGCCAACTTCACGGTTGACACAGTCGTTCTCGACAGCACGCGCGGTCAAGAAACGCTATACCTAGATGCGGGTGGTCAGGGCGCGGGTCAAAAAGTTTTTAGCAACCCCCGCATGCGCGCTGAGTTCGGTTTAGGTGCTAATGGCCGTCAGGCCGTGCTGCATTACCCAACAAAGCCAGTGTTGGTGCGCTGCTCGCGGGTTTAACGGCAGCGCTCAAGCGCGACGCCTCGGCGACAAGATTTATCCTGCTGTTGGGCATACACTTTGTAGCGAAGACATGCAATGCGCAAAGAGCCACAAGCTTTTATTTGGCGCGGTGTGCCGGCTTTAACCCTCTGGTTAAGAACCTATCCGGTGCTTAACCGCTCGGCAAACTACAGGAGACAAAAAAGATGAACGCACCCTTGCCAGAATCCATCCGCAAGTCGCTAAGCACGGTCACGCTTGACGATAAATACAGTCTTGATCACGGTCAAGCCTTCATGAGCGGTGTGCAAGCCTTGGTGCGCCTACCCATGCTGCAGCGCCAGCGCGACCAGCAGCAGGGTAAAAACACCGCCGGCTTTATTTCGGGCTACCGCGGCTCACCGCTAGGCGGCTATGACCAAGCACTGTGGAGCGCCAGCGCTCACCTCAAGGCACAAAACATCGTGTTTCAGCCAGGCGTGAACGAAGAGCTCGCCGCGACCGCCGTTTGGGGTACCCAGCAACTGGGTTTTGCACCGCCCGGCACGAATAAATACGACGGCGTTTTTGGTATGTGGTACGGCAAAGGCCCAGGCGTAGACCGCACTGCAGACGTCTTTAAGCATGCGAATATGGCGGGCACCACCGCTTGGGGCGGCGTGATCGCGGTAGCTGGGGATGACCATATCTCCAAGAGCTCTACTGCGGCTCATCAGAGCGACCACATCTTTAAGGCTTGCGGCCTGCCGGTATTTTTCCCCGCCAGCGTGCAGGAAATTTTGGATTTAGGCCTGCATGCGTTCGCGCTAAGTCGTTACTCCGGTGTTTGGGCTGGCATGAAGACGATTCAAGAAATTGTCGAATCCTCGGCCAGCGTCATGATTGATCCAAACCGCGTACAGATCAAAATCCCCACTGATTTTCAGATGCCCCCAGGCGGCGTACACATACGCTGGCCGGATGCGCCGCTAGAGCAAGAGCAGCGTTTGTTTGACAGCAAGTGGTACGCGGCCTTAGCTTACATACGCGCGAATCGGCTGAACTACAACGCCATTGAAGGCAAAAAAAACGATCGCTTCGGCCTGATCGCTAGCGGCAAAGCTTATAACGACACGCGTCAAGCCTTGTTAGACCTAGGCCTAGACGACGAGACTTGTCGCCAGCTCGGCATCCGCTTACACAAGGTCGGCGTGGTCTGGCCGCTAGAAGCGCAGCTCACGCGTGAATTTGCTACCGGCTTGCAAGAAATCATGGTGGTCGAGGAAAAACGCCAAGTCATCGAATACCAGCTCAAGGAAGAACTCTACAACTGGCGCTCTGATGTGCGGCCAGTCATTGTGGGCAAGTTCAACGAAGGCGAAGGCCTGCAGCAGGGCGGTGAGTGGAGCATGGCGAATCCTTCGGCCAACACCTTGCTGCGCGCCAATGCCGATCTCTCGCCCGCCTTAATCGCCAAAGCCTTGGCCTCACGGATTAAAAAGCTAGGCTTGGATGGCGACATGCTGGCCCGTATAGACGCGCGTCTGGCCGTGCTCACCGCTAAAGAGCAGTCGTTGACCGCTTTAGTGGTTAACAGCGAGCGCACACCTTGGTTTTGTTCTGGTTGCCCGCACAACACCTCAACCAAGGTACCAGAAGGTTCGCGCGCTATGGCCGGTATTGGTTGCCATTACATGGCGCTGTGGATGGACCGCAGCACCATGGGCTTTACCCAAATGGGCGGCGAGGGCGTGCCTTGGGTAGGTCAGCAGCCTTTCACCACTGACACCCACATGTTTGCCAATCTTGGCGACGGGACTTACTTTCACAGCGGCTTGCTGGCGATTCGCCAAAGCATCGCCGCCGGCGTGAACATTACCTACAAAATTCTTTATAACGACGCGGTAGCCATGACTGGCGGTCAGCGCGTGGGCGAGCGGCCAGAGGGCCACTCGGTGGCGCAGATTGCGCAGTCGGTCAGTGCCGAGGGTGCGGTCAAAGTGATAGTCGTGACTGACGAGCCAGAGAAGTACGAAGGTGTTTCGTTGGCCTCAGGCACAAGCGTGCATCACCGCGATGAACTGGATGATTTGCAAAAACAGTTTCGCGAGATCAAAGGCACAACAGTCATTATTTACGACCAGACCTGCGCCACCGAAAAGCGCCGCCGCAGAAAGCGCGGCACGCTGGTCGATCCGGCCCAGCGCGTGGTCATCAACGAGCTGGTGTGCGAAGGCTGCGGTGACTGCGGCGTGCAGTCCAACTGCATGAGCGTCGAGCCGCTAGAGACCGAATTTGGCCGCAAACGCCAAATCAACCAGAGCAGTTGCAACAAGGACATGTCTTGCGTCAAGGGTTTTTGCCCCAGCTTTGTGACGGTCGAAGGTGGCACGTTGAAAAGCAAGTCTAAAAAAGATAACAAACGCAGTCCGTCTGAGCTCGGCGCGTTGCCTGAGCCAGTGCTGCCGCTGCTCAAAAAAGATTCCCTCTGGGGCATTGTGGTGGCCGGCGTTGGCGGCACTGGTGTCATCACCATAGGCCAGTTGTTGGGCATGGCCGCTCATCTGGAAGGCCGCGGCATCATCACCCAAGACGCTGCCGGGCTGGCGCAAAAAGGCGGTAGTACGTGGAGCCATGTGTTGATCAGCCAGCAGTCTGGTGAGATCTGCACCACCCGCGTGGGCACTGCCAGTGCTGACTTGATTATTGGCTGCGACCCGATTGTCTCGGCCAACAAAGAAACCATGGCCCGCATGCAGTTAGGCCGTACCCGCGTGGTGCTGAACGCGCACAGTGCGCCTACCGCCAGCTTCGTACACAACGGCGGCTGGGAAAACCCCGGCAGTGCTTGTCAAGCCGAAATTATCAAGGCGGTGGGACAACCCAGCGTCGGCGCTTTTGATGCCGATACGGCTGCCACCAAACTCATGGGCGACAGCATTTACACCAACCCCATGCTGCTCGGCTATGCCTGGCAAAAGGGTTGGATACCACTGAGTTTTGAGGCCTTGACGCGGGCGATTGAGCTCAACGCCGTCGCCGTCGAAAATAACAAAACCGCGTTTGCGTGGGGCCGGCATGCTGCAGTGGATTTGCCCGCGCTAGAAAAACTGTTTGCGTCCAGCCAAGTCATCGCTATGCCAACAGCGCGCCAGGCTTTGCCTGATTTGGTGGCCCGACGAGTCGAGTTTTTGACCGCTTATCAAGATGCGTCTTATGCGGCGACTTACGCGGCTTTTATCCGCAAAGTCGAGCACGTCGAAGCGGCGCTAGGCAGTACGACGCTGGCGCAAAACGTGGCTCGTTATCTGTTTAAGTTAATGGCTTACAAGGACGAGTATGAAGTTGCACGCCTGCATTGCGACCGTAGATTTCTGGATAAAGTGGAGAACATGTTTGAGGGAGACTTCAAGATCAACTACCACTTGGCCCCACCCTTAATCGGCAAAAAAAATGCCAATGGCGAAGCACAAAAGCAAAAGTTTGGCCCTTGGATGTTGACCGGCTTTAAGCTGCTGGCCAAACTCAAGGCTTTGCGCGGCACGGCTTTTGATCCGTTCGGTCGCACCCAAGAGCGTCGCGAGGAGCGCGCGCTGATAGCCGACTACATGGCCAGCATGGACGACGTGCTGGAAAGCCTCAATGCCAACAACCACAAGGCCGCAATGGAGGTGGCGCGCATACCCGAAATGATCAAGGGCTTTGGCCACGTCAAGGCGCGCAATTTGCTGCTGGCGCGGACTCAGTGGCCGTTGGCTATGCAGGCATTTCACGCCGCTGGGGATGGTGAAAAACTCGCCGCCTAAGTTGGCGAGCGCTATGCAAAAGACTTTCGACATAGGCTAAAAAAACAAGTTGAACATTTCCCCCGAATGCCTACAGTGATGTGGAATGCATAAAGTGCCGGCCCGCTTTGTGCGGCTCCAAGTGGTTAAATATCTTTGATTGTTTTTAAAGGAGTGGGCGATGTCTTCTTCTGCCAACTTATCCGATGCGACTTTATCTAGCCTAGAAGGACCATTTAACAACGCCGCCTTTAGACAGCATCAGTTAGTCCTGATGCATCAAATTGAGATTTTGAAAAAAGAGCGCCAAGTGTTCGAGCAAGAACTATTGGCCGAAGGTTTTAATCCGCAAAAATGTTTGACAGCTTTTGAGTGTTTAAGCAAAGATGAGCAGCGCGATATTAATGCCGAGTTGGGTCTGGCTGCGCCGGATCAAGCGCCCTTGGCTCTGCCCACCCGCTTGCCGCGGCGACGCTCTTTTCTTTAATTCCCCCTTCTTTTTACCGCACACCTCTTTTTTTGCAGTCGCTGGCTTTTTGACTCTGCCTATGACCTCACGCTGTCGCGGCCATAGCTAGCGAGTAGCTTCATTCTTGCCGCATACAATGCCATTAGGTTTCTGGTCTGCCTGAATGGGCAGCGCCTGCTTTTTTTATCCAATAACTGATGTGGAGTTTGCCGTGTTTATTTCTTCTGCTTTTGCCCAGACCGCCCCGGCCGCCGCTGTTGGCGGTGGTGGCATCATGTCCTCCGTTACCGGCATGCTGCCTTTGGTTTTGATGTTCGTTGTGCTTTACTTTGTGATGATTCGTCCACAGATGAAAAAGCAAAAAGAGCACAAGGCCATGATTGAGGCTCTGGCTAAGGGTGACGAAGTCGCCACAGCGGGCGGCTTGCTAGGCAAGGTCACCAAGATTTCAGACGGCTATTTGTCTATGGAAATTTCTGACGGTGTTGAAGTTCAACTCCAGCGCAGCGCCATCGTTCAAGTACTGCCAAAAGGCGCCATCAATAACGTCAAATAAGTCACTGGCCTTGCCCTTAGGGGCGGCCGTGCACAGCACCTTTGCCTTTTTAGTTCACTAGGAACAGCACGCTCATGAATCGTTATCCAGTATGGAAATACGTGGTCATAGTTTTCGCTTTGCTGATAGCGATTCTCTACACCTTACCTAATTTCTTTGGCGAGGCGCCTGCGGTTCAGGTGTCGAGCAGCAAATCGATCGTCAAGGTCGATGCCACCACGGTTGCCCGGGTGCAGCAAGCCTTAAGCTCGGCCGGTCTCACAGCAGAAGCTGTGACGCTGGACGGCACTTCTGTGCGGGCGCGCTTTACCAACACCGACACCCAGTTAAAAGCCCGGGATGTGATTCAGACGGCACTCAGCCCAGATGCGAATGACGCCTCTTACATAGTGGCGCTCAATTTGCTCTCACGCTCACCAGCTTGGCTGACCGCGATTCATGCCGGCCCCATGTATTTGGGTCTGGACTTGCGCGGCGGCGTGCACTTTATGCTGCAAGTTGATATGCAAGCAGCATTGAGTAAAAAAGCCGAATCGCTGGCGGGCGACTTGCGTCTGTATATGCGCGACTTGAATATTCGTCACTCTGGTATTAGCCGAAATGACCAAGTCATAGAGATTCGCTTTCGCGATAGCCAGACTTTAACGGCGGCTAAAAATTTGCTGACAGATCAGTTTCCTGATCTGCAAAGCACCGACGCCGCTGTGGGGACTGACTATGTTCTTAAAGCCAACATCAAGCCTGAAGCCGCACGCCGGATACAAGATCAAGCGCTAAAGCAAAATATTGTCACCTTGCATAACCGGATTAACGAGCTCGGCGTTGCCGAGCCGGTGATCCAGCAGCAAGGTCTGGACCGTATCGTGGTGCAACTGCCGGGTGTGCAAGACACTGCCAAGGCTAAAGACATACTAGGCCGCACCGCAACGCTGGAAATGCGCTTGGTTGACGACAGCAGCGAAGGTCGCGCCGCCGAAAGCGGCATAGGCCCCGTGCCCTTTGGCTCCGAGCGCTTTTTGCAACGTGATGGCCGGCCTGTGATTGTCAAGCGCCAAGTCATCATCACTGGCGAGAGCTTGACCGATGCTCAGCCCGGTTTTGACTCACAAAGTCAGCAACCCAAGGTCGATTTGACGGTAGACGCCAAGGGTGGCCGCATCATGCGCGATACCAGCCGCGAAAACTTGAGAAAGCGGATGGCTATTGTGTTGTTCGAAAAAGGTCGCGGCGAGGTGTTGACTGCTCCTGTGATTCAGGGTGAGTTAGGCAATCGCTTCCAAATTTCTGGCTCTATGAGCGTTGCGGAAGCCAGTGACTTAGCCTTGCTACTGCGTGCCGGCTCGCTGGCCGCTCCTATGGAAATCATTGAAGAGCGCACTATTGGCCCTACGCTGGGTGCAGAAAATATCGCCAAGGGCTTTCAGAGCGTCGCTTGGGGCTTTTTGGTCATCATTTTGTTCATGGGCTGCTACTACATGCTGTTTGGCATGTTTTCGGGCATCGCGTTGGCGGTGAATTTGATGTTGTTAGTGGCGGTACTGTCCATGCTGCAAGCGACCCTGACGCTACCGGGTATGGCTGCGATGGCGCTGGCGCTGGGTATGGCGATTGACTCCAACGTGTTGATTAACGAGCGGGTACGAGAGGAGTTGCGCAACGGCGCCTCACCGCAAGCGGCGATTCACTCGGGCTATGAGCGCGCTTGGGCGACGATTTTGGACTCCAACATCAGTACGTTGATCGCCGGTTTAGCTTTGTTGGCTTTCGGTTCTGGTCCAGTGCGCGGCTTTGCTGTAGTGCACTGCATTGGTATTTTGACCAGCATGTTCTCGGCGGTATTTTTCTCGCGCGGCTTGGTCAATCTTTGGTATGGACGACAGAAAAAACTCAAGTCCATCTCGATCGGTACGATCTGGCGTCCGCCTGTGACTGGAAAGTCAGTTTCAGCCTCCACCGGCAAAAAATCCGCATCGCTCAAGTAAGCGCCTTCAGCGCCTAGACAGTTACTGGAAACCAGACATGGAATTTTTCAAAATCAAAAAAGACATACCGTTTATGCGGCATGCGCTTGTGTTTAACGTTATCTCTTTCGTCACTTTTGCGATGGCGGTATTTTTTCTGTTCTCGCGTGGCCTCCACTTATCGGTGGAGTTCACCGGCGGCACGGTCATGGAGGTCAGCTACAGCCAGCCTGCTGAGGTGGAGAAAATTCGCAAACTGGTCACCGAGCTAGGCTTTAGTGATGTGCAGGTGCAAAACTTTGGCACTGCCCGCGACGTCATGATTCGCCTGCCGTCTCAGCAAGGCGTCTCGACAGCCCAGCAAAGTGAGCGTGTCATGGGCGCGCTTAGAACCGATTCTCCCAATGTTGTGATGAAGCGCACCGAGTTTGTCGGCCCGCAAGTCGGTCAAGAACTCGCCCAAGACGGACTGAAAGCCCTTGGTATGGTGGTGCTGGGCATCATGATTTATTTGGCTTTTCGCTTCGAGTGGAAATATGCGGTGGCGGCCATCATTGCCAATTTGCACGATGTGATTATTATTTTGGGCTTTTTTGCTTTCTTCCAGTGGGAGTTCTCGCTTTCGGTGCTCGCTGCGGTGCTGGCGGTGCTGGGCTACTCGGTCAACGAATCGGTGGTGATTTTTGACCGTATTCGCGAGAATTTCAGGCGCTACCGCAAACTTGATACACCGCAAATCATTGATAACGCTATCACCTCTACGATCAGCCGGACCATCATCACTCACGGGTCTACTCAGATAATGGTGTTGTCCATGTTGCTCTTTGGTGGCCCAACCTTGTTTTACTTTGCGTTAGCGCTGACTATCGGTATTTTGTTCGGTATTTACTCCTCGGTCTTCGTGGCTGCCGCGATCGCGATGTGGCTAGGTATACGGCGTGAGGACTTGGTCAAACCGGGGGCGAAAAAAGATGAAGATCCAAATGACCCTAATTCGGGCGCAACGGTGTAAGCTTAAAGGTAACTCTTTAATTCGGCTGTGTCACAACATAACGCCAAAAAAAGTCATTTAGCACTCAGTGCTCGCGAGCTTTTCATTGAACAAGCTGGGCGAGCATTTCCCGAACTCGCACAAGCTATTAGCGATCAGTTGCAGCTGCTGTCCGAGCAAGCAGCACCGCCGTTTGAGATACAACTTTATCGCGATGGTCTTCTGGCTTTTCGCGCCCATCATCAAACATGGTTTAACGGTGTCTCGCTGGCTTGGCAAAAAGCTTGTGCCAACTCAGTGGTTGTCCCATCTCCGTCATCTTTTGCGTCTTCAGTGTTTAAGACAGGCGGCACTCAATTGGAGTTGATGGACGACGCTGTGGTGGAAAACAAAATCCTCGCTTCCCGTTTAGCCTTGCGTGTGATGGATTTGGCGAGTTGGGAACTCAACGACTTACGCCTGCGCATACGTGAGCTCGAGGGCTCGACAGATCTGCAAAGCAACGATATTTTGCGTCCCGAGGTAATCAGCCAACATCTGGTGACACAGTGGCTTGCGGCTAGATTGCCGCGCGAATTATGGGTCAGGCTGCAAGACCTTCTGCAAGACTATTTTTCCCACGATTTGCTCAATGCTTATCACGCCAGTAATGCGTTTTTGATTGCGCAAGGCGTGATGCCCGATATTGACCTGCGCCCGCTGGTAAGGCGTACTCCGTCAAGTCATGCAGGCAGTAGCACGGCGCATACCAATCAGGCGGGTTTAGGACTTGAGGGCGAAGTCTCAGTTTTTACCCAACGTGTTTTACGTAGTAATCAAACGGGTCAGCGTAGGCTTGACGGGGAAGATGCTTTGCAGGTCACGAGCACACCGCTGAAGCGGGCACGTATGCGGGCTTTGGGTGTGATGGGTCATTTGCGGCGCTTGGTAGGCGCGCGTCTCGACGTAGAGATTAAAACCAGTGAGACAGTTCTCTCGCCAGGACTTAAGCAGGCCATGGCTGTCGCAATCATGCCGTCTACCCTCAGTCTTGAGCAGACCCAGCTTATCTATGCTGACAGTTACATCACCGCGTGCGGCACAGCCCAGCTCGAACAGGTCGCGGGTCGTTTGCGTAAGACCAGTAACAGACTTAAAAAAGCGGCTTCAAATGCGACTGAAAAAGCCACGATTGAAATCGTCGCCTTGATGTTCCAAAGTATTTTGTCTGAGGAGCGTATTCCCCCAGTCATACGGGTTTGGTTTGCACGTTTGCAGATGCCAGTGCTGCGGGTGGCGATTGCTGATGTTGAATTTTTCGATTCGCTGCAGCATCCCGCGCGGCGGCTGATTGATCGCATAGGCTCTTGTGTGCTCGGTTTTGATGTAGCGGTAGCCGGTGGTGCCATGGAGTGCGAGATACGCCGCGTGGTTCAGGTCATAGAGCAATACCCGGATGTTGGCCGGCAGGTATTTGAGCAGGTGTTTCAGGAGTTTGAATTATTTTTGTCTAAATTCCTGTCCGTAAAGGGCCGCGCTGCGCGGGTGATAAGCGTTGCCCAGCAAATCGAGCAGAAGGAGATCATGGTCATCTTGTACACGATTGAGTTACGCAACATGCTCAATGACATGCCTGTGCACGATGAAATTCAGGGATTTCTTTTCAAAGTTTGGGCCGAGACAATGGCAATTTCCGCCATGCAAAAAGGCCCGCAACACGATGAAACGATACGCTTTAAGCAGGCCGCCGTGGACTTGGTCTGGGCCGCGAGTGCCAAGCCAGACCGTAATGACCGCGCCAAGGTAATTGCTGAATTGCCCATGCTATTGCAACTGCTGAGACATGGCATGGGTCTACTCAGCATGTCGGCCGAATCGCAAGATGCGTATATCAAGACAATTAGCGATATCTTGGCAGACGCTTTCATGTCCAAAACAGACTTTATTTCTCCCGAACGAATTGGACAGCTTGCCAAGCGTCTGATCAATCTTGAGGACTATCTGAGTGATGAGGATGTGGGTGACTTGCCGCTAGATGCTGACAGTTTGTTCACGCTGATGGGGATTGACGCGTCCGATTTGGAGATCATCACCGATGGCGGCGGACAGTTTAAAGATGCTATGCGCGCGTGGGCTTTAGAACTAGAAATTGGATCATGGTTTAGTCTGGACCACAACGGACGTATCAGCCGAGTTCAGTTTGCTTGGCGCAGCGAGCGCAAGCAGTTGTATTTGTTTGCTGCGTCTGATGGTCGAAATTTTTTGATTCAACTGCGTCGCCTGAGTGCCTATTTGCATGCCGGTTTGCTAGTGCCGACTGAGGACGAGACCTTGACCATGCGCGCTACCCGCGAAGCCTTGGGCAAACTTGACGCTAATCCTGAGCGTTTATTGAACTGACCTAAGCTAAATCAAGTGCGGCGAATGTTTCTAACTGCGCGTGAAGGCGTAGCTAGCGGCTAAAAGCTATCTAGAACCAAGCGTTAGTGTGCGGTTCTAACCTGCGCGTCATCGCACAGCTCGTCTAGGATTAAGGCGTCAGGTTCCTCGCCAAAACTCCAGTAAACCATCAGGATGATGATTTTCAGATCATCCAAGCCGACCGGCTCTCCCGACGCTGCCATGGCACGATCCAGCACAATTTCTCGCATATGCGGCGGTAAAACACCAGCGGTTTCAAGAAAATGTACATAGCCTAGCGCTTCGGCGCCCAAATAGTCTTGTTCTTGTACCGAGTACGCCCGAAGACTGTGACTGGACTGAATGCCTAAGGACTGATTTGCCGTCAACGCCAGTTCGTCACTGCTGTCTGGGACATAAATTTGTGTGCTTTGAGCGGCCAAATTCAAACCATCTAGCCAAATCAGTGCGGCTTGAATTTCTTCGACTTCAAAGCCGACAGCCGTTAGTTTTCGGCCTAGTTGCGGCAATTCCGGACAGGCATCGCCTTGCCAGTAATTCTCATAAACGTACACAAGCACTTCAAACATATTTCAATATAACGCAGTTACGCAAGCTGTTCGGGTTGATTTCTCGCTTAACCATTATCCCTTTCGATTTATTTCGCCTTGGGTCTGCTGGCGCTGGCTGAGGTCTGAATGTTCGAGCTCTCACTGGGTGGTCTTCATGTCCTGACTAGGCGCTGAAAGCGCCCACCCGCCAGTCTTGCTAGATGCTCGTCTATCTCTAAGTCCAGCAGGCCAGCTTGTAGCACCGCTGTGGCCAGACCGGTACGCGCTTGTAGCTGGTCTAGGCTTAAAACCTCCATACCCAGCGCGGTTAGCAAGGTTTGTCCTAGTGGGTTGGGTGGTGTTTGGTTTGTGATGGTGTTGCTTTGTGTAGATTTTGAACGCTGGGGAAGCTTTAATTCTTCCAGTACATCTTTGGCAGTCTCCACTAGCTTAGCGCCTTGTTTGATCAGCGCATGACAGCCACGCGACTGCGGCGAATGGATCGAGCCCGGTATCGCGAATACTTCTCGGCCTTGCTCCAAGGCCTGGCCTGCGGTGATGAGTGAGCCCGACTTGAGAGCCGCTTCGACCACCAGAACGCCTTGTGACAAACCGGAAATGATACGGTTGCGTCTGGGGAAGTTTGCACTCAGTGGTGGTGTCCCCAGACAGTACTCGCTGATCAAAGTGCCTTGCTGGGCAATTTGGCGCGCCAAGGCTTGGTGTTGCCGAGGATAGACTTGATCCAGTCCAGTGCCAACCACCGCCACTGTCTTACCGCCACCGGCGATTGCGCCCGCATGCGCCGCACCGTCTATGCCTAGCGCCAAGCCTGAGACTATGCATAGGCCGGCGCTGGCGAATTCCTGGGCAAATTGCTTGGCATCGAGTGCTCCCTGAGGTGTCGGGTTACGGCTGCCCACCATGGCTAAGCTGGCAGCGCAGCTAGCGTCCAAGGGTAAGCCGAGTAAGTGCAGCAGCAGTGGTGGGTCTTCGGTCTGCAGCAGGCTGACCGGATAATCGGCGTCGCCCAGTGCGAGCAAACGCCGGTCATCTGATCGCGCCAACCATTCCTGCGTGGTTTGCAGCAGCGCACCAAGGCGCGCAGGTTCGGTCTGAATCACCGTCACCAGCTTGGCCGGCATCAGCTGCATGAGTGCCGAAACGCTTTGCTCGAACACTGCCTGCGGCGAGCCAAAGGCGCTGAGTAAAACCCGGGCGGCATGGTTGCCAATGCCTGGCAGCAATAGCAACCTAAGCCAAGCTTTTAGTTCGTGCGTATCCATGTCGGTGAGTCAGATCGGCGCGGCTAGCTCAGTTAGGGTTGTTAAAGCGGTCGCCGACTTTCACGCCATCGGAAATTTGCAGCACCAACGCATAAGAGAGCTTGTCAAAGGTGCGAAACACCATCATCAAACCGTTGCGTTCATTGGGCAGTTTGAGCCCGGGTTTGCCTATTTCTGTGTTGTCGGCCAGACGTTGGCCGTTTTTACGCACCACCACGATATGGCCGCGTTCTACGCCATCTTTGCTGCCGCGATTGATGACTACCACCTGGTTTTCAGAGGCATAAGTGACGGCGCTACCGTAGACTGACACTATCTGTCCCTCGACTGGTATGGCCGGTGCATGTGGGAGATAGGTGAGCAACTCGCGTGGCGGCTCGGGTAACAGTCGGTCGCCAACACGCATTTCCTCTTTGGCCTGAACGATGTCTATGGTGGCCGGCACTATGTCATTTTTGGCTTTGCCATCGGTCGTTGCCATGCTGCTTTGACCTTCGCCGCGCACCAGTTCGGCACGCCCCACAAATTGCGCCTCGTAACCCAGCACTTCGCCACTAGCCGGGTCTTTGAGTGGTGTGGCATTGCGAAAGACGCGGTAGTCAAGAGGCTCACCCTTTGCATCACTCAAGGCTTTGCCTGCTGTTCCGCCCTGAGACAGGCCACGTGCATAGGCGCGGTCGCCGCGGCTCAGTAGTACGCGGCCTTCTTGGGTGGCGACTATGCGCGGCGCGTTGGCAAAAGTCGCTTCATCAACAATCAGTGGTTCCGCTAAAAAAGGCTCAATCACGCCCGGTGCGAGGCTGGTGATCGCGTTGTCAGCAAGTGTTTCGTAGCGAGTGCGTGGCGATAGCCGCACTGTGTCGTTGCCCTCGCCAACGCCTGCTTGAGCGGTGCGCAGCAAGGCGCGGCCGCTGGATTTGTCAAGATAGAGTTGTTGGCCGGGATAAATGCGGTGCGGGTTTTCAATTTCCTGCAAATTCATGCCCCACAGTTCTGGCCAGAGCCAAGGGCTTTTAAGAAACATGGCTGAGATAGCCCAGAGCGTGTCGCCGCGCTTGACACGGTAGCTATCGGGCGCATTGGCGTTGAGCTCGCCCAGCGCCAAACCGACTTGGGCGACTTGATTCGCCATAGATTTTTGCTGCGCGGTGATGGGAAAATTTTGAGCCTGTAGGCCCAAAGCGGTACTGGTCAAGGCCAGAGCGATTGAAATACGGCTTAAACGGCCAAAATTAATTTGCATCTTTAAGGCTCCTCAGGCTTTCGTGTTCAGGTGTCGGAGCGGCTACCCGGCCCGTTTTTATCGGCAGAAAACACATATTATTTTGTGCCCATGGCATTGATTTAGCAATCAAAATGCTGACCGACAAGCCCTTGGCGATCAGAAGTTTAAAAACATAGCGAAAATAGAGACATACTATTTGGCATTTTTGGCCCTTTTAAGCCCGCGCATGACACAACTCACTATTCTTCGCTACCCCGATCCCCGCCTGCACACCGTTGCAAAACCCATCGCCGTTGTTGACGCGCGCATCAAAACTCTGGCTGGCGACATGCTTGAGACCATGTATGCCGCCGAAGGTGTTGGCCTAGCCGCCAGCCAAGTCGATGTACATGAACGCCTGGTGGTCATGGATGTCAGCGAGGACCGCGATCAGCCACTGGTACTGATCAACCCCGAAATCGTCTGGACCAGCGAGAAAACTGAGGTCAATGACGAAGGTTGCCTGTCGGTGCCCGGCATTTACGACGGTGTCGAGCGTTTTAGTTCGGTGCGCGTCCAAGCGCTAGACTTGCAAGGCCAGCAGCAAACCTACGAGGCTGAGGGCTTGCTAGCCGTTTGCATGCAGCATGAGATGGACCATTTGCTAGGCAAGGTGTTCGTTGAGTATCTCTCGCCACTCAAACGCAATCGCATCAAGACCAAGATGGTTAAACAGATTAAAAATCAGGACGACTAAAGCCTTATGCGTTTGATTTTTGCGGGTACACCCGAGTTTGCCCGCGTCGCGCTAGAGCGCTTGCACGCTGCCGGCTTTGAGATTGCCCTGGTGCTAAGCCAGCCAGATAGACCGGCCGGTCGCGGCATGAAGCTGCAGGCGTCAAGTGTCAAACAGTGGGCGTTAGAGCACCAAACTGCCGTCGCTCAGCCGCGCAGTCTGCGCCTTGATGGCAAATATCCTGACGATGCCTTAGCCGCCCGCGAGCTAATGCTCGCTGCCCGTGCCGACGCCATGGTGGTGGCCGCTTACGGCTTGATACTGCCGCAGTGGGTACTGGATTTGCCGCCGCTCGGTTGCCTCAATATTCATGCCTCATTGCTGCCGCGCTGGCGCGGTGCTGCACCGATACATCGCGCTATTGAGGCCGGCGACTTGCAAACGGGTGTGACCATCATGCAAATGGACGCGGGCTTAGACACCGGCGCCATGCTGCTGCGCGTCGATACGACTATTGCGCCGGACGACAGCACAGAATCCCTGCACGATCGGCTCGCCAGCATGGGCGGCGAATTGATAGTCGAGGCCCTGGCACTTTCTGCTAGCGGCGCACTAAAACCCCAAGTCCAGCCGACAGAGGGAGTGACTTACGCTCACAAAATCGAAAAGCACGAGGCCTTGATTGACTGGTCACAAAGCGCGGTGCAGATCGAAAGACGCATTCGCGCCTTTAATCCCTTCCCGGTGGCGTCAAGTAACTTGGGCGCAGAGGTTATTAAGTTTCGCCAAGCTAATTTGCTAGCTGATCTTCGACCCACTGCGGCCGTACCCGGCCAAGTGTTGGTTGTGGGCGCTGCTGGTGTGGACATTTGCACGGCTGATGGCGTGCTGCGCGCAACTCAGCTGCAAAAAGCCGGCGGCAAGGCGCTGGCCGCTGCAGATTTTTTACGCGGCTTTGACATTCAGGCCGGTATGATTTTTGGCACTAACCAATCCGGCAACCCATAAAAGGCACGGCATGCGCGAGTTGTTTAAACACCCGGAATTTAAACGCGGCATGCGCGAAATCTCTACGGTGGCACCGGGCATTGCGGCATGGGGCTTGATGACAGGAGTGGCCATGTCCAAGTCTGGTCTGAGTCTTGTCGAGTCTTTGCTCATGGGTATTTTTGTCTTTGCCGGTAGCTCTCAGCTCGCGGCTACCCCCTTGATTCTGGCTGGCGCGCCGATGTGGGTGGTGCTCGCCACCGCCTTTTGTGTGAATTTGCGCTTTGTTGTGTTCAGTGCGCATTTACGGCCTTATGTGATGCACCAGTCGCTGCGGCGCAGGTTGTTCAGCGGCTATCTAATGGCCGACCTGAATTACGTCATGTTCACCCGCCGCTTTGCCCTTCCCGCTCAGGACGCAGCTGGTGTTCAAGCTCAAGACGCTTATTGGTTGGGTAATGCTGGCTTAGGCTGGTTTAGTTGGGTAATTCCTACTTTGATAGGTATAGCGCTGGCCAATGTAATTCCTGTTTCTTGGGGTCTGGGTTTTGCCGGTATTTTGGCTTTAGTGGGCATTTTGTGTTCGCTCGCCAGCACCCGCTTACGCGTGGTGTCCGCAGGGGTCGCCGGTATGGCTGCGGTGGCGGTGTTTGCGCTGCCGTTCAAGCTGAATATTTTGGTCGGTATTGCTGCTGGGGTGGCGCTGTGTTTGCTGCTAGAGCGGCCCACTCGGCATGCGCTTGCTGAGCCAGCCAAAGACAAGGGCGCAGAATGAATCAGACCGATTTAGGAACTGTCATCACCATCATAGGCATGGTGTTGGTGACCATACTTACCCGGTCATTTTTCTTTCTGTCTGACAAGCCCTGGACGTTGCCCGCGTGGGCACAGCGCGGTCTGCACTATGCACCGATTGCGGCGTTGGCTGCGGTCATCATCCCAGAGATTGTCATGAGCCAAGGCCACCTCATTGCCACCTTTAAAGATGCACGTATTTATGCTGCGCTTTGCGGTGTTGGCTGGTTTTATTGGCGCAGCAGCTTGCTCGGCACGATAGTGGCGGGCATGGCGGTGTATTTACCATTGCATGTGGGGCTGGGTTGGTAACGGGCGGCGATGTTTACAATCGTTGGCGTCGGCAGCCTTTGCTGGCCTTGTCCCCAACTTGAAGTCCCATGAAATTCATTCGCTTTTCTGATTTGTGCACGGGTGGCCAGCTGGCTGGTAAACGTGTTTTTATCCGCGCTGACCTCAACGTTCCCCAAGACGATGCCGGCAATATTACCGAAGACACACGTATTCGCGCTTCCATCCCCTGCATACAAATGGCGCTGGACGCCGGCGCTGCGGTGATGGTGACTTCGCATTTGGGTCGTCCCGTGGAAGGCCATTTCAAGCCTGCCGATTCGCTGGCACCGGTTGCTAAGCGCCTGTCTGAACTAATGGGCCGTACGGTTTCTTTGCGCAGCGACTGGGTCACCGGCGTTAGCGTTGCACCGGGCGAGCTGGTGCTGCTAGAGAATTGCCGGCTCAACCCGGGCGAAAAGAAAAATGATCCGGTATTGGCCAAGCAACTCGCCGCACTTTGCGATGTATTTGTGCACGACGCGTTTGGTACTTCGCACCGCGCCGAAGCGTCGACCTACGGCATCGCCCAGTTTGCACCGGTGGCCTGCGCTGGCCCACTGTTAGCGGCAGAAATGGACGCGATCTCGCACGCTTTGAGCGAGCCACGTCGGCCGTTGGTAGCGATAGTGGCGGGCAGCAAGGTCTCGACCAAGCTGACCATACTCAAGGCCTTAGCAGGCAAAGTTGATCAGTTAATTGTCGGCGGCGGTATCGCCAACACCTTTATGCTCGCGGCTGGCCTAAATATAGGAAAAAGCTTGGCCGAGGCAGACTTGCTACCTCAAGCCAAAGCCGTGATAGAAGCCATGCGCGCGCGCGGCGCGGCCGTGCCCATCCCTGTGGATGTGGTGACGGCGAAAAGTTTTTCTGTCGATGCGGTGGCCACGGTTAAGGCCGCGAATGCGGTGGAAGACGATGATTTGATTCTTGATATTGGCCCGCAAACGACGGCCTTGCTGGCCGAGCAGTTAATGGCTGCCGGCACGGTGGTCTGGAACGGCCCGGTTGGGGTGTTTGAGTTCGAAGCCTTCTCGCATGGCACAGAAGGCATCGCTAAGGCGATTGCGCAGAGCAGCGCTTTTTCACTCGCCGGCGGCGGCGACACTTTGGCTGCTATTGCCAAGTACGGCATTGAAAAACAAGTGGATTACATATCGACTGGCGGCGGTGCTTTTCTGGAAATTCTCGAAGGCAAGACCTTGCCCGCATTCGAGGTCTTGCAGCAACGCGCCGCTTAAAACCTTGCGTTTAGTTCGGTCTGGCTATTTTTCAGACTGAGCTACGGCGTCAGCTTGCGTAAAACTTCAGCGTCTGTGCGATCTCTTTGGTAATCGGTTGGTAACTTATTTCATGCAAAATAAGAAACTAAATTACAAGGAGACAAGCCATGACCCGTCGCGCCACCAAGATTGTTGCCACTCTAGGCCCCGCCTCAAGCGACCCAGTGTTGTTAGAGCAAATGATTCGCGCTGGCGTTAACGTCGTGCGCCTTAACTTTAGCCACGGAAAAGCTGAGGACCATATTCGGCTCGCCCAAGTGGTGCGTGAGGTTTCGCTACGCGCTGGTCGTGAAGTGGCCATCATGGCTGACCTTCAGGGGCCGAAAATCCGAGTCGGTAAGTTTGCCGAGGGTAAAGTTTTATTGGTCCCCGGTGAAAAGTTCGTGCTTGACGCTTCGCGCAGCGAGCCCGGCGACATACGCGGCGTAGGTCTGGATTACAAAGAATTGCCGCGCGATGTCCGGCCCGGTGATGTGCTGCTACTTAACGATGGTTTGATCGTGCTGACCGTGAACGCGGTGCTGGGCGAGGAAGTCATCACCACCGTCAAACTCGGCGGTGAGCTATCGAACAACAAAGGCATTAACAAGCAAGGCGGCGGGCTGACCGCGCCGGCGCTCACGGCCAAGGACATGGAAGACATCAAGACCGCCATGAGTTTTCAGGCTGACTATGTGGCGGTGAGCTTTCCCAAAAATGCGACGGATATGGAAATGGCGCGTCAGCTGTGCAACGTGGCAGCCGCCCAGTACAAGCACAAGCCCGGACTGATCGCCAAGATTGAACGCGCCGAGGCGATTCCTAATCTAGAGGAAATTTTGCGCGTCAGCGACGGCATCATGGTGGCGCGTGGAGATCTTGCGGTTGAAGTCGGCAATGCGGCCGTGCCAGCGCTGCAAAAACGCATGATTAAGCTAGCCCGAGCCAACGACAAACTGGTGATTACCGCGACCCAGATGATGGAGAGCATGATTCTCAACCCAGTGCCGACCCGCGCAGAAGTCAGCGATGTGGCCAACGCCGTTCTCGACGGCACCGACGCCGTCATGCTGAGCGCCGAGACCGCCGCCGGTCGTTATCCGCTAGAGACAGTGCAAGAAGTCGCCAAAATTTGCTTGGAAGCTGAGAAAGCCGAGTACAAAGGCATTGAGTCGGACATCACTGGAAAAGTCTATGCACGCATAGACCAAGCGATTGCCATGGGCGCGCTGTTCAGTGCCAGCCACATGGGTGCTAAGGCGATTGTGGCGTTGACCGACAGCGGTTCTACGCCACTTTGGATGAGCCGACATGACTTACGCGTGCCGATTTACGCGCTCACACCGCGCTTAACGACCCAGCGCAAGATGGCGCTATACCGCAATGTCAAGCCGCTGTTGATGGATACCAGCGCCGACCGTGACACTGCGCTGAAGGATGCTGAAACTCAGCTCTTGAGCCGACGCATCGTGCAGAGTGGCGATGTCTATGCCATCACCTGTGGTGAGCCCATGGGCGCGCCAGGCGGCACGAATATGCTCAAGATTTGCCGCGTGGCCTAAAGCTAAAACTAAAGCTATAGCGCGCTTGAGGTGCTAGTGGTTTTACTGTTGATCGAGGCAAGCGCCAAGATTTTGTGGATTCGCGCTACGATATGTACACATATTATTTTGAGTCGCTTTGTCACCGGCTTGAATCTAGTTTGCTAAGACCATCGTATATTTTCTATGAACTTGATTGACTCGACCTTGCCAAGAAGATCCCTGCTCGCCATGTTGCCCGCTGTTCTGTCAGCCTGCTCGGCTGTGGATTTGCTCAACGCTACCGTACCGGACGACACTTATTTGCGCGTCAAAGGTCGGGCTTACGGGCCAGATCCGCGCCAGCGGCTAGACATTTATCAGCCCAAAAACTTGTCGCCGGCAAATGCCAAACAGACCTCTATGGTGGTGTTCTTCTATGGCGGCAGCTGGTCCTCGGGCGAGCGCGCTGATTACCGCTTTGTGGGCGAGGCACTGGCTTCTCAGGGCATAGTCGTGGTGGTGGCCGATTACCGGCTCAGTCCGCAGACGCTTTATCCCGGTTTTGTTGAAGACTGTGCTCACGCGGTGCGCTGGGCGTTTGACCATGCGGCTGACTACGGTGCAAATCCAGATCGAATTTTTGTCATGGGCCACAGCGCCGGTGCTTACAACGCGGCTATGTTGGCTCTAGACACGCGCTGGTTAGTCGAAGTCGGCTTAATCCCCACGCGGCTAGCGGGCTGGATCGGCTTAGCTGGACCGTACGACTTTTTACCCATTGGTGACAGCCAGACGCGGGTCGCGTTTAGCTGGCCAGACACCGCAGCAGATACCCAACCCTTGATGCATGCCGCCCAAGCCTCGCCTCAGTCGCCGCCGGCATTGTTGCTAGCGGCGCGACTTGACAATGTGGTTGACCCCCAGCGCAGCACGGTGGCCTTAGCCAACATGCTCAAAAGCCGCGGCGTTGAGGTAGAGGTAGAACTCTTTAGTGGTGTCAGTCATGTCACGCTAATCGCCTCTATGGCGGCGGTGCTCAGGGCACAAGCGCCGGTGCTGGAGCGGGTTACGTCTTTTGTGAACGCTGCCGCTTCGCAATCCATAAGCTAAACACCGCGTCTACAGCGGCGGCGGCAGACCAGCAAAACCAAGCCGTCCACAAGGTGTGGCTCATGTAATGCGCGCCGCGTATCTGCTGGGCTAGTCCCAGAATCAGTCCAGCCATCATGGCGCCTATCAGCCAGCGTTTAGCACTGCTAGGTGTGCCATGGCGCAAGGCAAAAAACCCGCCTAAAAAGGCAAAGCCCGCCGAGGCATGGCCGGCCGGGAAACAACCGCCACTGCCGCCATCTTTCACGCCCCAAGTCCAGTGCGATACATGATGCGCTACGCCGCCAAACTGTTCTAAATCCCAAGGGCAGCTGGTGCTGCTGTGCATTTTGATGCTGGAGACCAGCAGCAAGGCCAGCAGTGTGGTTAAGGCAAACTGAGCGCGTCGGGCGCGGCTAATTAATCGCAGCGAGCCTAGGGGCCACCAAACCGCAATAATCAGCGCGATCTCCAACAACCAAGGATAAGGCCGTAAGTCGTCGTGCAAAAGGCCGGCCCACAGCCAACTATTGGTTTGGGAAAAGCCTTGCGGGCTGCCAAAGAGTTGCGCCATCCACAGGTCAAAGCCAGAGAAATCCCACAGCAGTATCAGTGTTAGGCAAAGGGCAGATCCTCGTAGAAGCGGTGAGCGCAAGCTCAATGGTGTGATGGGTGCAGGAGGCGTCATCAATCGATTGTCGCGCAGCGCGGCCCCAGACCGAGTCAATCTGTTCACCTTGACTCGGTCTGCGTTAAACCTGATAACGCGCTAGCACCGGTTTGAGCGCCAAAAGGGTGGTGTCGATGGCCTGTTGTAACTGCGCCAGCATAGGCTCGTAGTCGTTGGTCTGCATGCCATTTTGCGCACGCGACTCTAGTTTTGCGGCGACTTGGGCAAGCTGCTCTGCGCCCACGGTAGCGGCCAGTCCCTTGAGGGTGTGCAGCGTTCGGCTCGCCGCCTGCGGGTCGGCATCGCTGCGCAACTGCGCGTTGATTTGGCTGGGTAAGCCCTTCAAGCTGGTGGCAAAGCTATGTAGTTTGCTGGCAAACAAGTTTTCGTTGCCGTCGAGGCGACCCAGTGCGGCAACGATATCGATGCCGTGAGTAGTCGATGCGGTTGCCAATACCGCTGTCGCTTCACGAGCGTGTCCTGTCCAACGTTGCAGTGTGGCCACCAGCTCGTCGAGCTTAAAAGGCTTGCCAATATGGTCATTCATACCAGCCTCAACACAAGCTTGGCGGTCCGCAGACATGGCATTGGCGGTCATGGCAATGATTGGTAAATGGCTCAGGCCTAGCTCTTGGCGAATGACACGGGTTGCTGCACAGCCATCCATTACCGGCATCTGCATGTCCATTAACACCGCATCAAACGGTGCCTTACTGGCGATGGCGTCCAGCCCTAGCTGGCCGTTGCCCGCTAGCGTGATGTTTGCACCCTCTAGGCTGAGTAGACCATGGGCTACTAACTGGTTGATTTCATTGTCTTCCACCACCAGCAAGCGTAAGCCTGCCAGCCTGCCGGGCGGCTTGATATCAGCGGGCACGCTAACTGGAATGACCACTGCTTTAGCCGGCATCTCAGACAGCGGTAAGCGAATTTGAAAGTAAAACCTGCTACCCAGTCCGAGCGCACTGTCAATCTTTAGCTCGCCGCCCAGCAGCGCTACGATGCGGCTTGAAATACTCAGACCTAGGCCGGTACCGCCATAGCGGCGTGTGGTTGACGTATCGGCTTGAGAGAAGCTGTCGAAAATGTGAATATGATTTTCTTTGGCGACGCCAATGCCGTTGTCGCGCACAGAGAACTCCAGCAATGCGTCGTTAGCGCTCTTCTCGATTAGTTGGACGCGGATAAGAATCTCGCCTTCCTGACTGAATTTAATCGCATTGCCACCGATATTGATCAGCACTTGCTGCAGCCGCATGTCATCGCCGCGAAGAACTGGCGGTACGTCTGGATCGACCATAAAACGTAGCGCAAGTGCTTTGTCGTTCAGGTTGGCTGACAAAATGACTGAGAGGTCATCCAGCATACTTTGGAGCTCAAACGGTCTCAGGTCTAGTTCTATCTTGCGCGCTTCTATTTTTGAAATATTTAGGATGTCATCAACTAGTCTTAGCAGCGAGCGCGCTGCCTTTTCGGTTTTTTTGGTGTAGTCAGTCTGGCGAGTTGTTAGTTCAGTAGTGTGCAGCAGGTGCAACATGCCCAAAATAGCATTCATGGGCGTACGTATTTCATGGCTCATATTGGCCAGAAATTCGCTTTTGGCGATGCTGGCCGAGTGGGCGCTGTCTCTCGCCTGTTCGAGATCGCGCTGCGTTTTCTCCAGCTTAGAAAAGGCGCGAAAAGCCATTAGCCAAAATGCCAGTAGCAACAAACTGATGCTCACGGTCACGGCGATGATTTGTTGGCGGCTCTGGCGGTAGGGTGCCATTACAGTGTCCATGGGCACGCCGATCACAAAATTCAGACCGTATTCTGGCGTTTTGTAATAACCAAACAAACTGTCTTGTTTGTTGATGCTGCCGATGCGCCTGTAGGTGCCAGAGATTGGCGCACTGGCTGTCAAAAAAGGGCTGTCCTTGACGACTTGGCCAATTGCCGTAGCCGACTCTGGGTAGCGCGCCAAAACAACGCCTTTGGCGTTGATGATGCCGACCGAACGTTTGATGTCGCCACCAATTTTGGCGTTGAACGCGGCCAGCAAACTGGGGCTGATGGAGACGACTAAAACGCCGTCAAATAGTCCTTCTTTAAAAATTGGTCGAGTCAACTGTATTGACCACAGGCCGGATACCCTGCCCTTTAAAGGAGTGCTGATAAACAGCTTGTCTGCAAATGGGGCTTGTTTGTGAACCTGAAAATGCTCCCTGTCACTCAGATCTGAACGCTGCTTGGGTTTGCTCAGGTTGGTGAATGCTAGGAGTCCGTCTTTGTCTATCACCCCAACTTGAAAGGCTATGTCTGCGATGTTGGCCTGGCGGCGCTTGACCAGAGACGCAAACTTTTCCGCGTTACCGTCATACACCTCGCGTGTATCGAGCATGAATTCATCGATACGTTTGATGGACGATGACGAATACTCAGCAAATGCTTGGGCCTGACCGGCGTTTCGTAGATCTTCATCATGCACCGTGGTGCGCAGTAGATTTTGTAAAATTAATGCGGCGGTTATCCAGACGCCCACCAGCACTGTCATCACCGCCAAGGAGGTTATCCAGCGCAGTCGGCGGTTAGTGTTGTTCATTGAAAACAACTCACGCTCTACTAAGTTGGGTCGATTTGTGTTTTGGTTTTTCGCGCCTTAGGCGCGCGCCCACAGCATCACAGGCTTGAGTGACTTTTTGCCCATCCAACCCATGTGACAGGTATGTCAGATGTTGCACAACGTTATCGTTGTTGATCGAAACAATCTTTTTTTTCATAGCAAATATTTTTGCAGATCACTTTTAAGCTGAGGATTACTTAATTAAGCATTACTTTTTGAATCAACTTGTATTTTTACTGTTTTTGAAAAAAATAAAAAAAAATGGTTATTTATGTTTTTTTACTGACATAAGTTGAGACTTTATTTGCCACAGTCGTTTTATTTTTGCCAGCTGCAAAATAGACTTTTCACTAAAAATGGCGTGATCTCAGCGATGCATTTGCACCAAGTGTTCACTTTGGGTGTGTCTCCCTTGCTAAATCTATAGCAGTCAGCGCTCTATCTGATGCAGTTCCTAAGATTACGCAAAAGGTAGAATCAACTCCGTGTTTTACTTCCGACCTGTTCAGGGCTACTCGTTACTTTGACGCGGCGCAAGGGAAGTCACCACTCTTTATCAATATCACCCGGGGACACATTCATCATGGCACTCGTTTCTATGCGCGAGCTGCTGGACCATGCAGCCGTCAATGGCTATGGCATTCCAGCTTTCAACGTTAACAACCTCGAGCAGGTCACGGCCATCATGCAAGCCGCCCATGAAGTGAATGCACCGGTCATCATGCAAGCCAGTGCTGGCGCTCGCAAATATGCTGGCGAGTCTTTTCTCAAGCACTTGATACAAGCTGCCGTCGAGAGCTACCCGCACATCCCCGTCGTGATGCACCAAGACCATGGCCAAAACCCAGAGGTTTGCCAAGGCGCAATCAATCTAGGCTTTAGCTCGGTGATGATGGACGGCTCACTGCTGGCCGATGGCAAAACGATTGCTGATTATGAGTACAACGTCGAAGTCACGCGCCAAGTCGTGGCCATGGCGCATGCTACCGGCGTCTCCGTTGAAGGCGAACTCGGTTGCCTAGGCAGCCTAGAGACCATGCAAGGCGAGAAGGAAGACGGTCACGGCACGGATGCCATCATGACCCATGACCAACTGCTGACCGACCCCGAGCAAGCCGCTGACTTTGTCAAGCGCACTCAGCTCGATGCATTGGCCATAGCCATTGGCACCAGCCACGGTGCTTACAAGTTCACGCGCAAACCCACGGGCGACATCTTGGCGATAGAGCGGGTTAAAGAAATCCATCGCCGTATTCCCAATACCCACTTGGTGATGCACGGCTCGTCTAGCGTGCCGCAAGACCTGCTGGCCATCATTCGCGAGTTTGGCGGCGACATGAAGGAGACTTATGGCGTGCCGGTCGAAGAGATACAAAAAGCCATCAAGTTCGGCGTGCGCAAGATCAATATTGATACCGACATTCGCTTAGCTATGACTGCTGCTGTACGCCAGTACATGGCCCAAAATCCAAGCAAATTCGACCCGCGCGACTGGCTCAAGCCCGCGACTGCAGCGGCCAAGGCAATTTGCAAACAGCGTTACCTCGAATTCGGCTGCGAAGGTCAGGCCAGCAAGATCAAGGGCGATAGCCTGTCCATCGTTGCAGCACGCTACGCCAAGGGCGAGCTGGCGCAAGTCGTTCAATAAAAGCGCGTCCAGCCTGCCGTTGTTTCGGCGGGCTATTTTTCGTATTTGCTATTTAATTAACTCGCGTCTTTAGCCCCATGACCACTCTTCACACTTCCTCCATCACCAGCCTTCCTTTGCTCGCGCGCGGCAAGGTGCGCGACAACTATGCGGTGGGTGACAACCGCCTCTTGATGGTGGCGAGTGATCGCTTAAGCGCTTTTGATGTGATTTTGGGCGAACCGATTACCGGCAAGGGTGCACTGCTTACGCAGATGGCTTTGTTTTGGTTTGATAAGCTTGGCCATCTGTGTCCAAACCACCTGACCGGGGAGTCGCCCGAGAGCGTGGTCAGTGCCGATGAAGTGATGCAGGTTGTGGGCCGCTCTATGCTGGTCAAGCGCCTTAAACCGATACCGGTCGAGGCAGTAGTGCGCGGTTACTTGGCCGGCAGCGGCTGGCAGGAATACCAGCAAAACCAAGCGGTTTGCGGGGTGCCGCTAATTGCTGGTCTGAAGAACGCCAGCAAATTGCCCGAGCCCATCTTCACCCCTGCGGCCAAGGCCGATGTCGGTGAGCACGATGAAAACATCAGCTACGAGCAGATGGTTAAGGTAGTTGGCCCCGTGTTGGCCGAGCAGATCAAGACCTTGAGTCTGGCAATTTATAACGAGGCGGCGGCTTTTGCGCTGACCAAGGGCATCATCATTGCAGACACTAAGTTCGAGTTTGGTTTGGACGAGGATGGCACGCTGACCCTGATGGACGAGGTGCTGACACCGGACTCATCCCGCTACTGGCCGGTAGAAGGCTATGAAGCCGCATTCGCCGCAGGCCTGAACCCACCTAGCTACGACAAGCAGTTTGTGCGCGACTGGCTAGAAGCCGTGCGCATCAACGGCAAGCCTTGGGATAAAACGCCGCCAGCGCCGCATTTGCCGCCTGAGGTGATCGCCAAGACCGCAGCTAAATACCAAGAAGCCTTGGCGCGCTTAACCGCTTAATTCGCGGTTTGATTCGCGCGGCTGATTAAGCGGCTTATTTAGCCGCTTAATTAACTACCTGACTTACGCTAGATTGAACCGGCGAAGCGCTGAAAAGTTCTTGCTGCCATGCTGCCGTACTGTTTTAGCAACCGTTTTTCAGCTCAAAATCACACTGCTTAAGCGCCGGCGATAAGTCGCCACTTGTGGGTCTTCCAGTGGAATCTGGCCGTCAGCGACCTTGAGCTTGGGCGCTTCCATCACGTCAAGAATCGCAATGTAAGTTTTGCGTGCCGAGTCTTCGCTCCAGCTTTTGTCGCGCATCAGTATTTCTAGCAACTCGTCTAGCGCCGCGCTCCACTGCTGGCGGCTCATGAGCCAACGGGCTTTGTCAAAACGGGTTTCGAAATCGCGCTTGTTAAGCGCTAGCTTGGCGTCAAAAACGGCGATTGGGCCTTGTTCTTGGGAATTTTTATAAGCACTTTCGTGCGCGTTCTCGTCGTTATTGGCATGCGTATCTGCATGCGCATCGGCAAAATCTATCGCGTTCATCCAGCGCTCTAATGAGTCAAAACGCCGCACGCTAAGGGTTTGTGCAATCACTGGTGCGAAAGCAACTTTGGCGTCATCGAGCTGGTCGCGCTGCAGAAGCAGCCGGATAAATTCAAAGCGGGCGTCGTCATTGCTCGGCTCGTCAGCGACGGTTTGTTTGATTTTCTCAAACGCTGCGTCGGGGCTTAGCGCGGCGGGCTCTTCTGCGGCGGCTGGAGCTGGCGGCAATTGTTTGTCAAGAAACTCTTTGATCAGGTCCTCTGTCAGCGCGCCGGTAAAGCCATCTGCGGGCTGACCGTTCAACATCAGGACACTGGTTGGAATGCTGCGAATACCAAAGGCAGTGGCCAGTCGTGGCTCTTGCTCGGTGTCAATCTTGGCCAGCTTAAAGCGGCCTTCGTAGGCGATTTCTAGTTTTTCGAGAATCGGGCTTTGTAACTGGGATGGGTTAGACGAGGGCGCCGAAAAATCGATCAGCACCGGGATGCTGTTGGAAGCGGTGATCACTTCAGTTTCAAAGTTGGCAACGGTGACGTTTATCATGTGGTTTTAGTGCGGATTGGTTTTAGCCTGACTAGCGTAGCACGGCTAGCCCAGCCCTTAAAATCGCTTAACGACACGCTGGCTTGGGTTTTTGCTTTTTTCAGCAGCGCTTGCCGCGGCTACCTTTTTTTAAATTCTTCACTT
The DNA here is from genome assembly GCF_012584515.1 of Polaromonas vacuolata. Lineage (NCBI taxonomy): Bacteria > Pseudomonadati > Pseudomonadota > Betaproteobacteria > Burkholderiales > Comamonadaceae > Polaromonas > Polaromonas vacuolata. Next base: position 3,710,747 of record NZ_CP051461.1, on the reverse strand, counting down.
TTCTCAAGCCATGACAACAACTAGCGATACAGCCCGTCCATTAATCGGTGTGGTGATGGGCTCCAGCAGTGACTGGGAAACTATGCAGCATGCGGTGCAAATCCTCAAACATTTCGGCATAGCTAATGAATCGCGCGTGCTGTCTGCACACCGCATGCCTGACGACATGTTTGCGTATGCCGAAGAAGCCAGCGGCCGCGGCCTGCAAGCCATCATCGCTGGGGCTGGCGGCGCGGCGCATTTGCCGGGCATGCTGGCGGCTAAAACTACTGTGCCGGTGCTGGGCGTGCCGGTCGCGAGCAAGCAATTGGCGGGTCTGGATTCGCTCTACAGCATTGTGCAAATGCCCAAGGGCGTGCCGGTGGCTACGTTTGCGATTGGCGTTGCGGGCGCTGCCAATGCGGCGCTGTTTGCCGTTGCTATGTTGGCGCTGCATGACTCAGATCTGGCCACGCGTTTGCACTTGTTTCGTGCCGAGCAAACCTTAGCTGCCCGCAATATGGCCTTGCCGCAATCATGAGCACCAGTCAGTTACCGTTGCGCACGATTGATCTACCAGTGCTGCCCGGCACCGTCGGCACGGGTTCTACTCAAGTGGCGACTTTGGGCGTGATGGGCGGGGGCCAGTTAGGCCGCATGTTTGTGCATGCCGCTCAACGCATGGGTTTTTTCACCGCCGTGTTGGATCCAGATCCGCAAAGTCCGGCCGGTCGGGTCAGTCACCACCATGTGCAGACGGCTTATGACGATGCGACTGGCCTAGCGCATCTATCCCAGTTGTGCGACGCCATCACTACCGAATTTGAAAACGTACCCGCGCTATCGCTGCAAACCCTTGCCGCCCAGCGACCGGTTGCGCCCGGCGCACAGGCGGTGGCGGTGGCGCAAAACCGGATTGAAGAAAAATCCCATTTTGTTGCCAGTGGTGTGCTTTGCGCACCGTATGCGGTGATTGAGAATGCCGAGCATCTCGCCACCTTAGATACGGCGCTACTGCCCGGCATTCTCAAAACTGCGCGCATGGGTTATGACGGCAAGGGCCAAGTCAGGGTTGCCAACGCGGCTGAGTTGGCCGCTGCTTGGGAGGATCTTAAACGCGTGCCTTGTGTGCTGGAGAAAATGCTGCCGCTGAAAGCCGAATGCTCGGTGCTACTAGCGCGTGGCTGGGACGGACAAATCGTCGCCTACCCAGCGCAGCGCAATGTGCATGTGGACGGTATTTTGGCCGTCACCCATGCCTATGTTGGCAATTTACCTGCCGCTCTGGCCGCGCGCGCTTTAGCAGCGGCCCAGTCCATCGCCCGGCAAATTGACTATGTGGGCGTGCTCTGTGTAGAGTTTTTTGTGGTTGATGATGGCAGCCCTGAGGGTGACTTAATCGTCAACGAAATCGCCCCTAGACCGCACAACAGCGGCCACTACACCATGGATGCCTGCTCGCACTCACAGTTTGACCTACAGGTCTACAGCCTCGCCGGGCTGGCGCTGCCCGAGCTGCGGCAACACTCGCCGGCCATCATGCTTAACTTGCTGGGCGACGTTTGGCAGGATGCAGCAGGCAAGCCGCGCACGCCCGACTGGCAAGCGGTGTTGGCATTACCGGGCACCCACTTACATCTCTACGGCAAGCTGGCCGCACGGCCGGGCCGAAAGATGGGCCATCTCAACATTACCGCCGGGGATATTCCTAGTCTGCTGGCAACGACGCGGCAAGTCGCCGAGTTACTCGGCCTGCCAGGCTTGGAGCAGCCATGATCCTGTCTGGCCGTGATGCCGCCGCCATTGCTAGCGCTGCGCGCCAGATTCAGGCCGGTGGTTTGGTTGGTTTTCCGACTGAGACGGTTTATGGCTTGGGCGCTGACGCGTCGAGTGACCAAGCTGTGGCTGGTATTTTTGCTGCCAAGGGCAGACCAGCCGATCACCCCTTAATCGTCCATGTAGCTGATCCGGCTCAAGTGCATGACTACGCCAGCGCTGTGCCAGACTTTGCGCAGCGCTTGATCGAGGCCTTTTGGCCTGGTCCGCTTACCCTGATACTGCCGCGCAAGACTGGTGTGGCCGCGGCCGCGGCGGGTGGTCAAGACTCTGTAGGCTTGCGCTGCCCAGCCCATCCGGTAGCGCAGGCTTTTTTAAAGGCCTGTGCAACGGGTGTAGCCGGCCCAAGCGCCAACCGCTTTGGCCGTGTCAGTCCGACTACCGCTGCGCATGTGGCGCAAGAGTTGGGCGACGATTTATTGGTGCTCGACGGTGGGCCTTGTGCCGTCGGTATTGAGTCCGCCATTGTCGATTGCACACGTGGCAGGCCTGTCTTACTCAGGCCGGGCTTGCTCACCCGCGCTGAGCTGGAATTGGCCTGCGGGCAGACATTATTGAATCCAGAAGATATTCAACAAACTGCGCCGCGCGCCTCCGGCACACTGGACTCGCATTACGCGCCAAACGCTAAAGTGCGGTTAATGAGCGCTAAGGCCTTGCAAACTGCGCTTGATTTATTGGGTTCAGAGAGTGCGTCGATTGCGGTTTACGCCCGTAGCAGCTTATTAAGTACAGCCCCTGACTTGCGAATGCGGCGCATGCCCGACGCCGCACAAGCTGCGGCGCAAGAGTTATTCGCGGTTCTACGCGAGTTCGATGGCCAAGGCGTTGAGCTCATTTGGATAGAAACCCCGCCTATGAGTGCTGACTGGGATGGCGTGCGGGATAGACTGCAACGCGCTGCGGCCTAAGCCCTGAAGTCATCAAGCCATAAAGCCATAAAGCAATGAGCAAGCTAGGTCACACCCGCGACAAAATTTACAAAACCGTTGCACGCCAACTTCATGGCCGCGTTCCTTGCTGGTTGTGCGGCGAACATGTGCTGCCAGCCGATGCCACACTCGAGCACATCCAAGCGCTCAGCGATGGTGGTAACAGTCATGCTGAAAACTTGGCCATTAGCCACGGCATTTGCAATCACCAGCGTCATGCGCAGACAGGGCTTTAAGTCCAAAACCTAAGGCTAAAAGTTTTGAGTCAATACCAGCGACTAGGCCTTAGTTTTTAAAGTTTGACTGGCTCTCTTGTGTCATGTCACTGGCGTCACGTCTGATGACGGCTAAGTACTACTTCAGCACCGGCTCAAAGAGCGCTTAGCTACCGCGTCTGTGCGGTCTGATTCGAGTAGTCCCGCATCGCTGCTTGGGGACTCCGCCAGCGCTTCATAGTCACTGGAATGCATTCCCTCGTCTATGCGCCAGTAGACGCCGCTGACCACCAAGCCGTAGCGGTCCATGGCGTTTTGCGTGAGGTAGTTGGCAATGCTGCTCAAGTGCGCGTGTTTGCCGTGCTGGCTTTGCATAAAAGCTGACAACATGTCCATCATCACCACAAAGCAGTGACCGCGTCTGTCTATCCGAACAATTTTGAAATGGTAGTCGTGTGGGTCAACTTGGAATTGCGTCAAGCTGGCGCGGACGATGTTAAAAAGCATGTCACGGCGATACGCCATGCGCTCTTCCAAATTCATTTGAATAGGCCGTGTTTCTGGCCCATTTAATTTGGCTTTAGCGGTTTCTGATGGATCGCCTTTTAAGTACTTTGGGGCAACAAAAAAATCGTGAAATAAAGGCATGATTTTGCAGGGAGTTTATCGGGCTGTGGACAAATACCAAAGCCTGCGTGACTACAGGCTTGCGTCAGATAGTAGCTAGCCAAAAACCGCTACAAAAAGACTTCCAGAGCACAAATAATAGTTTAATTTGTCTCAATAAGAGACATTATTTCTATATTTTGATTGCAATTTATTTCTAAACCTAAGCCGGTAAAGTCGAAATTGGTTTAATTTTTAGATCCAAATCGCAGCTTCATAACCAGTATCGTCAGTGCCAAAATTAGCGTGACAGCATTGGCAACCACCACCGGCCAAGCGCCCAGCAGCAGGCCGTAAACAAGCCATAAGGCCACGCCCACAGTGAACACCAAGTACATACCTAGCGAGATGCCGCTGACGTCGCGCGTGCGCAAGGTGTGCCAGACCTGCGGCACAAAACTGGCGGTGGTTAAGCAGGCCGCGAGCGTGCCAATCAAATCTGCATTCATCGTTTACCTTCGCGCAAAGCCCATTCGACCAGCGCGTCCAGCGCCGGTTTGCCGGCGCCCGCATTGGCATGGTTAATCATGGCCACCACCACCAAGCGCCGACCATTGGCCAAGTGCACATAGCCGGCCAGTGCGGTGACATCGCGCAAACTGCCGGTTTTTAGATGCGCCAAGCCTTCGCTTGGTTGGCCTAGATTGCGTTTGAGCGTGCCGTCAACGCCGGCAATCGGCAGGGACGCCATTAGTTCTGGCATGCTCGTCGAGGCATAAGCGGCTTGCAACATTCGGCCTAGCGCTTGCGGTGTGATGCGGGCTTGTCGCGACAGTCCAGAGCCGTTGTCCATTAGCGGCAAGTCTTGTTCGCCAAAGCGCGCACGCCACCATGCAGCGAGCACCTCGCGCGAGGCGGAAATACTAGCCGGCAGGCTGACCTGCGTTGTAATCGGTGCCAAGCTCAGCGTCAAAAACAACTGCTGCGCCATCACATTGTTGCTGTACTTATTGATGTTTTGTATGACTTCTGCAAGGCTGGGAGAGGTCATTTCAAACGCCGGCATCAAGCCAGCGCTGGCTTGACCGTCCCGCACTCGCCCATCTAGCTTGCCGCCCATGTCCTGCCACAGGCCAAGCACTGCGCGAGCGGCAAAGCTGTCCGGGTCAGCGTAAGCCAGTGGCCAGACTTTCTCGCCGCAGGCTGGCGGGTAGCTGCCTAAAAAGCGTATCCGGTCTGGCGAGCTAAAGTCTGGCGCCAGCGTGGCGCGGTAGTTGCCGCAGGCGCTGGCGTCCTTGCCAGTGGCCAAGGGCACGCTGGTTTGCAGTGTCAGATTAGCCAACGGCGGGTCCATGCTGATACTCGCCAGTCCTCGGCTTGGCTGCGGCGTGAACGTCATCAACACGGATTTGTAGTTGATTAACAGCGCATCTGGGCTGGCGTTATAAGGCCGCAAGGGCTCACCGTCGAAGTCGCCAGGGTCTTGTGCGTTGGGCGCAAAGGCGCTGCGGTCCAGCACAATATCGCCGCTAATGCGCTGCACGCCCAGACTTTGGACGCGGTGCAGCAACAGCCATAGGCGCTCCATCACCAGCTTGGGGTCGCCCCTACCTTGTATGACTAAGTTGCCGTGCAGTACGCCGTTGCTGATACTCCCGTCCAGATAGACCGGGGTTTTCCAGCTGTAACTTGGCCCGAGTAACTCCAGTGAGGCATAAGTGGTGACCAGTTTCATCACGGATGCGGGGTTCATAGATGCGTCTGCGCGCCAACTCAGTAGCGGTTGAGTTGGGCTGGTTTTACTGCCCTGTGTTGTCGGCGTTGCTTCTAGCACCAGCGCCGCCATAGCGTTTTGCGGCAGTCGGGCGCGCTCTAGTGCAGCGCGCACTTCAGCTGGCAAACTGGTTTGGGATTGGGCCAGAGCGGCGGCGCTGATGCCGCAAGTGAGCAAGCCTAAAGTGAGGTGGCGCAGCATGCGCTGGCGGTTGCAGGAATTAAAAAGCATGGCCAATTATCAGTCGCAGGTCTCGCTACAAATTCAGGCCGGATAATCCTCCCATGTGGATTTTTTCTCTGACTCATAGCTGCCGTCCTTCTCATCCTTCGCCGCGCCTGTGCGCCCAACACGGCGGAGGGCTTTAAGCAATGTCAGAAAACCTCAAATTCTTGGCTTTTGACACCAGCACCGACCGCATGTCCATCGCGCTGACCGATGGCCAGCGGCTCTGGCAGCACGAGGGCGTAGGCGGCGCCCAATCGTCGATTACCTTAATTCCCGCTGTGCTGGCCTTGCTAGCCCAAGCCGATATGTCGCTAGCCGAGCTGCGGGCGATTGTCTTTGGCCGTGGGCCCGGTTCTTTTTCCGGCCTGCGTACCGCCTGTGCGGTGGCCCAAGGTCTGGCTTTCGGGGCTGGCCAAGGTCGCGGTATACCGGTTCTGCCCGTCGATAGTTTGATGGCGCTGGCCGAGCAAGCCCGCTTTGAACAGGTGCCAGAGTCCGGCTTGCGATTGCGCATAGACGCTTTACTCGATGCCCGCATGGACGAGATGTATTACCAAGGTTTTGAGTTCAGCGCTGGCCTGTGCCGACCGGTTAACGCTTGCCGCTTAGTCAGACCAGAAAATTTGTTGATAGATCCGGCTTGCGATTGGCTTGCCGGCAATGTCTTTGAAGTCTATGCCGATCGCCTGCCCTCAGCGCTGGCTCAGTTGCGTTGCGTGTCGGCCCTGCCCAGCGCTACAGCTTTGCTGCGACTAGCCCCGGGACTCGCCGCTGCCGGTCATTGCGTGCCTGCCGATCAGGCTTTGCCCCAATATATTCGCGATAAAGTGGCACTCACAACTGCCGAGCGAGAGCAGGTAAAGTTTGACAAAGCCAATGCAGCACTGAGCTCGCCCACCCCATGAACGCCAACAGTCCAGTACCAGAAAGCGCACCCGAAGCCGGGTTTCAAGCCATGACTTCAGACTGGCTAGACCAAGTTCTGCTAATGGAGAACAGCGTCTACGAGCATCCCTGGACGCGCGGTAATTTTCAGGACTCGCTGCAATCAGGCTATCAAGCCCAGTTAATTACCGGCGGCAGCGGTAAACAGGCCGAACTACTGGGTTACTTCATCGCTATGCAGGGCGTAGATGAGGTACATCTGCTCAACATCGCCGTCGCGCCTCAGCACCAAGGCAATGGCTGGTCGCGCTTAATGTTGGACGCGCTATGCCTTTGGGCGCGTGCCCAAGACGCGCAGTGGCTGTGGCTAGAAGTGAGGGTGAGCAACACCAAAGCCAAGGCGATTTATCTGCATTACGGTTTTACCCAAGTCGGTTTACGCCGCAGCTACTACCCCGAGGCATCAGGCGGCGCCGCAGGCCGCGAAGATGCCGTTTTAATGAGTTTTCCACTATGACCTTGCAACTCGACAAACGTCAGCGCGCCATGCTGCGCGAGATGGGTGTGAAGGTTTGGCAGCCAACCCTGCAAGCTACAGCGCTCGCCGCAAGGACTGAAGCTGCACCAGCCGCTGTAGCGGTTGAAATTGCACCAGCCGCCGCAACGGCTAGAGCGGTATCAATGCCGCTCACACCGGCTCCAGTTGGTGCGCCTGAACGCGCACCGCGCCCTTCGAGTCAGCCAGTTAAGCCAATGCCCTACACTGCGCCGCGGGCGGCAATCCAGAACCCCTCCGAGCGGTCTAGCCCCGTAGAAAACTCTGCTGCGCTTAGCGCTTCTGGCTGGCAGATAGGTCAAACCCAGACGCTTTACGCCGCCAGCGCTAAGCCTAGCGGCGCGCGCTGGTTGGTGCTGATTGAAACCAATGCTGCCGCGCTAGACGCTAGCGCGGCGAACTCGTTCAACCCGTTCGAGGGTGATGCCGGCAAACTACTCGACAACATGCTGCGCGCCGCCGGCCTGCACCAAGCGGCCAGCACGCAACTGCTGGCCTTGTCTCGCCATAGCGATAGCGCCACTAGCAGCGCCGCGCTGCAAACTGAGCTCGCACCGCTGCTGGCACAGGCGCAGCCCGGCCTAGTACTGGTCATGGGGCGCTTACTGACGCAAGCCTTGCTGCCTTCTGGCCAAGCCTTTGGCCGGCTACGCGGACAGCCGCACAACTTGCAAGATAGGCCCTTGGTAGTGACCCAAGAGGCGGCTTATTTACTGCGCAAACCAGAGGCAAAAGACCGCGCTTGGGAGGATTTATGTCTGGCCATGCAGGTTGCCGCTGGAACTGTGCCGCTCTGAGTATTCACAGGGCTTCAGCTTCTTACAATATCCGCATGATGCAGAACCAGAACCCCGCTACCTTCACCGCCATGCTGGCAAAAGCACAGCAGCAAAACCAGTCCATGCTTTGCGTTGGACTTGATCCTGAGCCAACCCGGTTTCCGGGCAATTTTAAAAACGACCCGAGCAAGATTTTTGATTTTTGCGCCGCAATAGTCGACGCCACCGCCGACTTAGCCATGGCTTTTAAGCCGCAAATTGCCTACTTCGCCGCGCACCGCGCTGAAGACCAGCTTGAAAGGCTTATGGCGCATATGCGCAGCGTAGCGCCGCAGGTGCCGGTGATTTTGGATGCCAAACGCGGTGACATTGGCAGCACTGCCGAGCAGTACGCGATTGAGGCTTTTGAGCGCTATGGTGCGGATGCCGTGACGCTTTCTCCTTTTATGGGTTTTGACTCGGTCTCGCCCTACCTAAAGCGTCACGGCAAGGGCGCATTTTTGCTTTGCCGCACGTCCAACCCCGGCGGCGATGATTTTCAAAACCAGCGCTTGGCTTCGGTCGACGGCCAGCCTTTGCTGTACGAGCACATCGCCCGTTTGGCACAAGGCCCGTGGAATCTCAACGGCCAACTCGGCTTGGTCGTGGGAGCCACCTATCCGGCTGAAATTGAGCGCGTGCGCGAACTCGCACCCACACTGCCGCTACTCATTCCCGGCGTTGGCGCCCAAGGCGGCGATGCGGCGGCTACTGTGCGTGCCGGATTGCGCGCAGGCGGCTCGATTATTGTGAATTCTTCGCGGGCGATTTTGTACGCTTCAGCGGACCAAGACTTTGCCGTGGCGGCTAGGCAAGAGGCTTTGAAAACGCGCGCTATTTTGCAAGCGGCGGCGACTCAATAGCGCTAAATGTGGTCTAAGCGAGTCTGCAATTATTCTCGCTAACAGTTGTCTCTGGAGCTGCTGCTTCAGCTGATGCTGGCGTGCGGCAACCCCCAACTAGACTGGTCCAAGCCTTAACCGCGCCGCCGTCCGCCAAACATCACGCAGAGCAAAGCCAGTACAACAAAGCCTGTGCCTACCCATTGCCAGCCGGTGACCGATTCGCCCAGCACCAACATGCCAGCGGCCAAGCCAACAATCGGCACGCCCAAGCTAAATGGCGCGACACGGTTAGCCGGATGACGTTGCAGCAAGCCAGTCCACAAGCTGTAGCCCAACACCGAAGCGATCCAGCCCAGATAGGCCACGCCTAACCAGCTGGAAGGTCGCGCCTCTAGCCAGCGCCAGCGCAGCGCGGGATCGTCAAACGCCAGTGACAGCAGCATAAAAGGAATGATGGCCACCAGCCCACTCCAGACTACAAATGCCAAGGGTGAATAGCCTTTGTGCAGTTGCTGCAAGCGCCGCGCCACAATGTTTGACATAGCCCACATAGCTGCCGCGCACAGCGTGAGCGCAAAACCTACCAGCGTGGTCGCCGAGACGCCGGCGACTTTGATCGAGTCTGCCAGCGCATAGTTCAGCCCGAAGCAGGCCAAGCCTAATGCAGCCAGCAGCATGCCGATCTGCAACTGGCGGCTGGCTCGCTCATTGAGCAGCACAAAGCCAAACAGTGCGGTAAAAAAAACTTGTGTTTGCAGTAGCACTGACGCCAGCGCCGCAGTCATACCAACTTTGAGTGCCAGAAATAAAATGCCAAACTGACCCACGCCCTGGAACAAGCCATACAGCAGCAGCCATTTCCAAGCAATCCGGGGTGGCTTGATAAACAGCAGCAGCGGCAACACCACAAAAATATAGCGCGCCGCGCCCAGCTGAAACGGTGTGAAATCGCGCAACGCAAACTTCATCACCACAAAATTCACGCCCCAAATCACTACCACAGCGAGTGCGGCGAACAGGTCTGAGCCGCTCAATGCTTGGCGGTTGTTATTGGGCATTTAGTTGCACGCCTGAAGACTGCAAGAGAGGTCTGTGCAGGCTTCGTCAATCCCCGGCATCACAGAGCCGCTGTAGGCTTTTGCGCCGAAGTTGACAGTGCTTGGATCGGCCAGAAAACGCAGGGTAATGGATGACATGGGCGCTGTCTTTTTAGGTGAATTTAAAAACTGAACGTGATGCAGAAAGCGCATTGTCGCGCATCACCGAGCTGCTTTGGCTGTTTGCACAGGGAACAAAAAACAGTCCTTTAGTGTTGGTTAATTGACTGAAATCGGCCCAACAGCACTGCTTTTAAAGCAGTCGTGCCAAGTAGCGTCCGGTATGACTGTCTGGGTTTGCCGCAATGTCTTCGGGCGTGCCAATACCGACGACTAAGCCACCGCCAGCGCCGCCTTCTGGGCCCATGTCAATCACCCAGTCGGCGGTTTTAATCACGTCTAGGTTGTGCTCAATCACCACAATCGTGTTGCCCGCATCACGCAGTTGATGCAGCACTTTGAGCAATAAATCGATGTCGGCAAAATGCAGGCCAGTGGTCGGCTCGTCGAGGATGTAGAGCGTGCGACCGGTATCGCGTTTGGATAACTCCAGCGCCAGCTTGACGCGCTGCGCCTCGCCGCCCGATAGGGTAGTCGCGGCTTGGCCTAGCTTGACGTAGCTCAGACCGACATCGAGCAAGGTGTGCAACTTGCGCGCAATGATTGGCACGGCTTTGAAGAATTCGCTCGCCGCCTCCACCGTTAAGTCCAAAATCTGGGCGATGTTTTTACCGCGGTACTGCACCTCTAGCGTTTCGCGGTTGTAGCGCATGCCTTTGCAGACATCGCAGGGCACATAGATGTCCGGCAAAAAGTGCATCTCGACTTTGACCATGCCGTCGCCCTGACAGGCTTCGCAGCGACCACCGGCGACGTTAAAGCTAAAGCGGCCTGCACCGTAGCCGCGCTCGCGCGCAGTGTTCATTTCGGCGAGCAACTCGCGTATCGGTGTGAACAAGCCGGTATAAGTGGCCGGATTGCTGCGCGGCGTGCGGCCAATCGGTGACTGGTCGACGTTGATGACTTTGTCGAAATGCTCTATGCCTTCAATGCTTTCGTGCGCCGCTGGCTCATCATGGGCGCGGTATAGCGTGCGGGCCACAGCCGCGTAAAGGGTGTCGTTCACCAAGGAGGATTTGCCCGAGCCTGATACGCCCGTGACACAGGTCAGTAGCCCGACCGGAAACTCCACACTCACGCCTTTGAGGTTGTGGCCGCTGGCTTTAATCACCCGCAGCGCCTGCATATCACCCAAGGTGGCTTGGTGCTGGGCTTCGCGCTCGGCGCGCCGACTGGCCGCTGGGCTGGGCGGAAAGCGCGAGGGTTTTCTGGCTTCCTGAAACTGGCTTGATTTAAGCGTTGGCAGCCAAGCCGTGCGCTGGGTTGGTACGGCGATTTTGAGTGCGCCTGAGAGGTATTTTCCGGTCAGAGAATTGGGGTTGGCTTTGACCTCTTCATAAGTGCCTTCCGCCATCACCTGACCGCCATGCACTCCGGCGCCCGGACCCATGTCAATCACATGGTCGGCGGCGCGAATCATGTCTTCGTCATGCTCGACTACCAACACGCTGTTGCCGATGTCGCGCAAATGTTTGAGGGTGTCTATCAGTCTGTCGTTATCGCGCTGGTGCAGGCCAATGCTGGGTTCATCGAGCACATACATCACACCGGTCAGACCCGAACCAATTTGCGAGGCCAGCCGTATGCGCTGAGATTCGCCGCCCGAGAGTGTCTCTGCGCTGCGGTCAAGACTCAAATAATTAAGACCCACATCGTTGAGAAACTTCAGCCGCAAGCCGACTTCACGCACGACTTTGCCGGCAATCTCGGCTTTTGCGCCCAGCATATTCAAGCCGTTGAAATAGGCAAAGCTTTCGCGCAGCGTAAGGCCGCTGATTTGGTAGATGGCTTTGCGCTGGCTCACACCGTGCTCGTCTGGTGCACTGACCAAAAATACATGGCGCGCTTCGCGCTTAAGCCGCGTGCCGCTGCAGTCGGCGCAGCTTTGCACGCTGCGGTAACGGGCTAGCTCGTCGCGCACGACAGAAGAATCGGTCTCAAGGTAGCGGCGCTCAAAGTTGGTGATCACGCCTTCAAAGGGGTGTTTTTTGACGACTTTTTTGCCCGTGTTCGCGCCTGATTCGGACAGGTAAGAGAACTTGATTTCTTCCTCTCCCGAGCCGTGCAAAATGATCTGCTGCACGTTCTCAGGCAGGCTTTCAAATGCCGCTTCTATATCAAACGCATAGTGACGCGCCAGGCTTTCCAACATGGAAAAATAATAGGCATTACGCCTGTCCCAGCCCTTGACCGCGCCGCTGGCCAAGCTAAGCGAAGGAAAGGCCACAATGCGCGCCGCGTCAAAATGCTCGCGGTGCCCTAGGCCATCACAGCTGGGGCAAGCGCCAATCGGGGAGTTAAACGAAAACAGCCGCGGCTCCATCTCGCTCAGCGAGTAGTTGCAAACCGGGCAGGAAAACTTGGCGCTAAACAAATGCTCTTTGCCGCTGTCCATTTCTAAGGCAATCGCGCGGCTCTCGGCTAAGCGCAGTGCGGCTTCAAAACTCTCGGCCAAGCGCTGCTGCATGTCGGGCCGCACCTTGAGGCGGTCTATGACTACATCGATGTCGTGTTTTTCGGTTTTCTTTAACTTGGGCAGGTTGTCAAACTCATAGGCCTGACCATCGACTCTAAAGCGCACATAGCCTTGGGCTTGCATTTCGGCAAATAAATCGAGGAATTCGCCTTTTTTCTCACGCGCTACCGGCGCGAGAATCATCAACTTGGTGTCTTCTGGCAAGGCCAGCACGGCGTCAACCATCTGGCTGACGCTTTGCGCCTGTAGCGGTAAATCGTGGTCCGGGCAGTAAGGTGTGCCGGCACGCGCGAACAATAAACGCAGATAGTCGTGAATCTCGGTCACGGTACCGACGGTGGAGCGCGGATTGTGACTGGTGGCTTTTTGCTCGATAGAAATAGCTGGCGACAAGCCCTCTATTAAGTCCACATCGGGCTTGTCCATGAGCTGCAAAAACTGCCGTGCGTAGGTCGATAAACTCTCGACATAGCGGCGTTGGCCCTCGGCGTACAAGGTGTCAAAAGCCAGTGAAGATTTTCCCGATCCGCTCAAACCGGTGATGACCACCAGCTGGTTACGGGGAATGTCCAGATCTATGTTTTTGAGGTTGTGGGTGCGCGCGCCGCGAATGCTGATGCGCTGTGCAGCCATAGCTCTGGCTAGGTATTTACTATCGTCTGGTGAGTTCACAGGAATGATGGCGCCGCAAAACTCTCCATCATAGGCGCATGACTGGAGATTTGGGTTTGACGCACAATAGGCCCCTGTTGTAAGGCTGATCGCGTCATTTTGTCGCCTGCCCCGTCTATTTTTTCGGTATTTTTGCCGCACTCTCACCAGATTTCAATTGCCTTGACCGCGCCCGCCTCAACCCAGACCTTTGCTATGACTGCCACTGAGCGGCGCGCTAGCGCTTCGCTGGCGTCTATTTTTGCCCTGCGCATGCTGGGTCTGTTTCTTGTATTGCCGGTGTTCGCACTTGAAGCGGCCAAATACCCCGGTGGTGGTGATCCGGCGCGAATTGGCTTGGCCATGGGTATTTACGGCTTGAGTCAAGGTTTGCTGCAAATTCCCTTTGGCATAGCCTCTGACCACTGGGGCCGCAAGCGCGTGATGATTGCCGGCTTGTTGATGTTCGCTTTGGGCAGTTTTATCGCTTCGGCCGCGGCGGATTTAAATTGGTTGATCGCCGGCCGCGCGATTCAAGGCGCAGGCGCCATCTCGGCGGCCGTGACTGCGATGTTGGCTGACTGCACTCGGGATGCTGTGCGTACCAAAGCCATGGCCTTGGTGGGGGCGAGTATTGGCCTGATGTTTGCCGTCTCGCTAGTGCTTTCGCCCTTGCTGGCTAGCCGTATTGGTCTGCACGGTCTGTTTGCGCTGACGGGCTCGCTCGCCTTGGCCGGCATAGTCTCCGTGATCTGGTGGGTACCGGCCGAGCCCGTCATGCATGTGGTGCGCCCGCGCGGCGGCTTTTTAGCGGTGTTAAAAAACCCAGCCTTGCTGCGCCTAAACCTTGGCGTGTTTGTATTGCACGCGGTGCAATTGTCCATGTGGGTGGCTGTGCCCGGCATGCTGGTGCTGGCGGGACTGAATAAATCGCTGCACTGGGAAATTTATCTGCCAGCGGTGCTGGCGTCGTTTGTGGTCATGGGCACGACGCTGTTTCCGCTGGAAAAGCGCGGCTATTTGCGCGCCGTGTTTCTTGGTGCCATAGGTTTGCTGTTACTGGTCCAACTGGGTTTTTGGGCACTCTCGCTAACTACTGCGCCTAGTTTGCTGATGCTGGGTTTGGTATTATTTTTGTTTTTCTGCGGCTTTAATGTGCTTGAAGCCAGTCAGCCCAGCTTGGCGTCCCGCATCGCACCGGATCATTCGCGCGGCGCAGCGTTAGGCGTCTACAACACGCTACAGTCATTAGGCTTTTTTGCTGGCGGTGCGGCCGGTGGCTGGTTAGTTAAGCAATACGGCGCGCCGGGTTTGTTCACTGTCAGTGGTGGTTTGATGCTAGTTTGGTTGTTATTTGCTTGGGCTATGCAAGCGCCAGCCAAGCATGGAAGTGACTGACAAATGTTTAAGACGACATTTAAGCCGTAAATCATTCAGTGAGTCTTGAGCAATTTAAACCGTATTTACATCGTCTCTGAGCCGGCTGTTTCGCGACTTGTTCTGCCGCAGTCAGCCCAGTTAAACTCATAAAAAATCAGGAGAATCCAAATATGGCATCCGTCAATAAAGTCATCATCGTCGGCAATCTAGGCCGCGACCCCGAAACCCGTAGCTTCCCCAACGGCGATCAAGTCACTAACATCACCATCGCCACGACTGACCGCTACAAGGATAAGACCAGCGGCGAAGCCAAAGAAATTACCGAATGGCACCGAGTCAGTTTTTTTGGGCGGCTTGCTGAAATCGCTGGCCAATATCTGCGCAAAGGCTCACAGGTTTATGTCGAAGGCTCACTGCGTACGCGCAAGTGGACTGACAAAGACGGTATTGAAAAATACACCACAGAAATTCGTGCAGACTCCATGCAAATGCTGGGCAGTCGCCAAGGCATGGGTGGTGCTCAAACAGGTGACGAAGGTGGTGGTGGTTATGAGCCTGCAGCCCGCGCCGCACCAGCAGCACGCCCAGCGATGGCCGCTGCACCGCGCCAAGCGCCCGCGCCAGCGGCAAAGACGGCCAGCGGTTTTGATGACATGGATGACGATATTCCGTTTTAAACGGTGCTGGCTGGCTTGCCTTTAGCTTATTGCTGTACGAAGTCTAAATTGAAATCGTAAGACGCTTTTGTAAGTAACGGCGAGCCATTTTTGGGAATGACAAACTCCACTTTTAATGTGGTCGAACTTTTTTCTGGTTCAAGCTGAAACGGCTCAAACCCTGGCACTGCGAAAAAGTTGCAGTTCGTTTTTGTTGATGTAGCGACAACTTTTATACCGCCAGCACCATCGCTGGAAAGAATAAATGCGTTACTTGTTTTTCCGCCCATTAACTGGCCTTTGCTGGCAGCGGGCAACGTATCTTCCACATCATCAGAGTTAATTCCGCGTATCTCGCGGCTTAGCGTTAAGGGCGACGCTGCGCTTTCTTGCAGGACGCTGCCAAGGATGCCAAAAATACCTTGGTGTGCTTGATGAGACGCGCGTAACAACGTGGCTTCATCAACGCCCGTTTTAACGGTGATTTCTTTAATTTCTTTCTTTGCTAATTCGAGTAGTTCTAATTTTGTGGATTCATCTCCTTGTGCATAAGCTGCATGGTTAAGAATCGGCGTCGGTTCTTCGGAATCTGATTGCCAAAAATATTGAGCCCGTGGCAGGTCGGTCACAAAGTCGCGTGTGAAGCCATCTTTTAATCCGATAGCGTCGCTTTGTTTTGCAGGCGTGGCTTGGATTGCGGAGGCTTGACCGGGTTCTACGCTGATAGTTGGCTGCGTAGATATGGATCTATTCAACGCGTCATCTGCCTCTTTTAATTTTTGATTAACCAATGCCGTATCAGCATCCGTTAACTTGTCTCCGCTGGCATGGACGAGAGTGGTTTGAGAACTAGTCGCTGCTGGTGTGTGCGCAAAAGTGACGAGATTGTGGCGGGCATACTGCAGCTTGTCTTTGATGTCTTGACCTATGCGATTGGCCCCATTAGCAACGTTTTTGACAGATCGCTCAAGCAGCAGTTTTGTATCAGTTATAAATGTTTTTATAGCTTGTTCACTGCGCTTTGGAAGAGACTTTAATATTGTGACTACAACGCCCGCTAGTTGGCCTTTTGTCGCCGTATTAGATGCGAGTGGCGTATTTGCATTCGTAGTTGGCGGTCTACGTTCTAGATAGGACATGACTAATTTACCCCATAGTTTAACGGCTGCAAAATTCGATATTTTTTTGATATTTCTGATTTCGATACATTTTTTTAAAATGTATTTAATGAGTTACTAAGCCTTAGCTAGAGTTCCCATTGCACGGGGTAGATAAATACTCAATGCGCCTTATATGCCGAAAAGGCGCTTGTCAGCGACACATTAAGCGTTGCAAAATCCAAAAAATATTAGCCATACATTACTTTTTTTCTTGCGGTTTGAGCTAAATCCTAGCTGTTAAATAGGGGCGATAAAAGCGCTTTTTTTTAGGGCTTTGCACGTAATATCGAAAGAGCTGCTAATCCTATTTTTTTGAGCTAACAGAGACAAATCTATGAGCTTGGTAACTGCAAATAAGTTGATTAACGAATTCGGTCTGAGTCTTGGTATGGATGGACTTTGTTTGGACGACGACGCTAGCTGTCAATTGCTGTTTGATCGGCAACTGTTGGTTTCTATCGTGTGTGCGTTTGACTACTTCTATTTTAATTGTCCCGTAGCAATGCCGGAACTTGTACGGCGCTTGCCCAGCACTATGTTGCTCGACATACTGCAAGAAAACTTTATGGCGGGCAGCGATGCAACCTTAGCCGTAGGGCCAGACCAACGGGCTTATTTACAAATGCGCTTGCCTTTGGTGGTTACCAATCTCAATTCACTGCAAGCGGCGGTGGAGCATTTACTAAACCGCGGCGAATACTGGTCAGAACGATTGATGGCTGTGCCGCCTAAATACACGCCCAGTGAGCAGCCCCAAGCATCGAGTAGCCAGCGCGAAGCAAGTGTTGATGGACGCAACTTTGGACTCAAACATCGCGTTTGAGTTTTTGCATTTCAGTCAGCAGTGTTAGCGAGGAAATAGACTTATATATTTATACACAGCTGCGTTTTTCTAAGCTGTTAAAGGCGCATCAGCAGCCCAACATTTGCGTATTTCGAGCTGATTTGCTTGGTGCTCGCCAACACTCACCCGCTGGTAAGACATGCTGTTAGTTTTCTCTCTCACAAAGTAAAGACCAAGTCCGCCAATACTTCGCGTTTCCACACTTTCTTCGATGTTCGCTGCTGCAACCTCACACGGATTAAATGCGAACGCATAGTCTCTTAGGGTCAGTATGACGCAGCAATGTTCCACTCTAGCGATTAGTTCTATGCAGCCATTGGCATTGCCTTGGTAGGCATGCTCAACAATATTGGTGACTAATTCGTCCAGCACGAGGACAAGGTCTGCAATCACATTGCCCGGAATCGCCACGCTTTCACACCAATGAGAAAACGCCGATCTTAGGGCGTCAATATTCACTAACTGGCTAAGTAGCTGATATGCAAATAGACTTTTTTGCTTTGCGGCCATCTTGTTTATCCATCTGTTTTTAAATCCGGCAGCTGCTCGCAGCATGGCCAAAAATTGTATTGAAAGAAAGCTTTATTTTGCTTATTTTTTTTCGGATTTAACGCAATTATTAAAGATCGGCTACTTAAAAATATGTATGAAAATGCAACGAAAAATACTTTTCAGTTACTAATAAATAAGTCAAATTGTCAACTGACCTGTCAAAAAGTAATGCGCATATCCGCGTGAACCCATTTAATTTTTTACCAATAGAGAATTAAGACAGGTTGTCAAAAGGGTAGAAAAATGCAGTATCTAGAGCTAATTAAAGACTTAAGTTCCCATCTTCAATTACCTGAAATAGTGACGGACGAGTTGCAACGTTTCGCCCTCCTATTTGATGAAATGTACTTGCTGTTCAGCCCCGAACTAGTCGAGACTGGCGAAGAAAATATAAAGGTCAGTGCGGTGCTGGGTCAGCTACCTGATGATGAGGGTCAAGCCATTATTTACTACGAAGAGTTGCTTTGCGCCAATCTTTTAGGGCATGGAACTGCATGCGCTTACTTAGGCGTTAACGCGTCTGGGGAAATCAGTTTAATGGCTAATTGGCCGCTACAAAACACATCATTTTCAATGTTTGGTGATCTTTTGGAAAACTTTGTCTCTCACGTTGAGCACTGGAAAAATCAATTAGAAAAAATGCAATCCAAGGAGTCAGAAATAAATTCTTTGAATGCCTTCGACACGATGCGCGCCTAAGGACACAGTAGCAAAAACAAAAAACAAAAAACAAAAAACAAAAAACAAAAAACAAAAAACAAAAACAAAGAAAGCCACTTATGACGATAAACACTTTGATCAAAGAGCTGGGTCAAAACTTTAATATTCCAGAACTAACGCTAGGCGGATTCAAGCTTGAAGTGCAACCGTATGCTGATAGGACTCTAACTGTTCCATAAAAACCTGATGCGGCGTTCGATACCCTAAACATTTTCTAGGACGATGATTGAGCCTGTGCATCGCTAAAGCAATGTCATCGTCGGTGATGCAATTAAAGCGCATCCCCTTTGGGAAAAACTGGCGAATCAAACCGTTCATATTCTCGTTCGCCCCACGCTCCCACGAGGCGTATGGATGGGCGAAAAAGAAATCTGCACTCAGCGCAGAAGCTATTCGTTCATGCTGGGCAAATTCCTTGCCGTTATCAGTCGTGAGAGTGTGCACGCAATGAGCGAACGGTTTGAGTAAAGTGATTAACGCGTCCCCTACGGCTTGCGCTGTTTTGAATGGCACGTGGAAAATTATTGAATAGCGAGAGACACGCTCATTAATCGTCACTAGTGCTTGCTTCTGCCCGGCACCAATCACCAGATCAGCCTCCCAGTCGCCAAAGCGCGCACGCTCAAGCACGATGTCGGGTCGCAGTTCTATTGAGACCTGGCGAGAGATGGTGCCGCGCCGTTCACGGCCACTGCTGCGTTTTTTTCGCGTCTTCTGGCAACGCAGTGTTTTATGCAAGGTGCCGCCCGCGCGTTTGTCAGCGTAGATGTACTGGTAAATGCTCTCATAGCTAACACCGGGTTGGTGGCTAGCTTCGAGGTGGCCGCTGATTTGCTCGGGGCTCCAAGCCTCAGCCAACTTTTCCTCCACTACAGCCCATGTCGAGTCAGCAACTCTAGGACTATTGGCGCAGGCAAGTCTACGTTCTTGGGCTTTGTCATTTGCCTGCTTAGGGCGATAGCCTCGTAGACCGCGGTTACGACGCAACTCACGGCTGATGCTCGATTTATCACGGTCCATCATTTTTGCAATTTCACTTTGATTGAAGTTTGCTTTGACGAGGATTGCAATCTGGTAACGTTCGTCACGGGTGAGGTGTGTGTAAATCATTCTGGGCAACTTTGACTTGGTAGTCGGGAAGCTTGGATGCTCTCACATCTCACCCACCCGTACGGTTAATTTCAAAGTTGCACTTCAGACTTGAATCCGCGCTAGATAAAAATACCTGCGCTATCCAGTTTAAAAATGGCGTACAGATAGATTTTTATTACAAAGAAGAAGATAAATCTTTACGTATGGCCACAGCGATTGGCGCATTAATTAGCAGTTCAAAACTATCGCTTTACAAGAAAATACTTTTTGAAAATGTAAAAAATTTAGACCTTGGAAAAAATTATTTTGCTCTTAATTTAGCCGCTACAGAAGTTGTTTTGTGCGGCACTATTATTGAATCTGCACACACATTAGAAGGTGTAACTGCAGACGTTATGAACTTATGTGAACAGCAAAATAAGTGGTGTGAAACGCTAGCTTCAGAAAGTTTTTTAGTCGTTTAAATTGGTGCTGATTTCAGTAGTTTTAGTAACAAAAAATTAATTTCAAGATGGTTATATGAACACAAATAACAATGCTGATAATGCTCGGTTTTTTTTCAATGACAAAGGGATTAACAAAAATAGGAGCAGATTTTTTTGATAATAAAGTAACTGGAAAAAATTGCATTCCTGTTGCTTTATCTGCCATCGTGGCAATTCCAATTTTCGCGTTGGCTTTTACAGTTGATGTTGTTTTTGGTGCTTTAAAAGTTATGGGAAACGGCCTGAGTTTATTGGCACGCGGATTCAAGTCTGAAGTGCAACTTTGAAATTAACCGTACGGGTGGGTGAGATGTGAGAGCATCCAAGCTTCCCGACTACCAAGTCAAAGTTGCCCAGAATGATTTACACACACCTCACCCGTGACGAACGTTACCAGATTGCAATCCTCGTCAAAGCAAACTTCAATCAAAGTGAAATTGCAAAAATGATGGACCGTGATAAATCGAGCATCAGCCGTGAGTTGCGTCGTAACCGCGGTCTACGAGGCTATCGCCCTAAGCAGGCAAATGACAAAGCCCAAGAACGTAGACTTGCCTGCGCCAATAGTCCTAGAGTTGCTGACTCGACATGGGCTGTAGTGGAGGAAAAGTTGGCTGAGGCTTGGAGCCCCGAGCAAATCAGCGGCCACCTCGAAGCTAGCCACCAACCCGGTGTTAGCTATGAGAGCATTTACCAGTACATCTACGCTGACAAACGCGCGGGCGGCACCTTGCATAAAACACTGCGTTGCCAGAAGACGCGAAAAAAACGCAGCAGTGGCCGTGAACGGCGCGGCACCATCTCTCACCAGGTCTCAATAGAACTGCGACCCGACATCGTGCTTGAGCGTGCGCGCTTTGGCGACTGGGAGGCTGATCTGGTGATTGGTGCCGGGCAGAAGCAAGCACTAGTGACGATTAATGAGCGTGTCTCTCGCTATTCAATAATTTTCCACGTGCCATTCAAAACAGCGCAAGCCGTAGGGGACGCGTTAATCACTTTACTCAAACCGTTCGCTCATTGCGTGCACACTCTCACGACTGATAACGGCAAGGAATTTGCCCAGCATGAACGAATAGCTTCTGCGCTGAGTGCAGATTTCTTTTTCGCCCATCCATACGCCTCGTGGGAGCGTGGGGCGAACGAGAATATGAACGGTTTGATTCGCCAGTTTTTCCCAAAGGGGATGCGCTTTAATTGCATAACCGACGATGACATTGCTTTAGCGATGCACAGGCTCAATCATCGTCCTAGAAAATGTTTAGGGTATCGAACGCCGCATCAGGTTTTTATGGAACAGTTAGAGTCCTATCAGCATACGGTTGCACTTCAAGCTTGAATCCGCCGCACAAAGAAATGTAAAAGTTGCACCACTACCATCAGCCCTATCATCAACACCTAATGTTGCGGCCTTCACTAGGCCTAGTAAAAATGATCCTGCAGCATTGATTAAATACTTTTTGACAACTAAGAATGATGATAAATGTGCCGTAGCATTTAAAGATTCAATTGTTCACAGACGGGTTGATGAAAATACTAATTTCTTGCTGAAATTTTATGAATTTCAGAAAACGCCATCACTTGAGGTTGCAAAAAATATTTACCTTAATTTTATGGATAAAGGTAATTCAGAAATTGATATTATTAATATAGGCGATGCTTTAAATTCTAAAATTAAAGAATGTCTTATAGAAAATAAGTTAATTTCAATCGAAAGTAAAGAATCAAATCCAAGCGAAAGTAAAGAATCAAATCCAAGAAAAAGTGAGACATCACCTTTAGATTTAATGATAAATTATTTTACAAAAGCTGCTGGTGAAGTAGTTGGAATGTTAAAAGACGATTTACTAGCAGTAGGTAATCTATATCCTGAAATCGAAAGAGAGCCTACTGCCAGCAGAAGAGTAGCTAGTAATTCTCCGCCCCCACCTCCAGTAGATTTATCAGATGACTTGGCTCCGCCTCCTGTACCATCTCTATCTTCAGATTCAGAACCAACTTTTCTTTCTAGTACTTATGTTAAAAATAGTGTTGATGCTGAGACGCTTTCTAGCCCAGTTACCGTGCATACTGAAACCAAATAAAACTCTTAATCATTGACTATTCACTCACAATAAAACCCGTGTTTTCAAATGCGATATGACCAATTTATTCGTATTTTGATCAGTACCTAAATAGTTTAGCTGTTGACTACTGGCTAAACTATTTTCTAATCCTTTTTGAGCTGACCGAGCAGTTATTTAAACCGTGTGTTGCTGCTCAATTTTTTTAACTACCGCCGATAAATAACGTATTTAACGCGCTCTCAAAGTTGTGCGCTCTCGGCATCTGAGGCTTAGTGCTCAATAGCCATCAATCGGTGCACATAAGTTCGAAGCGGCTGTTAGTGACCGTCATCGCAGCTGCCTAAATTGCACGCTAACTCAAATGACTTTTGATTCACTAGCATTCCACCAGACGGTGCCGACGCCAATCCAAATCTATTGATTTGTAAATTTTTAAGTCGTTAATTTCCGCTGATTTTCTGAACGACTATTTCACGGCTAGCGATTCACTATAAATCGCCGAGGCATTAAGCGCTTTATTTTTAGCCATTGCTAGCCACACTTTTTTATTTTCTAATAGTTTCGTTATTAAATAGTGACTCACGAAATGGATGCTGTGTGAACACTGCGCGGTCGCCCTGTAAACATCACGCTAATACTGTTGAGCCTTTATACCTTGTGGTGCAATCTGTTCTATTTATGGCCGGTTTCGTTTGAGCCTGGGTGCTGCTCTGTAAATGAGCTTGTGGTCTAGGTTTTGCAATTAAAAGTTCGGCAATGTAGTTTGTAGCCTGTCATGCTGAAATTTAAGGTTGCAGTGTTTTGTTTTGCATCATATGTGATCGCAAGCAAGCAAAGAGCCTCGCGTAACTGCATAGCTGCGCAATTGCCTAATTGCGCTGGGCTAACAGCAGTTTTCTCGAATTGACAAAACTCCATAGTGCGTAAGATATTAAATATTGGCATGCACAACTGACGTGCTATTAGCTTTTCGTATCATGTCGAGGACATAAAACTATTTTCATTTTCATTTTCATTTTCATTTTCATTTCCATTTCCATTTCCATTTCCATTTCCATTTTTATAGATTTTCTTTCCCGCTTGAAATCATTGTTCATAGCAATGATTTACTATCAAGGTGTAACAAAAAGATTTTATATGTCGGTTTCTGCTACCGGTGTTTATGATTTATCTATTCAATTGTCTGCTTGCGCTCAGGTATTTCCGATGATCAAAATTAACGCACTGTCAACGACTTCCGATAGCGGGGTGACCGCCTCAGTACCGGTTGCACTTGAAATAGTGGCTCAAAATCAATCGGCTGTCTCGCAGTTGCTACCGGACAAAGCTGGTCGAAAACTTGCGCAAATTCGACTGCAGAACCATTACCGTATCCTCAAAATGTTGTCGGATAATGCTGGTCTTGATAGCGTTTTGCAAGCCATTGTTGCCTATGTGGAGACCGCTAATTCCTCGTTAATCTGCAGCATACGGTTGGCTGATGTGAATGCGTCTCAGGTCTACGATTGGCCGACAACTCCTTGTCTATGGGAATCCATAGTTTCCATTAAAGGTCAGGTGCTGGGCATTTTCGTTATCTCTAGCGCACAGGTTGGACAGCCTGATGCGACAGCGCTTGAGTTCATGAAATATGGAGCTAGTCTCGCCGCTATAGTCATTGAGAAAAAAATGGCTGAGACAGAATTGCGGTTGGCCTCATCTGTTTTTGATCACACCCATGAAGGCATCATGATTACAGATGTCAATGGTGCGATATTAAAAGTCAACAAGACTTTCACCAGTATTACAGGCTTTGACATGCTGGACGCGCTAGGAAATACGCCGCGAATGTTGCGCTCGCCTAACCAGGCGGCTGAGCTTTTTCCGCTGATGTATGAAACCTTGGCAGCCAATGGGCAGTGGTCTGGCGAGATTTGCAACCGGCATAAAAATGGCACTGACTTCACTTCAAAAATGACTGTTAGTTCGGTATTTGATGCCGCTGGGCAGACGGTTAATTACGTCGCTATGTTTTCTGACGTTACCGAGTCCACACGTCACGCGTTGCAACTTAAATATATAGCCCACTACGACGACTTGACTGGTCTGCCTAACCGCGTGTTGCTGGCTGACCGGTTGCAGCAAGCCATCATTCAGAGCAACCGATTCCAGCGCTCCGTAGCAGTCGGTTTTATCGACCTTGACGGGTTTAAAGCTATTAACGACGCTTGGGGTCACAGTACTGGAGATGCCTTGCTGAGCGTGCTCGCCCTTCGCATGAAGGCTGTGCTGCGCGAAGGTGATACGTTGGCGCGCATAGGCGGTGATGAGTTTGTGGTGGTCTTGGTAGACATGACGCTAGAGCAGGACTATCAAGTGGTTATGGAGCGCTTGCTTCAGGCTGTCAGCGCGCCCGTGCAGATTGGCCCGCAGTTGCTGCATGTTTCCGCCAGCATTGGTGTGACCTTGTATCCCGCTGATCGGTCCGATCCTGATTTGTTGATGCGTCACGCCGATCAGTCTATGTACCAGGCCAAACAGTTGGGGCGTAATCGTTTTCACCTGTTTGACGTTGCGGAAGATGTCGAAATTCAAACCCGCCAGCTCAGTCTAGAGCAGATTGAGCGCGCACTGAAAAATCATGAGTTGGTGTTGTTTTACCAACCTAAAATTAATATGCGTACGCAGCAACTCATTGGTGTTGAGGCGTTGATACGTTGGCAGCATCCCGAGCGTGGTCTGTTGCTGCCAGTAGAATTTTTGCCCCAGATAGAAAACCATGCTTTAAGCGTGACGCTGGGTTACTGGGTAATTGATACGGCGCTGGCGCAAATGAGTCAGTGGCAGGCGCTGGGCCAGAACATCCCAATTAGCGTGAATGTGAGCGCACGTCATTTACAGCACGATCTATTTGTGCCGCAGCTTCAAGAGCTGTTGGCGCGCTACCCGCTTTATCAGCGCGATTTTTTAGAGCTTGAATTGCTAGAGACCAGCGCCTTGCAAGATATTGTCAAGGTCTCTAGTGTGCTCAATGCCTGTGCTGCCATGGGTGTGCGCTCGGCGCTGGATGATTTTGGTACCGGCTACTCTTCTTTGGCACATTTAAAGCGTTTGCCGTCAGAAGTCATCAAGATAGATAGGCACTTTGTGCGCGACATGCTCGAAGATCCAGACGATTTAGCGATTGTCAAAGGTATCATCGGTTTATCCGCGGCCTTTTGCCGCGACGTCATCGCTGAAGGTGTTGAGACGTATGCCCATGCGTCTTTACTCATTGAGCTAGGTTGTTTGCAAGGACAGGGCTTTGGCATTGCCCGTTCCATGCCAGCAGACAGTTTCCCCAACTGGCTTGAGACTTGGCAGCAGTCAGCGATCTGGCAAGCATAGATAGGCGCTTACTTAGGAAAGAAATCCCTGGATGCCAACTGACATCGTTTCCGCTCAATTAAATCCGTCGGTTAAGCCAGAAAGACCTATTGATCCGCAAAAGTTAAGGCTTGGCGATGTGTTGGTGCTGCAAGGCCTTATCAGCGCTACGCAGCTGGCGCAGACCTTGGCACTGCAGCGCCAGTCGGGGAAAAAATTCGGTCGTTTGCTGATAGACGCGGGTATTCTCACCGAGACAGCCTTAGCCAAAGCGCTGTCACTGCAATTGCAGATACCTTTCGTCAATCTGAACACTTTTCCGGCTGTCGCCACTGTCGTGCAACTGTTACCGGTCTGGGCTGCGCGGCGCTATGGCGCGTTGGTGTTGGAAGATCAAGGCGATGCATTGCTGGTGGCGCTGTCCGATCCCCTCGATCTATTTGCTTTTGATGAACTGGGTCGGCTGCTCAAACGCAAAATTGTGATTGCTGCTGTTGCTGAAAGCCAGTTAACGCAGGCCTTTGATAGGCTTTATAGACGTAGCGAAGAAATCAACAGCCACGCACGTGCGCTGCAGATGGAATTGGGTGAGGCTCTCGATTTCGGCGAACTCAGCGCCAACGCGGGCCTTGATGGCGCGCCTGTGGTTTTGCTGTTGCAATCACTCTTTGAAGACGCTGTTCAGGTGGGCGCATCCGACGTTCACATTGAGCCGCAGGCCAATGAGTTGCAAATCCGGTTGCGCGTGGACGGTTTGCTGCAAGTACAAAAAATGGTCGACAAACGCATTGCCGGAGCCATCGCGCAACGCCTCAAGCTAATGGCTGGGCTGGATATCTCAGAAAAACGCTTGCCCCAAGACGGGCGCTTTAGCCTGCGTTTGCAAGACCAGACATTGGATGTGCGGCTGTCTACCTTGCCGACCAGTTTTGGCGAAGCCATTAGTCTGCGCTTGCTCAGCCAAGGCGTGCTGCGGCGGCGGCTGGACTCCATAGGCATGCCCGAGCCCATGCTGCTGCGCTTTCGCGAACTGATTTCGCGTAGCTCAGGGCTGGTGTTAGTGACAGGGCCGACCGGCTCAGGAAAAACCACCACGCTATACGCCGCGCTGGCCGAGATCAATGCCGATGAGCTCAAGGTCATCACGGTGGAAGACCCGGTGGAATACCGCATGGACGGTATTACTCAAGTTCAGGTCAATGACAAGATAGACCTGAGTTTTGGCCGTGTGCTGCGCGCCACGTTGCGGCAAGACCCAGACGTTATTTTAGTCGGTGAGATGCGCGACGCCGAGACCGCCGAGATCGGGTTGCGTGCAGCTCTGACTGGCCACTTAGTGCTTTCGACCTTGCACAGCAAAGACGCGATTAGTACACCGTTTCGTCTACTCGACATGGGCGTGCCGCCCTTTATGGTCGCCACCTCGCTGCAGGCGGTTATCGCCCAGCGGCTGGTACGACTCAATTGCGTCGAATGCGCTCAAGAGCATCGACCTAGTGGGCGTGAAAAATCCTGGCTGACCGCTATTGAACCCGGTCCGCTACTGACAACCTATCGCGGCACAGGTTGCGCAGCTTGTCACGGTACTGGCTATTCTGGCCGCCAAGGCGTTTATGAGTTACTGGAGATGGATGCGGTGCTGACTCAGGCCGCGTCTCAAGCCGAACCGGCTGCATTTCTACAAGCTGCGCGTGAGCGCATGCAAGGCAAAACACTGGCTCACCATGTGTTCGAGCTAGTACGACAAGGCCGTACGTCAATTGCTGAGGCGTTGCGCATAGGGCTGGATGCCGAGCTGGTAGTCGAAGATGGGCAAGAGGTTTAACGCATGTCTAATTACAGTTGGCGTGGGCGCAATACGCGAGGTGAAGCGGTTGATGGTCTATTGCTAGGACAAAGTCACAAGGATGTGGCGGACCAATTGATGACAATTGGCATCACGCCGATTGACATCGTGTTGACGTCTCCACCGATTGCCAGCGAGCTCAACCGTTGGATCATCAGGATGAATCTAAAGCCGGTGGTCAGAGAGGATATTTTGCTGTTTTCGCGTCAGATGTACACCTTGAACAAAGCCGGTGTGCCGCTGTTTCGTGCACTTTCTGGTTTACAGGCTTCAGCTACCAAGCCGGCCATGGCTGATTTGTTGAGAGACTTGCGCGCCAGCTTAGACCAAGGTCAGGAATTGTCGGCCGCGCTGGCCCAACACCCCAAAATTTTTGACCCCTACTACGTGGCTATGTGTAAGGTCGGCGAGATGACCGGTCGTTTGAGTGAGATTTTTCTACGCTTAAATGAGCACCTAGAGTTCGAGCGCGAGATTCGAGAGCGTATACGCCAAGCCATGCGCTACCCGTCGTTTGTGGTGATTTCACTGGCCATCGCGCTGGTGCTGGTGAATATTTTTGTAATTCCTGTATTTGCCAAAGTTTTTGCTGGCTATAACACGGAACTACCGCTGATCACGCGCGGATTACTGGGTTTTTCTGCATGGATGCTGGCTTGGTGGCCGCTGCTACTCGCCGGTTTGGGTATATCGATTTTTGCGATTAAACGCTATGTGGCCAGCGTGGTCGGGCGTCATCAGTGGGATCGGCTCAAACTGCGATTACCGATTGTTGGCGATATTGTCCTTAAAGCTACATTGGCGCGTTTTGCACGTAGTTTTGCACTAGCCAGCCAAAGCGGCGTGCCGCTTTTGCAATCTCTGACTATTGTTGCCATGACGGCGGATAACGCTTATGTGAGCGAGCGTATTTTGCTCATGCGTGACGGCATAGAACGCGGTGAAAGTATTGTGCGCTGCGCCGCTGTTGCCGGCGTTTTCACACCTGTGGTGCTGCAGATGATTGATGTGGGTGAAGAGACCGGCGAGCTAGACAGCCTGCTGTTTGAAATTGCCGGAATGTATGAACGGGAAACTAGCTATAGCATCAAGGGCTTGTCTACCGCGATAGAGCCGTTGTTGCTGGGTGTGATTTCGGTGCTTGTGCTGATGCTAGCGCTGGGAATTTATACCCCGATGTGGAATATGGGTCAGGCTGCTATGGGGCGGGGTGGTGGTTAGAGAAGTCGATCGTTTATTGCCTATAAGTTGAGCGTGCGCAAAATTTGCTATAAAAAATGTGTATCTCTGACGGTGGGCATACGACTTTTGAACTGAATGGTAGATCTAGTCAATGCGGTTTACTAATGTCTAAGCAGCACTGTCTATTTTTTAGCCGTGTTGCTCAGCGCCAGGTTAAACAGCTTTAGCAACGCCTCGCAACTTGGTAGTAGCCCCCTACTCTAGGTGACCTCGCGTAAGCTCATATTTACCGACTTAATGGCGTTGGTCGTTTAAATGGCCCGGTAGATCTCTGGTGGAGATTTAAAGAAAGACGCAAGCGTGCATCAATTGATGCGCCAAGACTTCACGATAGTCGGATAGTTATTTCCTCGTGGGGTTTCGAATTCATCCAGCCGCAGCCAAGCCTCGTCAACGTTCGCAGCGCTGTAGTTGTCTTTTCAGTCGGCAGCTACCACCTTGCGCATCTTCAAGCTCACAAAGTTTAGACAGTTGCGCACAATATTCACTTAGCAAAGCTGCCCCACCGTTTGTGGGTAGACCAGTCATACTGGCCTCAGTAAATCCTTTAAGACCATCATCAAAGGAAAGCAAGAAGTCTTTCACACTCCGATTTTTAAGTTCAGTGACCATCTGCAGCCAGAATAGGGCCTCTTCGTTCGGAGCTATCCACCGTTCCAATAGCTTTTTTCACCGGCCACATTCACACTTAAGCATTACTACATAGCCTTGACTCGAATAATGCTTGAATTGCGTGTTTTGACCTGGATGTAGTCAAGATAAACGATGGGGTACAGCGTGCCTAGTGGACGAGGTTGCTGAGCTTTGGCCTCATCCATCACAGCGACTGTGACTGACGAAGTTGAGGTCGTTGAAACTTCGGTCCTTTAGATCACTAGCAGGTGGGGTTGAGCCTTGAGCACTGTCATGTCGCTGGCGTATAAAAATAATATCTTGTCGTCAAAGTCCGTCCAGCGTGATTAGTGCTTGGGCGCAATTTGAGGTTCAAAACTGCCATGGCGATCGCAGGAATTGTCGATAAGCAGTTCGACAAATTCACCCTTGAGAGTTTTGTTGCTCTTGCCAGTTCGAGTGCTACCAAGCGTTAGCTAGGTTTACGGTTTTCGCAAGGCCAAGGTATTCCGCCATTTCGGACTGCAAGGCTCGTTTGACTAAATGCTTGGTCAAATTGAGTAAGCAGACTTTTTGTAGTCTGCGAGTAAACGGGCTATCAATTCGTTGCTGACGGGAATAGTTCACCTTACTTGATGCTTGGCAATTTCCTTACATTTGATCCTTTACAAAAAACTTAGGATACCACCGTGTCGTTAACTGCCCAGGTCGGTCGTACTGTGCGAACACGGTTTTACTTGCACGCCTTTGGCTATTACTTAGTAGCTGACTCACACACATACTTCACGTGGCATCACCTAACGCAAATCAATCTAGCCTTACGTCCGCTCTGTTAAAAAATGATCTTTAGTTTCAATTTATTTGTGAGTAGCACATAAATCTTGTTTTTATCAAAATTTATGTTTCTTTTTAAATCAAAAAGTAATTAAAAGTAAGTAATTAAGTAATTTTCTTTAACAATAGATAATTTTTATAAATTTTAATTGTTTTAAAAACCAATCATTTATGAAATATTTTTAACAAATAGGGGTTTATATATGAAGTTACTAAAAAAACAGCGTGGTTTTACATTGGTCGAATTAGTCGCTACTACAGTCATTTTAGGGGTCTTGGCGGCTGTGGCTATCCCTAAGTTCATCGATTTAAAGGGCGATTCGGCGCAGGCTTCCGTCAAGGGTATTGCGGATACTCTTACCACGGCTGGGAACGCTAATTACGCTACGCGCAGTGTCACACCTACCGCAGGTTTTGCTTCAATTAAACAAAGTTGTAGTGACTTTACGCCAAATCTTTTTGATTCTAAAGTTTTGCCGGATGGTTTTAAGGCTTCTGGTGCTAGTAGCATGATCTCTGGCAACAACATATGTACTTTGACGCGTAAAGATAGTGATGGATCCGAAAAAACTGCAGATTTTGTTATAATCGGTGTTAACTGAGATTAATCTTATCTTGTATCAATGTTTCGCTTCGAAAAGTTGTGCGACTTTGTGGGTTAAATACAATCAAAAACGTTTGCGACAGTCCGGCATCACCATGGTGGAGTTACTCACTGTGGTGGTCATACTAGGCGTGTTGTCTGTCTATGCTGTTCCGCGCATGATGGACAACAGCAGTTTTTTTGCCCGCGGTTTCCATGATGAAACCATCGCTTTGCTGCGATACGCGCAAAAGTCCGCGATCGCTCAGCGGCGCAATGTTTGCGCGACTTTCACTGGTACGTCGGCGCAGCTTTCTATTGCCTCTACTGCGGGCGGTGCCTGTGATACAGCCCTGTCTGGCCCGGCGCAGAACTGTAGCCAAGGCTTACCAGTAGGCGTTAAGGCCTGTGTTCAAGCGCGCAATGGTGTGTCTTTCAGCGCTACACCTGCTGTGCTGACATTTGATGGTTTGGGTCAGCCCACCTTGGGTGTTCAATCCATACAAGTGGCGGTTGACGGCGTGCCTATCTCACTCCGCATCGTGATTGAAGACTCTACCGGCTACGTCCATGACTAAGCCTTCTGAGCGTGGTTTTACGTTAATTGAGATGATTATTTTTTTGGTCGTGGTCTCGGTTGCCATGGCCGGCTTGCTGCAGGTGATGGCGGTGGCGGTGAAATTTAGCGCCCTGCCTTTGCAGAGAAAACAAGCGGTTGAGATGGCCCAAGGACTGCTGCAAGAGATGGTGCAAAAAGACTACTCAGAAATTGTGACGCCGCCAGCCCAGAGTAGCGTGAACGGCTTGCAGGCATCGGTGCTGGTCAGCGACGCTGGCGCGCTCGGCAGTGCCTCAACCCCTCTTGTAGAGACTAAAAAAATTGCCGTCACGGTGCAGTTTGCCGACCAAAGTCTGAGCTTGACTGGCTACCGCTCTAACTACGATATGACGGGTGCAGGGAAATGACAGACCGGCGCTATCTACCAGACTCAGCATACCCACCACGCTCACTACGCCGGCGGCAAAGAGGCTTTACGCTGATTGAAATGGTGTTGGTCATCACCCTCATGGGCGCGCTGGGCGTGGTCGTGGTGGTGGCCATGAAAACGCCAATCGATACCTATCTGGCCGGCAGTCGCCGCGCCGACTTAAGTGACTCGGCCGACACGGCGCTGCGCCGAGTCAGCCGCGACCTGCGCAAGGCGCTGCCCAACAGCGTGCGCTTAGTCGCTAACGATGCGCAGTGCCTAGAGTTCATCCCCACCCGCACCGGTGGGCGCTACCGAGAAGCGATAGACAGCCGCGCAGCGCTGGCGCAGACCAATTTAAATGTGCTCGACTTCAACCTAGTCGCGAGCAGTTTTAATATGCTGGGCGAGAACCCGGCGTTGCCCTCAGATCAGCACATTCGCACGGGCGACTTGGTGGCGGTCTACAACCTAGGCAGTGTGGGCTCTGATGCCTACCGGCTCGACAATGTCGCTCAAATTAGCGCTAGTACGCTGGCCATACCCGGCGGGCTGCTGAGCGGCGTGAGTTACGGGCCTGAAACACAGCTTCAAATTAGCGGGCGCAGCACGCCTTTTCCCCTGCCATCCGCGAGCAAACGCTTTCAAATCATTCCCGGCGATGAGCAGGTGGTGAGCTACGTCTGCTCTGGTGCCGGCCTAGACGCGGCGGGCAACGGGCAGGGCACGCTTTACCGCTACGCAAGAAGCGCACTGAGTAATGCGCAGGGCCTAACCGCCTACCCCCCGCCCACCAGCTGTGCGGCCATACTTACCAACCTTAATGCGGTAACTGACAAGCCCGCCGTGTTGGCCAGCAATGTCAGTGAATGCCGTTTTGACTACGACAGCGCCAGTGGCCATTTAGGCCTGGTGCGTTTGGCGCTGAGTGTGACACGTAGCAATGAGACCGTGCGCCTGAGTGCCCAGACTGGTGTGGAGAATTTGCCATGAGGCTAATGCCGGCTAAAAAGCAGCGTGGTTTCGCTATCTTTGCTGCGGTTTTTTTTCTCGTCGTGGTCGGCGCGATGGGCGGCTATATGCTGCAGTTCTCCAGCGCGCAGCAGATCAACGGCGCACAAGACTTGCAAGGCACGCGCGGCGAGTGGGCGGCTCAGGGCGCAATGGACTGGGCGATTGCCAGCGTGTTTAAAACTGGCGCTTGTGCCTCGCCGCCCACGACGCTGGAGAGTTTTTCTATCGCTATTGCTTGCGTTCCGCAGGCCTATGACGAGGCGGGCGTGACGACACGGATTTTTCATATCGATGTGACGGCCCAGAATCAACTCGCGCCCAGTACATTGGGTTTTATTGAGCGTAGCCTAACGGCGACGGTGGAAAAATGAGTCGCTACCCTTCTGTCGTCGTGCGTAAGCCAACCCGTTTGGTGGCTTTGCTGCTGTGCCTGTCTTTGCTACTGGTGGGCATGCCGGTGCAGGCCATAGATTTTCATTTCTCCAGTGACGCCAACAGTCTGCCTGCCGGTTGCAGCATCATCAGTGCCGACAACTATGTTTGTTCTAGCCTGACGCTAGCCGCTGGTGACACATTAACCGTCGTATCTACCGCGCCGGTCACGCTAAAAATAGACGGCGCTTTTACCGCTGGCGCTAGCAGTTTTGTGAATGCAACAGGCCAAGTTGCCGATCTGACTATTTCGGTTGGCGCAGCAGCAGCGTTGGGCGCTAATGTGATTGCCAATGCCAATATCATCGGCTCAGCGGCGGTGTCGGTTGGTGCAGACAGTAAATTGGGAGGAAGCATCAGCACTGTCGGCGGCGCTATTGTCCTGGGCGCGGGCAGTACAGTGGTTGGGGCTGTCAGTACTGATTCAGGTGCACTCACCGTTGGCGCAGGTAGCAACGTGACAGGTAACGTCTCAACCGTCAGCGGTGCGCTTACGCTGGGAGCCAGCAGCCAAATCGTTGGCAACATCAGCACCGTCACCGGCGCCATTACCTTGGGCGCACTTTTCAACGCGGATGGCAGTATCTCGACTGAGTCAGGTGTAATCAGCGTGGGCGCTGGAAGCGTCGTTAAAGGTAGCATCACCAGCACAAGCGGCGTTATTGGTGTAGGGGCGAATAGCCAGGTCAGCGGTGCAATCGCCAGCGTCAGCGGTGCGGTTACTGTGGGCGCAGACTCTGTTGTTAGCGGTGGCGTTGCCAGTCAGACCGGTGCTGTTACCGCGGGTGCAGGTGTTGTTGTTTGTGGATCCTCGTATGCTGCTGGGTCGGTTTGCTCGCTGAATGCGGCTGCTTTTGATTGTCTTGAGCACAGCGCCAATCAGACTTTGGATAGCACATCGCGTCGTCCGCTTTATACCCGGCTAGCTGGCCAGACGTTTGCTTTTGACGTGGTGGCGCTCCAAGTTAACGGCAATCTTCAGACAAGCTACGTAGTGAACGGTGGCCCCTCCAAAACTTTAAGCCTAGAACTAGTGGACGGCGCTGACAGCACGGCTTGTGAGTCGCGTGCCGCTGTCGGGTCAGCGCAGTCTCTGGTGTTAAGTTCGACTGACCAAGGACGCAAAGTCTCGCCTGCTTTGGGGGTGACATCAGCCTATGCCAGCTTGCGTTGCCGAATCCGGGACACCACTGTGAGCCCCGCACTGGTGTCATGCTCGTCCGAGAGTTTTGCGGTGCGGCCAAGCGGTTTTACCGTTACCTCGCCGGATGCCAATGCTGACCCTAGCGGTAGCGGCGCCAGCGCTGCATCTGTGATTAAGGCCGGTGCACAGTTTGGTTTGACCGCCACCAGCAGTGCTTTGGGTTACAAAGGCACACCAGTGTTAGACCCCAGCCAGTTGCAAGCTCATGCTGGTGCGCTGCAGGTCGGCGCGCTTTCGGGTAGTTTTGGTCTCGCCTCGGCGGATATTGGTGCTGCCAGTGGCATAAATTTTCGCTACGGCGAGGTCGGCTATTTCAGATTAAATGCGGGTGCGTTGGTGGACAGCTCGTTCACTGCTCAAGATCAAGCAGCGGGTCGCTGCGTGGCGGGCTCTTTTTCTAACCAAGTAGACGCCAGCGGTCGGATTGGCTGCAATATTGGCAGCTTAGAGAGTCCATTTTTTGGCCGCTTCATACCCGACCATTTCGCCGTCAGCGCCGGCCGTTTTGCCAACCGCTGCAGCGGCGCGGCTTGTACCGATGTGGCCGGCCCGAGCGAGTCGCGCTTTACTTACGCGGGTGAGGACTTTTCCATCCGCAGCTTTACCCTCAGTGCCAGCAACGGCTTTGCGCCGTCATCGATTACCCGTAACTACGACGGTGCATTTGCCCGTTTTGATGCCACTGCAGCGGGCAACTTTGGCTTTGCCGCGGTGAACCTAACGGATGGAACCACGCCAACGAGTGCCACCGCGTTTGCCAATGGCGGTGCGGCGGGTCAGTTGCAGCTGCTGTCCTCTGAGGGTCAATGGACGGAAGGCGTCGGGCGTATGAGTGCGGCGTTTAGGCTGAACCGAACGGCTGCACCGGCGGGTCCCTTTGAAGCACTTCGCATTGGCATAGACCCTTTGGATTTAGATCAGGTTGGGGCGTTGACGGGGGATAAAAGCCTAGCCAGTCAAGTCGGCACCAGTGCAGTCAACGACCGGGTGTTAATTGGCAGCAGCATTATTCGCCATGGTCGGGTGCGCTTGAAGTCTAGTTGCATTTCTGAGCTGCAGGATTTACCCCTTTCACTGCGCGCCGAGTACTGGGATGGTCAGTTCTGGCGCTTAAACGCGGACGATATCGGCACACGTGTGACGCTCTCAATTGCACCAGTTAGCACGCCTGATATCAGTGCCAAGACCTGCGTATTGGAAAGCGCCAACCTCAGCGGCAGAGGCTGTGCGCAACCGGTTGCAGTGGCGGGACGCAGCTTTTTGCAAGGCGGCTTAAATGGCACGGACAGCCAAGGTGTTGCCGGCTTTGCGGGTAATTTCAATCTCTGGCTCAAATCTCCGGGCGCGGGTAACTCCGGTGGGGTTTCAGTGTCAGCCGCTGTGCCCACTTGGTTGCAGTTCGCTTGGCAAGCTAGCACTCTTAGTAATCCAGTGGTCAACGCGAATTTTGGCAGTTGCAGTCCGGTGATTTACAAACGGGAGAACTTTTGAGCATCTTTTCAAGCAGCGCTGGCCGTTCATTTCGCTGGCCTTGGCAGCGCAAGGCTGGTGGCCAGCATTTGGTGCTGTCTTGGTTTGAAGGCACACTAGCCTATTTGCGACTGGAGTCCGATGCCTCTGGCGCCAAGGTGTTGCTTGACTGCGGCGTAGAGAGTCAAGGCATGGACCAGCTGCAAGACTTTGTGAAACGTTTGCAGGACTTAAATCTCAGAGGTCTGGCGGTGCAGATTATGTTGCGCCCCGGTCAATACCAGATGTTGGAGATAGACCGGCCTGCGGTAGCTTCTAGCGAGCTGCGTCAGGCTGTGCGCTATCAGCTGCAGGACATACTGCAGTCACTGGTGCCGCGTGTGGGTCAAGACACATCTCAAGACATCACGCTGGATGTGATGCCGGTCGGACTTGTTGGTGGTGACGCAACATTGGGGCCTTCCCGCATCTTCGTGGTCGCCGCTTCTAATCCGCTGCTACGTGACCTTTTGGTGCTGGCTGATGCTATGCAATGGACGGTCTCTTTGATAGATATTCAAGAAACGGCTCAACGCAACTTGCAGTTAGTGCTCGCTGATCGAAATGAGCACCGCGAGCAAGGTGAACATGCCCAAGCCAGCTTGCTATTCATCGCCGGCCAAGCGGCGGTGCTGACAATTAGTGCGGGTCAAGCGTTGCTCTACACCCGGAGCATAGAGCTGCCAAAAGGGTTTCTCGCCGACCACTGGCACGTGGATGGGCAATCCAACGCGTCGTTTGTTGAGCCGAAATCCGCATACGCTACGGAGTCGACCAGTGCGCAGGACTACCGCGGCCAGCAGCATGCGATGACTCAGGCTAGTGCGGGTTTGTTTGACCCTCAGGCGCCAGAAGGTCGGGAGCTGGTGCTGCAGTTGCAGCGCTCGCTAGACCTTTGGGAGCGTTCACGCGCGGGTCGACGTTTGAGTAGTCTGCAAGTTTTTGCGGGCAGCTACAGTCAGCTCTGTGCGACCTGGTTGATTGGGCGACTAGGGCGCAGCGTACGACCGTTAAATGCGACTGGCTTGCTTAGCGGTTTCGAGCCGGGCGTTGGCCCTCAGGCCAATGAGTTAGCACTTTGTCTGCCGTTGTTAGGAGTGCTTTTACGTCAGTCTTCCCCGCTTCTCTAGGAAGTCATAGTTGCTCAAATTAACCAATATTTGCGTTTGTTGCGTAGCCGGTAATTTTTTGCTATGCCTATTGCTTTTGACGCTGCATGTTTTTGCCTAGGTTTGGGTGATCTTGCTGAGTTACTACGCCGACGATGACTCTGACGCCTTTTTTCCTCCGGCATCTCACTCGATGTCACGCCGAAGATCGACTCTGGCAACAGCATCATGTTGCATGTACGCCCTTCGGTGACCATGGTGACCGAGAAGAATCGGCAAATTGACTTGAACTATCGTGGCAGCTACAACCTGCCGCTGGCTTCAAGCCAGCGTGAAACAGACAAATAGCATAGTGAAACCATATACGGTGACGTCGTCAACACTGGCGCTTTATATAGATACGTTGCAGCCGCCAGTCTTTTGGCCTACCCGTCTCGGGGACAACACCTTGCGCGCAAATTTGTTTGGCAACCGGATCAACAACGGGCGTAAAAAAGAAGTGCTGGTGCTGATCAAGCCGACGATTATTCGCACTGCCTAAGACTGTGAAGCACAAATCCGCAATGCCTCCACCCCGCTAGACGAGATGGATACGGTACGTGCTCAGGTGATTCGCCTCGATGGTAGTTTTGCGGCCAGACCGCTTGTTGCGCTCGCCAAGTTAACGTCATAGTCTTTTAAGAATTGGCTTCGTGTCATCGTCTTGATTGAAAAGTTCTCGCCTTCGGCATCTGTGCTGAGAAGCTAATTTCGTTCCTTTCTCGCGCCAGACTAGCTGCGGTTATTGAACTTAATCATTCGATATTGGTCATCTTAGGTCCTTAATTTTCTTGTATGTCTATCGACGGATACTTCTATTTGTCGTCTTGTCCCGCGCTTGCTAGAGCGTTGGCTTTGCAAGTGATCTCCTCGATGTAGGACTTGTGTCAGGCGTCTACTCAGCAAAAGGATTGGTAGTACTAAATAATTGTAATAAATTTATTAGTCTCAATATGTGACAATTAAATTAATTTAATTATTTTTAGTATACAAATGCGTCAATTTTCTGACATCACATTTATAATGTGATTTGTATAGATTTTGTGAATTTATCTGTCTTAAAAAGACAGCAACATATTTATTTATTTAATGGTGCTCAATATGAAAATGCAAAAAACACAACGCGGTTTTACTTTAATTGAATTGGTTGCAACAACCGTGATCCTAGGTGTGCTGGCTGCTGTGGCCATCCCTAAATTTACGGACTTAAAGGGTGACGCGTCGCAGGCTGCTGTCAAGGGTGTTGCGGATACTCTTACCACGGCTGCGAACGCTAATTACGCTAAGCGCAGCGTTACTGGCACCACAACTGATAGCTTTGCGACAGTTGACACAGTTATTACATGCGCAACTGTCGCACCGCTGCTTCTAGCGAGTGGTTTGCCTACAGGTTACACGGCTAGCCCTGCTGTCGGTGCTGCTGCTGGTGCCGTACTGGTTGTCGGCAACAACCTCTGCACCTTAACTCTCACAGAAACCAACAATACGCCCAAAACCGCTCAGTTCGGGGTAATCGGTATTCTCTGAAGCTAGGAATTTAGCTTGTGCTATGGCCTCGCGCTTTTGAGTCGTCAGTCCGTATTTGAGATAGTCCGACCTGCACGTTTGCTGCAATCGGGTATTTCATTGTTGGAGCTCATCACCGTCGTGACGGTGCTGGGCGCTTTGTCTGCCTATGCTGTTCCGCGCATGATGGACAACAGCAGTTTTTTTGCCCGCGGTTTCCATGATGAAACCATCGCTTTGCTGCGATACGCGCAAAAGTCCGCGATCGCTCAGCGGCGCAATGTTTGCGCGACTTTCACTGGTACGTCGGCGCAGCTTTCTATTGCCTCTACTGCGGGCGGTGCCTGTGATACAGCCCTGTCTGGCCCGGCGCAGAACTGTAGCCAAGGCTTACCAGTAGGCGTTAAGGCCTGTGTTCAAGCGCGCAATGGTGTGTCTTTCAGCGCTACACCTGCTGTGCTGACATTTGATGGTTTGGGTCAGCCCACCTTGGGTGTTCAATCCATACAAGTGGCGGTTGACGGCGTGCCTATCTCACTCCGCATCGTGATTGAAGACTCTACCGGCTACGTCCATGACTAAGCCTTCTGAGCGTGGTTTTACGTTAATTGAGATGATTATTTTTTTGGTCGTGGTCTCGGTTGCCATGGCCGGCTTGCTGCAGGTGATGGCGGTGGCGGTGAAATTTAGCGCCCTGCCTTTGCAGAGAAAACAAGCGGTTGAGATGGCCCAAGGACTGCTGCAAGAGATGGTGCAAAAAGACTACTCAGAAATTGTGACGCCGCCAGCCCAGAGTAGCGTGAACGGCTTGCAGGCATCGGTGCTGGTCAGCGACGCTGGCGCGCTCGGCAGTGCCTCAACCCCTCTTGTAGAGACTAAAAAAATTGCCGTCACGGTGCAGTTTGCCGACCAAAGTCTGAGCTTGACTGGCTACCGCTCTAACTACGATATGACGGGTGCAGGGAAATGACAGACCGGCGCTATCTACCAGACTCAGCATACCCACCACGCTCACTACGCCGGCGGCAAAGAGGCTTTACGCTGATTGAAATGGTGTTGGTCATCACCCTCATGGGCGCGCTGGGCGTGGTCGTGGTGGTGGCCATGAAAACGCCAATCGATACCTATCTGGCCGGCAGTCGCCGCGCCGACTTAAGTGACTCGGCCGACACGGCGCTGCGCCGAGTCAGCCGCGACCTGCGCAAGGCGCTGCCCAACAGCGTGCGCTTAGTCGCTAACGATGCGCAGTGCCTAGAGTTCATCCCCACCCGCACCGGTGGGCGCTACCGAGAAGCGATAGACAGCCGCGCAGCGCTGGCGCAGACCAATTTAAATGTGCTCGACTTCAACCTAGTCGCGAGCAGTTTTAATATGCTGGGCGAGAACCCGGCGTTGCCCTCAGATCAGCACATTCGCACGGGCGACTTGGTGGCGGTCTACAACCTAG
This sequence comes from Polaromonas vacuolata, assembly GCF_012584515.1. Classification (NCBI taxonomy): domain Bacteria; kingdom Pseudomonadati; phylum Pseudomonadota; class Betaproteobacteria; order Burkholderiales; family Comamonadaceae; genus Polaromonas; species Polaromonas vacuolata. The sequence continues at coordinate 3,671,084 of NZ_CP051461.1, read as the reverse complement.
GCAGTGTGGGCTCTGATGCCTACCGGCTCGACAATGTCGCTCAAATTAGCGCTAGTACGCTGGCCATACCCGGCGGGCTGCTGAGCGGCGTGAGTTACGGGCCTGAAACACAGCTTCAAATTAGCGGGCGCAGCACGCCTTTTCCCCTGCCATCCGCGAGCAAACGCTTTCAAATCATTCCCGGCGATGAGCAGGTGGTGAGCTACGTCTGCTCTGGTGCCGGCCTAGACGCGGCGGGCAACGGGCAGGGCACGCTTTACCGCTACGCAAGAAGCGCACTGAGTAATGCGCAGGGCCTAACCGCCTACCCCCCGCCCACCAGCTGTGCGGCCATACTTACCAACCTTAATGCGGTAACTGACAAGCCCGCCGTGTTGGCCAGCAATGTCAGTGAATGCCGTTTTGACTACGACAGCGCCAGTGGCCATTTAGGCCTGGTGCGTTTGGCGCTGAGTGTGACACGTAGCAATGAGACCGTGCGCCTGAGTGCCCAGACTGGTGTGGAGAATTTGCCATGAGGCTAATGCCGGCTAAAAAGCAGCGTGGTTTCGCTATCTTTGCTGCGGTTTTTTTTCTCGTCGTGGTCGGCGCGATGGGCGGCTATATGCTGCAGTTCTCCAGCGCGCAGCAGATCAACGGCGCACAAGACTTGCAAGGCACGCGCGGCGAGTGGGCGGCTCAGGGCGCAATGGACTGGGCGATTGCCAGCGTGTTTAAAACTGGCGCTTGTGCCTCGCCGCCCACGACGCTGGAGAGTTTTTCTATCGCTATTGCTTGCGTTCCGCAGGCCTATGACGAGGCGGGCGTGACGACACGGATTTTTCATATCGATGTGACGGCCCAGAATCAACTCGCGCCCAGTACATTGGGTTTTATTGAGCGTAGCCTAACGGCGACGGTGGAAAAATGAGTCGCTACCCTTCTGTCGTCGTGCGTAAGCCAACCCGCTTGGTGGCTTTGCTGCTGTGCCTGTCTTTGCTGCTGGTGGGCATGCCGGTGCAGGCTTTGGACAACTATTTCTCGGCTGATGCGACCCGTTTACCGGCCGGTTGCAGCATCAGCAGCCCTAACAACTATGTTTGCTCTAGCCTGACGCTGGCCGCCAGTGACACCGTCACCTTCGCTCCTACTAATAGCCCGGTCACGTTAACGATAAACGGTGCTTTTGACGCCGGTGCCAGCAGTCTTATCAACAGTGTGAACCCGGTTGCCAACCTGACTATTTCGGTCGGTGCCGCAGTTTCGCTGGGCGCGAGTGCGGTTGCCAATGCCACTATAGTGGGCTCAGCTGCCATCACGGTAGGTGCTCAAAGCAAGGTAAGCGGCAGTATCAGTTCTGGCGACGGTGCCATTACATTGGGTGAGTCTAGTAATGTGAGCGGAGCCATTACTACGGATTCGGGCGGGCTCACTTTGGGCGCTTCCAGCAAGTCTGGCTCTCTCTCTACCAATTCGGGCGGGCTCACCATAGGCGCTTCCAGCGTTGTGTCCGGTAACGTTTCAACCGGCAGTGGTGCGATCACCCTAGGCGCGAGTGGCCAGGTCGCAGGCAATCTCACCAGTGTCTCCGGCGTCATTACCGCGGGTACGTCTGTGGTGATTAATGGCAACATATCAACTGACAGCAGCGCAGTGACCACGGGTGCTGACAGTATTGTCAATGGCAATGGCAATGGCAATGTCAGTAGCAATGGCGGCGTCGTCACTCTGGGTGCGAGCAACAATATCAGCGGCGCAGTCACCAGCGGGAGTGGTGCGGTCACTGTGGGCGCGAGTTCTAGTATTGGAACTGGTCTTTCCAGCCAGAGTGGTGTGCTCACGGTGGGCGCTGGCGTCACTTTTTGTGGCAAACCCTATGTCGCTGGTGCGGCTTCCTTTGATTGTCTTGAACGTAACGCTAACCAGACCTGGGACAGTGCAGCACGCCGTCCACTTTACACCCGGCTGGCGGGTCAGACATTCGCCTTTGATGTGGTCGCTTTGCAAACTGACGGTAGTCTTTTAAGTAACTATGTAACCAACGGTAGTTCGGCCAAAACGCTAAGCTTAGAACTAGTGGACGGCACTGGCAGCACGGCTTGTGAGTCGCGTGCCGCCGTCGGGTCACCCCAGTCTTTGGTCTTTAACGATACCGATCAGGGGCGCAAAGTCTCGCCTGCTTTGGGGGTGACATCAGCCTATGCCAGCTTGCGTTGCCGAATCCGGGACACCACTGTGAGCCCCGCACTGGTGTCCTGCTCGTCCGAGAGTTTTGCGGTGCGGCCAAGCGGTTTTACCGTCACCTCGCCGGATGCCAATGCTGACGCCAGCGGCAGCAGCGCCAGTGCTGCGCCTGTGATTAAGGCCGGTGCATTGTTTGGTTTGACCGCCAACAGCAGTGCCTTAGGTTACAACGGCACACCAATGTTAGACACTAGCAAGTTGCAAGCCCATGCTGGCGCGCTGCAGGTCGGCGCGTTCGCGGGCAGTTTTGGCACCGCCTCGGCGAGTACTGGTGCGGCCATCGGTACGAATTTTCGCTACGGCGAGGTCGGCTATTTCAGATTGAATAAGGGGGCAGTGGTGGACAGCTCGTTCGCCGCGACAGACCAAGCGGCAGGTCGCTGCGTGGCGGGCTCTATCGAAAACGTGATAGATACGAGTGGCCGGATTGGCTGCATTATTGGCAGCTTAGAGAGTCCATTTTTTGGCCGCTTCATACCCGACCATTTCGCCGTCAGCGCCGGCCGTTTTGCCAACCGCTGCAGCGGCGCGGCTTGTACCGATGTGGCCGGCCCGAGCGAGTCGCGCTTTACTTACGCGGGTGAGGACTTTTCCATCCGCAGCTTTACCCTCAGTGCCAGCAACGGCTTTGCGCCGTCATCGATTACCCGTAACTACGACGGTGCATTTGCCCGTTTTGACCCCACTGCAGCGGGCAGCTTTGGCTTTGCTGCGGTGAACCTAACGGATGGAGCCACGCCAACGAGTGCCACTGCGTTTGCTAATGGCATTGCGGCGGGTCAGCTGCAGTTGCTGTCCTCTGAGGCTCAATGGACGGCAGGCGTCGGGCGTATGAATGCAGCGTTTAGGCTAAACCGCACAGCTGCGCCAGCTGTGCCTTATGAAGCTTTTCGGATTGGCATAAACCCTTTGGATTTAGATCAGGTTGGGGCGTTGACGGGGGATAAAAGCCTAGCCAGTCAAGTCGGCACCAGTGCAGTCAACGACCGGGTGTTAATTGGCAGCAGCATTATTCGCCATGGTCGGGTGCGCTTGAAGTCTAGTTGCATCTCTGAGCTGCAGGATTTACCCCTGTCACTGCGCGCCGAGTACTGGGATGGTCAGTTCTGGCGCTTAAACGCGGACGATATCGGCACACGTGTGACGCTCTCAATTGCACCAGTTAGCACGCCTGATATCAGCGCCAAGACCTGCGTATTGGAAAGCGCCAACCTCAGCGGCAGAGGCTGTGCGCAACCGGTTGCAGTGGCGGGACGCAGCTTTTTGCAAGGCGGCTTAAACGGCACGGACAGCCAAGGTGTTGCCGGCTTTGCGGGTAATTTCAATCTCTGGCTCAAATCTCCGGGCGCGGGTAACTCTGGTGTGGTTTCTGTGACAGCTTCTGTACCGATTTGGCTACAGTTTGCTTGGCAATCGAGTAACCTAAGCAATCCGGCAGCTAATGCGAATTTTGGCAGTTGCAGTCCGGTGATTTACAAACGGGAGAACTTTTGAGCATCTTTTCAAGCAGCGCTGGCCGTTCATTTCGCTGGCCTTGGCAGCGCAAGGCTGGTGGCCAGCATTTGGTGCTGTCTTGGTTTGAAGGCACACTAGCCTATTTGCGACTGGAGTTCGATGCCTCTGGTGCCAAGGTGTTGCTTGACTGCGGCGTAGAGAATCAAGGGATGGACTCGCTGCAAGACTTTGTGAAACGTTTGCAGGACTTAAATCTCAGAGGTCTGGCGGTGCAGATTATGTTGCGCCCCGGTCAATACCAGATGTTGGAGATAGACCGGCCTGCGGTAGCTCCTAGCGAGCTGCGTCAGGCTGTGCGCTACCAACTGCAGGGCATGCTGCAACCGCTGGCGCCCGGTGTGACTCAAGACTTGACGCAGCAGCAAGACATCACGTTAGACGTGATGCCGGTCGGACCTATTGGTGACGGATCCGAATCAGATCAAGCCCGTCTTTTTGTGATCGCTGCTTCCAATCCGGTGCTGCGCGATCTCTTGGTGCTGGCTGACGCTATGCAGTGGACCGTCTCTGTGATCGATATTCAAGAAACGGCTCAGCGCGACCTACAGTCAGCGCTGGCTGAACGCGATGAGCCAAGCGAACAAGGTGATCAAGCCCGCGCTAGCTTGCTACTCATCGCCGGCCAAGCGGCGGTGCTGACGATTAGTGCGAGTCAAGTACTGCTTTACAGTCGACGCTTGGAGTTGCCCAAAGGTTTTCTCGCCGACCAATGGCATGTGGACGGTCAATCTAAGATGTCTTTTGTTGAGGGGCAAATAGTGCAGACCGCAGAGTCGGTCGGTGCGCAAGACTACCGTGGCCAGCAGCATGCGTTGACTCTGGTCAGTGCGGGTTTGTTTAACCCTCAGGCGCCGGATGGTCGGGAGCTGGTGCTGCAGTTACAGCGCTCGCTAGACCTTTGGGAGCGTTCACGTTCGGGTCGACGTTTGAGCAGTTTGCAGGTATTTGCGGGTCAATACAGTCAGTCTTGTGCAACTTGGTTGACCGGCCGACTTGAGCGCAGCGTACTGCCGTTAGATGCGACTAGCCTTTTGAGTGGTTTTACGCCTGGTCTAGGTCCTCAGGCCAATGAGTTGGCTCTTTGCTTGCCACTGCTGGGCGCTTTGCTGCGCCAGCCAAGTCCGCTTGTTTGACGCGTCATGATTTACCAAATCAATCTTTATTCCAATTCGCTGCGTCGGCAAAAACTTTACTTTTCGCTGCGCGTCTTGCTCTTGACTCTGCTTGGCTGTGGATTGCTGGGGGCCTGGCCCACGTATTCGTGGATGCGAACGTTAGAGCAATCTGGTGTGCAGCTTCAAGCTCAGTTGGATTTGCAAGCTCGCGAACTGGAGAGTGCTAAGGCCAGCCTGCTGCAAAACACGCCTGGCAGTGGCTCGCTGGCTACTAGTGTGGCGGCGCAGCTGTTGGTGCAGCGCGCGCAAGTGCAAGCGCAGGGCCAGCAGCTAGCGGAGTTGCAGCGCGGCCAAATCGTGCCAGGTCAAGGCTATGCGGCGCGGCTCACTTTAATCGCCAACAGTATTCCGGCCAACGTTTGGATTACGGATATCAGCGCTGACGCTGGGCGGCTGGAGCTGGGCGGCTTCACGCTAGCGCCGTCAGCGATTGATAAGTGGCAGACGACGCTGGCAGCCAGTCCTTTGTTAAAGGGCCAGAGCCTCGCGGCCATTCGGGTCGAGAAGGCGAAAGAAAGTGATAGCCTTAAAGCGTCCAGCAGTGCGCCACCGCTTTGGACTTTTACGCTCAAAAGTGCGCCGGTATTGCTCAGCGCTGGGAGCCAGCTATGAAACTAGAGGGACTGATTGCAAGCGTTCGCGTAGCACAGCTACGCATCAATGCTTGGCCGCTAAAGCTACGTGTGCTGCTGTTTGCTGCGCTGCTCTTGGGTGGTGCGCTAATGGGCTATGCGACATGGATAGAGCCGCTACAGCAGGCCAATGGCTTGCTGGTCAAGCGCTTTGCGCTCCAAACGGCGCAGCTCAAAAAGGCCCGTAGTGAGCTCGATGTCGCTTTAAAAGCGAGTGCTGCAAATAAGGATATGGCCGAGATGGCCGCTAACAACCTTAGCCTGAAACGCTTGAGCCAGCAGCTTGATCAGACGCGGCCACCCGCAGCGACACCCTTGGCGCAGACACTGACCGAATTGCTGCGCCGGCGCGAAGGGCTCACGCTGCTGCGGCTGTCAGCGGTGATACCGGCAGCCGACATCGCGCCGAAAAGCGCCGCTTCTGCCGCCCACTCAGGTGCACTGACGCGGCAAGGTGTGGAAATGTCAGTTGCCGGTAGTTATTCAGAGCTCACACTTTATGTGCAAGCGCTGGAGACGGCTTTACCCGATCTGCGCTGGGGCAAACTAACGCTTAAAAGTAGTGCTCAGATATCCGAGCTAAGTTTGCAGCTGTTTGTTCTTGGTGTTGCACCATGATGGCGCTGCGCAGGTTTTTTCATTTGCTGATGTTGCTGACTTTGCTCGTTGGCCAAGCGCAGGCGCAAAGTTTGCGCGACCCGACCCAGCCTCCGCAGTTGCTTACGCCTATTACCCAGTCTGGCGGGATGAGTAGCGCCAGCGCTAACCCACAGCTCGTGCCGAATGGAATTAGTCTGGTCGTGCGTCAAGGTAAAACCTATTTGGTGTTCGGCAACCGTCTGTACGCAGAAGGCCAGCAAATTGGCGCGGCGCGTATCGAGCACATCACCGAGACTGAGGTCTGGTGGCGTGAGGCCGGCGTGCTCCACAAGCAACAAATATTTCCCGGTATTGAGAGGCGCACCGCAGAACCGGTGCCAGCGCGCAGCGCTTGCCGACTCGGCCAGTCATCCCGCATCGTCTCGGACGCAGCAGGTGTCGCAGGCACGCCATACACACCAGACGACTTTTGTCACAAGGCCCAACCGTGATTTCTCAAATACCCATACTCCCCCCGTCCCCAGTCTTGCCAAGACTGCCCCAGCGTTTTGTGCTGAGCAGCGTGTGTGCGCTCACGTTGCTGGGTTTGCTGTCAGCCTGCAGCGTCAACAGACCACTCAGAACGCCAGATGTAGGCGCAGTGATTCGCGCCGAGATCAAGCCAGAGGCGCCAGCGCCAGTAACGGAATTAGCCTCCGCCGAGGCCGCAGCACTCGCCTCAGGGCGCAGCGTGCCGCCGCCCGAGCTCAAAATTGATTTATTGGTGAACAACGCCCCAGTGCGGGATGTGTTTCTCGCGCTGGTGTCTGATACCCGTTACAGCATGCTGCTGCATCCGGATGTAGCCGGCACGCTGTCAGTGGCGCTGCGCAACGTGACCTTGGTCGAGGCTTTGGAGTCTATTCGTGATGTTTATGGCTACGACTTTAGGATAGATGGCCAACGCATCACGATTTATGCACCCACGCTGCAGACGCGAATTTTCACCGTCAACTACCCGATCTCCCAGCGCACCGGCAGCAGCGAGCTGCGCGTCTCCTCCGGCACCACGCTAGCGCCGAATAACGGTGTCGGCAGCTCAGGCGCGAGCGGTCAATCGATTGCATCTTCTGGTGCCAACAGCAATCAGGGCGAAGGTAGCCGCGTAGTCACCGCTTCTAAAACCGATTTGTGGAGCGAGCTGGCCAACGCCGCGCGCAGCCTGATAGGCCCTGGTGAAGGCCGCAATGTGGTGACCAGTCCGCAGGCCGGCATCATGGCGGTGCGGGCCATGCCAAGCGAATTACGCGAGGTGGAGAAGTTTCTCAAAGCCGCGCAGATCTCAGTGCAGCGCCAAGTCATGCTGGAGGCCAAGATTGTGGAGGTCGAATTGCGCGATGGCTTTCAAGGCGGCATCGACTGGTCAATCCTGAGAAACCGCAGCAACAGCTTTGCCGCCGGCACGATTAGCGGCAACACCAGCAGTGCAAGTAGTCGCAACGCCTTGGTAAGCGGTGTGCAACCCGGTCTGCCGGGCTTTTCTGGCGGCCCCAGTGCGTTGGCCGGCCCGCTCTCGCTGCCGGCTGCCGGCGCCGGCTTATTTGGCTTGGCGTTTGCAGGCGGCGGCTTCCAAGCCGTGCTGGGTTTTCTGGAAACGCAGGGTGATGTGCAAATTCTCTCTAGCCCCCGCATCGCCACGCTGAACAACCAAAAAGCCGTGCTCAAGGTGGGCAATGAGGACTTTTTTGTCACCAACGTCTCCAGTACTTCTACGCCTATTGTTGGCGCTGCAGGCACGGTGGGTAACAGCCAGCCAGCGGTGACGCTGACGCCTTTTTTCTCTGGCATCTCGCTTGATGTCACGCCGCAAATCGATTCCGGCAACAGCATCATGCTGCACGTTCACCCTTCGGTGACTACGGTGACCGAGAAGAATCGGCAGATTGACCTGGGTAACGGCGGCAGCTACAACCTGCCGCTGGCTTCAAGCAGCGTGAACGAGACCGACACCATGGTGAAAATCATAGACGGCAATATCGTCGCCATCGGCGGCTTGATGCAGATACAAAGCAGTCGTCAGTCTTCAGGTCTACCCGGCTCGGGGGACAACACCTTGCTCGCCAACTTGTTTGGCAACCGGGTCAACAGTGGGCGCAAAAAAGAAGTGGTGGTGCTGATCAAACCGACGATTATCCGCACTGCCGAAGACTGGGAATCGCAAACCCGCAGAGCCTCTACCGCTCTAGACGAGATGGATACGGTACGCGCCCGGGTGATTCGCATCGATGGCAGTTTTGCGGCTAGCCGGCCTAAAGTGCCTGCACCAACAACGCCAACGCCAGTGCCAGCATTGGTTAAGTAGTCGCTTTGTATGAATACGCCAGTTAATGTCGGGGCAATGCTGTGCTTGTTGGCTGCAGCTAACTGTTCAGTTGCGCTTGAACCGACTGCTCAAACTAGCTGGCGTATGTTGTCCGTATGACGAACCCATTGTCTTTATCAGCGGCGATAGCTGCGCAGATTGCGCCTAGCGGCGTGCTGCGCGCAGCGATAAATCTAGGTAACCCGATACTCGCTAATACCGATGCGGCGACCGGTGTTCCCGTCGGTGTGTCGGTAGACTTAGCATGCGGCTTTGCGCGTCTGCTGGGTGTGGAGTTGGCGTTGCAAGTGTTTGACGGCGCAGCTAAGGCAGTTGACGCTGTTCGCAGCGGTGCAGCAGATATTGGCTTTTTTGCGATTGACCCGTTGCGCGGCGCAGGCATTACGTTTACCGCGCCCTATGTGCTGATCGAAGGCAGTTACATGGTGGCTGCAAGCTCAGGTTTGCAAAAAAACGAAGACGTTGATCAGGCTGACACCCGCATCGTCGTTGGTAAGGGTAGTGCCTACGATTTGTTTCTCACGCGGGAAATTAAACAAGCCAGTTTAGTGCGGGCCGCTACCTCGCAGGCCGTGGTCGATTTGTTTGTCGCCGAGCAAATGGAAGTGGCCGCCGGCGTGCGCCAACAACTGCTCGCTGATGCGAAACGTCTGCCCGGATTGCGTTTGCTGCCGGGACGCTTCATGGTGATAGAGCAGGCCATGGGTCTAGCCAAAAACCACAGCGATGACGCAGCGCGGGCGTTATTTGACTATGTTGAAGCGATGAAGAAAAACGGTTTTGTGCAGGAAGCGCTGGAGCGGCATGGTGTTAGCGGTGCGGTGCTGGCGCCGCTGTCCCAAAATTTAGACGCGTGATGGTTCAGATAATGTCTTTTGTCGTCATCTCGCTCTGAGCTTCCAATCGCAGTAAATTTGTCACTTGGACGTGTAACTCTGGCAGTTTGCGCGTAATCGTCTTCCATACTATTTCAAGATCAATGCTGAAATATCCATGCGATACAGCGTTGCGCATTTGGTAGGCAAAGGCCAAGGGCAATGAGGGATGCGAGCTCGTAAATTCCGGGTAACCGACTGCAATATTGTGACTGGCCTCGCCAATAATCTCGAAGTTGCGTATGACGGCGTCTTGCACCATTTCATTTTTAAGGAATATTTCTGGCTTGATATCGCTGGTGTAGCGATCTATGCATTCAATGGCTTTCAGTATGTGACCTAGGTAGTCAGCGAAACGTTGCTTGTCCCGACTTATATAGGCAGGGCCTGGGCAATAATTAAAGCCCGAAATTTTTCTGGTAAAGCTTTTGGGGTGAGCACATCTACCGGGACGCCGAGCAGAAGCAGTAGTTCATGGCGAATCGCGCCAATGTCAAACAGCGTGGTGTCCGGTGTTGGGTCTATCAAAATATCAAGGTCGCTGGTGTCAGTGTCTTCACCGCGAAGAACCGATCCAAAAACACGTGCATTGCATGCGCTGTGGGCCGCCACAATGCTGCGAATAGCGCTTCTATGTTTTTCTAAAGCTAAGGAAGGTTTCACGTTTTACCTCGCCGTTGGTTTGAATTTCTATCTCGCAATTGATTGGCTAAGAATTCTTGTGAATCATACTATCTGAGATTTTGGTTAAAAGGCTTGTGATTTTAATCAAATATATCCGGCTGGGTTTTGACCAAGTATGCATACAGCGTCTGAAAATGCAGCCAACCAAACCGGCTTTTTCTGCAGGCTCAGTCAGTCGGTTTAGTCAGCCCTTGTTTAGCCGACCTTACCCGGCGGCAAAGCAAACATGGCTTCCATTTCCATGCGGGTTTTATAAGCGTGCGTGCTGCTGTCCATGGCCACATCGTCCCAGCACAAACTCTGGCCTTTTTTGACCGCGCGCACCAGCTTGACTTGATGCGCCAAGCCCAACGGCAAGCCGCCCATGCGCTGTGAGGTTTGCGCCGGTAGCAGCTTGCCCCAGACGGTGTAGCCGCCTTCACCATCTAGCATGTCGCCGGGTTTGAGGTCGCGTTTGGCAGTGGCCACTACATCGGCATTCCAGCATGTCGCTACGCCGGTTGGCTCGCCGCGCAGCGCGACGCTGGCAACCGACATACCGACTTCTAAGCCGATTAAGTGCCAACGTTTATAAAGCGTGAAGTAGCGCCCGCTGGGGTCGGTGTGGGCGTTGTATTCTTCAAAACAGTTTTTGATGTAATCGGTTTCAGCTTCTACTGTGACCCACACGCCCATGCGAATGTCGTACGGAATTTTGCGCCCATTCGCCTCAAGTGATGAGATCACTTCGACCATGCCTTTGCGCTCTAGTACACCGCCTTCGGAGATGGGCCGAGTCACAAACGGAATATCTTCAACACTCGCCGGTGGATAAAGTAGACCGTTGCTGGGTACTGAAAGACCGGTGGCGTTAGCCACTGCGGTGGATTCAATCGACGGCTTGGAGCCGTCTAAAAAGCTGTTGAACATTTTTGGATTGAGTCCACCGCGCTCGGCTTGTTCCGGCGTCAGACCGTAGTTGGCCCAGACCGTTTCGGGTGTAGATTCACAAAAATGCGGCAGCCATTTATGCCCACGACCAGCGGCAACCACAGGAAAGCCGCAGGTTCTGGCCCAGTCAACTAAATCGCAAATTAACGCCGGTTGGTCGCCAAAAGCCATTGAATAAACGACACCTGAATCCTTGGCTTTGCGTGCTAGCAGTGGGCCGCAAAAGGCATCCGCTTCAACCGTGACATTGACCACATGCTTGCCGTGCGTAAAAGCCGTCAGGCAATGCTCGACCGCTGCAATCGGATTGCCAGTGCACTCCACAATAATGTCTATCAAACCGTGTGTAACTACTGCTCGCCAATCTTCGGTAATCCAAGTGGCACCCGTTTTGATGGCGTCTTCGGCAGATTTGGCTTGGGTTTGTATCGGGTCCCAACCGACTCTGGCTAAGTTGCTGCGTGCGGTGTCGGGTGAGAGGTCAGCAATCGCCACCAAATGCACGCCCGGTGTTCTGGGAATTTGCGCCAAGTACATAGAGCCGAATTTGCCCGCGCCAATCAGCCCAATACGAATCGGTTTTTTGTCGGCTGCGCGCTGCTGTAGTTTTGTATAAAGACTCATGATGCTTAAGCCGCTTTTCGCTCTGGATTGATTTCTTCTAAAGATGTTTTGAGCGCGCTGGCCGGCACGCCATCTTTCCATGGCAGGTCGACGGGATAGTCTTTCGTCAGACAGTCATCGGGCAGGCAAGTAATCGGTGTGAAGTCGCGGTGCGCGATGTATTCGGGCCGCTTGTGGCGACGAATGTGATTGCTGATGGCGCACAAACTAAGGTAGACGCTGACGCGGTTAAACGGCGAGAGGTTGCTGCCCGATGCGTGCACCAAGCAGGAGTGAAACAAAATCATCGAGCCGGCCGGACCCTTGGGGCTGACTATGCCGCCTTCTTTACCGCCGGCGCGCTGCACCAATTGGCGTATCAAATCGTTGTCTACTGTCCAGAGCGGGTAGCTGGTGGTGGTCAGGTCATGCTTGGCATTGACCACGCCTTTTTTGTGACTGCCGGGAATGAACATCAAGGGCCCGTTGTGCTCGGTGACTTCGTCCATAAAGATGGCCACATTCATGGCCCGCTCGGTCGGCATCATGTCGTCGTTCAACCAAGTGCCGTAGTCTTGGTGCCACTGCCAGACATCGCCTTCAAAAGCCATTTTCCCGTTGATTTTGAACTGGTGCATATACAGCGCTTCTCCGAGCAACTCTTCTACCGGCTCAATCATGCGCGGGTGGCGCGCTAGTTTTGCAAACGGCTCGCTATACATATGCGTTGCAAAATTAGTGCGCACCGCCGTCTTGCCTTTTTCGCGAATGTTGTAGTCCTCGTCGCGGCTATAGAGTTCGGGCACTGCGTCGTTCAGACTTTGGGTTTCTTCGGGTGTGAATAGGCCAGGGAAAAATAGATAGCCATCGCGGTCAAATTGGGCCAGTTGTTCGGTTGTGAGTTTCATGTCTTTGTCTCCGTCTTTTTTAAGGGTTTAACCGTTTGCCGAAAGCCCGTTGGGCCCGGTCATGGCCTGCGTCATTTGGCGCGCTAAATTGCGGCCTGCGTCTTCGCTGTGCTCGCGAATGAGTTTTTCGGCCAGATCTTCTTGACCCGCCGCAATCGCTGCTGCGATGGCTTCATCGCTCGTCCCAAATGGATTCCCGCATGCTTGAGAGTTGAAGTACCGCGCCCATAGCGCGGCGTATGTGTTGCCAGTGCAGTTGTGCGCTTTGCGCGATCAAGGGATTGCCAGAGGCGGCGTAAATCGCCGCATGAAACTGTGCATCCGCACTCATCATGGCGCTGATGTTTTTGCCGCGTGCAGCCGAACGGCCTTTGCTAATGAGCGTGGGTGCAAGCTTAAAGCGCGCCTTAGCCGCCAGCCGTGCGGCGAGTGAGTCGAGCGCGCTGCGTACTTGGTAGATGTGCATCATCCAATCCACGTCCAAGGGTGCGACGAGTACGCCGCGGCCGGGTGCGTCGAGCACAAAACCATCTTTTTTAAGTAAGCGCAATGCTTGCAACACGGGTTGGCGCGAGACCGCCAATTGCGCGGCAATATCTTCTTGGGTGATGCGCGAGCCCGGCGCCATTTTGCCCTCGCTAATAGCGTCTAGTAAGGTGCGGTAAACCTGGTCAACCAGATCTGGCGTGGCTTGAATTTTGGTCAGTGAGGTAGTCATAGTCTGTATACAGTATGCGGATATTTACAGCTGATGCAACAGGGTTTTCCGCAGGTCCGCTACTAGCTTGGTCGCTGAGCAGGTTGATAAAAAAGCTATCGACTGTAGATCATGGAAAATGCGTTTTCAGCATTTGCAATTAGCTGTGTCGTCAAGATTCGGGCCTAGGTGACTCTAAAATTGCATCTGCCTGGTAAAGCGTTCTGCTTGCCCTCTTGTATTTGGTTGGGACGCCACAACCTCACAGCTTCAAGCTCTTTGTCCAAAGGTAAACACCATGAACTCCAGCACATTTATTCGAAAATTTTTTCAGTTGCTTGCGCTTGCGCTTGCTTTGGCGCTCAGCGCTGGCTTGGCGATGGCGCAGTCTGAGCCCAGCATGAATCAGATTTATGCGGCGGCTAAAGAGGGCAAGTTAGACTCCGCTCAGGTCATGATTCAGCAGGTGTTGGTGGCTCATCCCAATAGCGGCAAGGCGTATTTCGTGCGCGCTGAGTTGTACTCGCGTCAGGGCAAGATGGAGTTGACCCGTGAGTCCTTAGCCAGTGCCGAGCGGCTCTCGCCTGGCTTGAAGTTTGCAACGCCTGAGTCGCTCTCTAGCTTGCGCGCACAAATCGCTGGTAATGCCGTACCCAGAACGGTTGCGCCTCAAAACGTGAATGCGGCAAGGCCGTTTGCGCAAGCGGCCGCGCCAGCTGCCACACAATCTTGGGTATTGCCCTTGCTACTTGCCGGCGGCGTGATAGTGGCGGCATTTTTCTTTTTTAGACGGCGTGATCAAGCTGCGCAAAATCAAGCGCCCGGTTATGTCGGTGGTGGAAATTCACAAGGCAATTTTCCACAAAACGGTTTCCCACCAAATACTGGATTGCAAAATGGGTTTCCCCAAAATAACAATCAACCGAATGGTTTGAGTGGTGTGCAAACCTTTGGCAACGGCCCGCAAAACGGCTATCCACAGCAAGGGAATTTTCAAGGCAATCCTCAGGGCAATTACCCACAAGGCAACTATCCCCAAGGCGGCTATCCGCAGCAACCGGGTAGTGGCATGGGCGGGCGCATCATGGGCGGTGTCGCTACTGGTTTGGCCGTGGGTGCTGGCGTTATGGCAGCACAAGCTATCGGTAAAAGCTTGACGGGTGAACATGCTGCGGCGGCTGCGCCAGCACCAGCGGTTGATAACAACTATCAAGCCGGCAATAGCAACCAGAATATGGGCGGCGATAACTTCGGTATTAATGACTCCAGCTCTTGGGATGACGGCGGCGGCGACATGGGCGGCGGTGGCGGCGACTGGGATAGCTAATGTCGATTTAAATTTTTTCTTTAGAACAAAGAAGAAACAAACTAAAAATCCAATAAAACTCTGGGCGATGAAAATGTCACGCGATTGACATTTTCGTCTGGCAATATTCCGGCAGGTCACAACTTGACCCAATTACAAGCGACTTTTCGGTCAGTCGTTTGTAAAAAATCAAAGCCGAGCCACACCCAGACACCATGAAAAAAATCCACAGCTTTGCGCGTTTTGCGGCAACTTCACTTGCCTTGGGCTTGACCCTCGCGGGTCACTCATCAGTTTTTGCCCAAGCTATTTTTCCAATTGACCGCGCTGCTATTTTGGCTGGCAGCAAGTTCGATTTCAAAGTTGAATTCGACAGAGTCGTCGATGCGGCCAAAACTCGCATCAGCATTAACGGCATAGATGCGGCCAAAGTTTTAGGCGCTGAGCCGCAGTTCATCTTCAATGAAGACGGTAAAAAAGTTTCCTCTTTCGTATTGCCCGGCGTCATGCTGGACAAGCCTGGCAGCTACGACGTAGTGGCAGTTAGCGGCAACGCACGCATGCAAGTGACGTGGGAGGTTTACGCCACCGGTCCGCGTAAAGCTAAAAACGTTATTCTTTTTATCGGTGACGGCATGACAGTGGCCAACCGCACTGCGGCGCGTATTTTGTCCAAAGGTATAAAAGAAGGTAAATACCTAGGGCGTTTGTCTTTTGATGATATGAGCAATATGGCTTTGGTTGGCACCTCGGGTGTTGACTCCATCATCACTGATTCGGCCAACTCCATGAGTGCCTACACCACCGGTCATAAAACCAGCGTCAATGCGCTGGGTGTTTATGTCAGCCGCGCCAAGGATAATTTGGCTCACCCAAAAGTCGAGACGATTACCGAGCTGATTAAGCGCAAAACGAATATGGCTGTGGGCATTGTTAGCGATGCAGAAGTTGAAGACGCCACACCCGCCGGCATGGTCGCCCACACGCGTCGTCGCGCTGACAAAGACATCATTGCCGAGCAGTTATTTTTTAGTCGCGCTGATGTCATCATGGGCGGCGGGTCCGCCTACTTTTTACCGCAGACCACTCCGGGCTCTAAACGCAAAGACACAAATAATCTGATCGATCTTTTTAAGCTCGACGATTACGCTTTTGCCAGTACGGATAAAGAGATGAAGCAAGCCGCAGCCAATCCCAAAACGCGAAAGTTGTTGGGCTTGTTTCATCCAGAAAATATGGACGGCGCATTAGACCGGCACTTTCTTAAAAAAGGCACGGTGCCGCAGTTTCCAGAGCAGCCCGATTTGGCTGACATGACGCGTACCGCGATTGAAGTTTTATCGCGCAATCCGAACGGATTTGTGCTCATGGTCGAAGCCGGTTTGATTGATAAATTTAATCACCCACTGGACTGGGAACGCAGTGTTTACGACACCATCATGCTAAGCAATGCGGTGCAGGTAGCGAAAGATTTCGCCGCTAAAAATAACGACACTTTCATCATGGTCACGCCCGACCATACGCATGGTGCGTCAATCGTTGGCACCATAGATGACAACAAGCCCGGTACTGAGATGCGCAATAAAGTCGGTGTTTATGCTGATGCAGGCTACCCAAACTATCCCAAAGCAAACAAAGACGGTTACCCAGAAAAAGTCGATGTGTCTAAACGCTTGGCTTTTTTCTACGGCAATACGCCCGACTACTACGAGACCTTTCAGCCCAAAATGAATGATCCGTTTGTGCCGGCTATCAAGCTGACTAAAGACGGTCCTTATGTCGCCAACCCGGCGTACAAAGATGTTCCTGGCGCAGTGCTGCGCACCGGCATATTGCCGCAGTCGGCAGACACCGGAACGCATACCGCAGATGACGGCGTGTTGTCGGCAATGGGTCCAGGCTCAGAGCGAATTCATGGCTTTATGGATAACACGGAAATTTTCCGCGCTATGGCAGATAGTCTTGGATTGGCGGCTAATGCCAACAGTACAAAAATGGTAAAAGCGTCAAAAGTTGTAAAGCCTGTAACTGCTGCAAAGTAAAAAACTTTTTATTGGTTTTGTTATGACAATTGAACGCCGTGAATTTCTTCTTTCTGCCGCTATTCCATTACTGACTTTTGCACCTTTTGCGAAGGCAGCAGAGAGTCTTAAATTTGCAGAACTCTACAAATCAAGAACCGTGATGGGCATGGCGTTTGCAGATCGCACCTTGCAGCTCGCGGGTAAGCCGGTAGATTTAGCGGGCTATATGGCGCCGCCGCTCAAGCCAGAAGCTAACTTTTTTGTACTTACCCGCACGCCCGTATCGGTTTGTCCGTTTTGTGATTCTGATGCGGACTGGCCAGCAGATATCGTCGTGGTGTATGTGAAAAAGGCCGGCAGCTTTTTGCAAGACGGCTCTGCAGTCAGCGTTTCTGGTGTTTTGCAGACCGGCTCTAAAACCGATACTGATACGGGTTTTGTGAGCCAGTTGCGAATTATTGATGCAGTCGTGAAACGACTTTAATTTTCTTTTTAGGCTTTAGCGTTTTTATGGGTATTGATTTATTGGTGCGTAATTTACGTATTGATTTGCCAGCGCAGTTAGCTACAAGTAGTTTTGAAAAAAATAAATCGCCAGAAAATTCGCGTTTGCTTTTTAGTCTGGAGCGACTCTCAATTGCTTCTGGCGAAAGTCTTGCGCTGTGCGGCCCATCAGGTTCTGGCAAAACCACTTTACTGAATGTATTGGCCGGACTGCAACGGCATGCGGCTGCAAAAGTGGTTTGGAGCGATGCGCATCACACGCATGATTTGATGCAGCTAAGTGGTGCGGCCGCAGACCGCTGGCGTTTGCATCACGCCGGTTTGGTGTTCCAGCAGTTTGAGATTTTTACCAGCATGTCGGCGCTGGAAAACGTCATCTCACCTTATCGCTTTGACCATTGGCGCTGCCCTCAAGCGGCACGCGCAAGAGCGCTGGATTTGTTGGTGCAGTTTGCAATTCCCGCTACTGCTATGGCTGGCACCTTGTCCCGCGGTGAGCAGCAAAGAGTTGCGATTGCACGCGCGCTGGTACGCTTGCCGCAGGTCGTGTTTGCCGATGAGCCGACAGCGAGCCTAGACCCCGCTACCGCAAAGCGCGTGATGGATGTATTGCTAGCGACCTGCGCAGCAAATGCGGTCACGCTTATCGTCGCTACGCACGACAGCGCTTTATTGCAGCGTTTTAGCCGTGTGCTGAAGTTACAAAATGCGCAACTGGTGAACGCATGAATCCGTTTCCTTTTGTCGTCGCCGAATGGCGTCATGCCCGCGGCGTACTTATTGCCATGGCCTTGTTAATTGCGATTGCTTCGGCGATTAGTTTGGGTGTGACGTCACTAGAGCGAGCGTTGCGCACGGCTTCGGCAAATGCGGCCGGGCGCTTTGATTTAATTATTGGTGCGGCAGGCAGCCAAACCCAATTGGTGCTGACCACGGTTTATCTACAACCCGCAGCCTTAAAGCTAATGCCCGCTACTGTGTTGGCGCAGCTGCGCGCCGACCCCGGTGTGGTGTTTGCCGAACCGGTTGTGACGGGTGACTCGTATGCCGGCTTTTCAATAGTTGGCACTAGCGCCGCATTAGCCAGTGATCATGGCCGATTGCTATTGTCTAGTGGGCGTTGGTTTGCGGGCATGCAAGAGGCAGTGGCAGGCTCAGCAACTACGCTCAAGATTGGTGAAAGCTACACACCGCTGCACGGCAGTGCTAGCGATAATTTGATTGAAGCGCATGCGCATGACGGCCAACGCGTCGTCATTGTTGGCCGTGCAGCCGCTACTGGCACGCCTTGGGATAAGGCCATCATCGTGCCTTATGAGGCGGTGTTAGCACTGCATGAGGTAAAGGTCGGCGTAGCGCCAAAACACGCGCTGCCAGCGCTTGGATTGCCGGCTATTGTGGTGAAACCGCGCAGCATCATGGATGCTTACCGTTTGCGAAATGTCTATCGTAATTCAGAGACCACTGCGGTGTTTCCGGCTGAGACTTTGACGCGGCTTTATCAGACACTGGGCGACGTACGTGCGCTAGCTTTGTGGATTGCAGGCGCTGGTCAGTCCTTGGTGTTGGCTGCGGTTTTACTGGGTTTATATGCCAGTCTTAGCGCGCGGGCGCAAAGTTTGATTTCGCTGCGGGCGATTGGCGCTGGGCCCTTATTTGTCTGGCTTACTTTGTGGCTGCAAGTGTTGGGAATTTTGCTGGTCGGCGCGCTACTCGGTTTGCTAGGCGGTTGGTTGTTGGCTTTTGCGGGTGCTGGTGTATTGTCAAATCGACTAGGTTTGTTGTTAACGGCTGAGTTAACGCGAGAAGATTTGTTGCCACTGGTTTGGATGTTGGCGGCTGGAACAGTGGCCTCTGCTGGGGTAGCGTGGCGGGCTTATGTCAAAGCGCCGGCGCAAGCAATGCGCAGCGGCTAAAACGCCAATCTGCAAGCTCTAAAGCTTGTGCGCCAGTTTGACTGCGATGTGTGAGCCTTTTTCCACCACGGCGCACCAGTACTTTGTGAATCTCCCCGGTGGGTTGGCGAGTTCTGCTTGTGCCTCGTGGCGGTGATCGGACTCATCGGCTTTGAAATCAATCAGCGTCATACGCAAGGTGACGAATTCATCGCGTCCGGCTAATTTATTAATTTGCAATTGGTAGTGTTGTTCGACGAAAGATTCAACCGCTTCAATCGTTGCAAATACCGCTGTTGCACCAAATAGTGAAGGCAGGGCGCCCGTCAAAAAACCCGCTAGCCGCCATGCCGGTAGCAAAAGGCTGCGCTTGAGTGGCGGCAGCAGTGAGCGCATTTCTTGCAAATGGGTTTTTTCTATCGCTAAGTGGCGCTTGGCAAAAGCTCTGACTTTTCTATTTGGCGAGGTGCAAAGAATACCGTAGTAAATCCAAACCGCACCGGTTTCGCCAGCATGGTCAGAGCGCAGATCAGCCAGCATGTCAGCGGGCAGATGGGTGGTGTCAAATAGCCTCACACCGCGTTGCATAGCCGGCCTTATGCGCAAAAATCCGGTGTAGAAAACTTCTAGCACTGGGGTCATGCCGGGCAGGGATCCGAAGCGTCCCAGCCAGCGCCAGCCGGGCAGCGTCAGCCATAGTGCGACAAAAGCGGCGGCGCCGCTGAGCATGCTGCCATCAGCGCGGCGTACATGAAAACGCGCTAAATAGTCAGAGCGATTTCTACCGCCGCACGGGTCTAGTGCGGTTTGCTCGTCGCTGACATCCATCCAAGTAATCGGTTTTAGAGGCTTTAGGTCGCGGTAGACGCCGACTTCGCGCCGGCATAGTGGACAGGCCCCATCGAACATGACGGTCAGTTGTGGCTCTGTGGGAGTAGTGTTTTCTGGTTTCATTGACGTATGCTCACGACAATAATAGTGATGAAAAAAATCAGCTGCAACATATTTAAGGCTACGCTGAGCCAGTGCAACAAGTTAAAAGCGCGCATTCTTTTTTCATCCCTGGCGCGGTTTACCTGCGGTGTGATCCAGCCCATAGAAAAGAAAAATACTAATGCACAAACTGCCAAGCTAGCTTGCGCGGCAATGCCGCTTGCCAGTATTGCGGCTAAGACTGTAGTCGCACCAAGAAATGCATAGTACTTAGGGAAAAAAGCCCGGACATATTTTGCGGCCCATTCGGGTGGCAATATCTTGAAGATGCCAGGCGCTACAGCTACCGAGAAAAACAGCATGATGCCGATATTTGCAGCAACAAGAAAACTAGAAATTTGCGCAGTCATAACTTGCCAATGTGACAATTAATTTCAATCGGCTGTGATGTGAAATTTATTTTTAGCCAGAAAATACTGGTTTACTTATTTTGACCAGTTGCTAATTTTCTTGTGCCAACAATGGCATTACCCTAGCAATGGGTCGATAAATCTTGCTTACTAATAGGCAAATAAAAGCACTTAATAAGTAAACATATTAATTAAATTTTTAATAACAAATAATTAAAAAAACTATTTTGACTGTATTGCAGCGCAGCAAAGTGTTGATGCTTTACATAACCTTCATATCCGGTCGTGATTGTCAAGCAAGAAATGTGAAGATTTAAATCGCTAGGTTTACACTTGCGTCACATGGTTAGTCTGGACATTGATCACTGAAACCATGGCAGGTGGAAATTTCGAAAGTTTTTCCTTTTTAACCAGTCATGCTACTTCAGGGAGACCCGCATGATCACGTCAATATTTAAATCCGCAGTCAGTAAAATCAGTGCCTCTGGCGCTGTTCTGGCACTCGCTTCTAACCACGCTTTTGCAGCTACCAGTACGCCACTCAAGCAAGACGACTTCGTCGGAATTTCTTTCTGGATCATCTCAATGGCGCTAGTCGCCGCAACAGTATTTTTCTTTCTAGAGCGCGACCGCGTTTCGCCGAAGTGGAAAACTTCTTTGACCGTTTCTGGTCTGGTGACCCTAGTCGCTGCAGTGCATTATTTTTATATGCGCGACGTCTGGGTTTCTACCGGCGCGACACCTACCGTGTTTCGCTACATTGACTGGCTCATCACAGTGCCGCTGCTCATGATTGAGTTTTACCTCATCTTGTCGGCCATCACCAAAGTACCTGTAGGCGTCTTCTGGCGTCTCATGATTGGTACTTTGGTTATGCTGATTGGTGGCTATTTAGGCGAAGCCGGTTATATGTCCGTGTGGCCTGCATTCATCATTGGTATGCTCGGTTGGGCTTACATTCTGTATGAGATCTTCATGGGTCAAGCCAGCCAGATCAATGCAAAGTCTGCACCACCGTCTGTTCAATCGGCTTTCAAAACCATGCGTTTGATCGTCACGATTGGCTGGGCAATTTATCCACTCGGTTATTTCTTCGGCTACCTCACCGGCAGCAGCCCAGCTAACAGCGCAAATGCACTCAACATCATCTACAACTTTGCCGATGTGCTGAACAAAATTGCGTTTGGTTTGATCATCTGGACAGTTGCAGTGAGCGAATCCGAAAGCTCGGCTAAGAAGTAAATCGCTTTGTTTGACCTGGACTAACTAGTCCGATGTCTTAAGTCAGTAATTTGCTTTCTAAGGAGCATTTCCATGCAAACACTGTCTTATCTACGACCGGTCTTAGCGAGTCGGGTCACCAGTCAATCATTGGCTGAGTTAGAGCGTGAAATGTTAGCCATTGTTTCTACTGGCGATGCGTTTGACTCTCTTGCTCCCTGCCAAGCTGTCGCGGCTGCCAGTTACCACCTTGGTTCTGGCGGCCAGCGTGTCAGGGCTAGATTGGCCTTGCACGCTGGCAGTTGTTTGAGCCTAACGGCTAAAGACGCAATGACTTTGGCGGCAGCTTGTGAGCTGCTGCACAACGCTTCATTAGTTCATGACGATATCCATGACCGCGACACGCATAGGCGCGGTCAACCCAGTGTTTGGTATAAGTTTGGTGATGAAATTGCCATCTGTGCAGGCGACTTAATGCTCTCTGCTTCCTACCTGTGTCTTTCACAGTTTGGCCGTGTGGCTAAGCTGCCAGAACTTTTTGCGCTCATGCATGCCCGTGTCGCTAGCGCGGTTCGTGGTCAGTGCGTAGACCTTAAACGTCCTAGGCGCAGCGTCTTGAGTATTGATGAATATAAAAAAATAGCCGTGGCTAAATCGGGCGCACTGCTGAGTCTTCCTACCGAGTTGGCCTTGCTCGCTGCTGGCCACAGTCATGCGTTGGGCTTGGCCAGGCAAGCGGCTGAATCGTTTGCGATTGGCTACCAAATTTATGATGATTTGCAGGACGTTGAAAAAGACGCTGCACGCAATTTGCAAAAGAACGAGAAATCCAACAGCAACACCAGTGCTTGCAATATCGTTTTGATTTTGCAAGCTGACTCGGCCTACTCTCGGCCTAGAGATGAGGCCAAAAAAATCGGTTTGCAACATCTTTTGCAGGCCGCATCCAGCAGTACCAAGCTTCCGGCGCGAGTTGGCGAAGCGATTCACACCATGGCCATGGCGCTGCACGAAAAATTGAGAATTCAGGAATGAAAGCTATCGTTATCGGTGCAGGTTTTGGCGGTATTGCCGCAGCTCTGAGGTTGCGTGCAAAAGGTTATGAAGTCTGCTTGCTAGACCGCTGCGCAGCGCTAGGCGGCCGCGCGCAAGTGTTTGAGAAAAACGGCTTTCGCCATGATGCTGGCCCAACCGTTATCACCGCACCATTTCTTTTCGAGGAGCTGTTTGCATTGTTCGGCGAGAAAATGTCAGAGCACATCAAACTGGTTCCACTAAAGCCTTGGTATCGTTTTTATTTTGCGGATAAAACCACTTTTAACTACGGTGGTACCTTAGAAGAAACCTTGGCCGAAATTGCGCGTATTGAGCCTGATGACTGCCAAGGTTATAAAGCTTTATTGGCGCAGTCCAAACGCATTTTTGACGTTGGCTTTACCGAGTTGTCGGCCACCCCATTTCATCGTTTTATGACTATGGTCAAGCAGATTCCGCGTTTGATCGGACTGCGCAGCCACACAACGGTTTGGCAGTTAGTCTCACGCTATTTGAAAAATCCAAAACTCCGTCAGGCTTTTTCAATACAGCCTTTGTTAGTCGGCGGTAATCCATTTGACACGACTAGTATTTACGGCCTGATTCACTACCTTGAGCGCGCGTGGGGCGTGCATTTCGCCATGGGCGGCACAGGTGCAATCACGCGCGCTTTGGGTGAGTTGATGGTACGCCAAGGCATTGAGGTAAAACTCTCCACCACAGTCGCTAAAATCAATATTACTAACGGCGTTGCTAACGGTGTACGGTTTGAAGATGGTAGTGTGATGGCGGCCGATGTCGTGGTCTCTAATGCCGACCCAGCACATCTTTATGGCGCAATGATTAAGCCCAGTGAGCAGGCTTTAGCGAGTCGCGCAAAATTAGCTGTTGCAGAGTTTTCAATGGGTTTATTCGTGCTTTATTTCGGCACCACACGCCAATACCCAGAGGTTGCGCACCACACTATTTGGATGGGTGAGCGCTATCGTGAGTTACTCAGCGATATTTTTCACGACAAAATTTTGTCTGAAGATTTCTCACTTTACCTGCACCGTCCCACCGCAACCGATGCCTCTTTCGCGCCCAGTGGTTGCGACAGTTTTTATGTGCTCTGTCCAGTGCCGAATTTATTGGGAAAAGTCGATTGGGATGTGGAAGGGCCAAGGCTACAAAAACGCATAGTAGCGGCCTTAGACAAAACTATTTTGCCCGGCTTAACGCACTGCATCACCGCCGACTTTTATATGACGCCGGAAAATTTCAAAACTGATTACTTAAGCGCGCATGGTGCGGGTTTTTCAGTCTCGCCCTTATTTCGGCAGTCAGCTTGGTTTCGCTTTCACAACCGCGCCGAGGGAATTAAAAATCTGTTTTTAGTCGGCGCTGGAACCCATCCTGGCGCCGGCCTTCCCGGTGTTTTGTGTTCGGCCAAAGTGTTAGATGCGTTGCTGCCTGAGGTGATGAATAAATCTGGAGTCAGTGCATGACGTCTGGCCCGCAAGTCACAGCGCTGGCGGCTGCCGACAAAGTGTTGGCTAGCAAGGGCCGCAGCTTTCACTGGGCTCGACGACTGCTCTCGCCGCTGCATGCTGGGCGTGCGACGCGGCTGTACAGCTTTTGCCGCTATATCGACGATCTGGCGGATGAGGCCAGTTCGGTGGAATCGGCGCAGGCCAATCTCACCTTAGTTTCACAGGCAATAGTCAACGGTTATTCAACTGACCTGGTGGTAGCTGACGGTATTGCATTAATGCAGGAATGCTGCATAGAGCCGGCTGTCTTTCATGAATTAATTGCGGGCATGGTCTCTGACCTTGGGCTGGTGCGCATCAAGGACGAGGATGAGTTGCTGCGCTACTGCTACCGCGTCGCTGGCACGGTAGGTTTGATGATGTGCAAAGTTTTAGATACGCAAAACCCCCGCGCTCTGGCGCATGCGGTTGACTTGGGTATTGCCATGCAGCTGACGAATATTTGCCGCGACATCAGTGCCGATGCAATGGTGGGACGGCGCTATATTCCAGCTTGCTTAATCGGAGAAATTCAGCCTGATGCACTGGTCATGCCGGCGCCCGATCTACATCCAAAGCTGCAAAATTGCGTCGCCCATCTACTGACTATCGCTGACCGTTATTACCGCAGTGGTGAGCAAGGTTTGGCGTATCTGCCCGCCGGTGCGCGCAGCTCCATATTGGCGGCAGCCAGGGTCTACCGCGCTATCGGCAGTGGCTTGCGTGCGCGTGATAACGCCTATTGGCGTGGCCGCGTGATCGTGCCAACTCGGGTTAAATTAATGGTCACTGCCGGCGCACTTTTAAGTGTGCCTTTGCGCCCTTCTTTTTGGATACCATTTAGCCCGCATGATGACAGCTTGCATCATGCGTTGACTGGTTTGCTCGGGCTCTCGTCGTTGTCTGCGGTACATGCAAGATGAGTTTGACCTGATTATTTTAGGCGCTGGTTGTGCTGGGCTTAGCCTTGCAATGGCGCTTGCAAAAGCTGGAAAAGCCTGTCCGCGCACTTTAATTTTAGAAGCCCGTAGCAGTTATCAAAATGACCGCAGTTGGTGTTTTTGGGCCAATGCCGATTCAGCGGTTTTGCCGCAGCATCAGTGGCCACAACTGCGACTCATGGCGGGCGATAAAAGTGTGCGTATTGACAGCAGCAAGCGGCCTTACCAAATGTTAAAGGCGGAAAATTTTTATGCCCGAGCGCAGGCTTTAATAAAAGCCAGTGAAAACATCACGCTCAGATTGGGCGAAGCTATTACATCTGAGCCACAAAAAAATAATCGCCACTGGCAGGTGCAAACTGCGGCTGGTCAAGTGAGTGCGCCGCTCTTGGTCGACACCCGCAGCATGCTAAAACCAACGCTGGGCGGTGCGGTTTTATGGCAATCGTTTTACGGTTTGGAAATCGAATGCGAGCAGTCTGTGTTTGATACCAGCTGCGTCGATTTAATGAATTTTTTGCCAGCTGATTCAACGCAAGTGGAATTTGTTTATGTGCTGCCTTTGTCTGCCACACGCGCGCTGATTGAGCTTACTGTTTTTGGTCAAGAACCGTTATTACCCATAGCATTAACGCAGCAACTCGATGCCGCCCTTCTTGCGCGCTGCGGCGCTGCAAAATTTCAGGTAATTCGCCGCGAGCACGGTATTTTGCCAATGGGACTGAAGCCAACTGCGCAGGGCCTTGACGCCAGTCGAGTGCAAGTCGGTGTGATGGCTGGTGCGGCTAGGCCTAGTACTGGTTATGCATTTAGGCGCATAGAGCGCTGGGCTGCTGAATGCGCGCGCGCACTGCTCGATGTCTCTGGCCCTAAGCTGGTGGGCCACACGCCAGACCCCTTGATAATCAGACTCATGGACAAGCTTTTTTTACAAGTGCTTAAAGCCGAGCCGCAGTGCGGCGCTGCGCTTTTCATGTCGATGTTTGGCAAAGCCAAGCCTGAGCGTTTGATACGTTTTCTCAGCGGTGAAGCTAGGTTTACTGATTGCTTGGCAGTGATCGCAGCCTGTCCTTATTTGCCTTTTCTGCGCGCGCTGAGTCGGCTAGTTATTGCTCGGCCTAAGCCATGAAAAAAGTCGCTGTGATTCGTTTGCAGGGATTGATTTTTTGCAGTCTCACCGCCGCGCTGGTGCTGGCGGGCGTATCGCTTGCGCCGTTACCTGCGACCGTGCAACTGCTGCTCTTAGCGCTGGCTATAGTGATTTTTGGTGTGCCCCACGGTGCGCTGGATCCGATGTTGGCGGCTAGGCTTTATCCGCTTAAATCTCCGCTTGCTTGGGTTTCATTTGTGTTGGTTTATCTACTGCTGGCGGCCGCTGTTGTGCTGCTATGGTGGCTAGCGCCCGTATTTTTTTTAGTCGCTTTTTTAGTGGTTTCAGCAGCGCATTTTTCGGGCGATCCGGTGGGCAAAAAACCGTGGTGGTTTCGTTTTTTATATGGCGGTGCAGTACTTGTCTTGCCAGCGCTTTTGCATGCCGCGCAAGTAGCCGAGTTGTTTTCTTTTTTGATTAATCCCAGCGCTGCGAATACGTTAGCAGATGGTCTGCATCTGCTTGCTTGGCCTTGGTTGCTGGCCGCGTTAGTCGCTGGCGCGCTGCAAGTGCGTGCGGATTGGCTGGCTAGTTTAGAGCTGCTTTGCGTCGCCGCATTGGCCACATTAATCAGCCCACTGTCGGCATTTACACTGTTTTTTTGCGCCATGCATGGCGCGCGTCATGTGCTCAGGGTCAAAGCATTTTCTGCTGATGCCAGTTTTTCTAGCTTGCTGCGTGTGGCGGCGCCGCCGATGTTGGCGTTGACAGTTGGTGCAGCGCTGGCTTGGCAATGGATGCCAGAAGTATCCGTTTCAGCGCGCGTAGTGCAACTGCTGTTTGTCGCCTTAGCTGCGCTGACGGTGCCGCATATGTGTTTGGTGGAACGGGTTAGATTTGGCGGCTGGGTTGGCTCTTAGCTGCTTTGCACAGCAATCATTTAGTCACGCTTTTTTTAACAGCATTAGTCCCCGAAGTTCAATTCTTGATTAAGTGTTAAACCCGGTGCGGGAACAAGTCTCACAAGTGCTTTTGCAAATAACTCTTCGAGTGCATTTGTCGTCAACCAGTACCCTTGGATACAAGCATCTATCCACTCATCGCGGCCAATTTTTATGTAATTGATTTGGTAGTTTGCTTTGGCTGCTATCTGGTTAAAAAAAGCACGTGTTGCTCTGCCGTTTCCATCTCGAAAGGGATGCAGTACGTTCATCTCGTTAAAACTATGCGCGAATCTTTTTATAAATTCTTCAGGTGCGAGCTCAGTAAAGCATTTCGCTTGATTAATGGCAGCACAGATTTTTACTCCCTCAGTTTGAATGTAGGCTGGCCTACAAAACTGAGTTCTGCCTTTACTAATACTACCGGTCCTAATTTTTCCAGCCCAATCGTAGATGTCAGAAAATATATGCCGATGAACTAGGCAAAGTTGTTTAAAGGTAATTGATCGGGGCAGCTCTTTTTGAGTTAACTGCAACATACGGATTGATGTGAGTTGTTCTTCGCGCAGAGCTAAAACAGTAGAGTTTTTGATACCGAGTTTGTTCTTTAATACGTTCGTGCCAAGGTAGACGTAGGGATCGAAATCCTTGCTTTGCATTTACTTCAACCAGCCATCCACTGCGTGTGCTTGGCTGTAGCTAATGATTCAGATTCAGATTCAGATTCAGATTCAGATTCAGATTCTGCGTGAGAAGACAGCACTCTGTGGATAGCTTGCTCAAACGTAATTTTCTGATTTACAAGTAATGCTTGAAGTTCGAGTGTCAGTGCGGAAGGAGAAATACCTTCCAAACTATTGCTGGCATTAACAATAGCGGCTTGTTCAGCGAGCTCGCCATTGCGTTTTGCTGCTGCGTCTATGACGTTTTCTTGAATCATTGCAGTCTCCTGTTTAAGGGAAAGTATGAATTTTTTACGGCAGATTTTTTCTATTATCTGCCGCAACTGCTTTGCGCCAACTCACCAATGCAGCTCTTAGTTTGGCTGCGGCTAGCGTCCACTTAATGCGTAGAGCTAGTTAGCAATGCATTATTGCTCGGCAAACGCCCGCTCAATCACAAAGTCACCTGGCCGCGACGTGTTGCCTTCTTTAAAGCCGCGTGTCTCCAGCATGTGTTTGAGGTCTTTGAGCATGGCTGGGCTGCCGCACAACATGACTCGGTCGTTCAGTGGATCTAGGCCTGGCAGTTTCAGGTCGTCAAACAATTTGCCGCTTTCCATGAGCTCGGTAACCCGACCCATATTGCGGTAAGACTCGCGTGTCACCGTGGGGTAGTAAAGCAGTTGCTTGCTAATCATCTCGCCTAAGAATTCATGCTGGGGCAAGTGCTCGGTGAGCAGCTCGTTATAGGCCAGCTCATCGGCTTGGCGCACGCCGTGAACCAAGATCACTTGCTCAAAAGCTTCATAGGTGGCGGGGTCGCGGATGATGCTCATGAAGGGCGCTAAACCGGTGCCGGTGGACAGCAAATACAGGCGCTTGCCGGGCAGTAAATAGTCAATTAACAGTGTGCCGGTTGGCTTGCGGCCGACCACAATGCTGTCGCCCACTTGGATGTGTTGCAGGCGTGAGGTCAATGGACCGTCCGCAACTTTAATGCTTAAAAACTCCAACTGCTCTTCGTAATTTGCGCTGACTATGCTGTAGGCGCGCAGCAGTGGTTTGCCGTTTACGCGCAGACCAATCATGGTGAAGTGGCCGTTGCTAAAACGCAGCGATGGATCGCGGGTGGTGGTGAAGGTGAAAAGCTTGTCGGTCCAGTGGTGGACGCTGAGTACTTGTTCGTCGTTGAATGCGCTCATGGTGGCCAATAAAAAAGGGGTTGGACGATATGGTCGGGGCAGGGTCTGAAGCGTGAGTGCTCAGCCTAAAGTGGTTTGATTTTAACGAGTCATACCCCGCCTTTAGCTTCTAAGCTTATTTCAGGCGATTCGCTGCGGCGCTGTTTGTGCGTTTGAAGCTCAGGCAAAGTGATCGAAAGACTTGGATTTCTGCGTCAGAAAAGTGCCATTAGCTTGTTGCAGACGCAGGCCGGTTTGGGCTTGGGTACGGCCTATGCGTGTGACCGGTGTATGGCTTTTTTCTGCTGCGGCTTGGACGGCTGCTCTGGCTTGAAACGGCGCGCAAAAAGCCAGCTCGTAGTCGTCGCCACCAGCGAGCACATAGTCGAGTTGTTGCGCGGTGGATAAAACGCTGGCAAAAGCTGCGCGGTCGGCGTCATGCGCAAGTAAGTCGATGGCGACAGCCGTCTCTAAACTGGCACCTAAGCCACTGGCTTTGAGGATATGGCCCAAGTCGCCAGTCAAACCGTCGCTGATGTCTATGGCGGCGCTGGCTATGCCGCGCAGCGCTTGGCCTAGTGCTAGGCGTGGTGTGGGTTGTTCTAGCCGCTGTCTGCTTAGCGCTAACAGCGGCGCTGGCAGGGCTAGCGTTCCGCGCAGCGCATCGAGTGCCAGCCGCGCTTGGCCTAGCGTGCCGCTGACGTAGATGTCATCGCCCACCTTAGCGCCAGAGCGCAGCAGCGCTTGGCCTTGTGGCAGTTCGCCAAAAACCGTGATGCAAATGTTGAGCGGCCCGCAAGTCGTGTCACCGCCTATGAGTTCGCAGCCATGCAAATCGGCCAGCGCCCACAGGCCGCGTGAGAATCCGGCCAGCCAGTCGGTATCCACCCGGGGCAGGGCTAGGGCCAAGGTGAACCCTAGGGGCGTAGCGCCGCAAGCGGCTAAGTCGCTGAGGTTGACTGCCAATGCTTTGTGACCTAGCGTGGCTGGGTCTACATCAGGGAAAAAATGTCTGCCCTCGACCAGCATGTCACTGGAGATAGCCAACTGCATGCCGACGCCGGGTTGAATCAGTGCGCAATCATCACCCACACCAAGCACGGCTTGGCGTGCTGGTCGGGTGAAGTAGCGGGCGATGAGGTCGAATTCTCCGATAGGGTTTGGCATGCAGCAAGCATAGCGTGCGTAGTCTTAGTCGCTGAAGTCGCTGAATCAAGGCATGAAAAAGCTCGCTGGCTTGCTGCGCATGCGCGCCCAGATGCTGCTGCGAATGCGGGCTCGGTCTTTTAAACTGACGTTGTGGGCTTGCAGCGCTAAGCGAAAGGCGCAGTAAAAACTCACGCCTAAGTTGAGCGCGCCTATCAACGGTATGGAGGCGACACACCACCAAAGCGCTGGCAGCTTAAACACTTCTAGGCCCAAAGACGCGCCGGCTGCGGCGAGCTGGCCGGTTGACAAGGTGACATGGCGCGCTTCGAGTTCAAAGCCGAAAAATCCGGTGAAAGCCGGTATCAAGCCGAGCATGAAGCCGAGCGAGATGTTCGAGGCAAAGCCCGAAATATTCTCGCTCATAAAGCCTGACCAGCGCTGCGCGCGCGCCAAGCCTAAAAGGCTGGTCAGGCGTGGATTGTGGCGTATCGCCGAGCCGAGTCGGTGCACCACAAACCAGTTTTCAGCCCAGCCTGCAATCATGCTGGAGGCAAACAAAATCATGCCGGTAAAGCCGGCCCAAAGCAGCGTTGGTCCTAGCAGCGTCAGGCTGTGCAGAATGTGCATGGCCTCAGCGCGATCAACCATGGGTTGCTGCATGGCTAGTTGCACCATGACGTTGACCAGTAATACGGCTGGCACAACCATGAATACGTTGCCTAGCACTGCGGCGACTTGTGAGCGCACTAAATGCGTGACCTCGTCGACAAAATCCTCGAGTGCACCTGGCGCGGTCATGTCTTTGAGCTTGGCAGCCATGGCCGGCGCTGTCATGGCTGGCTGTTTGGTGGCCAGTGTCCAGTGCAGCAGTTGTATCAAGATAAAAGTTGAGGAGTAGGCTACGCCGGCCCAAAAGCCGCTCCAAAAGGCGGTGAGTCCCAAGCCCAACACGGTGTACTTGAGCAGCGTAGTGATCGCCGTGACAGCGCCGCCACCCATGGCTTTACCCAACATTTCGCGGTACTGAACCGCATTGCGGGTGATGTAGTGCTCGCCGGTCTCGGCGCTGCGCTCGGCCATTTTTGCCGCCAGCAAAGTAGAGTTGGTGCTGATCAAAGCGCCAATACTTTTACCCTCTTGCGCCGTGATTACGCGGCGTACCAGCAGCTTTTGCGCGGCGATAGCCGGGGTGGTTGAAAGCAGGCAATCAAGCAATTCGCGTACCCGCAGCATGCGCCCTCGCAGCTGCCGCAGGCGAAACACCATGCCGATAGAAATACCGTTTTCATCGAGATGTGAGTAAACCCCGTTAATCGCTTGGCGGCAGGCGTCGAGTCGGTTGCGGTATTGGCTGATTACCACTTGCAAGGCCACTTCATCGCGATCCGGCCGGAAAAATTCGCCGCGCAAGCTCTCGATGTCCGAGGGTAGGTCATGAAAGGCGCGTTGGCTGCCGTGGCTGCTGTCAATGCGCAGCCGGATTTCGGGCGCAAAGCCGGTGGCGCGTATTTGCGCCGAGCAGTAGGTCAAAGCGTCCATCAGGCTGTGTTGCCAATGCAGGGTGTCCAGCTCGTTTTGGCTGGTCAGCAGCCGCGTGAGTTGCGCGATTTGCGGCTCTTCTAATGCACCCATCCACTGCGCGTCAAAGCGCGATGGCACGACTAGCGGGAATAGCTCGGACGCATCGGTAGTCTCGGGCGTACCGGGTAGCAGTTTTCGGCGCAGGCGCTCGGCCAGCTCGCTGGTAAAAGCGGTGCGCGGCGCAAAACCAAAATCGGCTAGCAAGGTGGTGATATCGACTTTTCGCAGCAGTAGTTGCCACCAAGCTTGAAGTTTGGCTTGGAGTTCCGGCTGGGCTTCTACCGCATTAATAAATGTTTGCAGGCGCTCAGCACTGTCAGTGACCGATTTTTCGTCACCGCGCAGCCATTCAAATAGACGTATTAACCAGACATGGCGCTCGGCCAGCCCCGCGTCGGGGTTTAGAGTTGTCAGTAGACTTTGCAGATCGTTCATAGCTTGCTGATACGGTCAGTGCAGCGTGCGCTGCGGCAGGCCATGGTTATCGCCGGGCATGTGGGCTTCAAGCACAAACATGGGGATTTCCGCTTCAAAGCTTTCACCGTCCACCGCCACACAGGCATAGCTGCCGTGCATGGTGCCGCTGGAGGTGCGCAAGCGCGAACCGCTGTTGTATTGAAAAGACTCGCCCGGCTTTAGCAGCGGCTGATGGCCCACGACGCCCAGGCCCTTGACCTCTTCGGCCATCCCCTTGTTGTCGACTATGGTCCAGTGGCGCGAAATCAGTTGCGCCGCTACCTCGCCGGTGTTGGTGATAGTCACCGTATAAGCAAAGCTGTAAACGGATTGGTCTGGATCGGATTGCTCGGCAATGAACTGAGCAACAACTTCGCAAGAAAATTGGTATTTAGGCATGTAGGGGGCTGGCGCAGGGCAAAAACTGCCGGGGTTGAGCGGGTGTGGCGTTTAGGCGAATAGGGCATGCCTAGCTAAGTGTGGCTTGCATGTTAACCCGAGCCAGCTTGCAACCCTTGGCGCGCACTTTTGCGTCCCTTGCTGCGACAATCCGCGCATGAGTAAACCTGTCTACCGCATTGCCCCTTCCATTTTGTCCGCCGATTTCGCCCGTTTGGGCGATGAGCTCAAGAGCGTTATTGCTGCTGGCGCGGATTGGATTCATTTTGACGTGATGGACAACCATTACGTGCCCAACCTGAGTTTTGGGCCCATGATTTGCCAATCGCTCAAACCCCATGCCGTCACCGCCTCTGGCCAACTCGTACCCATTGATGTGCATTTAATGGTGCAGCCAGTCGATAGTTTGGCCACAGCGTTTGCCGATGCCGGCGCTGACTTGATCAGCTTTCACCCCGATGCGTCGCCCCACGTACACCGCAGCATTCAAGTCATTAAGGCCAAGGGCTGCAAAGCCGGTTTGGTGTTTAACCCAGCCTCTTCTATGGAAGTACTGGATTGGGTCATAGACGATATAGACCTGATTCTCATCATGAGCGTGAACCCCGGCTTTGGTGGTCAGAGCTTTATCGACTCGGCATTGCGCAAAATCGAAGAAGCGCGCCGCCGTATCAACGCCAGTGGCAAAGACATTCGCCTAGAAGTTGACGGCGGCATCAAGGCTGAGAATATCGCCCGTGCCGCTTCAGCCGGTGCTGACACCTTTGTGGCTGGTAGCGCGATCTTTGGCAAGCCCGATTACAAGGCCCAGATAGACGCGATGCGGCTCGAGTTAGCGAAGTAATTTAGTTTTTTGGGCCGGCCTTTTTAGAGGCTTGCTTAAGACTTATCCAACCCAAATAGCACCCCGTTTTGAACCCTATTTTTCTCAATCCCCGCGCTTTTGACGCCGTCATCATCGACCTTGACGGCACTATGGTCGACACCATGGGCGACTTTGTTGCCGCGCTTAATTTGATGCTTGCTGACTTACCGGCCCACTATGCTGACCTAGCGCCCTTAGAGCCTGCGTTGATTCGGGAAATGGTGGGCAAGGGGTCAGAGAATCTGATCCGTTCTGTGTTGGCCTACGCCGCCAGCGTTGCGCCAACCAAGGCGGCAGTGGACTCCAGTACAGATGTTTTTGAATGGGCTTTTACCCGCTACCAAAAACACTATGCTGCTATTAATGGCCGTCATGCTGAGGTTTATCCCGGTGTGCTGACGGGTCTGCAAGCCATGCGCGAGCAAGGCTTGCGCATGGCTTGCTTGACCAACAAGCCCTTAGCGTTTGCCCAAGAGTTGCTCAAAGACAAAGGGCTGGACGGCTTTTTTAGCCAAGTCTTTGGTGGCGATTCATTCGCCCGCAAAAAGCCCGATCCCTTGCCTTTGCTCAAGACCTGCGCGGCGCTGTCTAGCTTGCCAGCGCGCACATTGATGCTCGGCGACTCAAGTAACGACGCCATCGCCGCACGCGCAGCGGGTTGCCCGGTGCTGCTGCTGACCTACGGCTACAACCACGGCGTGCCGGTCACTGCAGTGGATGCCGATGGTTTTATGGACTCTATGGCGCAGCTGTGTTGGCGTGAGGAATGACGTGCATAGTGTCGTGAGTGGTGATGTCACTAGTCGTTCGGCAGACGCTAACCCGTGCTTAAGGCTCAGTCGAGAGAATAATTTTTATTCGCCCTTGAAACGGCTAAGCAAAGTCCCGCTGCTACACTTTGGCATGCTCATTCACAGCACTATTCATACAGACCAAGCCGGCCGGGGAGCCTGGCTTTGGCGTAGCTGATCCGCCTTCAACCGTCTGCGTTAACTTTCTGATTTAAACGTCTGAGTCAACTCAGACTGCCAGCCCGGCAAAATCCCCACCCCGCCTCAAGCTTGACTGAGCCAGTCAGGGGTTGATATGAATCTATCGGCAGCAGCCAATCTGTGCCTGCCGTCAGTGAAGGACACTACCGTGATGACTGAACTCGAATTCAAAAGCCTGGCCGGACAAGGCTTTAACCGTATCCCTTTGATACTCGAAGCCTTTGCCGACTTAGAAACCCCGCTGTCGCTCTACCTCAAACTGGCTTACTCCCGCGATGGCGGCAAATACAGTTTTTTGCTGGAGTCCGTAGTCGGCGGCGAGCGTTTTGGGCGTTACAGCTTTATTGGTCTGCCAGCGCGCACCTTGCTACGCGCCTCGGGCTTTGGTCAAAATGTGCTGACTGAAGTGGTTACCGATGGCAAAGTCGTCGAGACCTCTCCGCAAAATCCACTCGACTTCATCAGCGACTATCAAAAGCGTTTCAAGGTCGCGCTGCCACCTGGATTGCCGCGTTTTTGCGGTGGTCTGGCCGGCTACTTTGGCTATGACGCAGTCCGCTATATCGAGAAAAAGTTAGAAGCGAGCTGCCCGCCAGACAGCTTGGGTTGCCCCGATATCTTGTTGTTGCAATGCGAAGAGCTGGCTGTAATTGACAATTTGTCCGGCAAGCTCTACCTCATCGTCTACGCTGATCCGACGCAGAGCGAAGCCTATGCCAGCGCTAAAAAGCGCCTGCGTGAACTCAAAGAGCAACTCAAATACTCAGTTAGTGCGCCGGTTGTCAAGCCAACTCAGTCCCATCCCGCTGAGCGCGATTTTGCCAAGGCCGACTATATTGCGGCGGTCGAAAAAGCCAAAAAAATGATTGAAGCCGGCGACTTCATGCAGGTGCAAGTCGGTCAGCGGATTAAAAAACGCTATACCGAATCACCGCTTAGCCTGTACCGCGCGCTGCGCTCGCTCAATCCCAGCCCCTACATGTACTACTACCATTTTGGTGACTTCCATGTGGTGGGTGCTTCGCCTGAGATTTTGGTGCGGCAAGAAAAAACCGAGCACGGCCAAAGCGTCACGATTCGTCCGCTGGCCGGCACGCGGCCACGCGCAGCCAACGCTGAGGCCGACAAGGCCGCAGAAATTGAATTGGTGAACGATCCCAAGGAACGCGCCGAACATGTGATGTTGATAGACCTGGCGCGCAACGACATAGGCCGCATCGCCAAGACCGGTTCCGTAAAAGTCACCGAAGCGTTTGCGGTCGAGCGTTACAGCCATGTGATGCACATCGTCAGCAACGTCGAGGGTGACTTGCTGGATGGCATGTCGGCGATGGATGTTCTCAAAGCCACTTTCCCGGCCGGTACGCTGAGCGGCGCACCCAAAGTCCATGCGATGGAAGTGATTGACCAGCTTGAGATAACCAAGCGCGGTTTGTATGGCGGCGCTTGCGGCTATCTGAGTTATTCGGGCGACATGGACGTGGCCATCACCATTCGCACCGGCATCATTAAAGACCAAGTGCTGTATGTGCAGGCGGCTGCCGGCGTGGTTGCCGACTCTGTGCCTGAGCTGGAGTGGAGGGAAACCGAAGCCAAGGCGCGCGCTTTATTGCGTGCCTCCGAGTTAGTCGAAGAAGGTCTGGAATAAGGCAAGCGTCATGAAAATATTAATGATCGATAACTACGACAGCTTCACCTACAACATAGTCCAGTACTTTGGTGAGCTGGGTGCAGAGGTGCTGACCTTTCGCAACGATGAGATCACGATTGAAGCCATCGCCGCTCACAAGCCCGATAGGCTGGTGGTCTCGCCCGGTCCGTGCTCACCGACAGAGGCGGGCATTTCGGTGGCCGCGATTAAACACTTTGCGGGTAAGTTGCCAATACTCGGCGTGTGCTTGGGGCATCAAGCCATAGGCGCTGCGTTCGGCGGCAACATCATTCGCGCTCAGCAATTGATGCACGGTAAAACCAGCGTGATTCACACCACCCAACAAGGCGTTTTTGCCGACTTACCCGAGCATTTTTTAGTCAACCGCTACCACTCGTTAGCGATTGAAAAAGCCACTTGCCCGGCAGTGCTGGAAGTGACGGCTTGGACTGATGACGGTGAAATTATGGGTGTGCGCCACAAAGAATTGGCGATCCAAGGTGTGCAGTTTCACCCCGAATCAATTCTCACTGAGCACGGTCACGCGATGCTGAAAAACTTTCTTTTGCAGGCTGCTTAACGGCGACTGCTTTTTTTAAATTTGCATGCGGCGCGCGCTGCATGCAGCCCGGAGCAAATTCCCATGCATGTTGATTTACGCAGCGACACCGTCACCCAGCCGACGCCAGCCATGCGCGCCTTGATGCAAGAAGCGCCGCTTGGCGATGATGTGTTTGCCGGCGACCCGAGCGTCAATGCGCTGCAAGAAAAAATCGCCGCTATGCTGGGCTTTGAGGCCGCATTATTCGTGCCCACCGGCACCCAGAGCAATCTCTGCGCGCTGCTCAGTCATTGCCAGCGCGGCGACGAATTCATCGTCGGTCAGATGCAGCACAGCTATCGCTGGGAAGGCGGCGGCGCGGCGGTGTTTGGCAGCGTGCAGTCGCAGCCGCTAGAGCATCAAGCCGACGGCAGCTTGGCGTTGGCCGATATTGAGGCCGCCATCAAACCCGATGACGCGCATTTCGCCCGCACCAAATTACTCGCGCTAGAAAACACTTTGGGCGGCAAACTGATTCCCTTTGATTACATTCAGGCGGCGACGGCCTTAGCCAGCCAGCACGGTTTGTCGCGCCACTTGGATGGTGCGCGATTATTCAATGCGGCGGTCGCGCAAGCGGCGATAACCGGTGCCGATGCGCGTACTGAGGCTGCGCGTATTGCCAGTTGTTTTGACAGCGTCTCGGTGTGTTTTAGCAAGGGCTTGGGCGCGCCGATTGGTTCGGCGCTGTGTGGCTCACGCGACTTTATTGCCCGCGCCCACCGGATCCGCAAAATGGCTGGCGGCGGCATGCGTCAAGCTGGTATGTTGGCGGCTGCTGCGTCCTACGCGCTGGACCATCACATCGACAGATTGGCCGATGACCATGCGCTTGCTCGCCGACTGGCTGCGGCTTTGAGTGGCATTGAGGGTCTGACCGTCGAAGCGCCGCAAACGAATATTTTGTTTGTTGACTTGACCGGTGCGGCAAGAGATAAGTCCGCCGCATTAGTACAGCATTTGAATGACAAAGGTGTGCAAGCGACCGGTCTTTACCGCCTGCGTTTTGTGACGCATCTGAATGTTGATGCCGCCGGCGTTGATTACGCAGCCAGCGTGATTCGCGATTTCTTCAAAGCCTGACGGACAAAAAAATAATCGGCCATGGACAGTCATCAGCGGCTTTTGTTTGTCGTCGCCGGCTTGATGTTTATAGGCTTTGGCCTACGGCTGGCGTTCACCGCCAACCCGGCTTTAACTTGTATAAAAATTTGACTGAGGAGAACGGCATGCCAGAGAGCCAAAAAATTACCCCGCAACAAGCCTTGCAAAGAACCATTGAGCACCGCGAAATTTTTCACGATGAGATGCTGCATTTGATGCGCCTGATCATGAATGGTGAGATGTCGCCAGTCATGATGGCTGCCATCATCACCGGGCTGCGCGTGAAAAAAGAAACCATAGGCGAGATCACCGCCGCAGCCCAAGTCATGCGCGAGTTCTCGACCAAAGTGCATGTGGCTGATAAGACGCATTTGGTCGACATAGTCGGCACTGGCGGCGACGGCTCAAATACTTTTAATATCTCGACTTGCTCAATGTTTGTCGCCGCCGCAGCCGGTGCAAAAGTCAGCAAACATGGCGGCCGCAGCGTGAGTAGCAAGTCTGGCAGTGCCGATGTGATTGAGGCCTTGGGCATCAATATCAATCTTTCGCCGCAAGCTATTGCCCAGTGTATTGAGGCGGTGGGCGTCGGCTTTATGTTTGCGCCGAATCACCATCCGGCGATGAAGGCAGTCGCTCCGATTCGCAAAGAGCTGGGCGTGCGCACGATTTTTAATATTCTCGGGCCGCTGACCAATCCGGCCGGTGCGCCGAATATTTTGATGGGTGTGTTTCATGCGGATTTAGTCGGCATTCAGATCAGAGCTTTGCAGCGCTTAGGCGCCGAGCATGCGCTGGTGGTCTACGGCAAAGACGGCATGGACGAGATTAGTTTGGGCGCAGCCACCGTCGTTGGCGAACTTAAAAACGGTGAGATCAGCGAATACGAGGTGCATCCCGAGGACTTTAAACTTGCCATGGCGAGTAGCCGCGCTTTACGAGTGGACACGCCTGAGCAATCGAAAGCCATGCTGCTGGGCGTGCTCGACAATCAAGCCGGTGCACCGCGCGACATCGTCATACTCAATGCCGGCGCGGCGCTGTATGCGGCCAATGTGGCGGCTAGCTTCCAAGAGGGCATTGACCGCGCACGTGCGGCGATTGAATCCGGCGCGGCCAAAGCGCGTATGCAGCAACTAATATCCCTATCCCAAACCCTTGGCAGCTAACGCCTAGGGCTCACTTTTTTGAGAATTACCTATGTCCGATATCCTGAATCAAATCATTGCCGTTAAACGCGAAGAAGTTGCCGCCTTGCTGCAGCAAAAGCCACTCTCGGCCATGCGCTTAGACGCCGAGTCGCGTGTCTATACGCGTGACTTTGTAGGCGCTATGCGCAGCAAAATCAGTACCGGTTTTCCGGCAGTGATTGCGGAGATTAAAAAAGCCAGTCCATCCAAAGGCGTGCTGCGCGAAGAGTTCGAGCCCGCCGACATTGCCCAGTCTTATGCGGAACACGGCGCGGCATGTCTGTCGGTGCTGACCGATAAGCAGTTTTTCCAAGGCAGCATAGACTTTTTAAAACAAGCCAGAGCCTCGGTGGGCCTGCCAGTGTTGCGCAAAGATTTCATGATTGATGCATGGCAAATTTATGAGTCACGCGTGATGGGTGCGGACTGCATTTTGCTAATCGCCTCTTGCTTAGACGATGCGCAGATGAAGGACATGGAGCAGCTCGCCCATTCGCTAGACATGGCGGTGTTGGTCGAAGTGCATGACGAAGCCGAGTTAGAGCGCGCGCTGAAACTCAAAACCCCGCTTATCGGCATAAATAACCGTAATCTCAGCACCTTTGAAGTCTCGCTTGAAACCACTTTGACACTGCAAGCCAAAGTGCCAGCCGAGCGCATTTTGGTCACCGAGTCTGGCATCACGACCAAGGCCGATGTGGAGCGCATGCGTGCTGCTGGCGTGCAGTCTTTCCTCGTGGGCGAAGCCTTTATGCGTGCCGAAGATCCGGGTTACGCTTTGACCGGCTTGTTCGGTCAAATGTGAGCATCAACTCTTAGCCTGCAAAGTATTTCAAGACCTCAGCGCATGCAGTCCAGTTTTTTGCCAGTAGACGATCAACTGCTGCGCGCAGAGCCGGCTGACTGGCTTGTCGCGCCCGGCTGGCAAGCGCTTGTGAATGACTTTTTTACCAGTACGACGGGCCAAGATTTGTTGACATTTTTGCGTCAGCGAATTGCAGCTGAGGCGGTTATATTTCCGCCCCAACCGCTGCGCGCGCTTGAGCTCACAGCGCCTGAGAAGACGCGCATTGTGATACTCGGCCAAGACCCTTATCACGCTCGTGGACAAGCTGAGGGGCTGGCTTTTTCAGTCGCGCCAGGTGTACGGCCACCGCCATCACTACGCAATATATTCAAGGAAATTGAACGTGATTTAAAAACAGCAGCGCCAACTTTTCCGGTGCCTGGCGGCAGCTTGGTGAGCTGGGCTGAAAGCGGTGTGCTGCTGCTCAATACCTGTCTGACAGTAGAAGAATCAAGGCCTGCGAGCCACGCCGGTAAAGGCTGGGAGTTATTAACCGACAAAGTAATTTGTCAGTTGTCGCAAGCCAATCACGCGGTGCTGTTTTTGCTCTGGGGTGCGCATGCGCAATCGAAACGCTCAATGATCGATGAGAGCCGGCATCAAGTGCTGGTTGCCAACCATCCTTCACCGCTGTCGGCATTGCGTGGGCCCCTGCCATTTATTGGCTGCGGTCACTTTTCCGTTGCCAAGCGCTGGTGTGAGTCATCGAATAAAAATGGATTTCTTCAGTTAATTACGGTTTAAATTAGCAATTGGCCAGAAGTGCCATTAAGCCGTGGCATAATTTGAGATTCGCTCAGAGGATGGGTGCCCGAGTGGCTAAAGGGGGCAGACTGTAAATCTGTTGGCTAACGCCTACGCTGGTTCGAATCCAGCCCCATCCACCAGAAGCTATTGCGCATGCGCAAAAAACTTCGTGGATTGGCTTCCTTGAGCGATGTTGGTTGGTATCGAAGTAAAGATAAAAGCAATGTGAGTGTATTGCGACATGCTTTTTGCATGAGATAGTTTGCAGGACTGCGCGGGAGTAGTTCAATGGTAGAACCCTAGCCTTCCAAGCTAATGACGCGGGTCCGATTCCCGTCTCCCGCTCCACCAACGGAGCGTGGTTCTGCATTTGTTTTACTTTCGTACTGACCTTTGGTGAGAGATTTTCAGTGTTAGCCCATTTGGCTCAGTGGCAGAGCACTCCCTTGGTAAGGGAGAGGTCCCGGGTCCGATTCCCGGAATGGGCACCATATTTTTCCTGGTGAGTAGTCACATTTCATGTGTATGCTTATTAGGTGATCCGGCAAATGTGTAGAACACGGTTGCCGGATCTGGCGTTTATTGGTGTTGCAACTCTTCAAAAATTTCTGGAGCGGAAAATGGCAAAAGGCAAATTCGAGCGAACTAAACCCCACGTCAACGTAGGCACCATCGGTCACGTTGACCATGGCAAAACTACACTGACAGCTGCAATCACCACGGTGCTCGCAGCCAAGTTCGGCGGCGAAGCCAAAGGCTACGACCAAATTGACGCGGCTCCGGAAGAAAAAGCACGCGGCATTACCATCAACACAGCCCACGTTGAGTACGAAACGGAAAACCGTCACTACGCACACGTTGACTGTCCAGGTCACGCTGACTACGTTAAAAACATGATTACCGGCGCGGCCCAGATGGACGGCGCTATTTTGGTTTGCTCCGCAGCTGACGGCCCAATGCCACAGACTCGCGAGCACATTTTGCTGGCCCGCCAAGTTGGCGTTCCCTACATCATCGTGTTCCTGAACAAGTGCGACATGGTTGACGATGCTGAATTGTTAGAGCTCGTCGAAATGGAAGTGCGCGAGTTGCTCGACAAGTACGATTTCCCAGGTGACGACACCCCAATCATCCACGGTTCAGCCAAGCTGGCCATGGAAGGCGACAAGGGTCCTTTGGGTGAAGAAGCCATCATGAAGTTGGCCGATGCACTCGACAACTACATCCCAATGCCACAGCGCGCAGTTGACGGCGCATTCTTGCTGCCAGTAGAAGACGTGTTCTCGATCTCAGGTCGCGGCACTGTTGTGACTGGCCGTATCGAGCGCGGTATTGTGAAAGTCGGCGAAGAGATCGAAATCGTCGGTATCGCAGACACACAAAAAACCATTTGCACCGGCGTGGAAATGTTCCGCAAATTGCTTGACCAAGGTCAAGCCGGTGACAACGTCGGCATCTTGCTGCGCGGCACCAAGCGTGAAGATGTGCAGCGCGGCCAAGTGCTATGCAAGCCAAACTCGATCAAGCCACACACCCACTTCACTGGCGAGATCTATGTCTTGTCCAAGGATGAGGGCGGCCGTCACACACCATTTTTCAACAACTACCGTCCACAGTTTTACTTCCGTACCACGGACGTGACCGGTGCGATCGAGTTGCCAGAAGGCAAAGAAATGGTCATGCCAGGCGATAACGTGTCTATCACCGTCAAGCTGATCAACCCGATCGCCATGGAAGAAGGCTTGCGCTTTGCTATCCGTGAAGGTGGCCGTACCGTTGGTGCTGGTGTGGTTGCTAAGATCATTGCGTAAGTAATCGAGCAATAAATAAGATAATGCAGTTCCGGGTTATTTCCGGACTGATTCGAAATGTAGGGGCATAGCTCAATTGGCAGAGCGTCGGTCTCCAAAACCGAAGGTTGTAAGTTCGATTCTTACTGCCCCTGCCACCCGGCTGATGAGGTGAATTGCTCACACTTCAGGCCAAGGTGGTGATGCATTAGTACAAAGTATTCGGCCCGCCGGGAGTGTAAACGCCGGGCGGGCTAAAGTGTTTTAAAAAGCAGACTGCAAAAATTTTTTGCAGCAGCGTCAAGATTGAACAGGAAAATCGGCAACCATGGCCTCTAATCAAGTTGAAACTGTTAATACCACTGCAGACAAGGCCAAACTTGGCTTAGCCGTCGCTCTGGTGGTGGCTTCGTTAGTCGGTTTTTATCTGCTGGCTCGTCAAGGACAGATCGCTCAGTGGGGTGCGTTGCTCGCTGGTCTTGTGGCTGCCATCGTTGTTTTTATGACGGCAGAAACAGGTAAGCAATTCGTTGCTTTTGGCCGCGACTCAGTGCGCGAGGTCAGAAAAGTTGTCTGGCCTACACGTAAAGAAGCAATTCAAATGACAGCTTATGTCTTTGCATTCGTTTTCGTGATGGCCTTGTTTTTATGGTTAACCGACAAGACGCTCGAATGGGTGTTCTACGATCTGTTACTGGGATGGAAAGTCTAATGAGCGATATAAACGGCATTGTTGTCAACGAATTCACACCGGGCATGTCCCTCACGCCTACCCCTGGCATGCAGTGGTATGTGGTGCATGCTTATTCGGGCATGGAAAAAGCAGTTGAACGCAATATTACTGAGCGCATTAACCGCGCCGGCATGGAGTCGAAATTCGGTCGTTTCTTGGTTCCTACTGAAGAAGTAGTCGAGATAAAGAACGGTCAGAAAAAGACCACTGAACGTCGTTTCTTTCCGGGCTATGTGCTGGTTGAGATGATGATGGACGACGAGACTTGGCACTTGGTCAAACACACCAATAAAGTCACAGGCTTTGTGGGTGGTGCGAAAAATCGCCCAGCACCTATTTCTGAAGATGACGTGCAAAAAATCGTCAGCCAGATGCAGGTGGGTACTGACAAGCCGCGGCATAAAGTT
The DNA here is from genome assembly GCF_012584515.1 of Polaromonas vacuolata. Lineage (NCBI taxonomy): Bacteria > Pseudomonadati > Pseudomonadota > Betaproteobacteria > Burkholderiales > Comamonadaceae > Polaromonas > Polaromonas vacuolata. The sequence goes on along the minus strand of NZ_CP051461.1, from coordinate 3,627,714 downwards.
GAGTTTGAAACCGGCGAATATGTGCGCGTCAAAGACGGCCCGTTTACCGACTTCAACGGCACTGTCGAAGAAGTCAACTACGACAAAAACAAGGTTCGCGTCTCAGTCACTATTTTCGGCCGCGCCACACCGGTGGAGCTTGAGTTCAGCCAGATCGAAAAAACCTAATTTACTGAAAAGTAAATCAGGAATGAACTTTGCGGCTTAGGCCGCATCAGCTTAGTAGTCGGTATTTTTAAAATTTGCGCTTTGCAACTCGGCGCGATGGCTCGTAAGAGTCTCAATGAGTTGTGTAACCCCCGGGAAGCTTGGTCGCTGATGTCAGTGGCCTAGCGTTATGACCCGCAAGGAGAAAAAAGTATGGCGAAAAAAATCGTCGGCTTTGTCAAGCTGCAAGTGCCAGCTGGTAAGGCTAACCCATCCCCCCCAATCGGACCTGCTCTGGGTCAACGTGGCCTGAACATCATGGAGTTCTGCAAAGCATTCAATGCGCAGACCCAAGGTATCGAGCCAGGAACACCGCTGCCAGTGGTGATTACTGCTTATGCAGACAAGAGCTTTACCTTCATCATCAAGACCGCGCCTGCCGTGGCTTTGATCAAGAAGGCTATCAAGCTTGACAAGGGTTCGGCTACGCCGCACACCGTCAAGGTTGGCAAAATTACTCGTGCCCAGCTCGAGGAAATCGCTAAGCACAAGATGAAAGATTTGACTGCAGCCGATCTGGATGCAGCGGTTCGTACTATTGCCGGTTCCGCCCGTTCTATGGGTGTCACGGTCGAAGGTGTCCTATGAGCAAGATGACTAAACGCCAAAAAACGGTTGGCGACAAGATTGACAGCAACAAGCTGTACAACCTGCTCGACGCCATCGGTCTCGTCAAAGAGTTCGCCGTTGCTAAGTTCGATGAGTCCATCGACGTAGCCGTCCAACTCGGTATTGATGCCAAGAAATCTGACCAAGTCGTTCGCGGCGCAGTCGTGATGCCTAACGGTACCGGTAAAAACAAACGTGTGGCTGTGTTCGCCCAAGGCGCTAAGGCTGATGAAGCCCGCGCCGCTGGTGCTGATATCGTCGGTATGGACGACCTCGCAGCTGACATTAAAGCTGGCAAGATGGACTTCGATGTCGTCATTGCTTCGCCTGATGCAATGCGTATCGTCGGTACGCTCGGCCAGATTCTTGGCCCACGCGGCCTGATGCCTAACCCGAAAGTTGGTACCGTCACCCCTGACGTGGCAACCGCCGTGAAAAACGCAAAAGCTGGTCAAGTCCAGTACCGCGTTGACAAGGCCGGCATCATCCACGGCACCATTGGTCGCCGCTCGTTTGATACTGACAAATTGCAGGGCAACTTGGCCGCGCTGATCGAGGCTCTGATCAAGTCCAAGCCAGCGTCAAGCAAAGGTGTTTACCTGAAAAAAGTCGCTGTTTCGTCGACGATGGGTGTGGGCGTTCGCGTCGACACACAAAGCATTAACGGCTAAAACAGCAAAAAATTTGGATTAGCTTGTAAGGGCTGATCCGATGTGGTGGGCTGCTGAGATCGCAAGACCTCGGCAGGTCATCCAAGACCGTTGGTGCAGCAGGTGTTAAACCCAGTTGCTTAATCGAAAGACAGCCAACGCAGATGGCGGTCCCGCTGCGAAGAGTTTGAAAAAAGTCTGAAACAGTTGGTCGCTGAGTATGAGTGCCCAAGGGGCGGTGTGATAACACCGACCTGCAAGCACATTTTAAGGAGTAGACCTTGAGTCTTAACCGCAGTGAGAAACAAGCCGTCATTGAAGAAGTGACAAGCCTCGCCGCCAGTGCTCAAACGCTCGTGATGGCGGAATACCGTGGTATCACGGTCGCTGACATGACTAAATTGCGCAGCCAAGCCCGCGAAAAAGGCGTAACCCTGAGTGTTCTCAAGAACACCCTGGCACGTCGCGCTGTGATTGGTACCGCATTTGAAGTTCTGTCCGACCAGATGACCGGTCCGCTGATCTATGGTTTTTCTGTTGACGCAGTCTCCGCCGCGAAAGTGGTGTCTGACTTCGCGAAGACCAACGATAAGTTGGTTATTCGTGCTGGTGCGTTCGGCGGCAAAGCCCTGGACATCAATGGCATTAAGCAACTGGCCAATATTCCTTCACGGGAAGTATTGCTGGCACAGGTATGTGGTTTGCTGATGTCGCCAATGTCACGTACAGCCGTTGTGCTGAACGCGTTGATGGCGAAACGGGTTGCCGAACAAGCACCTGTCGCAGAAGAAGTTTCAGCCGCTCCCGCAGCGCCTGAAGCTCCAGAAGCACCCGCAGCCGAAGCCACAGTGGCGTAAACCCAATGTGTGGAGTCAGTGCAAGTCCTTAGTGACTGCCCAACTCCCCAACTGTTAATAGATATATTTAGGATTTCAAAATGGCATTTGATAAAGACGCATTTTTGACCGCGCTTGACAGCATGACGGTTCTGGAACTCAACGATCTGGTGAAGGCCATCGAAGAGAAGTTTGGCGTAAGCGCTGCTGCAATGTCGGCTCCTGCAGCCGGCGGCGGCGGCGGTGCAGCTGTTGCTGAAGAGCAGACTGAATTCAATGTTGTGCTGACCGAAGTCGGCGCCAACAAAGTTTCCGTCATTAAAGCAGTTCGCGAACTGACCGGCCTGGGCTTGAAAGAAGCCAAGGACGTGGTTGACGGCGCACCTAAGAACGTCAAAGAAGGCGTGTCTAAGGCTGACGCTGAAGCCGCTAAGAAGAAGCTTGAAGAAGCCGGCGCTAAGGCCGAACTCAAGTAATCCTTGTGGATTAGAAAGGCTGGAAGTCCGGTTTCGGGCTTCCAGCCTTTTGTGCTTACAAGATCAGTAACAAGATTAGTTAAAAGAGTGCACTGAAAACCCGACTTATACGCCGCGTTCTCAGTGTTTTCTGACCCTCGACTGCAGAAAATGCCTTGGTCCGGGTGACGTGCAATGCGTCACCGTCCGCCATGGTTGGTAGTGGCCAACCACCAAGCCCGCCTGAATACGTTGTGTATTCGGGTACAGAGTCCCAGAGCCTATCAACGGAGAACTCATGGCATATTCATTCACCGAACGCAAACGCATTCGCAAAAGCTTCGGCAACCGCGAAAGCGTGTTGGCGGTTCCTTATTTGTTGCAAATGCAAAAAGACGCCTATTTGGCGTTTCTGCAAGCTGATCGTGCGCCCCAAAAGCGCACCAGCGAAGGCTTGCAAGCAGCTTTTGAAAACGCATTCCCCATCGTCTCGCACAACGGTTTTGTTGAGATGAAATTCATCGAATACAACCTGGCCAAGCCAGCGTTTGATGTTCGAGAATGCCAGACTCGCGGCCTGACCTTTGCGTCGGCTGTGCGCGCCAAAGTGCAATTGATTATTTATGACCGTGAGTCTTCGACATCGCAGTCCAAAGTCGTCAAAGAAGTTAAAGAGCAAGAAGTCTACATGGGCGAAGTTCCGCTCATGACGGACAAAGGCTCATTTGTTATCAATGGCACCGAGCGTGTCATCGTCTCGCAGCTGCACCGCTCGCCAGGTGTGTTCTTTGAACATGACAAGGGCAAGACCCATAGCTCAGGCAAGCTGCTGTTTTCGGCGCGTATCATCCCTTACCGCGGCTCGTGGCTGGACTTCGAGTTCGACCCGAAAGACGTGTTGTATTTCCGGGTTGACCGCCGCCGCAAAATGCCAGTGACGATTTTGCTCAAGGCCATTGGTCTGAACCATGAGTCGATATTGGCGAACTTCTTTGTGTTCGACAACTTCCGCTTGATGGACACCGGCGCGCAAATGGAATTCGTCGCCGAGCGTATGCGCGGTGAAGTCGCGCGTTTTGACATTACCGACAAGCTCGGCAAAGTCGTGATCGCTAAAGACAAGCGCATCACTGTTCGCCATACCCGTGAACTCGCCGAAACCGGCACCACCACGATTAGCGTTCCAGAAGATTACTTGGTTGGCCGCGTAGTTGCTAAGAACATCATTGACGCTGAGTCCGGTGAGATCATCGCCAAGGCCAATGATGAGTTGTCAGAGTTGCTGCTCAAAAAGCTGCGCGTCGCTGGCATTACTGACTTGCAAGTGCTTTATACCAACGAGCTAGACCAAGGTGCGTACATTTCACAAACCTTGCGCGCTGATGAAACCGCCGACGAATTCGCCGCGCGCGTTGCTATCTACCGCATGATGCGTCCCGGCGAGCCGCCGACTGAAGACGCCGTCCAAGCGTTGTTCCAGCGTCTGTTCTACAACCCGGACACTTACGATCTGTCCCGCGTTGGCCGTATGAAGTTCAACGCCCGCATTGGCCGCGACAGCAGCACCGGTCCAATGGTCATGACTAACGAGGACATCCTCTCCGTGGTCAAGATCTTGGTCGATTTGCGTAACGGCAATGGCGACGTCGATGACATCGATCACCTCGGTAATCGCCGCGTGCGTTGCGTCGGTGAATTGGCTGAAAACCAGTACCGCACTGGCTTGGCACGAATCGAAAAAGCCGTCAAAGAGCGTCTCGGCCAAGCCGAGCAAGAGCCTTTGATGCCGCATGACTTGATCAACAGCAAGCCGATTTCCGCAGCGCTCAAAGAGTTCTTCGGTGCTTCTCAGCTGTCCCAGTTCATGGACCAAACCAATCCACTGTCCGAGATCACGCACAAGCGTCGTGTCTCTGCCCTTGGCCCCGGCGGTTTGACGCGTGAGCGTGCAGGCTTTGAAGTGCGTGACGTGCACGTGACCCATTACGGTCGCGTCTGCCCGATTGAGACACCAGAAGGTCCGAACATTGGTCTGATCAATTCGCTGGCACTCTACGCGCGTTTAAATGAGTACGGTTTCATTGAAACCCCTTACCTGCGTGTGGTTGACGGCAAGGTTTCTAGCCAGATCGATTACTTGTCCGCGATTGAAGAAGGCAAGTACGTCATCGCTCAGGCGAATGCTGAACTCAACGAAGCCAATGTTTTGACCGGTGAGTTGATCTCCGCACGTGAAAACGGCGAGTCGATTTTGGTCGGTGCTGAACGTATCCAGTACATGGACGTCTCGCCTGCGCAGATCGTTTCTGTTGCCGCTTCACTCGTACCATTCCTTGAGCACGACGATGCAAATCGCGCGCTGATGGGCGCCAACATGCAGCGTCAAGCTGTGCCGGTTCTGCGTCCTGAAAAAGCTTTGGTCGGCACTGGTATTGAGCGCGTCTCCGCGGTCGACTCCGGCACCGTGGTCACGGCAACTCGCGGCGGCAAGGTTGACTATGTCGACGCAACCCGCATCGTGGTTCGTGTCAATGACGCGGAAGCGTTAGCTGGCGAGATCGGCGTAGATATCTACAACCTGATCAAGTATCAGCGTTCGAACCAAAACACCAACATCCATCAGCGTCCTATCGTCAAGATGGGCGACCAGTTGTCCAAGGGCGACGTGATTGCTGACGGCGCATCGACTGACGTCGGCGAGTTGGCACTGGGTCAAAACATGCTGGTCGGCTTTATGCCATGGAACGGCTATAACTTCGAAGATTCGATCTTGATCTCTGAGCGTGTGGTGGCCGAAGACCGCTACACCTCGATTCACATCGAAGAACTCGTCGTGATGGCGCGTGACACCAAGCTGGGCTCGGAAGAAATTACCCGCGACATTCCTAACCTGTCCGAGCATCAGCTCAACCGTCTTGACGAATCCGGCATTATTTATGTTGGTGCTGAAGTCCAGCCGGGCGACACGCTGGTCGGCAAGGTCACGCCAAAAGGCGAGACCACCTTGACGCCAGAAGAAAAGTTGTTGCGCGCGATTTTTGGCGAAAAAGCCAGCGATGTGAAAGACACTTCGCTGCGCGTCAGCCAAGGCTCGTCAGGCACTGTGATCGACGTGCAAGTCTTCACCCGTGAAGGCATTACCCGTGACAAGCGTGCACAGCAAATTATTGACGACGAGCTCAAGCGTTTCCGCTTGGACTTGAACGATCAGCTGCGCATCGTTGAAGCAGATGCGTTTGACCGTATCGAGAAAATGCTGATCGGCAAGATTGCTAACGGCGGCCCTAAAAAGCTGGCCAAGGGCACGACTATCGACAAGGCCTATCTGGACGACGTCGAGAAGTACACCTGGTTTGACATCCGTCCTGCGGATGACGAAGCAGCGACCCAGCTCGAGAGCATCAAAAACTCGATGGAGCAAACCCGTCACAGCTTCGATTTGGGCTTTGAAGAAAAGCGCAAAAAGCTCACGCAGGGCGACGAGTTGCCAGCTGGCGTGCTGAAGATGGTCAAGGTTTACTTGGCCGTTAAGCGCCGTTTGCAACCGGGTGACAAGATGGCCGGTCGTCACGGCAATAAAGGTGTGGTGTCTAAGATCGTTCCGGTCGAAGACATGCCTTTCATGGCCGACGGCACACCGTGCGACATCGTGCTCAACCCGCTGGGCGTGCCATCGCGCATGAACGTCGGTCAGGTGCTGGAAGTTCACTTGGGCTGGGCCGCTAAAGGTTTGGGCCACAGAATTGGTGACATGCTGCAAGCCGAAGCCAAGGTTGCAGAGCTGCGCCAGTTCATGGAAAGCATCTACAACAAGTCTGGCCGTGTGGAAGACTTGAGCCAACTGTCTGACAGCGAAGTCATGGAAATGGCTGGCAACTTACAAGCTGGCGTGCCATTTTCAACGCCGGTGTTTGACGGTGCTTCGGAAGCGGAAATCATGGACATGCTGCAATTGGCATACCCTGATGACATCGCCAAGGCTAAAGCCCTGACGACAACCCGTACCCAAGCGCAGCTGTTTGACGGCCGCACCGGTGATCAGTTCGAGCGCACCACCACGGTGGGCTATATGCACGTGCTCAAGCTTCACCACTTGGTTGATGACAAGATGCATGCGCGCTCTACCGGTCCTTACTCGCTGGTCACGCAGCAACCACTGGGCGGTAAAGCGCAGTTCGGTGGACAGCGTTTCGGTGAGATGGAAGTCTGGGCACTCGAAGCTTATGGCGCGGCTTACACGCTGCAGGAAATGCTCACGGTCAAGTCAGATGACGTGCAGGGCCGTACCAAGGTCTACGAGAGCATTGTTAAAGGTGAGCACGCGATCACGGCAGGTATGCCGGAGTCGTTCAACGTGCTGGTCAAAGAAATTCGTTCGCTCGGTATCGATATCGAACTCGAGCGCAGCTAAGCAGCAACGATAAAAGGATTTACACATGAAATCATTACTCGACCTGTTCAAGCAGTTCACGCCGGATGAGCATTTCGATGCCATCAAAATCGGCATGGCCTCGCCGGAGAAAATCCGTTCGTGGTCTTTTGGCGAAGTTAAAAAGCCAGAAACCATCAACTACCGTACCTTCAAGCCAGAGCGCGACGGTCTTTTCTGTGCCAAGATTTTTGGCCCTATTAAAGACTACGAATGCCTGTGCGGTAAGTACAAGCGCCTCAAGCATCGCGGTGTGATCTGCGAGAAGTGCGGCGTTGAAGTCACACAGACCAAAGTGCGCCGCGAGCGCATGGGTCACATCGATTTGGCCGCGCCTTGCGCTCACATCTGGTTCCTCAAATCCTTGCCATCGCGCTTGGGTATGGTGCTGGACATGACGCTGCGGGACATCGAACGCGTGCTCTACTTTGAAGCCTATGTGGTGACCGATCCCGGCATGACACCGCTGAAAAAATTCAGCATCATGTCCGAAGACGACTATGACGCTAAGCGCAAAGAATACGGTGACGAGTACGTTGCCAAAATGGGCGCTGAAGGTATCAAGGACTTGCTCGAAGGTCTAGACCTCGACATGGAAATCGACAAGTTGCGCAACGACTTGACCGGCTCCGAAATCAAGATCAAGAAAAACGCCAAGCGTTTGAAGTTGATGGAAGCGTTCAAAAAGTCCGGTATCAAGCCGCATTGGATGGTGCTCGACGTGCTGCCGGTTCTGCCGCCAGACCTGCGCCCACTCGTGCCGCTAGACGGTGGCCGTTTTGCGACCTCCGACTTGAACGACTTGTATCGCCGCGTGATTAACCGCAACAGCCGTCTACGCCGTTTGCTGGAATTAAAAGCGCCTGAAATCATTGCCCGCAATGAAAAGCGCATGCTGCAAGAAGCGGTTGACTCCTTGCTTGACAACGGTCGTCGCGGTAAAGCCATGACCGGCGCCAACAAGCGCGCACTGAAATCTTTGGCCGACATGATCAAGGGTAAATCCGGTCGTTTCCGTCAGAATTTGTTGGGCAAGCGGGTCGATTATTCGGGTCGTTCAGTGATTACCGTGGGCCCTACGCTCAAATTGCATCAGTGCGGTTTGCCAAAGCTGATGGCACTGGAATTGTTCAAGCCCTTCATCTTCGCGCAACTCGAATCGCGCGGCATTGCCACGACGATTAAAGCGGCTAAGAAAGAAGTCGAAACCGGCACGCCAGTGGTTTGGGACATTCTTGAAGAAGTCATTAAAGAGCACCCGATCATGCTCAACCGTGCGCCTACGCTGCACCGCTTGGGTATTCAGGCTTTCGAGCCGATCTTGATCGAAGGTAAAGCGATTCAGCTGCACCCACTGGTTTGCTCGGCCTTTAACGCCGACTTTGACGGTGACCAGATGGCGGTTCACGTGCCCCTGTCGGTGGAAGCACAGATGGAAGCGCGCACTTTGATGCTGGCTTCAAACAACATCTTGTTCCCGGCCAACGGCGAGCCGTCGATTGTTCCGTCGCAAGACGTTGTGCTCGGCTTGTACTACACGACGCGCGACCGTACCAACGGCAAGGGCGAAGGCCTGGTGTTCTCGGACACCGGCGAAGTGCGCCGCGCTTTTGATGCGGGTGAGCTCGACTTGAACGCCCGCATCAGCGTGCGTCTGACCGAGTGGACCAAGGACAAAGAAACGCAGGAATTCATTCCGTCGACCAAGCTGTGGGAAACCACCGGCGGACGCGCGTTGCTTTCCGAGATCTTGCCAAAAGGTCTGCCTTTCTCCAACATCAACAAAGCCTTGAAGAAGAAGGAAATCTCCAAACTCATCAACGTGTCTTTCCGCAAGTGCGGTTTGAAAGAGACCGTGGTGTTTGCCGATAAGTTGCTGCAGTCGGGATTCCGCCTAGCAACCCGGGCGGGTATTTCCATCTGTATCGACGACATGTTGGTGCCGGTTGAAAAGCACGCCATCATTGCGCGCGCCCAGAAGGAAGTCAAAGAGATCGAGCAGCAGTATGTCTCGGGTCTGGTGACCGCCGGCGAGCGCTACAACAAGGTGGTGGACATTTGGGGCAAGTCGGGTGACGACGTCTCCAAGGTCATGATGGCCCAGCTCTCGAAAGAAAAAGTCATTGACCGTCATGGCAATGAAGTCGATCAAGAGTCGTTCAACTCCATCTACATGATGGCCGACTCTGGCGCTCGCGGCTCTGCTGCGCAGATTCGCCAGGTTGCCGGTATGCGCGGTTTGATGGCCAAGCCTGACGGCTCCATCATCGAGACGCCAATTACCGCCAACTTCCGTGAAGGCCTGAACGTGTTGGAGTACTTCATCTCCACCCACGGCGCCCGTAAGGGTCTGGCTGACACGGCACTGAAAACCGCTAACTCCGGCTACCTCACACGCCGTTTGTGCGATGTGGTGCAGGACTTGGTGGTGACAGTGCACGATTGCGGCACCAGCGAAGGCTCGGTGATGCGCGCCATCGTCGAAGGCGGCGAAGTGATCGAATCATTGCGCGACCGCGTACTCGGACGCACGGTTGTCGAAGACGTGTTGCACCCAGAAGACCGCTCTGTTTTATACCCCGCCGGCACCATGCTGGACGAGGACATGATGGACGTGCTCGAAGTGGCCGGCGTTGACGAAATCAAAGTTCGTACCGCTCTTAATTGCGAGACTCGCTTTGGTCTGTGCGCCAGCTGCTACGGCCGCGATTTGGGCCGTGGTGGTCTGATCAATATCGGTGAAGCGGTCGGCATTATTGCGGCCCAGTCCATCGGTGAGCCAGGCACGCAGCTAACCATGCGTACCTTCCACATCGGCGGTGCGGCTTCCCGTGCAGCGATTGCTTCCAGCGTAGAAGCCAAGTCCAACGGCGTGATCGGCTTTAACGTGCCTATGCGTTATGTGACCAATAACAAGGGTGACCTGGTGGTGATTGCGCGTTCCGGTGAGATCGTCATTCATGACGAGCATGGCCGTGAGCGTGAGCGCCACAAGGTGCCGTATGGCGCGATTTTGGCGGTCAAGGCTGACCAACAAATCAAGGCCGGCACCATTCTGGCTAACTGGGACCCATTGACCCGCCCCATCATTACCGAGTTCGCCGGCAAGGTGCTGTTCGAGAATGTGGAAGAAGGCGTGACAGTTGCTAAGCAGCTCGATGATGTGACCGGTTTGTCTACCTTGGTGGTGATCGATCCAAAACGTCGCGGTGCAACCAAGGTGATTCGTCCTTTGGTTAAGCTGATTGATGCAACTGGCAATGAAGTCAAGATCCCGGGCACCGATCATGCTGTGACGATTGGCTTCCAAATCGGCTCTTTGGTTCAGGTGCGTGACGGACAAGAAGTTGGCCCTGGCGAAGTGCTGGCGCGTATCCCTGTCGAAGGCCAGAAGACGCGCGACATCACCGGCGGTTTACCGCGTGTTGCCGAGCTGTTCGAAGCCCGTACGCCAAAAGACAAGGGCACACTCGCCGAGATGACGGGTACCGTGTCTTTCGGTAAGGAAACCAAGGGCAAGGTCCGCTTGCAAATTACTGATCCTGAAGGCAAGGTCTGGGAAGACTTGGTTCCAAAGGAAAAGAACATTCTGGTTCACGAAGGCCAAGTTGTGAACAAGGGCGAGTCAATTGTGGACGGCCCGGCCGATCCGCAAGACATCTTGCGTTTGCTCGGCATGGAAGAGTTGGCCCGCTACATCGTTGACGAAGTGCAGGACGTTTACCGCCTGCAAGGCGTGAAGATTAACGACAAACACATTGAAGTGATTGTTCGTCAGATGCTGCGCCGTGTGGTTATCGACAATGTGGGTGATTCAACCTATATCGCCGGTGAGCAAGTCGAGCGTTCATCGCTGTTTGACAACAACGATGCATTGCGTGCGGCCAACAAACTGCCAGCGACCTATACCAATTTGTTGCTCGGTATTACCAAAGCTTCGTTGTCAACGGATTCGTTTATTTCTGCGGCTTCCTTCCAGGAAACCACTCGCGTGCTCACCGAGGCTGCCATCATGGGCAAGCGCGACGAGCTGCGCGGTTTGAAAGAAAACGTGATCGTTGGCCGCTTAATCCCAGCCGGTACCGGCATGGCTTACCACGATGCCCGCAAAGCCAAGGACTTGATGGACGACGCCGAGCGCCGCGCCATCTCCGAATCTGAAGCGGCTGAAATGGAAACCAGTGCAGTCACAGAATCACAGAGCGAAGGCCCAGCGACTGAGTAATCAAGCGCTGCGCTTGAAGCAGGTCTGATCAACCCGCTTCTGCCATGCCCCGCAAGCTTCGCCGCTTGCGGGGCATTTTTTTTGCATGTTTTAACTAACGGATTTTTTGTGATCGCTCTGCCTACAAGTCGGGGTTAAAAACCGCTAAGCTAAGTTTTCAATATAAAAACGAAAGCGCTTGTGTCAGCTCAATCCATCACTCTCCTCGTCATCTGCGTCGTGCTGGTTTGCTGGGTCGTCGGTGCCTACAACCGCTTGGTTAGACTCAAGAACGCGATCGCCAACGCTTTTGCGCAGATCGATGTTCAATTCAAACGTCGCTATGACTTAATACCCCACTTGGTAGAAGCTGCTAAAAAGTACTTGCGGCATGAAAATGAAACCCTTGAGACCGTCACGTTAGCGCGTAATGTTGCTAAAACCGCTAGCGAAGCCGTGCGTAGTCGTCCCACCAATGCCCAAGCCGTGAGCGCGTTGTCGGCGGCCGAGCAAGTGTTAGACGGCAAGCTGGGTCAGTTCTTCGCCGTGTCTGAGTCGTATCCCGCATTAAAGGGAGATGCCACTATCCGTGAGCTTTCCGAAGCGCTGGCCAGCACTGAAAACAAAGTGGCTTTCTCGCGCCAAGCTTATAACGATGCGGTACTCGATTACAACAACGCCCGAGCTCAGTTTCCTGCTGTGCTGGTGGCAAGACTGTTTAGGTTCTCACCCGCGCTGGTGTTGCGTGAGACCGAAAGCGCTGCCGAACGACAAGCTATTCGTACTAATCTTTAATTTAATTTATTAAATCAGCCGTGCGAATTTGAACGACAAGTTCAGGCCAGATCGCAAACCACACGCTGGCTGCTGTTTTTCGCCTTCATGCTTGCTCTGCTTCTGCTCATTAATTTGACCTTATCCTGGCTCCAGCGTATTTTTTGCCCTGCGTGCTTCTTTGCACAAAAAAATAAGTCCAATGAAACCCAAAACAGTCCCTGTATTTCTAGCTACCACTGGCCTGAGGCGCCGAGCCCTTTTGCAGTCTTCTGCTGCCCTCGCTCTGATCGGCTTGGGCGGCAACGTGATTGCCGCCGGAATGCCGTCCAAGGCCACGGTTGTGGTCATTGGTGGCGGGTTTGGCGGCGCTACGGCGGCCAAGTATGTGCGCTTACTTAGCGGCTACAAAATTGAGGTGGTTTTGATTGAGCCACAAACGGCCTTTGTGTCCAGCCCCATGTCCAATCTGGTGGTGGGTGGGCGCTGGCAGATGGCTGACATCACTATGCCCTTCGCCAGCTTGAGTAAAAACCACGGCGTGACGCTGGTGCGTGATTACGTCAGTGCGATTGATAGCGCTAAAAAAACCGTCACCTTGGCCAGTGGCGTCAGCATAGGCTATGACAAGTTGGTGCTGTCCCCCGGTGTTGACTTGCAGTTGGATGCGATACAGGGCTTGGTCGCTGGCAACGCCTCGGGCCAGATTTTGCATGCTTGGAAGGCTGGCGCGCAAACCGCAGCGCTGCGCCAGCAACTCGCTGACATGCCTGACGGCGGCGTCTACGCCATTACCATTCCCCCAGCGCCATACCGCTGTCCACCTGGCCCGTACGAGCGAGCTTCATTAGTGGCGGCTTACTTCAAAGCCGAAAAACCGCGCAGCAAGGTCTTGATATTGGATGCGAATCCGGACGTGGTCTCTAAAGCCGCGCTGTTTAAAAAAGTCTGGGCTGAAGACTACGCTGGCATTCTCGACTACCGCTGCAGCCACAATGTGTCATCGGTCGATGGCAAGACCGGCATGGTCTATTTTGATTTTCAAGACGCGGTAAAAGCCGATGTACTCAATGTGTTGCCACCCATGCGCGCCTGCGGCATTGCCATTAAAGCGGGGCTGAATAATCAAGCCAATCAACGTTGGTGCGGCGTGAATTTTCTAAACTTTGAGTCCACCGTCGCCAAGGACGTGCATGTGCTGGGTGACGCAATACAAGTCGCGCCGGCCATGCCTAAAAGTGCCCACATGGCTAACCACCACGGCAAGGTGGCCGCCGCCGCCATCGTCGCTGAATTGGCTGGACGGGATATCAATCCTGCCCCTATGCTGACTGACACCTGCTATAGCTTTGTGGATGGCCGGCGTGGAATTCATGAGGCCAGCGTGTACGAATACATCGTGGCCGAGAAAACATTCAGATCCGTTGCTGGCGCTGGCCAGGTGTGCAGCCAGCCTAGTGAGATCGAGGGCAGTTACGCGATCAATTGGGCGAAAAATATTTGGGCTGATACGCTGGTCTAATACTGTCATAGCCGGCAACATCATCCAAGCCTTTCGTGTTGCCTACGCCGCCTGTTCTCGGGCAGCCTTTATTACCCCACAGTCCTGACCATTAAAAGGGCTGGCCTTCTTCGAAATTTATGCAAGACAACCCGACCCAAGTTCCCCTCTGGCGCCAGCTACAAGGCGCAGCCTCCCTTTTGATGGCAGTGCGAGACGGGCAGTCGCTGACGGCTGCGCTGGAAGATGTGGACAGCCAGCTACGGCCTGGCGTGCAATCGCTGGGCTTTCATACTCTGCGTTGGCTAGGCCGCGCTGAGGCGCTGCGCATGCAACTGGTCAGCCGACCACCACCGCCAGAAGCCGACGCACTGCTTTGCGTGGTGCTGGCGTTAGCTTGGCAAGTTGATGGCGCGCCACACGACGGTCCAGCCTACACCGCTTACACCTTGGTCGATCAAGCCGTAGAAGCGGCCAAGCGCAGCGACGCGACCAAGCATCAAGCGAGTTTTATTAATGGTTGTTTGCGCAGATTCCTGCGCGAGCAGGCAGCGCTGGTTGCAGTGACCGAGCGCAATCCCCAAGCCGTCTGGAATCATCCGCAGTGGTGGATAGACCGGGTGCGACTAGACCATCCCAACCAGTGGCAAGACATACTGCGCGCCAACAACACCCGGGCACCATTAATCTTGCGTATCAACGTGCGTAAAACCACCCAAGCTGCTTATCTGCAAGTGCTACATGATGCGGGCATTGAGGCCACAGCCGTCGGTCAAGCCGGCATTGTGCTGGCTAACGCCCAGTCTGTGCCGTCATTGCCAGGCTTTGATCTGGGCTGGTTTTCGGTTCAAGACGCTGCTGCCCAGATGGCCGCACCGCTGCTTCTCGAAGGCTTGCCAGAAGGTGGGCCAGAGGGCGGACAGCCGGGACTGAAGGCTGCATTACCCGGTCAGCCGCGGCTACGTATCTTGGACGCCTGCGCGGCGCCTGGCGGTAAAACGGCGCATTTGCTGGAACTGGCCGATGCTGACGTAGTGGCACTAGACATTGATGCACGCCGCTGTGAACGCGTGGCCCACAATTTAGCACGGCTGGGTTTGACGGCAAAAATAGTCATTGGCGATGCGGCCCGGCCAAGAGCTTGGTGGGATGGCCACGCTTTTGACGCGATTTTGCTGGACGCGCCTTGCACCGCCTCTGGCATAGTGCGGCGTCACCCCGATGTGCGCTGGTTGCGCCGGCCTACAGACATAGGTCAACTCGCCAGTATTCAGACCCAGTTGCTCGAATCTCTCTGGCCTTTGCTCAAACCCGGTGGCCGACTGGTCTACTGCACTTGCTCGGTTTTCCGCGCTGAGGGTCAGAGTCAAGTGCAAACGTTTGTCTCACGCCACACTGATGCACAGTTAATGCCCTCACCAGGTCATTTACTGCCGCAAACTAGCGCTGTTGGCACTGCTATGTTGGACAATTTAATGCGTGAACATGATGGCTTTTATTACGCAGCACTTGAAAAACGTCAGAGTTGATCTGCTGGTGCGACGCCTGCGCATTTTCTGGCTGTTGCCCCTGCTGCTGTGTGTGCTGTTCAGCGCGCACCTCCTTAGGGCCGCAGAGCTAAGTCAACTCAAGGTTGAAAGCGCCGACGACGGCATCTACCTGTCTGCGTTGGTGAATTTTGAATTGCCGCTGGCGGTTGAGGATGCCCTCTTGAAAGGCATTCCTATGTTGTTTCTGGTCGAGGCCGACATCTATCGCGACCGCTGGTATTGGACCGACCGGCGCGTCGCAGGCGCAACCCGCACCATACGCCTAGCCTTTCAGCCGCTGACCCGGCGCTTTCGCGTCAATATCGTCACCGGTCTGGTGGAGAGTTCCACTGGTTTACGCGCCACTTTGAATCAGAACTACGACAGCTTGCCTGAAGCCTTGGCTGCGGTGCAGCGCTTAGCGCGTTGGCGCATCGCTGACATCAGTGAAATTAATCCAGATTTGCCGCACAAGCTGAACTTTAGCTTTCAACTCGATTTGTCCCAGCTGCCAAGACCTTTTCAGATCGGTGTGGCCGGACAAAAAGACTGGACGATTTCAGTTAGCGCCAGCGAACGCCTGCAGTTAGAGCGCATTCGCCCGCCAGTGATAGATAAATCCAAGGCTACGCCGTGAGCGAGCCTCACAATCCGCCCATCAAAAACAGCCGCGCTTTTCGTTGGACTGTAGGCGTAGGGGTCGGTGCAGTAGTGGCTTTAGGCTTGGTGTTGATGTTTTTATTGACCCAAGCGACGGGCAACCGCGAGCTTTACGAGCGCAATTACGAGCGCTTGCTCATTCTCAACGTCGTCGTCGCTGCTTTGCTGCTGTTGGTGATTGGCTGGATTGTGCTGCGCTTGCTGTTTCGTTTGCGTCGCGGCCGCTTTGGCAGTCGGCTGCTGCTAAAACTAGCGGCGATTTTTGCGCTAGTGGGTCTGGCTCCCGGCTTGATGATTTATGTGGTGTCTTATCAGTTTGTTTCGCGCTCGATTGAAAGTTGGTTTGACGTCAAGGTCGAAGGCGCGCTGGACGCTGGCCTGAATCTGGGTCGGGCTACGCTAGACCAAATGGCGCTCGATTTATCCAGCAAGACGCGTCAGGCGGCCACGCAGATTGCTGAACTTCCCGATGCTTCTGTCGGTTTAACGCTAGAGCGCCTGCGCGACCAGCTCTCAGCCAGCGATCTGGTGCTGTGGTCAGCCTCCGGCCAAGTCATCTCTAGCGTCGGTGCGTCGCGTTTCACTATCAACCCCGAGCGACCCGCCACGCAGCAGTTTCGTGCCGCGCGTTTGCAGCGCGTCGTCACCCAGATAGAGGGGCTGGACGAGATGACTTCTAGCGGCATTGGAGAGCTCGCCAGCGGCGTTTTTGCGCCGCCCAGCATCGCCACGCCTGCGCGTATTAAAGCGCTGGCCGTGGTCAATAATCCGAATGTTGGCCTATTGGGTGAGACGCGATTTTTGCAAATCACAGTCAATATTCCACCCACTCTGGTCGCCAATGCCATCGCTGTGCAAGAGGCCAACCGCGAATACCAAGAGCGCGCCTTAGCCCGTGGTGGTCTGCGAAAAATGTATATAGGCACACTCACGCTCAGTCTTTTCTTGGCGGTGTTTGGTGCGGTATTGTTAGCCGTCATTTTGGGAAATCAACTGGCCAAACCGCTATTGCTGCTGGCCGAAGGCGTGCGCCAGGTGACCAGTGGCGACCTCACGCCCAAAGCGGTGTTGGCGGGCCGCGATGAGCTAGGCGGGCTGACCCGCTCTTTTGCCGACATGACGCAGCAGCTGGCTGACGCCCGCACGGCAGTGCAGCAAAGCATGAGCCAAGTCGATGCTGCGCGAGTGAATTTGCAAACCATACTGGATAACCTCACAGCTGGCGTCATCGTACTGGACGCCGCTGGCCGGATTCATTCCAGCAATCCTGGCGCTACCCGCATATTGCGCCTGCCGCTAGCAGCCCATCACGGCCAGTTGCTGGGCGAGGTCGCTGGGCTAGAGTCGTTTGCCCGAGAAGTTCAGCAGCAGTTTGAAAACTTTCGCCGCGACTATTTGGTAGATGGTGCAACCCACGGCCAAGAGCAGTGGCAACAATCGTTTGAGCTCAATGCCGCTGCGCTGGGTGCGCAAGACACCGCCACTACGCTAATTGCACGCGGCGCAAAAATGCCGGGTGCTGAAGAGTATTTACTGGTTTTTGACGATGTCTCAGAAATGGTCTCAGCCCAACGCGCCCAAGCCTGGGGCGAGGTCGCACGGCGGCTGGCGCACGAGATCAAAAATCCACTCACCCCAATCCAACTCTCGGCTGAACGGCTGGAGATGAAACTCACCGGCAAGCTGGGCGAGCCTGAGCAGGCACTGCTGACCAAGTCGGTCAAAACCATAGTCGATCAGGTCGACGCCATGAAGCGCTTGGTCAATGAGTTTCGCGACTACGCACGCTTGCCTGCTGCTGAGCTAAAGCCGGTCAACCTGAACGCCTTGATCAACGACGTATTGTGTTTATACGGCTCTGAAAACGCCTTGGTGCCAGTGTTCTGTGAGCTCGATGAGCAAGCGCCTGAAGTGCTCGGAGATGAGCAGCAGTTGCGTCAAGTCATTCACAATTTGCTACAAAATGCACAGGATGCGCATGAGGGGAAACCCGACGGCAAGGTCACCATCAAAACCGATTTTATTGCCGCTACACGGCGTGTGCGCTTATCGGTGCGAGATCGCGGAACCGGCTTTCCAGAGTACATTCTCAAGCGCGCTTTTGAGCCCTATGTAACGACTAAAGTCAAAGGCACGGGACTGGGGCTGGCGGTAGTAAAGAAAATTGCTGACGAGCATAGGGCGCGCATAGACATTTCTAACCGCGTTGAAGATGGGCAGGTGCGGGGCGCTCAAGTATCATTGTCTTTTGCTGTCGTAGTTTAGATATACATTTGGCAACATTTGTAGGCATTTATTTAGTACAAATACCAGTTTTGAGAGCATTAATTAAATCATGGCAAATATTTTGGTGGTCGATGACGAGTTAGGTATTCGCGACCTACTGTCAGAAATTCTTAACGATGAAGGTCATCAGGTAGAGAGCGCTGAAAACGCAGCCCAAGCCAGAGCCGCCCGCCTTCGTATGAAGCCAGACTTGGTCTTGCTAGACATCTGGATGCCCGACACCGACGGCGTCACCTTGCTGAAGGAATGGTCGGCCAGTGGACTGCTGACCATGCCCGTCATCATGATGAGCGGCCACGCCACCATAGACACGGCAGTAGAGGCCACCAAGATAGGTGCGTTGGCATTTCTAGAAAAGCCGATCACGCTACAAAAACTGCTAAAAGCTGTCGAGCAAGGCTTGAGCCGCTCCATAGGCCGCAAAGTAGTGCCACTAGGCACAGTTGTGCGGCCTTCCGACGTGATGGCGGACACCGCCTTAATGAGTATTGCGTTGCCCCCGGTCATAGACCTAGGCCCGCAGGCCACCCAAAGCTTCGTGTTGGAAAAGCCTTTGCGCGATGCCCGCGACGAGTTCGAAAAAGCCTATTTCGAGTTTCATTTGGCCAAGGAAGGCGGCTCAATGACTCGCGTCGCAGAAAAAACCGGTCTAGAGCGCACCCACCTTTACCGCAAGCTCAAACAACTAGGCGTAGACCTTTCGCGCGGAAAACGCAGCGTTGCCTAAGATCGTTTAGGTTTTTATGGCTTTTTGCTCAGGAAGCCCTCTTGGGTGATATATACTCTGAGGCTTGGCCCGGTAGCTCAGTCGGTAGAGCAGAGGATTGAAAATCCTTGTGTCGGTGGTTCGATTCCGCCCCAGGCCACCATACTGATTTTTTCATGATTTTTCAAAGCGTCATGAAAACCAAAAAAGCCCTTTGTTTTCAATAACTTAGGGCTTTTTTGTTGTCTGTTGCGATCCGGTCCAACAGCCCAAAACCAACGCTTTTTGCAGTCAATATGCAGTAACTTTTGCAGTAACTTTTTTTACAGCATTAGGCACAGCAGATTCGCCGCATCACCTCGACCCGACCGGGACGCGTGTTGCAATGGAGTCAGGCAATGGCACTGGAATTGATTAAGGGCGAGCGCGTTATTCACGCGCTTAAACGTGGGGCCAAACGGCTCAACGACGGTGGGGGGCTTTATCTGCTTCCCTTCGCAAGTGGCGATACGCATTATTGGCGGCTAGATTACACACATGAGGGCAGGCGCAAGACCTTAAGTCTTGGCGTCCATCCCGATGTTGATCTGGTCATGGCCCGGCAAAAGTCGGCAAAGGCCAGAGCCACCCTTGCAGGTGGTCTGAATCCGTCGCAAGAGCGTCGACAGATCAGGTCTGTACAACTGGCATCCATCGAGACCGAAAAACGGGCTAATGCGGGCCTTGCGCCTGAAGGAAGCTTTGAGGCGGTGGCCAGGCGCTGGTTTGCCGTCAAAAAAGACCAATGGGTCGATAGCTACAGTTCCAAAGTCATCCGGCGCCTTGAACTTCACGGCATGCCTCGCTTTGGCGGCAAGCCGCTGGAGACGATCACGCCGAAAATGATTTTGGACGCCTGTAGGGCTGTCGAGGCTAACGATAGGCTTGAGACTGCTCACCGTCTGCGCGAGCATTGCTCGTCGGTTTTCCGGTTCGCGATTGCTGAAGGGGCCGACTTACGCGACCCGTGCCAAGATATCCGTGATGCTCTCAAGCGACCCCCTGTGCGGCATTTTCCAGCCATCACTAAACCTGATGAATTGGCCGATTTACTCAAGGCCATTGAACAATATGCAGGAACATTCGTTGTTCGATCTGCGTTGCAGCTAGCACCCATGCTGATGGTCCGACCCGGTGAACTTCGGTTGGCGCGATGGGAGGAATTCGATCTGGACCACGGCTTGTGGTACATACCGTCCATCCGCATGAAGCGAACCAAAGATCAAAAACACAACGGCCAACCGCATCTTGTGCCGCTGGCTACGCAGGCGGTAGCGGTGCTTGAAAAGTTATTCGCAAAAACTGGCGATACCGGACAGGTATTTCCGGCAGAAGGGCGTCCGGGCCGATTCATGTCTGAAAATACCTTGAACAAGGCTATGCGGCTCATGGGCTATTCGTCAAGCCAGACAACTGCTCATGGCTTTAGGGCCACAGCGCGAACGCTGATTGTGGAGATGCTGCAAATCCCAGAGTCCGTGGTTGAGGCGCAACTGGCACATGCTGTGAAGGACGCTAACGGGACGGCATACAACCGCACAGAGTTCATCAAACTACGGGTTGAGATGATGCAGACGTGGGCTGAGTACCTTGAAGATTTACGCTTAGGGCGGAGCAAAGTCGTACATCCGGTTTTACCTGCATTTACGCCAGTGTCGCGTCGTACGCCGCAAAGACGTTCGAGTCTTGCCGACTTGAACCGGCCTTCAAGCGGACTCGACTACCGTAGTCTGAGTAAGTAGATAATGCCGTTGGTTTTTCCAGTGTCTTTGTACCAGAGCAACTGTAGCAAAGTGTTAGCGCTGACCAAAAACTGAGCCACTGGGGGTGCTGAATTCAATCAGCGCTGACGCTTATATGTGAACTGCGCTAGGCTCGCGACACGTGTCAAATGCATACTGAAAATATTCAGGGAAAAATGGCTTGTTTAACGCAGGCGGATTCAAGCTTGAAGTGCAACCGTATGCTGATAGGACTCTAACTGTTCCATAAAAACCTGATGCGGCGTTCGATACCCTAAACATTTTCTAGGACGATGATTGAGCCTGTGCATCGCTAAAGCAATGTCATCGTCGGTGATGCAATTAAAGCGCATCCCCTTTGGGAAAAACTGGCGAATCAAACCGTTCATATTCTCGTTCGCCCCACGCTCCCACGAGGCGTATGGATGGGCGAAAAAGAAATCTGCACTCAGCGCAGAAGCTATTCGTTCATGCTGGGCAAATTCCTTGCCGTTATCAGTCGTGAGAGTGTGCACGCAATGAGCGAACGGTTTGAGTAAAGTGATTAACGCGTCCCCTACGGCTTGCGCTGTTTTGAATGGCACGTGGAAAATTATTGAATAGCGAGAGACACGCTCATTAATCGTCACTAGTGCTTGCTTCTGCCCGGCACCAATCACCAGATCAGCCTCCCAGTCGCCAAAGCGCGCACGCTCAAGCACGATGTCGGGTCGCAGTTCTATTGAGACCTGGTGAGAGATGGTGCCGCGCCGTTCACGGCCACTGCTGCGTTTTTTTCGCGTCTTCTGGCAACGCAGTGTTTTATGCAAGGTGCCGCCCGCGCGTTTGTCAGCGTAGATGTACTGGTAAATGCTCTCATAGCTAACACCGGGTTGGTGGCTAGCTTCGAGGTGGCCGCTGATTTGCTCGGGGCTCCAAGCCTCAGCCAACTTTTCCTCCACTACAGCCCATGTCGAGTCAGCAACTCTAGGACTATTGGCGCAGGCAAGTCTACGTTCTTGGGCTTTGTCATTTGCCTGCTTAGGGCGATAGCCTCGTAGACCGCGGTTACGACGCAACTCACGGCTGATGCTCGATTTATCACGGTCCATCATTTTTGCAATTTCACTTTGATTGAAGTTTGCTTTGACGAGGATTGCAATCTGGTAACGTTCGTCACGGGTGAGGTGTGTGTAAATCATTCTGGTCAACTTTGACTTGGTAGTCGGGAAGCTTGGATGCTCTCACATCTCACCCACCCGTACGGTTAATTTCAAAGTTGCACTTCAGACTTGAATCCGCGGCATGAGTAGGATAGAAAATTGTTGGAATGAAGCCTTAGTAGAGTCTTTTTTGCTACGCTGAAAAAGCAAGCTATTTACGGTGAATACTTCGCAACTCGAGAGCAAACTAAGTGGGTAATCTTTGAGCACATAGATTTTTTTATTAAAATCGTATCCGCATGCATTTAAACATTGGCTTGTAAGGCTCATTCGATTTTAAAAATTTGTATCAACTTCTTTTATAAGGCTATGCTTCTTAGTAAGTTAGCTAGGTCTGAAGTTGCTTCGAACTATATTAATATGTCGTTCGACATTTATCGAGTTGAAGTTTTTCCTGCCTTTTTATATCTTTTTTATTACTTTATCAACAGGCTCACCGCCTGCCAAGTGACAAAACTTCACTAGCATGAACGATAGCCGCGGCGACGTCTTCTATTGTTGTGCGCTTGCTCATGGCTTGATCACGAATTAGATCGTAGGCTTGCGATTCGGAAACGTTGTGCGTTTTCATTAGAATTGTTTTTGCCTCTGATAAATGCCGAGCCCCAAGCAGTTTAGCTTCTACCTTGCGTAATCGGCGTGTCAATGACCGATTTTCCTTGTGGGTTTCGCGAGCGAGAACCAATGCTGTTAATAATCCAAATGAACGAACCGGCGAAGGTAGAACTGCCTGAGCACCTAAGGCTAGAACAGCGTCAATAATCGTTGGATTTTCATATGTCACTACTGCAATCACGGTCGGAGCATCTTCACTCTGTATCCATTCAAATCGCAAACCAATGGTGTCGGGCCGCACGGCCATGAAGACGATGTCGATGCCCGTAGGTAAAATCTGTACGGGAGGCCAGAAAGCTTGCACCTGGCAACCGATGCGTTGTAGCTGCTGAGTCAACTGCATGCCGTCCGCATCATCAGGATGAATCACAATAATTTTGAGTGCACGTAGCTCTTTGAGTTGCGGAGGCGTCACCCGCAATGTGCTGCGCGTAGCACTACTGTCGCTCATCAGTGCTCCAACGTTTCTAGTTTGGCAGCCCAGTCACCCAGTGAATGCGTGACCAAATAAGGATCAGGGTAAACCGAGCGTGTCGCTTGGCGCACAATCGTGAATTGACCCTCTGCATCGACGCGTCCAATGCGGGGGTATAAGCAAGTGTGATGGTTTGCAGGATCGATTTTGATGCGCCCTTGGGGAGCGTCAAATTCGCTACCCAAAATATGCGGAATAAGTTGAGCAATGCCTTCATTACCGGAGCGGCGCAATGCGTTCGCAAAAATATGCATCTGGAAATAGGATGCCTCCCAGCAAAGATTGGGTACGCTGAATCCGTCAAAACGTTGGCGCAGCCGCGCGAGACATCGGAGATTGACCTCTGACTGGATGGACTGGAAGTAAGGCGCAGAAGTGTAGTGACCAGTTGCCATGCCGCGCTCCATTTGAGAAATCTCTGCTTCTGAAGTCGTTAAGCTGGCAATAGGCATAGTCTTGGGATCAAACCCGGCATCGGAATAGGCTCGGTACAACGCTGCAGTGGACTCGCCGACCACGGTCGAAAAGATGAAGTCTGGTTTCTTGTTGTGAATGTCGGCCATGACTTCGACAAAGTCCTTCTCTGTCGCATTGAGCGGCATGTATCGCTCCGCAAGTTTCTCTCTGCCTTGTCGTTGCTGGACCAATTCGCCCATGATACGGTTCGACTCATAAGGATAGATGTAGTCTGAACCAATCAGGTACACACGGCAACCAAAGTTAGAAGTCATGAACTCGGCAAGCTGAACGCTGTTTTGGTTGGGTGCAGCCCCTGTATAAATGACGTTGCTCGAATATTCGAATCCCTCATACAGAGTGGGATAAAACAGTAGCTTGTTCCATTTTTCAATCACGGGTATAACCGCTTTGCGACTACTAGACATGTAGCATCCAAAAATTACATTGACGCCATCTTGCACAATTAGTCTCTCGGCCAGTTCGGCGTATCGCGAGGGCGTGGATTGAGGATCGTAGCGAACGGCCACCAACTCGCGTCCATCGATCCCTCCGGCCTCGTTGATTTCCTCAATGCCCAGAAGAGCGCCCTGCAGTTGCGACAGCCCAATTGTCGAAGTGACGCCCGTTTCTGAGTACAGAATGCCGACGCGAATAGGATCCTTGTTAGCCACGATGTCGCCTTTTCCCGATAGATTTTTTCATTATCGATATTAATGTCATTTTCAAGACCTTATCTCAGTTTGATGTGAGTTGCGTGCAAGCGCGCCGTAATTGGTTGGGCAGACTGCTTGGATTGAACGCGATACGCTAGTTGGATTAGCCGAAAATGCTTTGAGTAGACTTCTTCTCGTCTGCATCTACTCTGACACTGGAGCTGCGCATATTGGTTTTGTAGGCTTACAGTACGGCTACGCGAGCGTATTCGATTAGATAAAGTAGGTGGTGCACTTCGATGTCCCCAGGCTTGCCGAGTTGCAGTGTCAATGCATAAGAATTCACGCATTCGCAAAAAAGCGACCTGAGCACCGGATACCAATGCAGACATCGCTCCGGACTTGATCAACTGCTCAAAGCAGACTTCGACCTTGAGGTGCAGTCGCATTATCTTGCAGTTGATGACCTTCACACCAACTTCTGCTGAATGAGACATCACCATATTTTCATGACCTTGCTCTTTTAGGTGATTGAGACTCAAACTGTCTGGACAAAGGAGCTGGCCGGTCCAACGCATACACGGACTGCGTTTCAAAGACGGCCAGCCAAACGGATCTGCTTCAATCTCGTGAGCCAGCACGGAACCCGTTGGTTACAAGAAACTTATTAATTTTTTTTGAGTTCCGTCGCCTTACGGTACTTTGTTCCCTGTTCGTAGGCGTACGCGATAGCAAGCATGTCGGCTTCGTTCCACTGCCGCGCAACGATAACGAGGTTGAACGGAGCGCCGGAGGCGTAGTTGCCTGCTGGAATGGTTACCGCTGGAAGACCTGCAATATTTACCTCACTGACTACCATCCCATCGATTGTTTCGTCACCGTGAAGCGGACCTAAAGGGCCACGCATTTGTGGATAAATGACCGCATCAAGCCCATGCTTGTCGAAAACTGTATTGAATGTATTTAGGTAGAGTTCTCTCAGAGCGATGAACAATGTCATATCCGTGGGGGTGGAAGGAGACTTAGCTGATTCGACGAACGCGGGCATATGACTCATATAACTCAATGTTCCCTCTGGCCCGAACGCATCCTCTTTTTGCGTTGCCTTAGCAAATTCGGCGAATGTTTTCAGAGCGACACTCGAACCCATGCGTTCGAGATATTTTTGAATGTCATAAGCAATTGATTCCATACCACGTGCGTCGAACTCTGCCCCTGGCAAGACAGCTTTACGTAGTTCCATGAATCCGGAATTGGCGAAGGGATCCTCAATAAGGTCTGCTCCGAGTTTTCTTAGTTCTTCCTGTGAACGTTTATATAGTCCTTTCGTCTCCTCCGCAAATGTCGAGGCACGCCAGCCCGGTCCATAGAGGCCAATGCGCTTGCCCTTCAGCGCGTCCTTATTTAGTTTCGACGTGTAGCCGCCTTTCGGAAGTTTTCCTATGCTTGCGGTCGTCTTGGGATCCTCCATCGAGAATCCGGCCAGTGCGTCCAGCGTCAATGCTGCGTCTCGCACGCACCGTGCGATGGGACCAACAACGTCACGAAGGCTAGAAAGCGGAAAGACACCGGCGTTGGGAACGAGCGCAAAGGTCGGTTTTATTCCCACAAGTCCTTGAGCCGAGGCAGGGTTTTGGATCGAGCCAGCGGTTTCTTCCGCCAAACCGAGCACACAGAAATTAGCGCCAACTGCAGTTGCAGTCCCAGCGCTGCTGCCACCGGGAAGAAACTCGCGGCCAGCCGAATTGTAAGTAGAGCCAGCCCAGCTACCGTTAGCATGCGAGCCAGTGTGGCTGAGCACCGGAATGTTGGTCTTACCCAGGATCACAGTATCGGCTTTGCGCATCCGAGCCACTACAGGAGAGTCGGTCTCTGGTAACAGGTCGACGCCACCGGTTTTGCTGTAAAGAAGTGACCAGCCGCCCGTAGTCGGAAAACCCTTCATATCCATCGCTTCCTTCACGACGACCGGAACGCCCGCGAGAGGCCCGAGTTTTTCGCCGGCAGCACGGCGCTTGTCGATTGCCCGGGCTTCTTCAACTGCTTTTTCATTGAAAAAGATGATCGCGTTATATGCTGGATTGAATTCTGCGATGCGCTTCAGATAAGCCTCGGTCAGCTGTTCTGAGTTAAAGGTGCCGCTGGCGAAACCCGCCTGAACCTGCTCAACAGTCAATTCAGTCAGGTCGATATCATTCGAATTTACCTTGGTCATTTTGTCTCCACTTAAGTTTCTATGGTTGATAGGGTGAGTGCGATTTCAAACGGTCAGGAAAGACCTGACCTTCTCCTGATCAAGGCCGGCGCGCAACTCGTCGTGCACTATGCGCCCACGGTCAATGACTAGAAACCGGTCCGCCAAGTCGAGCGCAAAGCTCAGTACCTGCTCGGATATGACGATGGCGAAGCCGCGCTCCGCGCGCAGCACGTTGAGCGTTTGAGCCAGTTCCTTGATGATCGAAGGCTGGAGGCCTTCGGTTGGTTCGTCAAGGATCAAGACCTTGGGATCTGAGATTAGCGCGCGTGCGATGGCTAGCATCTGTTGCTGACCACCCGATAAGTTACCGCCCTTGCGGTATTTCATATCTTGAAGCACCGGGAAAAAATGGTAAAGGTAATCGGGTACAGTGCGGTGGCCTGAGTGCTCGGCGCCCGTAAGAATATTTTGCTCTACTGTCAGTAAGGGAAACACCATGCGCCCCTGAGGCACAAAGGCCAGTCCCTGCTTCACGCGCTCGTAGCTGGGCAGGCCGGCCAATTCATGACCGTTTAGGCGAATGCTGCCGGAACGCGTAGGCAGCAATCCAATCAACGACTTAAGTAAAGTCGTTTTGCCCATACCGTTTCGTCCCATCACGGCAACAGAGTCGTTGGCGCCAACCACCAGTGAAACATCATGAATCACATGGGATTCACTGTAAGCGACGTTGAGTTGTGATACTTCAAACATGGCAGGGCTTTCTTTCAATGACCAAGATAAACATCAATAACGCGTTGGTCGGATTGGACTTCGGTGGCGGTGCCTTCGCTGAGCATCTTGCCCTGATGCAACACCGTAACCTTGTGAGCAATGCGCTTGACAAAATCCATGTCGTGTTCGATCACGACAACCGATTTGCCTTGAGCAATTCGGTTGAGCAAATCGCCGGTTTGTTCACGTTCGCGCGGGCTCATGCCCGCCACCGGCTCGTCCAACAGTAAAAGTTCAGGTTCCTGCATTAGCAACATGCCAATTTCTAACCATTGCTTTTGCCCATGACTGAGCTGACCAGCGCGTCTGCTTAGCTGATCGCTCAGATACACCTCGCCGGCCATCTTGTGGATGCGCTCGCGCGCCTCAGGGGTTCGGCGAAAGGTAAGTGACTGAAACAAACCATGCATTTTTGGCAACGAAATTTCGAAGTTCTCAAACACCGTAAGATCTTCATACACAGACGGAGTCTGGAATTTCCGTCCAACACCAGCGCGTACGATTTGATGCTCGCTCATGCGGGTCAAATCAAGGCCCTTGAACAATACACGACCCTTCGTTGGTTTGGTTTTGCCACAAATCATGTCAAGTAGCGTTGTTTTACCTGCGCCATTTGGACCGATGATTACGCGTAGCTCGTTGCGTTCAACCGAAAGACTCAATGCATCAACCGCCTTGAAACCATCAAAGGACACCGTGAGTTCTTCCACCAGCAAGACTTGTTCAGGAATAGGCAACATAGCGGAGCTGCTCAGATAAGGTGGCACGTCGTCCGCCTTTTTCGGTTGAGCGACAGACTGGGAATTCATCAATGCGCTCATGATCGTGCAGCCCGTGCTTTGCGTTGCCATGGCAGGTGATCAGTCAAACCTGCGAGTCCATTAGGCATAACCCAGACCACAAGTATAAAAACTGCACCGAGAAAATAAAGCCAGCTTTCAGGAAACATCTCTGACAGATACGACTTCAGAAAACCGATTAGTAAAGCCCCGACGACTGCTCCCGGGATCGATAATCGACCACCGACCGCTGCATAAATGACCATCTCTACTGAAGTGACTACACCGATCACGCTGGGTGCGATTAGTCCGACTTGCAAGCTGTAAAACGCACCGCCGATAGACGAAAGGACAGCTGCAACTGCAAACACAAAGGCTTTCATATGAGCCGTGTCGTAGCCGCTGAAACGCACACGGTCTTCACGGTCTCTTATTGCAATCAAAATCTTGCCGAATCGGCTGCGTACGATGGCCAGAGAGAGCACCATCACTAAGACTATCGCTGCAACTTCGATAAAGTACATCGTTTTTTTAGCCGTATTACTTAGTATGTCCCAACCCAATAGCGTACGAAAGTCGGTGATGCCGTTGGCACCACCAGTACCACCTTGCTGACCTACCACCACCACAGTGAGGGTAAGTGCGAGTGACAGAGTCACAATTGCAAAGTAAACACCGCTTACGCGCTTGCGAAAGATGGCGTAAGAAAATACATAAGCAATCACCGCAGGGATCAACAAAATGGCGAGCAATGTCCACCCCATAGAGTGAAACGGTTGCCACCAGGCTGGGAGTTGCTCGACACTGCTCCAAACCATGAAGTCGGGCAACTCCGGCGCTGATGCCTCCAGCTTCAGAAACATTGCCATCATGTAGCCACCCATGCCGAAGAACATGCCCTGACCTAAGCTGAGCACACCACCATACCCCCAGGTCAGGACTATGCCAACTGCTACGAAACCGAATGTGAGGTACTTTCCGATCAGATTTAAACGAAATGAGTCTAGCCATGCGGGCAGCACTATAGCTAGAAGTAGTGTGACCAGCAGTACCGCGAGAACATCGGAACGACGTTGTACATTTAGCATGTTGTCAGTTCCTTGAGCGCACAGCAAAAAGCCCATTTGGGCGGAAATAAAGAACCACGATCACCAGAAGCAAAATGGTGGCTTTGGCCATGGAACCACTTAGAAAGAATTCCATCCAAGTCTGCGACTGAGCTATGGCGAAAGCCGATAGGGCAGTTCCAAAGAGGCTTTGAACTCCGCCAAAAACAACAACAATGAATGAATCGACGATGTACAACTGACCAGTTCCGGGGTTGGTTGATCCGATCATGGTGAAGACGCAACCGGCGATGCCAGCCAAACCAGAACCTAAAGCAAACGTCATGGCGTCCACTCGATTGGTATCGATCCCCACAGCGCCAGCAATTGCACGGTTTTGTGTAACAGCCCTCACCTTTAAACCCCAACGTGTTTGGTAGAGCAGCAGGTAGACAGCGATAGCTACCACCGCAGTCAATGCCACGATAAAAAGGCGTGTCAACGGTAACTGGATACCTATGACCGGCTCCCAAGCACCAGCTAACCATGTAGGTAGCGGCACACTGACTTCTTGAGCACCGAAGATGTTGCGATAAGCTTGTTGCAGAATTAAGCTTAGTCCCCAAGTCGCAAGCAGTGTGTCCAAGGGCCGATTGTAAAAAAATCGTATAAAGCCTCGCTCAAGCAGATAACCCAAGCCGAAGGTCACTGCAAATGCAAAAGGAATTGCTGCAAAGAGGTAGACGTCCATCC
Organism: Polaromonas vacuolata; assembly: GCF_012584515.1. Classification (NCBI taxonomy): domain Bacteria; kingdom Pseudomonadati; phylum Pseudomonadota; class Betaproteobacteria; order Burkholderiales; family Comamonadaceae; genus Polaromonas; species Polaromonas vacuolata. Next base: position 3,598,134 of record NZ_CP051461.1, on the reverse strand, counting down.
AGCTTGGTGCAAAGTGTTCAAAAAATTTTGCAGCAACGTAGGTCATGTAGGCACCTAACGCCATCAATTCGCCATGCGCCATATTGATGACGCCCATCAGGCCGAATACGATTGCCAGACCGAGCGCCATGAGCAACAAAATGGTGAACAGGCTAATCCCGTTGAACACCTGCATCACTGCAATATCAAAACTCATGGAACTGTTACTTTCGTAAAAAATTCTGAAATGCTGGAATCGCGTGGCGCCCAGCACAAAGGTTGTCAGCACTTGTGGCTGGCAAAATATTTCCTACAACTTGGGAAATGGGTTTGGTTCGATCATTGGAGATTCCCAAACGATATCGAATTGACCATCGGGGCGTGCACGGCCGATACGCACTTTTTTTGCGACGTGGTGGTTACTTGCAACGCGGATGACACCTTCAGGCGCTTGCAACTCAATACCCGCCGCACTGGCAACAACCTTGTCGATTTCAAAGGACTTAGCTTTCTCGACCATCATCTTCCATAAATACACACTGTTGTAGGCGCATTCCATTGGGTCCCCAATAACGCGCTCCTGCCCGTACTTGGCTTTGAACGCCTTAATGAATTTTTCGTTGGCTGGTGACTTGATACTTTGGAAATACCCCATGCAGGCGTAATAGCCGGCGGCGTTGTCCTTGCCGATACCTTCGATTTCGTTTTCTGACACCACGGTCGACAACAAAACCTGCTTCGTGCCATCTAAGCCTGCGGCGCGCAGTTGTTTGTAGAACGCTACGTTAGAGCCGCCCACCACCGTGCTGTAGATTACGTCAGGTTTAGCAGCCTTAATCTTGTTAATGATCGAAGAAAATTCGGTGTGGCCTAGCGGGGCATATTCCTCGCCTAATACTTTGCCTCCAGCTTTGGCAATCGTAGGCTTAGCGATCTTGTTGCAGGTACGTGGATAGATATAGTCGGAGCCGACTAAAAAGAACGATTTACCCTTTTCCTTAACCAGCCAATTGATAGCTGAAATTACCGACTGAGTTGCTTCCTGTGATGTGTAAAACACATGCTTGTCTTCTTCCTGACCCTCATAGTATGTGGGGTAGAACAACAGTCCTTTGGTTTGATTTAGAACGGGTAGTACCGCTTTGCGTGAGGCTGAGGTGTAGCAGCCAATGATGGCAGCAACTTTATCTCGCTCGATCAGCTTACGCGCCTTTTCTGCAAACACCGAGTTTTCGCTAGCTCCATCCTCAATTACAACTTCAATTTTTTTACCCATCACGCCGCCCGCAGCATTGATCTCTTCAATTGCCATTTTTTCTGCGTCAACAAGCGATGCCTCTGCAATGGCGATCGTGCCTGAGAGCGAATGTAGCAAGCCAAGCTTTATCGTGTCTTGCGCTAAGGCACGGGTGACTGATCCGGCTGTAGCTCCAATGACGAAGAGCGAACTGGCCGTCTTAACGATCTGGCGACGATTGAATTGTTTCATTGTTGTCTCAATATGGTGGGCATTTAAAAGCATCTCCGCAGGATCAACTTATGATCTATACATGTCACAAGTGAACCGTTGGACCTCCGACAGTCGACGTCAACTGAAACAACTTTTCCTTAGGCAAAGCTACGCCACCGAACGAACAGATGTTCTTTCGAAACTACTTGCATTAAAGAAAAAAGCAAAAAAGCCCGAACCGGAAATTATCTAGTTCGGGCTTCTTTGCCCAGCATCAAACTGGCAGCATTGGCAGTTTGGTGTTGATTGATGAATGACGTTTAGTGTCTGTCTATATTTATTTTGCGACGACAAAATTTTTTAACTATCAGGATTTCTACTAATTTTATTTAAACAAAAGCATGGTAAAGAAGTTTATAAAAATTTCATGATTTAGTTGCGTTATATCTATCGCATTTGTAATTAATCTTTCCCCAGAAATTATTCTGTGCTTTACTTTTTTTGATGTAACTTATCCGTTCCAGTATTTTTTTTAAAGTTATGTAAGGTAGCGCAGAGTAAAACTTAGACTGGTTTAGGCTGAAAATTCTACGACTTCACGATATTCGATGGGGCTAAGTGATTCGAAAAATATCTTGATTCGTTTTCCGAAAAACAGTGTATCGGCCGTCAAAAAAGTTCATAAATTCCTCAATGTTTATGGCCTCCTGTTTTTGAGGACAGGACATCTCTGTTTTCAGTCGACTGAAAAATATTTCGCAGACCGAGTTGTCGGGCGAGCACCCTTTGCGTGATATCTAACGAATCAGCTTGGCGTTGCACGCCCTTTTGAGCCACCCAAGCCAGTGGTAATGGACCCTAAGCGGCAACCGTTGCGGCGATATCGCTTCGGCAACGACGGAAAAACCGCTGCAAACCGCCTCTGGTTGCGTTGCAGTATCTGTCGCAATGCTCGCGTTCAGTGATTAAGCGCCTGTTTTTGTACTGAAAATTTTGGTCGTGAAAAGTGCTTCTAATTGCTACGAAGACTTACGGATATTGGTAGTCTTCGTAACTTGAAATGAAAATTAAAAAAGCAACAGGCAAGCCGAATCGACGAGCAAATCCAGCACTTAAAAATTCGTTACTGAAAAACTATTGGGGAAGTTGGGGAAACGCAAACTGAAGCAAGGCGCTTCAGTTTTATTGACGATCAGCTAATGCTGATCATCACGGGCAATGGTTAAAGAAATATTTCATTAACTCTACCAATACTCAGCGTTAGAGTGACTCAGATTACTTATATTTTCTGAGGATTTGACCAAGAAAATTAGTATTTTTCAAGCGAATTCGCAGGCGGATTCGGCATTAGTCGACAAACGATTAGCAGATTACTATCAACATTTAGTGGTTGCCCCCCTGATACATCAAACTCACTTTCCAGAAGCCTTTGCAGCGGACTCGATCCAACTGCCAAGGTTCTGATATCCATCGTGTTTGTTCCAAAGATAGAAAGGATACCCTTGAGGTATTTTTCCACACCGCTCAGTACAGGGTTGATTGAAGCTTTTAACCTTGCTTATATCAATTCCCAGAAGACCATTTCCTCTTGCAATACTTTGCTGAATTTCGTACTTCACCCATCGCCTTCCACAGGTTTTAGCACCGACAAGAACTACAGTTACGGTCGTACCCTTGAGTTGTTCATCAATCCATCGCTTGATACCAGAATTACCTTGTCGCTCAATACTTTCAAAATCCGCCTTGTCAATAAAACCAGCCTTCTCGCTTCCTTGAACAACCCAACTGTTACGGATAATCATCGCCCTATTAACGTCTTCATATTTAAAACTAAAAAATACTTTTCTTCCCAGGCGGATTCAAGCTTGAAGTGCAACCGTATGCTGATAGGACTCTAACTGTTCCATAAAAACCTGATGCGGCGTTCGATACCCTAAACATTTTCTAGGACGATGATTGAGCCTGTGCATCGCTAAAGCAATGTCATCGTCGGTGATGCAATTAAAGCGCATCCCCTTTGGGAAAAACTGGCGAATCAAACCGTTCATATTCTCGTTCGCCCCACGCTCCCACGAGGCGTATGGATGGGCGAAAAAGAAATCTGCACTCAGCGCAGAAGCTATTCGTTCATGCTGGGCAAATTCCTTGCCGTTATCAGTCGTGAGAGTGTGCACGCAATGAGCGAACGGTTTGAGTAAAGTGATTAACGCGTCCCCTACGGCTTGCGCTGTTTTGAATGGCACGTGGAAAATTATTGAATAGCGAGAGACACGCTCATTAATCGTCACTAGTGCTTGCTTCTGCCCGGCACCAATCACCAGATCAGCCTCCCAGTCGCCAAAGCGCGCACGCTCAAGCACGATGTCGGGTCGCAGTTCTATTGAGACCTGGTGAGAGATGGTGCCGCGCCGTTCACGGCCACTGCTGCGTTTTTTTCGCGTCTTCTGGCAACGCAGTGTTTTATGCAAGGTGCCGCCCGCGCGTTTGTCAGCGTAGATGTACTGGTAAATGCTCTCATAGCTAACACCGGGTTGGTGGCTAGCTTCGAGGTGGCCGCTGATTTGCTCGGGGCTCCAAGCCTCAGCCAACTTTTCCTCCACTACAGCCCATGTCGAGTCAGCAACTCTAGGACTATTGGCGCAGGCAAGTCTACGTTCTTGGGCTTTGTCATTTGCCTGCTTAGGGCGATAGCCTCGTAGACCGCGGTTACGACGCAACTCACGGCTGATGCTCGATTTATCACGGTCCATCATTTTTGCAATTTCACTTTGATTGAAGTTTGCTTTGACGAGGATTGCAATCTGGTAACGTTCGTCACGGGTGAGGTGTGTGTAAATCATTCTGGGCAACTTTGACTTGGTAGTCGGGAAGCTTGGATGCTCTCACATCTCACCCACCCGTACGGTTAATTTCAAAGTTGCACTTCAGACTTGAATCCGCGCCATGAAATGACTCCTAGTTTTTTAACAAACCAATAATTTCAATTACAGCTTCGCAAGCAGTATCCGGTGGAGTATTTACATTCCCCAAAATACCGAGTTTTTCCTTGATCTCTTTACCTCGGAGGTATTTGCTCTCCACGAACTCAGCGAAGACCTCTTCCCACAGCGTTTTCGCCATATATCCCGTAATCCCAATCGGAACTAGAAATAATCCCTTAGCCTTTGCAATTTCATACTCCTCCCGCATGCCATTCGATGAGACAACGAGACCATCTTGTACTTTATTGCCAAAGACAAAAATGGCAATTCCTGCTCGATTTACCATATCCTCTCGATACTCAGTCCAAACTTGTGGAAGTGGCTTTGCGCCAACTTGATACTGAGGGAATGGTCTCAAAATCAACTGATCGTGATCGAGACGGCCTCCCTTCATATAAATTTGTTCGAGCACTCCAGCAATCACTGAACTATCGACTCCAAGACCAAATCCTGATACGACCTTACATTGGGTGGCTGCAATATCTTTATTCAACTGATAGACGAAGAGCTGACCTTCAGCCTGAGACCATCTCCCGTACTCATGAGCTGCACCTGAGATGAAAACTGTTCGTTGCTTGTAACGCGCCTCGACATCGCGAAGAATGTCTGTGATCTCGGCATATTCAGCGACAAGGGTTGTTTTTATTCCAACACGCATCAACTCTTGCAAGAAAAGCTTTTGCTTCCGGTCTCTATATTCAAAGTTTGCAAGTTCTTCTTCTTTTTCCTGGCTTACCTTTCGCAAGATGCAATGATGTTGCCGTTGATCGTTTGTATAGTGAACACGTACCCGACTCAATATGTATTCAAGATTTGGGTCAGTAAAGCTAAACCCGAGAAACAGAAATGTTTTTGAAACTAAGTCCCCACTGAGGGCCGTAACAAAAGGTGCCATCTTGATATGGTATTTTTCGTAATCATCCCGGATGAGAATTGCGTCAGCTGGATTAGTAACATCTCCATGCATTTTGTAGACAACTGCATCGCGTTTAGGTATTGTGAGTGCCAGCTGCTTGGACGTGTACTTAATATCTGCAACTTTTCCAGAATCCTTTAGCGCAGTCTCAATCAGGGTGTCATAGTTTGTCGTCCAGTACGTTTCAATTGGTAGACGCACCAATATTTTATGATTTTCGGTTTCTTCCGCAGCCTGGGAAAACTCGGTCACCAAGAGTTGGTTTAGTTTGCCGCGATTGGCTTGATTTGCATTTGCATGGTACTGGGCCAATGTGACTAGGTCAGTCTCAAGAGTAATGTCTAGATCGAGTTCATCCGCTATTGGCTTAAGTAGTTGGGACCAGTTCACAAAGCCCGCTCCGCTGGACAAACCTGCTCCCGCAAAGATTGCCAAATTAGACTCATGAAGTTCGTGCGTCAATGCCGCAACTAGTCGCTCGCGCTCTTTACTCATTCTTCTCCCCAAATTTACTAAATCCACACTTAACCATTCGCGGATTCAAGTCTGAAGTGCAACTTTGAAATTAACCGGACGGGTGGGTGAGGTGTGAGAGCATCCAAGCTTCCCGACCACCAAGTCAAAGTCGCCCAGAATGATTTACACACACCTCACCCGTGACGAACGTTACCAGATTGCAATCTTCGCCAAAGCAAACTTCAATCAAAGTGAAATTGCAAAAATGATGGACCGTGATAAATCGAGCATCAGCCGTGAGTTGCGTCGTAACCGCGGTCTACGAGGCTATCGCCCTAAGCAGGCAAATGACAAAGCACAAGAACGTAGACTTGCCTGTGCCAACAGTCCTAGAGCTGCTGACTCGACATGGGCTGTGGTGGAGGAAAAGTTGGCTGAGGCGTGGAGCCTTGAGCAAATCAGCGGCCACCTCGAAGCTAGCCACCAACCCGGTGTTAGCTTTGAGAGCCTCTACCAGTACATCTACGCTGACAAACGCGTGGGCGGCACCTTGCATAAAACACTGCGTTGCCAGAAGACGCGAAAAAAACGCAGCAGCGGCCGTGAACGTCGCGGCACCATCTCTCACCAGGTCTCAATAGAACTGCGACCCGACATCGTGCTTGAGCGTGCGCGCTTTGGCGACTGGGAGGCTGATCTAGTGATTGGTGCCGGGCAGAAGCAAGCCCTAGTGACGATTAACGAGCGTGTCTCTCGCTATTCAATAATTTTTCACGTGCCATTCAAAACAGCGCAAGCCGTAGGGGACGCGTTAATCACTTTACTTAAACCGTTCGCTCATTGCGTTCACACACTCACGACTGATAACGGCTAGGAATTTGCCCAGCATGAACGAATAGCTTCTGCGCTGAGTGCAGATTTCTTTTTCGCCCATCCATACTCCTCGTGGGAGCGTGGGGCGAACGAGAATATGAACGGTTTGATTCGCCAGTTTTTCCCAAAGGGGATGCGCTTTAATTGCATCACCGACGATGACATTGCTTTAGCGATGCACAGACTCAATCATCGTCCTAGAAAATGTTTGGGGTATCGAACACCACATCAGGTTTTTATGGAATAGTTAGAGTCCAAATAATACGTTGTTGCGCTTCAAGCTTGAATCCGCCGCCAGTGGATTGCTCGCGATTGCCGCGGTACATTTTTTAATTACCCGCAGCAAACTTGGTATGGCGATTCGTGCGGTCGCACAAGACGCAGAAACGGCGCGGTTAATGGAGATTAATTTTGAGGCGGTAGTGCTGATTACTTTTGCGCTGGGCTCGGGTTTAGCCGCCTTGGCTGGTGTGATGAATGGTCTTTACTACAACGAAGTTAATTTCAATGTGGGCCTTTTGCTTGGCGTAATCGGTTTTACAGCGGCTATTTTGGGCGGTCTGAGGAATATTTATGGCGCCATTATTGGCGGCTTTTTATTCGCTGCATTACAGCTGCTTGGCAGTGCCATGCTGCCGGCGCTGATTCCAAATATTCCCAGTTCTTACAAAGATGTTTTTGCTTTTGCCGCCGTCATTGTTTTGATGGCTTGGAAACCAACTGGTTTAATCGCCGAAAAATCAAGCGAACGGGTTTGAGAATATGAAAAATCCAAGCAGACCTACCAAGTCGCAGCCCTTAGTCGTGTTGATAAGCGCGGCGATAGCTTTGACTTTGTATCTTTGGATGTTTTTGCATACCGAGTCACAAATTGGCATAGCCGCGCTTTTATGCGGCGCTGTGCTGGCGGTGATTGTTAGCCGCCGATTCGGTACGACGCAATTATTAGAGCAGTCAGCCGCTAGTCGGCCCACTGCATCAAATCTTTTGGCAATTGGCAGCGCATTGGTTTTGATCGCCGTATTTTATGATTCGCACTTCACCTTGCTAATGCTCTGTGGGGTCATGCTTTACGCCACCACTTGTCTGGGCTTGACGCTTCAGTTTGGCTACTCTGGGGTAACCAACTTTGCCAGCGCTGCATTTTTTGGTGTGGGGAGTTACGCCACCGCAGTGCTGGCGGCGCATACGGTCATTCCACATCTGCTGATTCTTTTAATTTCTGGTTTGTCTGCAGCGCTCATAGGATCGCTTTTGATACTGCCAGTGCTGCGAACACGTGGTCACTATGCCGCTTTAGTCACCATCGCTTTCGGCATACTGTTTAAAACTTTTATCGAGGTCAATGATGTGCTGGGCGGTCCACAGGGTTTGCGCGTGCCGGGTATGGAATTGTTTGGCTTTAACTTCAATCAGGGTTTTATGCTGTTTGGCTTAGAGATCTCGTTTTACCTGGCTTATTCAATTTTGAGCCTGATTACTTTTGTTACTTTCTACGCGATTGTCAGTGCGCTAGAGCGCTTATGGATAGGGCTTAGCATGGATGTGATTCGCACTGACGAGACGGCGGCTGCAACGTTTGGTCTGCACATCGTGCGCTGGAAAATAGTCGCTTTCACTTTGGGCAACTTTATCGTCGGCTTTGCTGGCGGCATACGGCATGATTTCTGGCTTTGTTGCGCCGAATAATTTCACCTTTTCTGATTCTCTGTTGATGCTCTCAATCGTCATCCTTGGTGATTTTGATTCTCTTATTTAGACCGCAAGGCTTGATGCCGAGAAAAACACGTTTATTTTTCAAGCAAGACAAATCATGATGGCGGATAAAACCTTATTAAAAGTTGACCGCTTGAGCATGCGCTTCGGTGGCTTAACGGCTTTAGATGCCTTAGACATGACGGTCCAAGAAGGCGAAATTCTTGGCCTATTAGGGCCGAATGGCTCTGGAAAAACAACCTTCTTTAATGTTTTGACGGGCTTGTATAAAGCCAACGGCGGCAGCATCACTTTGGACGGTGAAGATGTAACGCGCAAAACACCGCAAGACATTTACCGCAAAGGTGTGGCGCGTACTTTTCAGCGCTCCCGGCTCTCGCTATCGCTGACGGTTTTTGACAATATCGTCATCGGTGACTACCAGCGCTTGCAGCATGGACTGATTTTTAATCTGTTTAGACGCAAAGCTTTTAAAGCTGAATATGACAGCTACGTCGCCAAAGTAACCGACTTGTTGAACATTTTTAGCCTAGCTTTGGTGGCGCATTTGTTTGAGCCAGTCGACACCTTCAGCATGATTAACCGACGCCGAATTGAAGTTTGTCGCGCACTCATGAACTAGCCAAGACTTTTATTGCTAGACGAGCCGTCAGCAGGCATGACGCATGATGAAACCGATGCCTTGATGCAAGACATCATGCAGGTGCGTAGCAAATTAAAAACCTTGTCGGTTGTATTGATTGAGCACGAAATCAAAGTGATTGAAAAAATCACTGACCACTGCATCGTTTTGAACTACGGTAAAAAAATTGCACAAGGCACTTACGCACAAATTACCCGTGATCCAAATGTTCAGACCGCCTACCTCGGCGAGGACGAATAAATATGTTAAAAGTCAAAAATCTCACGACTGGCTATGACAAGGTCAATGTTTTACACGATGTTTCTATCAACATTGAGCCCGGAAAAATAAGTTGTATTTTGGGTTCTAACGGCGCCGGAAAAAGTACCTTAATACGCTCTATTTTGGGCCTCACACCGGTGCGTCAGGGCGAGGTCTGGTGGAATGGAAAAAATCTCGCCGGTGAAAAACCCCACAACATTATTGCCAGTGGTATTGCTTGCATACCCGAAGGCTGCAAAGTTTTCCCGCGCATGACAGTCGCGGAAAACCTCAGCTTGGGTGCATTTTTAGAATCCAATAGATCCGAAATTAAAAAAAGACTGGCGGATGTTTACGCTATATTCCCGCGCTTACAAGAGCGCCAGTCACAGCTGGCCGGCACCATGTCGGGCGGCGTGCAAGCCATGGTCTCGATTGGTCGGGGCTTGATGGCCAAACCCCAACTGCTGCTGATAGACGAACCCTCGCTGGGCTTATCGCCTTTGTATGTAAAAGAAAATTTCAAAGTTATTCAACAAATTAATGCACTGGGCACAACCGTTTTGCTGGTCGAGCAAAATGCCCGCCAAACCTTGGCCATCGCCGACTACGGTTATGTACTACCGCAAGGTCGAGTCGTTGCGGAGGGACGCGCCAAAGCACTGACTGAAAACGATGCTGTTCGATCCGCTTACTTTGGTTAAATTTTTATGTCACCTTTGATTTCTTTATCGGCACGCGAAATTGCCAAACGTGTTGCGAATCGCGAGTTAACTGCTCAAGCAGTAGCCAGCGCCTACATTGAGCAAATACAGTCGCTGGACGCCGACATCCAAGCCTGGCAATTTTTTGATCCTGACCTAGCGCTTAAAAACGCAAAAGCGCTAGATCAAAAAGGCGTTGACGGCTTGCTTAGCAGCATTCCCGTGGGCATCAAAGATTTGATGGACACAGCCGATATGCCGACCAGCTATGGCTCTCCAATTTATGCCGGCCATAGACCGCAAACCGACGCCGCATGCGTCGCAACTTGCCGTGCGCATGGCGCGCTCATCATGGGCAAAACCGTCAGCACAGAGTTTGCAACCTTCAAGCCAGGCATGACGCGCAATCCGCGTGCACCCAAGCATCAAGAGCACAGCCCTGGCGGCTCATCCAGTGGTTCAGCCGCAGCAGTGGCGGCCAACATGGTGCCACTGGCGTTTGGCACGCAAACTGCGGGCTCAATTATTCGCCCCGCTGCTTACTGCGGTGTGGTTGGCTATAAGCCGACGCATGGCACGCTGGCATTAGCCGGCATCAAAGCGCTGTCACCGAGTCTCGATACGGTGGGTGTTCTTGCGCGCTCAGTCGACGATGCGGCTTTTTTTATTGGCGCTTTAATCCATCAAACAATGACGCCCATAAAAACGGGCCAGCTGCGCATTGGCGTTTGCCGCACACCGCACTGGGGTTTAGCCACCGCTGACAGCCAGCGCGCTTTAGCGCAAGCGATGAAAGCATTAGAAAAAAGCGGCGCCCAACTGCACGACCTGACGCTGCCGCCGTCCTGTGAGGATTTGACCGCGATACAAATTCAAATCATGGCGTATGAAGCCTCTGCCGCTTTTGCTCCTGAGCGCAAAAGCCATGCAGAACTTTTTAGCCCCGCGTTCTCGGCGCTGATGACAGCTGGTCAAGCCATTAGTGGGATAGATTTTGCAAAAGCACAAAGTCAGGCTGGCAAAGCCAGAGCTGATGTGGATGCTTTGTTTGCGTCTTGCGACGCGATTCTGGCGCCCAGCGCAGGCGCAGAAGCACCTGCTGGACTAGACGCCACTGGCGACCCCATTTTTAACCGCCTGTGGACTTTGTTAGGCCTGCCCTGCGTGCATGTGCCCGTCGGCTTGGGTGGTTGCGGCATGCCAGTTGGTGTGACGCTTATAGGGCCGCGCTGGGCCGATCTGCAAGCACTGAGCGCAGCGCACACGCTAGAGCTCGCCTTGCGCTAATTAATTTTTATAACCTGCAAAAAGTAAAAACCGCACAAGAAAAGGTCAGTCAAATGGACATCAGTTATAACCAGCTAAGCGCGCATGCCGAGTCAGCGCAAGACCATATTCAATTCGACCGCTTACAGCAGTTTCTCGAACAGTTGGCCGCCTTTTGGGGCCATGATGACGGCGGCGTAGCGCGCGAAGCTCTAACCGATATAGACCTTCAATCCAGACGTTTTCTTATCGACAAAGCGCGCGCCTTGGGCTGTGAAGTGCGGGTTGATGAATGCGCAAATTTATTTTTTCGGCGCTCAGGTTTGACCGATTTACCAGCGGTGTTAACCGGCAGTCATGCAGACACTCAGCCGGTGGGCGGTCAGTTAGACGGAGCTTATGGCGTAGTCGGCGGACTCGAAGTGATTGCCGCCTTAAACGATGCCGGCATACAAACCCAACGCGCGATTGAGGTCGTCGCCTGGACTAACGAAGAAGGTTGCAGATTCAGTCCAGGCGCCATGGGCTCTAGCGCTTATGTCGAGCCAAGTCGCTTGCTTGAATACCGAAAATCCGTCGATTCAAAAGGCATTAGTTTTGGTGCTGCCGTTGACCTAGCGCTGCAAGCCGTTGCCGACGTTCCGCGGCGCGCTATGGGCTAATTAATGTCCGCCTGCGTCGAACTACACATTGAGCAAGGCCCGGTATTAGAGCGCGCAAATATCCTTTGGCGTCGTCACCGGTATACAAAGTGTGCGCTGGTTTGAGCTCACGCTCAAAGGCTCAGCCGGTCATGCCGGCACCATGCCCATGAATGAGCGCGTCGACGCCATGACCGCCGCAATTGCGCTAGCGCAGCAGTTTCACAACTACCGCGACAGCCAAGTGGCTGACTCCCTGCGGTTAACGCTAGGACGCTGGCAAGTTAGCCCCAACTCGATTAATACCATACCCGGCGCCGTCACTTTTAGCGTTGACGCGCGCTCGGTAGATGAGGCCGTGTTAAATCAGTTTGAAGCGGCCATGCACCGCATGATTCAAGACCATGACTAGAAGGGACGCGTTTCAGTCGAGAGTCTTTTTGCAAGAGCGCCAACTATTTTTCCAGACAGCATCTCGGCATCATCACCCAAGCCTGTGAGCGAGCTTGCACGATAGCCAAGCGTGCGCCGCCAATGCGCATGACATCCGGTGCGTTTCATGACGCCATGTATCTTGCCGATCAATGTCCAACAGCCATGATTTTCGTGCCCAGCATAGGCGGCATCAGCCACAATGCGGCAGAAAAAACGGATCCCCAAGACTTGTTCCTTGGGGTTCAAGCACTGGCTTATGCAGTGACCGTTTTAGCCAACGCCTAGTGCCTAGTGCCTAGAAAATGAATTGTCCCAGTCTCAATAAATTGAGCAGCCTAAACAACTCGACTTGCTGCAAGAAAAATATTCATCTGCTTACGGCCTATCTGCTGGGCATTTGAGTAGCATGCGCATCACCGACTCAGGCAAAGCAAGCGGCTGACCATACAGCCTAGGCATACCTTGCACAAAGGGAATTAATTGCAACTTTGCAACTTCAAAAATACGCCGTAATTCAACCACCGGTTCGAGATGTTCATCGACTCTTAAATCGACTAATGCGTAAACCTCAGTTCCCATCACCTTGAGCGCTGCGGACTGCTTGCCGCGGCGATCACCACCGGCGTTATCGCCGGCCTCAAGAGCGAGTAGTAAGCGTTCAGCCAAAGCCATGTCGCAGCTCTCATGCCAAGCTCGTGACATAGCCGCTAAGGTTTCAGCGCCAACCAACATATTGCCTTCAATAGCGTAGTCAGTCCCCGTTAGATGACCGTACCAACCAGTGCAACTGTCTCCGGTAAATGCAGCGCCATGACCCCGGGCAGCAACCGCGCCAATCTGTCTGAGATGCAAGTCAGCATCCCGGCTAAGTGCAAGTTCAAGCGCATGCTGTGCATCGGCTTGATCACGCATAGCTGCAAGCGCCGCAACAGCCAAATAAGGATTCACCCAAGACTGAGTAGATACCGCTCCCACACCCGGTTCTATATAAATGCAGAGGGAGCCAACAGCGGGCACAGCGCTGCTGACAGCGACACCCAACTCGCCTGTTTTAAGGCAGCGCCCAACGATTGAAAAGGTATTGAACTGCATAGTTTTAAACGCCTAGTTCAGTAAGAATTTTTTCTTTAGCGCCACTGTCTTGAGTGCCGCCAGACGCACCTAATTCACCGCGTTCTAGTAGCACGTAGCGATCTGCAGTCTTTAACGCGAAACTCACATTTTGCTCGACGATCAGCATGGCAACTGAGGATGCCTTACGCTCGGTTTGCAGCACCAAAGAAATGCGTTCTATGACGGATGGCTGCAGGCCTTCACTGATCTCGTCAAGCAGCAATAACTTTGGCCGCATCATTAACGCACGCCCTAGAATCAGCATTTTTTGCTCCCCCCCTGAGAGCGTTCCAGCCTTTTGATTCAGGCGTTTAGGAATAAATGGAAAGTACTCTGCAATACGTGCTAAGCCGTCAGAAAATTGTTTTTTATTTGCTACTGCGATGCGCAGATTGTCCTCAACACTGAGGTCTTGGAAAACGGCTTTTTCCTGCTGTGCGTAAGCCATGCCTTGTTCTGCCTGAAGGTGAGCATTACCCGCTTCTAATAACGTGCCGTTATAAAAAACATGGCCAGACTGACGTGGTAAAAATCCCATAATGCACATTAGCAAAGTAGATTTGCCCATGCCGTTTTTCCCCAATATGCTGATTATCTCGCCACTGTGAATAGAAAGACTGACTTCGCGAATCACAGTCGCCTGGCCGTATCCGCAGCGCAATCCATCGAGCCGTAAAACTTCTTTAGTCATTACACATCCTCCGGCTTTTGCGCAGCTTGGCTTGGCAATGCGGCACTGCCTGAATAAATGTCGCGTACCAATTCGGAATTGACCACATCATCGACCGATCCATCCAAAACGATTTCCCCTTGGTGCAAGACGATCACACGGCTGCTAATGTCACAAACAAAATCTAAATCGTGCTCTATCAGAACAACACACATCTGGTGATTTCTGGCAAGACTGGTGAGCGTTTGCCCGATAGCGGTCCGCTCTGGCTTAGTCAGGCCGGCTGTAGGCTCATCTAGTAAAAGAATATTAGGCTCAAGAGCTAGCACCATGGCGAGTTCTAGCGCTTGCTTTTGGCCGTGCGATAGCAGCCTGCAAGGGGTCTCCAGCAAAGCGTCCAAACCTGTTGTTTGAACAATACTCAATGCCGGTGGCGACAAAGCGATAGCGTGTGTGCGATGCCAAATACTGGGTCGACTAATTTTTGTACGAGCAACAGCGAGTGCATCAAAAATCGTTAAATCTTCAAAAACATTGGCAGTTTGAAATTTACGTCCGATTCCCAACTGCACACATTCAAAAGGTGCAAGCTTTTCTATCGCATGGTCGTTGATGGCAATGTCACCGCCAGAGCGCTCACGCCCATCGCTAATACAACGCATCAATGTCGTCTTCCCTGCACCGTTAGGTCCGACCAAGGAAAGCAGCTCGCCGTGCTTAGCGTCAAAGTTGACGTTTCGCAGTACGTTTAAACTGCCAAAAAAACGCACTACACCTTTGACTGAAAGCGCAACTTTTCCGCGCGCAGCCAAACCTTTAAGCGGTCTATTTTGGGCAGCTAACAATTGGCTTTTCTGATCAATGGATGACGCGAATTTTCCCCGACCCACCAACTGAACCAAAGCTGGCAACAAACCTTTTGGCAGCGCAACAATAACAATTACAAACGAAAGTCCCAAGAACAACTTCCAGACAAAAGGAAGATCGCCGCTAAGGTAGGCAGAACTGACATCGATTAGCAAGGTGCCTAAAACCGGCCCTAGGATGGTTGCGCGCCCTCCGAGTGCGACCCAAACCAGCATCTCTGTGCCGAACTGAAAGCCTGCCATCTCAGGCGCGACGACCATGCCATAACAAGCGTACAGAAAACCGGCAACAGAGCTCACCGCAGACAAAGCAATCAATAACAAAATCTTGACCCTTGAGGTATTAATGCCGAGGTAGTCACAGCGGACCTCGTTCTCGCGGATAGCGACCAGCAGTCGTCCGGTGTCACTATTGACAAAGCGTCTTGCCAACAAAGTGGTGATGAGTAGAAAACCACCACAAACCCAAAGCCAAGTCGATGTGTCCCAGTCAAAGCTTTCATAACCCGACAGACCACTGCTAGAACCCGTAAAAGTTCCTCCCGCAAAAATAACTTGGGTCATGACAATGGGTAGAACCAAAGACACCACAGAAGCATATAAAGGCGTAGCGCCTGGATAAAAAGAAAGAATTCCCACAAGACACGCCACCAACATACTCACAGCGATTCCTGCGAACAAAGCAAAGACAGCCATGCCCGTCGAAAATCCCATGTGCGTGAACACAAGCCCAGTGGCATATGCGCCTATGCCAAAAAAAGTGGCCTGACCGAAGGTAAGAATGCCGGTATAGCCCCACAGCAAATCAACAGTGATTACGACGACAGCATAGAGACAAGATCGAACCAAAGTGTTTTGCATAAACTGCGGCAACACCCAAGGCGACACAATTAAAAGAACGATGGCGGCAAGCAATAACCAAATGCTGGGACCAAATACTCGTTGGCGTGCAGCGGTATTCGTTGTTGTCTTGGCAGAAATAGGCGAATCAACCACGGGCAAATCCTTGTGGCCGTAGGCGAAGTGCCAGCGCACCCAACACAACAATTGTTAACGAGCCAAGAATAGGACTGACGTAGACGCTGACCAATACTTGCGATGCGCCAAGCACTACGCAGGCGATTGCCAGACTCACCAAGGACGTACCCGAAATCATGGCCAGCATGAATGCGTTAGTCAGCCACGGCACGCCCATGCTGGGGTCAACGCTAGATAGAGGGGTGATTAGCGCGCCAGCTAAACAAGCTAGCCCAGCACCGATCGCAAAACTAGACAACCGAACCCAAGAGCTGTTAACACCTAAAGCGCGAGCAAGCGACTCATTCATGGTGACAGCGCGGGTAATTAAGCCCAAGCGCGTACCGTTGAGAACGGCGCCAATGCCTAGCCCCACAGCAATAGCAAGTCCGACCAGCGTGAGGCGGTACAAAGAGTAATCCGTACCGAATAAATGAATTGCGCCTTCTAATGGACTCTGCGCGAACTGAACACCACGGCCAAATATCAATGTGATCAATTGCCCAATAATGATTCCCAAACCCCATGTTGCCAAAATTGCATCAAGTGGTCTTGCATGCAGAGGTTTAACCACTAGCACCTCAACTACTGCACCTAGCAGCATACCCATGGTAAAAGCCAGCGGCAATCCCATCCATGGGTTCCAGCCCAGCTGCGTTGACATGAGCTGGGCATAACCGCCCAAAGTCAGAAAACCACCATGGGCGAAATTGATGATCTTCATGACCCCGAAGATAAGCAATAAACCGCATGAGACGATAAAAAGAATTCCCGCTGTACTGAGAATATCGAACAGTATGGACATGCAACACCTTAAACGGGAGACAGAGGCTTTTAAAGACACTGTCCAACTTATTGAAAAAGGCGTAAGCCCTTAGAAATTACTTAAGATTTGGGCACTGATTACCCGGGTCAACATTCTTAAAGCTCTCAAGTAATTTGATACCGCCGTCTTTTTGCACTTGTCCGAGATACATGGTCAGTGGCGCATGACGCTGCTTGCTCATTTGAATCAGGCCGCGAGGACCTTCAAACGAAACCGTTGCTAATGCTGGAATGACTTTTTCAGCAGCGGTTGCACCGGCTTTTTCAACCGCAGCTTTATACAAATAAACTGCCTCGTACTGCGGCACAGAAAGATCGTTTGGCGTCTTCAGGTCAGCTCCAAACTTCTTTTGCATTGCAGCGAGAAATTCTTTATTTTTAGCGCTAGCAATACTGGTCAGATAAGAGCCTGAAATCACCATACCTTCAGCATCAGAACCCATGTCTTTGGCCGTACCCTCATCAACTGCTAAGTTGCCATATGGAAGTGTGATGCCTGCTGCCCGCAGTTGCTTGGTAAGCGTCACGTTTGGCGCACCACCTGCAGTTGAGGTAATGATGGCGTCAGGCTTGGCGGACTTGAGCTTATTGATAACCGCAGTCCAATCGGAGCCATCCATTGGCAGATATTCCTCACCGACGACCTTGCCACCTTTTTTACCAATATAGGTTTTAGTAAAGTCGAGCATCCCGCGGCCAAACGAGTAATCACTGCCAATTAAAAAGAAAGTCTTAGCGCTTTTAGCTGCCATGAAGAAATCTACTATCGGTGCAACCTGTTGATTGGGTACCCATGCATTGACATACATGTATGGGTTGCACGAACGACCTTCATAAAAAGATGTGTAAATGTAAGGCAGTTTTCCGCGTGACACGATAGGCAGCCCAGCATTACGGGCGGCGCTGGTTTCCATCGAAATCAATGCGTCGACTTTCTTTTGATAAATCAAAGAATCAAAGGCTTTTTGCGCACCAGCAGCACCACTGCCATCGTCCGCAACTTCTAATTGCAGCTGGCGTCCTAAAACGCCGCCTTTAGCATTTATCTCTTCAACTGCCAGTTGAGCCGCTTGAACCACAGACGGTGCAACAACGCTGTTGGCACCGCTCAGACCAATCGGTATACCAATCTTGATTGGCTCAGCCGCATGCGCACCTAGGGCCACGAGACAGGCACTAGTCGTTAGAGATATTTGAAACCACTTTAAAATTTTCATTGAAAAATCCTAGAGAAAAATTAAAAACACAATGGAGAAAAAAACCGAAATTAACGATACGCATCGGGACGACAATCTCTAAGCACCTCGTTGAAGTCATTCCAACGACGTGCTTTTCGGGCACTGGCCATATCAATATCAGCCATGAGAATTTGCTCCTCGTTTGGTGAGGCAGGACCAGCGACTGGCCAGCCGGTGTATCCCGTGATCAGGCTCTGACCTATAAAGAGTTGTCCACGCTCCATGCCCACGCGATCAGCCGCCACAATATAAATAGAGTTAGAGTGCGCAGAAGCCATGGTGAGAATATTCGCCATGGCTTCACGCTTGGGATCTTGGCCGGGTATAGGCACCCAATTGGTTGGAACACAAATCAACTCTGCACCTTTGCGCGCGCAGGTTCGGTAGAACTCAGGAAACCAGCCGTCGTAACAAATTCCCACTCCAATAGTTCCGAACTCAGTTGCAAAAACAGGAAAGCCCAAGTCGCCTGGAGAAAAAAATAAATTCTCGTCACCCCAAAGATGAACCTTGCGGAACAAACCCATGCGGCCGCGTGGACCTATCACCGCCGCCGAATTGAACAATGTTGCAGCCGACCGCTCAGCGAAGCCACCCACAATATAAACGCCCAAATCTTTCGCTAAACCTTGCCAAAGCGTTGTCGTTTCGCCGTCATCGTAGGCATCGGCCAAAGATGCCGCTTCAGCACGACTCTCAAATACATAACCAGAACTACACAGCTCAGGTAGCACAATAATTTGAGCGCCGTCCTTAGCTGCACGCAAAATAAAGTCTGCTGTCTTATCAAGATTGTTCTGTTTATAGCCGACCTTGGGAGCCAACTGACAGCAAGCAACTTTGACAGGCGAGACAGGTAGAGAGTCTTTTATTTCGCTCATGATTAGTTTAAATTAGTAAGCATAATTACTAATTTAGCACAAACTATGCCAAGCGTGAAAACTAAAAACAGAAAGGAAAATGCACTAAACACTCATTTGTGAGGCTCGCCAATTTGGCGTCTGCACCACAATCGTATTTTCAACGCACCACTTAAGTTTTATATGGCGAGCTTAGCAATGAAGACCGCTGTGCTGTCCGCACGCAAGCGGCCCAAAAGTAGGATGAAGCACTTGCAGCGAGTAAAAAACTCTTGATAGCGTCAAGTAGAAATAACTGGTCTCTTCTTTGCATATGCTCAATAGCAACACTCACTTGTATTTAAAGGACAACCAATGGCAGCAGACTCTACCGATCGTTCAGAAATCTCTGACTTAATCCGTAGCAAAATCACAGGATCACCGCTAGCAACGGAGCGACTGCAGGAACTCATAAATGAATACCAACCAATTCTTTTTGAGATTGCAAAACTAAGAGCGTTAGACCTGACAGCAGTCCATCCAGCGATCGTCTTCGAGCCGACTGCAACTTATAGGAATATCCAATGAAAATCAAGTCTATGGAATGGTTGTCCCTCAAAGAAATGAGTGATGGACTTTGCAAAAAAAAATTTAGCAGCCTAGAGCCAACCCAGCACTTGCTTGATAGAACAGCGCGTTACGACCACGCGATTAAAAGCTTTATTCACGTTTCGGAACACGCACTGACCCAAGCCAAAGCTTCTGATGCACGTCGTTCGCGCCGTAACGCCACATTAGGGCCGCTCGATGGTATTGCCGTTGCGCTAAAAGACAACTACCTCACAGCGGACATGCCCACAACAGCAGGAACTAACGCGACTGGCTGGACCTTCGCAGCAAAAGACTCGGCATGTGCGCAGCGGCTTAGAGCCGCTGGCTGCGTCTTAATCGGTAAAACGCGCACTCACGAATTCGCCTGGGGAACAACTAGCCCACCGGTATCAAATCCATGGGATATTGAACGAATTCCAGGTGGCTCTAGTGGTGGATCAGCAGCCTGCATTGCATCCGGCTTTGCGCCGCTGGCGTTGGGATCTGATACGGGTGGCTCAATACGCATACCCGCCAGCTTTTGCGGCACAGTCGGTTTCAAGCCAACTTTTGGGCGCATCAGCAAAGCCGGTATTGTTCCCCACAGTTGGTCCCTAGACCATCCGGGACCGCTGACACGCACTGTAGAAGACGCGGCAATAGCTATGAATACTCTTGCTGGCTACGATGCACGCGACCCGGCTTGCCAAGATCAAGCTGTTCCAGATTACACCGCAGCTATTGCACACAGCAGTAAAAATTTTGTGATTGGCATTATCGAAAACCACTTCATGGATCAGAACACGCCTGAAGTTCAAGATGCAGTAGATGCAAGCATTCAAGCACTGCGAAATAGCGGCGCAAAAATCATCTACTTTCGGCTGCCCTTGCTGGCCTACGGGCTGGGCGCCATCTACGCCATCGAATTGGCCTCGTCGGGCGCACACCACGATAGCGCGGTCAATGCGGGGCACTCCAGCGGCTACCAAAAAGACGTCAGAGCATTGGTCGAAATGGGCCGTCTAGTGTCTGCCGTTGACTACCTCAAAGCCGAGCAAGTCAGGTCTCTGTTGTGCGAAGAATTTAAACGTATATTTGATCAAGTCGACGTTGTCATCTCACCCACTGAGCCGATGACCGCTTGGAAAAAAGGTAATGAAATAGTGCGTATTGGCGAGCAAAATGAAAGCGTTTTAGCCGCTTCATGGCGCTTGACCTATCCCTTTAATCTAACCGGTTTGCCCGCTATTTCTGTCCCCTGCGGCTTTGATAAAGAGGTTATGCCAATTGGTTTGCAAATCGCAGGTAGACCATTTGATGAAGCTAGCGTACTCAGATGCGCCGCAGCAGTGGAGCGCTTATTAGACTTGAAACAAAGGCCCTTAATGGCACACGACGCCCTCTCGCTATAAGCGATTGGTAAAAATCGCAAATGAAAATATAGATTTCTTACACGCTCAACACTGACTTTTTTTCAGCGGTAAATCACTAGCTGGTTATTGGACTTAGCCAAATTAATGGACAGCAGAGTCCTCTAAGCAAGGTCTGAATAACTTGCTGCAATGTCTGGTAAATGCGGTGTAATTTTCTAATAGCGGGATTTCAACCGCGACTATCGTGAAATCGTATTATGTTCAACGTTTTACGATGCCATTGCTGCTCTCTTGTGTTCCATTGCCCTGTTTGCGGGCGCACTCATGCTCTGGCTCCTATAAGCTTGTGTCGCAACATCAACAGGCGGGTACAGTGCAAACAATGTAAAGATCTGCGCCGTGTTCTTCTTCAAACCAAGGTAGCGAACCTTCATAAATCCGAACTAGCGCTTGATAACCAGAAACGGATGTTCAACCTTGGCCTGTACATCGGCCTTAAGTTTTTCTGCCTTGTCCAGTAGTGCGCCGGTTTTGTTGTCTTTGTTCAGCGCACGGAGCTTTCCTAGATACACGGTTACATGCCAAGTTACATCCGCATTGGCATCTGGGCGTGTCTGAACTCCTTGGTATCCCGCGTCACCGAAGGCCAGTACCTCGTCACCGTGCAACAAGGTGTTGGCTTCTGCGATGTCGACCGATGTACCGCGTAAGGTGTGTACCAATCCACACTCAGCGTCAGCACCGATATGCGCCTTCCAGCTAAAGTACCACTGGTAGCCCTTTTTATTGGAGTGTATTTCGGGGTCGCGCGCCTTGTCTTTGTTTTTGGTGGATGTAGGACCTGCAATCAAGGCGGCGTCCACCACTGTGCCGGTTTTCAGAAGCAAGCCCTGCTCGGTCAAAATTTCATAAACGTGTACTTTGCAGATTTGGATTTTTCACGAAGTACAAGTGCGCTTTTTTTAGTATGTCGTTGACCTCTCGTCAATGCGCGTTCTCACGCTCAAGCGTACGAAGTCGTTGTTGATCTGTCGATAAGGCCGTGCTGGCGGTAACGCCAATGCTAGTGCGGTGTACACGCATCCACTTGTCTAACGTAGAGTAGCCAAGGTCAAGCAGCTTGGCTGTGTTCGCAACGGACCGCCCTGGGTGATTTAAAACGTGTTCGACTGCTTGCTGCCTGAACTGTTAACTGCGATGTTTGCGCATGAATTTCCTTTTCAAGGTTTGATTTAAACCTTTAGAGGAACTCTTTGTCTACTTTTTTAACTAGGTCCACATTGACGTGCGCCAATAATAAAGGCTGGTTACATATCCATATCCATATCCATATCCATATCCATATCCACTGCCTTGACCGATTGGCGCTGCTTCGGGCTCAACGTCTCCATCAAATTTTTAGCCGCTGCGAGCTTTCTTTCTTTGACCAAGTCCAGCACTCGAGAATTACCTATGTCGGTCAAAATAGTCACGTAGCTGTGGCCTTTTTGAGATCTTTTTTCATCGATTCCCGAATAGTCAATGCTGTCCGCAGTCCGCCTAAGCATGCCGCGTTCTACCGCGCTGACCATGATGGAATTGACCGTTCCCCGAGACAGGCGTTTAAGCTTACAACGCTTTGGGTGGTGGGGCAAACTTCGAGTAGCTTAATGACAAAACCGGCCATCAATGTGCTCACGCGGCTGTAGCGCTAAGCCCATGGTCCGACCAACTCTTGGCCTGTGCGGTCGCTGTACTTGAGTTGAGGCATACGAGACTTGATAAGCTTCTCAAATTGACAAGTATCCAAGTGCCGCCATTCGCGATTAGTCCAGCCATGAATGTGGGCGCGTTTAGTTGGATCAGTTGGGTCAGCGCAGACTTGCGCCTTCTTCAAAACAACCTCTACGACTACGCGCTGGTCTTCAAGCGACAAGTCAACTTTATTGACCGACCATGGGGTCTTCAGACCAATAAGATGTTCGTAAAGGGTAGTGTCGTTCATTGCATTGAGAATTTATTTGTAAAACTGAATTTTGCGGGCGCTAATAAAAATTCACAGTGGAATCGATGAAGAACTACTTTTTTAAGGTTTGATTTAAATCTTAATAGGAATTTTTTGTCTACACTTTTGACTAGATTCATGAGCCGCAAAGGCAACTGCTTATCTGTATCTACTTATCTGTATCTACTTATCTTGGCTGAGTTGAACGAGGCTGTAGATATGCTTGACATAGAAACGTCAAAGTCGTGATGGAGCGATTCTTCTTGAATCTGAAGATGTAGCGGGTTTGGCAAAAAGACTACGTCAATCAAGCTGAAGCAGCAAACGATTTCACGTACTAAATTGTTGTTTTTTACAACGCGCACAGGCTGTACTCAAAGCTGGACAACATGTCACCCAACGCTTTCGAGCGTGAATAGACATCAAAAAAACCCATCGTACTGCCCAAAATTAATTTCTTCACTAAAGAGATTACTGATAGTATTAAATTTTGCATTTCGCTCAGGCTGCACTCAAAACGGGACAACATGTCACCCAACGTTTTTGAGCATGAATCGACATCTGAAAAAGCTAGCGAACTGCCCGAAATTACTTGACTACTGCAGATCCAATGAACGCACCTATCACTCTACGCTCCACAAAATTCATCATTGAGCAGGATGGCAACCCTTGTGCCGATTGCAGCAGCGATCAAAAGCTGGCTTTCAAGTTCAGCTATGCATTCCAGCCAATTGTCGACATCCAAAAACGCGAGATCTTTGCCCACGAGGCTCTGGTTCGTGGAATCAACGGCGAATCAGCACTGAGCGTCCTTGAGAATATTACCGAGGCAAACCGCTACCGCTTCGACCAAGCTTGCCGAGTGAAGGCCATCAAGTTGGCGGCGGCGTTAAAAATGTCGATATTATTGTCCCTCAATTTCATGCCCAATGCGATTTATCGACCTGAGGTGTGTATTCGCACCACCATTGAATCGGCGCGGTCATTTGGTTTCCCTTTAGAGCGCATCATGTTCGAGACGGTTGAAGGTGAGTGCATCAGCGACGGGAAATGGTTGGCGGAGGTGTTTCGTGAGTACCAGCGCTTTGGTTTTTTAACAGCCATTGATGACTTTGGTTCTGGTTTTGCTGGACTCAACTTATTGGCGGATTTTCAGCCTGATATCATCAAAATTGATATGGGCCTTATTCGCGACATTGATAAGCGCAAGACCAGTCAAGTTATCGTGCGGGGCGTGACGCGTATATGCGAAGAGTTAGGAATCCGAATCATCGCTGAGGGAATCGAGACCCTTGATGAATTTCAATTTTTAAAAGACTTGGGTATCAGTCTGATGCAGGGTTATTTGTTCAGCAAACCCCTTTTTGAGGCTGTCGGACGAGTGGAACTCTTGCAATATCCTGCCTAGCGAAATTGAGATGTTGGGGCGATACCCCAGTTCTCCAATAAGCCCGAAATCTTAGTCAGCAAGATTTCGCTAGATTGCATTCGTAAATCTCTCAGCCGATTTCCTGTAATGGTCTAATAAAAACATACAGCTCGATAGTTTGTTAAAACCGAAATGGCAAAACCCTTAAGTAATCCTAAAACTAGAAGAGCCTTTGACACAGACTTCAAACTGCAAGTCGTACAAATGGTTAAAACGCAAGGCGTGAGCATCAGCCAAGTGTGCAAAGGCATGGAACTTGGGCCCACCGCTGTTAGATGCTTGTTGGGTCATTTTTGGTCAGCGCTAACACACAGCCTCCAAAACGCGCACGCTCTAGCGCGATGGCGGTTAGCACCTCAATAGAGACCTAGTTGTGGGTATATTGCCGCGCCGTTTAGGGCCGCTGTTGCGTTTTTCTCTCGTCTTCTGGCAACTCAATGTTTTATGCAAGCTGCCGCCCGCGCGTTTGTCTACGTAGATGATCTGGTAGATGCTTTAGTGGCTAACTCCGGGTTGGCATCTAGCTTTAAGGTGGCCGCTGATTTGCTCGAGACTCCAAGTTTCAGCCAATTTCTCCTCCACCACAGCTCATGTTGAGTCAGCAACTCTGGGACTACTAACGCAAGTAATTTTACGCTCTTGTGCTTTGTCATTTACCTGCTTAGGGCGATAGCCTCGTAGAACGCGGTTGTGACGCAACACTCGGCTGATGCTTTATTTATCACGTTCCGTCATTTTTGCAATTTCACTTTGATTGAAGTTTGCTTTGGCAAGGATTGCAATCTAGTAACGTTCGCCGCGGGTGAGGCGTGTGTAAATCATTTTGGGCAACTTTGACTTGGTGGTCGAAAAGCTTGGATGCTCTCACATTTCACCCACCCGTCCGGTTAACTTTAAAGTTGCACTTCAGACTTGAATTCGCGAATACAAGCGGTACTTTTAATGCTGTATTCAAACCAACCCACGGGTTCGGGCAATATGACTAGCTTGGGCACGACTATGGACATTAAGTCGTTTAAACAGTCTCCATAAATGGACTTTTACGGTGTGTTCACTGATCGCCAATGATTCACTAATACTTTTGTTATTCATTCCCTTGTCCAGCAGGACTAGTAATTGTTTCTGTCGATTAGAAAGCTTTTCTAGCCCCACTAAATTGTCTTCATTAATCTCTCCTTCAAGGAAAATACGTAATCTATTTGAAATATCTTCAATGCTAAGTAATTTGTTAATAAACGCGTCAGCGCCAGCTTGAATCGCTAGTTCTTGGTAAAAAACAGCCAGTTCTACAGCTGAAAAAACCATTAGTTTTGAATCGGGAAATTTATCTCTAAGCTCGCGAATTGTTGATACATCTTGATCATTTGAAAATGCTAAATCAAGACAAATGAGATCAGGCTGGCCGTGGATATTTGTAGCTGTGGTAATTTCATTATGGCTAGCTAGTCCAATCACAATTACCTTATTGCTAAGCTTATGAAACAACTTCACAACAGCTTCACGCACAAGAGGTTGACTTTCGGTGACAAAGACTCTCATACACTTTAATTAATTGATTTAAACAATTGCTTATTGTAGCTATTTAAGACTAATTTAAATACAAATTTTAGTTGATGTTGCTTCACGACAAACGACTTGGAGGTGTTCGGTAGAGCTATTTATGACTAGTCATTAAAATATTTTTTACCTTGATTTAAACCGTATGCATAGTGTCAGCGATCTACGTAATACACCGCTCAGTTGTGTACAACCAATTCACACTTGATATTTTGAAGGAGTTGGTTAAATTGCAAAGGCTTCAACGTGATCAGTGCGAATAATGGCGATAGCTGGTTGGTACTAACTATTTAGTAAATGTAAAACTAGCGGTCAAGGTTTCGCGGCTAATGACGGGCCAGCACTAGCTACCCGTGTTTGTCCGCTAACGTGCCAGACCGTATTGCCTACATCGTCAGCTACCAAAAGTGCTCCTCGATTGTCCATCGCTACACCTACAGGGCGACCATATGCATCACCTTCTGCGCTAAGGAATCCTGTTAGCACGTCGACTGGTAAACCCGAAGGTTTGGATCCAGTAAACGGTACAAATACTACTTTATAACCACTATGCGGCTTACGGTTCCATGATCCATGCTCTCCTACGAAAACGCCGCTACTTAACGCCGGGGACATAGTTTTACTATTCGAAAACGCCATGCCGAGCGGAGCAACATGCGAGCCTAGCGCGAAGTCAGGGGATACAGCTTTTGCAACCAAATCAGGTCGTGCTGGTTTTACTCGCTCGTCTACGTTTTGACCATAGTAGCTATATGGCCAGCCGTAGAACGCGCCATCAACGACGCTGGTGAGATAGTCGGGCACAAGGTCACTACCAATTTCGTCGCGTTCATTCACTACTGTCCAAAGTGTGCCGTCAGGCGCCCAGCCCATGCCATTCGGATTGCGAAGGCCGCTGGCAAATACGCGATGTTGTCCGGTTTTGACATCTACCTCCCAGATGGCTGCGCGGCCTTCTTCAGCTGTCATGCCTCGCTCACCTACATTGCTGTTTGACCCCACCGTGACGTAAAGCTTGCTGCCGTCGGCGTTTGGAATTAGATTTTTGGTCCAATGATGGTTAATTGGCCCGGCCGGCAGATCTACTAACTTGGTCGGGACAGCGCTGATACTGGTTTCTCCCGATCGATAGGGGAATTTAACTACAGCATCAGTATTGGCTACATATAAGTCATTGCCGACTAAAGCCATGCCAAACGGGGATGACAAGTTTTCTAAAAACACAGTTTTGACCTCAGCTTGCCCATCTCCGTTTACGTCGCGCAGCAGTGTTATTCGGTTGGCTGATGGCACACCGGCGCCTGCGCGGCCCATGACTAGACCCATCACCCAACCTCTAATACCCTTTCCATCTTCTGGTTTCGGCGGCGCGTTACTTTCGGCAACCAACACATCTCCATTAGGCAAGGTGTAGAGCCAACGCGGATGTTCCAATCCGGTAGAAAAGGCAGTAACGGTTAAACCCGCCATGGCGATAGGTTTCGTGCCCGCTGGCCAGCCTTTAGCTGGAGCAATATTGACAGTTGGAATCAGGCTACTTTGCGGCGAAGGTAAGGTAGGGTTTGTTCCCATACCAGCAGTATCAGGCAATTTTGCGGTGTCGCCACAGGCCGCAAGAGCGCTAACGGCAACCAGTGCTACAGCTGAACGCGTCGTAAAACTGCGACGGATGTTGATGAATGTACTTAGTTGCATATGAAAACTCCTTTGCTCATCTAGGCTCGTACTGCAAGTGAGCCATGATGATTGATTGATGAGGGTTGGCGACAACGCCGAAATATTTATTAACCTTAAAACATTTTTGCCGTTTGGCTTGTAGGTCAAATACTTGGTCCCTCGTCAGTTCGCGACTCACTAAAGTTACTGTCCGTTTTGTTTCTGAAATTTCTGCCAGTTTTTCGTCAAGACACTACGAAGTTGCGTTGAGCAAGTATTTTTATACTTGACAAGTAGTTTGACTTGAGAAACGTTCTGATAGTGGTACCCTAAAATATGCAAGAACTGATTTAAACCTAGCCAAAAAAGTAGATAAAGAGTTTCTCTAAAGGTTTTTAACTAAACCTTAAAAAGGAAAAACATGCGCAAACACAAGTGCGAACAGTTCAGGCAGGAAGTAGTCGAATACGTTTTAATTCACCCAGATCAGTCCGTTACGAACACAGCTAAGCTGATAGGCGCTGCCTTAATGGCCGATCAACAACGACTGCGTTCGCTTGAGCGTAAATATGCTCTCTTACGATAGGTCAACGGCATACTAGAAAAGCATACGTGTACTTCCTGAAAAAAATCCTAGTCTGCCAAGTACACGATTATGAAATATCACTTGGGCGCATACCGCCTGGCCGCTTTATGCGCGGCTTTGTCGGTTAGACACTCGGACTAATACGCATGGCTTGCCCGCCCACAGCGAGCAACTGATATGTGCGATGCCATTCGTGCCTGTAATACGACACATAATGCGCATATGGCGAGAGTAGTGGGTGTACCCAGCATCCACGCCGAGCTCCTTGGTAGCGGCTTTAGCGCCTGCCCGCGCACCGTCGGTAGGCATATGCATTATTTGGGTTCACACGCTAAAGGCAGTCAGAAATTTAAACGCACAACTGACTCTAATCACGGAAAATTAGTCTCGCCTAACTTGCTGGAGTGCCAGTTCGAAGTGCGCATCCCCATCAGGTTTGGGTTGGAGATATTACTCATATGCACACTGCGCAAGGCTGGCTGTGTATTACCAAAAGAGGCTGCGGTTATCGAGTTTTGTACAGTCGCGCTGTTGTTGGCTGGTAGATGAGTGGACGATTTGGCAGCAGGTTAGTTTGAGATGAATTGCAAGCGGCCATTCCCACTATGGACAAACCAAAGAGCGTGATGGTTCACACGGTTCAAGGCTCGCAATACGCGTCAAACGCGTACCGCAAAATACTCGGGAAAAGTTTGCATGTTCAAAGCATGAGCAGGCGCGAAAATTATTGGGATAACGCCATAACAGAATCGTTCTTCGCCGCACGGAAAAAGCAAGCTATTTACGGGAATACTTTGCAACCCAAGATCAGGAAAAAAACAGGCTGAATTTGAATATAAAGAAGCTTATTTTTAAGGTATCTGCTGGTATAAACAATAAATCGACTATCTTGGAGTAACTTAAAACTTACCGAAGGCTTAGATGTGCTTGACCATCGCTATGAGTCACTGGGCTTTTTAGTAAAAAATTAATAGGCTCAGGTTTGTGCAGAAAAAATCCTTGAGCGTAGTCGACACCAAGTTCCTTAATCCTCTCTAAAACCGGTGCTTTATCAACGTATTCGGCAATAGTTTTGATATTCATGACCTTGGCTAAATCCACAAAGCACCTCACAGCTACATCATCCAAAGCATCGTCAAGCAAGTTCGTAATAAATTGACCGTCGATCTTGAGGTAGTCCACACGTAGTCGTTTGAGATATCCAAAAGATGACGCACCAGCGCCAAAGTCGTCCAGTGCGACGCTGATTCCTAATGCACGTACTTGTTCTATGAAAAGTGCAGCAGCAGCTAAATTGGTAACTGCTGCAGTTTCGGTTATCTCGAAGCATAAGCGTTTACAAAGAGTGGCTGGCAGCGTCACAAGATATTCCATAACACTTCGGTGAAAGGCCATATCGCCGACACTTTGACCGGATAAATTAATCGCAAGCAGCTGAATTGGGCTGTCTGAGCCCAAGGCCTTAAGCCAAGCGATCGAGCGGTTTAACACCCAACGGTCGATACGTGAAGCCAAGTGAAACCGTTCCGCTGCTGGTAAAAAAGCTGCCGGAGAAATGATAGAGCCGTTGTTGTCAAGCATACGCAGCAGCACTTCGGCGTGTATGCCTTGAGTATCGGCTTCTAAAGAATGTAATCGCTGGGCATAGAGTACAAACCGGTCCTCGTCTAGCGCCTGCTCAATTCGGCTTGTCCACTGCATTTCATGACGACGCTCTTTTATAGCTTGGTCGTTATCAATCCAAGTGTGAATTCTGTTACGACCACCTTCTTTAGCCGCGTAGCAGCAGGTGTCAGCCGCTTGCATCACTGAGATGGTGCTGGTGAAAGTATGACTCAGCTCGACTAGGCCGATGCTAGAGCTCACGCGAAAGCGTTTGCCGTCGTGATGTAGTCTGAACTCCCCTATATGGTCACAGACCTGCTGCGCCACACGCTGAGCTTGCTCGCCGCTGCAATGCTCCAAAATAATACCAAACTCGTCTCCGCCTAAACGCGCTAGGGTATCGCAGTCGCGAATAACAGCCCCCATCAAACTACTTATTTGTTTCAGTAATTGATCGCCTATCGTATGTCCGCATGCGTCGTTAACCAGTTTGAATTCGTCTAGATCTATATATAACAAGGTGTGAATACTGCCGTCTTCACTGGATTTTTCTAAAAGACGACTTAAGCGATCATCGAACTCACCACGATTGAACAAGCCAGTCAATTCATCATGGGTGGCGCGGTGTTTCATCTCACTAGCGAGGCGACGTTGCTCTGTAACATCACGAAAGACTACGACAGCGCCAAGTGCTACGCCTTGTGCATTGCGAATGGGCGCAGCAGAATGTTCAATTCCAAACTTTATGCCTTTGCGCGAAATTAATAATGTGTGGTTTAAAAGGCAGACGATCTGGTCTTGTTGGAGATAAGTCTCGATTGGATTTTTTAGCGGCAATCGCGTCTGCTCATCAATGATGTGAAAGACTTTCTTTAATGGACACCCGTGTGCTTCTAGAGCCCCCCATCCAGTCATTCTTTCCGCTACTGGATTGAGCCACGTGACTTCTCCTTTTGCATTTGTAGTTATGACTGCATCACCGATAGACTGCATGGTGATTCGAAGTAGCTCATTTTGTTCGACTAAGACAGCTTCGATTTCGCGTTCATGCGTTACGTCCCAACTTACACCAATAACTCGCTGAGCGGCTCCCGTGGCATCACGCTCTACGTGACCAAGTGTTTTGATAGTGTGAACACTTTTATCTGTCCAAATAATACGAAACTCCGCATCATATTGCTGTGCATTAATAATTGCTGTTTGAAATTTATTTTTAATTATTTTTCTATCATCCGGATGCAGATGGCGTGACGAAAGAGCTCTTGCACTAAGCGTGTCATCTTGCTCAACACCACATAAACGGTACATTAATTCATCCCACACTAGGGTATGTTTAAGCACGTCATATTCCCAAACACCCACGCCCCCCGCTGTTTTTGTCAGTTGCAGCATACGCTCGTGGATGTTTGCAATTAACTGGCGTGTTTTAACGGTCTCCGTTATTTCTTGAAATGCACCGATTAGACGTATGGGTTTAGTCAGTTCAAACTCAACAGAACCTATTGCTCTGACCCAGATTAAAGCGCCGTCCTTACGTATTAGTTGCAACTCTAAGTCCCAACCTTTGCCAGTCGAAATGGCGCTATCAATTGCGTTCGTGATGACAGAGCGCGAGTCTAGCGCGTAGTAGTGTATTGCCCCATCAAATGAAGGCGCGTAACCAGGCTCTTCGCCGTGAATACGACAGATCTCGTCAGACCAATAAACAGTGTTCGCTACTAGGTCTACCTCCCAACCGCCGACTCCAGCCATGCTGCCTGTACGGTCGAGGAAGAGCTTATTTTTACGCAGTTGTTCTTCAAAATTTTTACGTTGCGAAATATCGCGACTGACCGAAACATATCTCTCTACAGGGCCAGAGACACCTTTGAGTGGTGCCATCACGTTATCCACCCATTGCAGCTTTCCATTTTTTTTGCAGTATGAAATTTCACCTTGCCATGACTCACCTTGCTCTACTTTTAGCCACCTTTCTGCAAAAAGTGATTCGGGGTGTGAGCTTGAGTTCAACAAGTTGTGGTGTTGGCCTATTAACTCTGCGCGCGAGTAGCCATTGAAATCACAAAACGCGTCATTCACATCAGTTATGTGACCCGACAAATCGACCACCGCGACCATAAAGTGCTTTTTGATCATGCCTAACAAGGAGTGATTGGCGTATCCGACAAGAGACTGTTTCGTAATGTCTTTGACTGCTCCTACATAGCCAGTGTGCTTGCCTTGCGAATTCATAATCTTGCTCGCACTACTATGCACGACGCGAAGATCTCCTCCTATTGGCTGTATGCGGAACTCGGCATCAAATACTTCACCTTTCTCAGCAAAGGCCTGCCATTGTTCGAAAACTATTGGCGCATCTTCGGGATGGATGCTAGCGGCCCAGTTGGATCCAATACTTTGCTTTAATGAAATATTAAAAATCTTAAGCCAAGCGGCATTGTTGTAGGTGCAAATGCCTAGTAGATCAGTCGCAAAAATACCCATTGGCGAGGCGCTACTCAGATCTCGAAACTGTGCAGAATTAATCTCGTTGTTGCGAGCAGTGGCGCGCAACTCCATCAGCTGACTCGCAGTCTTAGCTAATTGCAATAGAACTTGCTTTTGATTTTGATTAAGCGTGCGCGGTTCACGGTCAAAAATGCAGAGCGTTCCCACACGTGCGCCACCAGACAAGACCAGAGGGGCACCAGCATAAAACTGAAAATGCGGATCGCCAAGAACTAAAGGGTTATCGTAAAACCGTTTATCTTTTAGGGCGTTTTTAACCTCAAGTAGACCATCTTGCAAAATCGTATGTGCACAAAATGCAATGTCTCGTGGCGTTTCCGTGAAATTAGAAAAGCCGAAATTTGATTTAAACCATTGGCGATGTTTATCGACAAGACTTATTAAGCACACAGGTACTTCACACACTAAAGCAGCCGCCTTGACTAAAGAGTCAAAACCTTCCTCAGCCTGCGAATCAAGAATTTCGAGCTGTTCAAGAGCTAGTAGGCGGTATTCTTCAGAATCACTAAATGCTGCGGTAACCATATTAGCGACCCTTAAATTTTCACAAATAAAAATATTTATAGATGTTTTTTTATTATTTAGTGTACTCCTTTAGTGAACAACATCTCTATTAAAGGATCTTCGTTAATTTCACTGTGATTTTTATCTCAAGCCATGCCTAAATCCAACTTGTCGCAATGAAACAAAATTCGTGCTCGGTAGTTAGTGAAATGACGAAACCTTAGCGCATTAGCTTTGATGAGTTGGATGGCACTATTGAAACCTTCAGCGCAGGTGTTAATAATTTTGTGTTGACTGAAGTTAAGCCGTCCATTCTTATTTTTAATAAGGATGCCGACAACTTTTTCGATGAGCTTGAGTTGACTGCGCATGGCGCTAATGGCCCAAACATCAAAGAAACGATTCGCCGCACCTTTGTAGCTGTAATGCAAGAAGGCGTCGAAGTTTTTATTTAACCGCCCACGCGCGACTCGTCTTGAGGTTGAGCTGATTCAAACTTCGAATCGCTATCGCCTCAACGCCGCGCCCGTCTGGCTAGATTTTGAGCCACACACACTTACTGCCTGTGAACGGCGAAGCTCCCTGCTGCGAGAGCCTGCGATGCTCTTGTTTTCTCACCGTGATCACCGCGTCACGCAGATATTTAGAGACATGAAATTTGTCATGCATGATGGCAGCTTGCGGGACGTATTGCCGCGCTGCTCTCATAAAAGCCAGCCACATATCCATGGCCACCGCCTTGACCGATTGACGCTGCTTCGGGCTCAATATTTCGATCAAATCTTGAGCTGCAGTGAGCTTTCTTTCCTTCACTAAGTCCAACACTTGAAAGCTAGCTATGTCGGCCAAAATAGTCACGTAGCTGTGGCCTTTCTGAGAACTTTTTTCATCGATTCGCAAATAGTCAATGCTGTCCGTAGTCCGCCTGAGCATGCCGCGTTCTACCGCGCTGACCATGATGGAATTGACAGTGCTCCAAGACAGGCGCGTGAGCTTACAAACGTCTTGGGTTGTGGGGCAAACTTCGAGCAGCTTAATAAAAAAATCGGTCATCAATTTACTCATGCGACTGTAGCGCTCAGCCCAAGGTACGACCAACTCTTCAACTGTGCCGTCGCTGTACTTAAGTTGAGGTAAGCGAGCCTTGATAAGCGTCTCAAATTAACAAGTATCCAAGTGCCGCCATTCGCGAGCAGTCCAACCGTTAATGTGGGCGTGCTTAGTCTTATCAGTTGGATCAGACCAGATTTGTCCTTTCTTCAAAACGACCTTAATGACTATGCGCTAATTTTTGAGCTACAAGTCATATCTATTGACCGACCATTGGGTCTTGAACCCAAGAAGATGTTTGTAAAGAGTAGTGTCTTTCATTGCCTTGAGAATTAATTTGTAAAACTGAATTTTTCAGGTGTCATTGAATATTCACAATGGAATTGATGAAGAATTAAAAAATTAGTGGGAAGACATTTAGATTTGAGCCGAACACAGCGCAGACAATTAAAAAATTAAAAAATTAAAAAATTAAAAAATTAAAAAATTAAAAAATTAAAAGATGCTGTGAGCCGCAAAAAATAACGTTTTTAAAGAACAAAGAAACAAAGCTAATATTTAAGATTTTTGTGCAGCACAGCAGCACAGCAGCACAGCAGCACAGCAGCACAGCAGCACAGCATCGCAAAGCCACCTTGGTCAATCGTAACGGTGTGTATAGGTTACAGCCACAGGTACAAATTGATAGTGGTGGTGTCAAAGACATAACCTACTGCTTTCAGGCTTGTGCCAAGTGCTTGCTTGGCATGCATATGCAGAGCTGCAGCGACAACTAAAGTTTTTTGAACTAATCTTTTAATAAAAAAAAACATTTTCAAATCAGTTGCTCTCGCATTTTTTCAGGGCGGCGCAGCGGTATGTAATTTGTATAAAGTGTTCCCAGGGCGGGGTACTTAAGTTTTTGACTTTCGCCAAATCGTCCCAACGGCGCAAGCTAACGCCGTCCATGGCGTAGGCCGTTGCAGAAAATTCATCGGCTTGTTCGGCCGTCATCACTCCGCCTTGCAAGCGCAATGTGTGCTGAGAAATAACTGACAAACTGTTTTTGTATTGCGCTTCGCGAGCGCATAAATAGCGCTTGGCGGAAACATGAAAAGCCACCGGCTGCGTGACGTCAGGCGCAAACCAACGGGACAAAAATTTAGCCCCCAAAATTTCATGCTTATCGTCATTGGCCAGTGCAGTGGCTGCGTCGCGGTGCAGCATATGACCCACATCATGAAACAGAGCCGCCACGATCAATGCATCGCTGGCGCCAGCTTGTTCGGCCAGATGCGCGCATTGAAGTGCATGCTCTAACTGGGTGATGGCTTCTCCATAAACCAAGTGACCATCGGTTTTGAAATAATTTTCAATCTCACTTAAAGGCTCTAAGAGGTTTTCGGGCATGTTGATTTTAAAGATTAAAAAAAGCAGTAGATGGGAGTTTCTCGCCGATTTTTTTTGTTTGTTGCTGTGAATAATCGCGGCAAACACTGCAGTGATGCTGACAATTTTGCTACTCTAATTTGACTCAGTGACAAGCGCATGACTTGTATGAAATTAATCAAGCGCCGAAAAATGAACTCCATGAAAGCCATCAAGGCGATAAAAATTAGCCCTATAAACCAGTCGATCAGAGCACTTTAGAAAGTAAATTAAAAATAGTTTTGAGATGCTATTTTTATTTTTTGTCTTTAGTATTTATTTTGAGAGACTGAATTTTTCAGCCCCTCAATGGGTTTAAAAAGTGTGTGTAAGTGCAAGCGTCATAAGCACGACATATTGCACTTTTAGTATTTTATCCAGGGTCTCAACACAGGAATAAATAGCATGAAAATTCAGCTTAGAAAGGCGGCGGCAGCGATTATTTGCATGCTTGCCGCTGCCTCGTCGGCACAGACTCAGACCGATACGCGCCCGGTCGTCAAGGTGGCGGTTCAGCAGGTTTCAACCTCTGGCACGCTGACTCCTTTGCGTGAGCAAAGCAATGTGGGCTCGCGTAGTTTTCCGATGATTTACTCGGCCTTAATTGATCTTGATCGGCAGGGTGATCTCAAACTCATTCCAGGCTTGGCCACTTCTTGGAAGCGTATTAACGATCACACGTTAGAGTTGACATTGCGCAAAGGCGTGAAGTTTCATAACGGCGATGTCATGACGGCCGAAGATGTAGTGTTTACATTTGGACCGGCCTATATGTTTGGCAATACCCAACCGGTGCGCACCGGCCAAGTTGCTAGCACCATTCGTGTTAACGAGAGTCAGGCCGCCAATGCACCCGCTAAGCCAGCTGCGGCCAAGGGCTTAGCCCCGACACTGCCGCCAGAGGTACCGGCAATTGCCCGCCGGCTTTGGCCATCGTTAGAGAAAGTTCAGATAATTGATAAGTACACGGTGCGTTTTATCAATACTGTTCCGGATGTCACCATGGAAGGGCGGCTGGCCCGTTCGGGTTCTGAAATTATTTCCAAGCGCGCCTTTATGGAGGCCAAAGACTGGGCCTCGTGGGCGCGCAATCCTATCAGTGCTGGGCCGTTCAAGATCAAGTCTTTCACGCCAGACAACGTCTTGGTGTTGGCCGCTCATGATGCGTATTTCGGCGGCAAACCAACGGTTCGTGAAGTGCGTTATCAGGTGGTCCCAGAAGTCTCTGGCCGGGTCAATGGCTTGCTCAGCGGTGAGTATGACTTTGTCACCGATATTCCGCCCGATCAGATTAAAACCATTGAAGCCAATCCCAAG
Organism: Polaromonas vacuolata; assembly: GCF_012584515.1. Taxonomy (NCBI): domain Bacteria; kingdom Pseudomonadati; phylum Pseudomonadota; class Betaproteobacteria; order Burkholderiales; family Comamonadaceae; genus Polaromonas; species Polaromonas vacuolata. The sequence goes on along the minus strand of NZ_CP051461.1, from coordinate 3,561,699 downwards.
TTCGAAGTGGTCGGTGGCCCGGTTCTGAATCACCGCCTGATTGTGTTTGATAAAACCAATCCACAGCTGGCCGACCCGCGCATTCGCTTGGCGATGGCGCATTCGATTGACCGCGAAGCGATTGTGAATGCGCTCTGGTCTAAGCGCACCAGCGTACCCGCCGGTTTGCAGTGGGAGTATTACGGCCCGATGTTTCAAAAAGACTGGACTGTGCCGAAATATGACCCCCAACTAGCCAAAAAATTACTCCGCGAGGCTGGTTACAAGGGCGAAGCCATTCCTTTTCGAGTGCTGAACAACTACTACACCAACCAAGTGCAGACCGCGCAAGTACTGACCGAAATGTGGCGTGCAGTGGGTTTGAAAATAGATTTGCAAATGAAGGAAAACTGGCAGCAAATTTTTGACCAGAGCACACCGCGCGGCATTCGTGATTGGTCAAATTCCGCTCCGTTTAATGATCCGGTTAGTTCTATTGTCAACCAACACGGCCCGAACGGACAACAGCAGCAAATCGGGGAGTGGACGAATTCTGAGTTCAATACTTTGTCGACCTTGTTAGAAAATTCAACCGACATGCAGCAGCGCAGCCAAGCCTTTCACCGCATGTTGGAAATTGCTGAGCGTGAAGACCCGGCCTATACCGTGCTGCACCGCAATGCAGTGTTTTATGGCAAGCGCAAGGATATTGCGTGGAAGTGGTCGCCCACCTTCACTATGGATTTCACGGCGGTCAATCTACGTTATCCAAATCCATGAACGCGGTTTTAAAACAGTCGCACGTCGAGCCGTTGGCGCAGCATTCTGACCCCTTAATTAGCATTCGCGGTTTGCAAGTTGGCTTTGACAACGGTCAGCGCATAGTGCCGGTTCTGCACGGCATTGACTTGGATATTCAGTCCGGTGAGGCGGTCGGTATTGTGGGTGAATCCGGTTGCGGCAAAAGCGTGACCTGGTTGGCGGTACTGGGTTTGCTCGGACCAAAAGCTCGGGTCAGTGGCACGGTGCATTTAGACCAGCAAGCGATTCATCATTTATCGGGTGACCAACTCGCAGGTATTCGCGGCAAACGAATCGCGATGATTTTTCAAGACCCGGCCTCGGCCTTAAACCCTGTGCACAGCATTGGCAAACAGCTCATTGAATCCTTGCAGTTGCACCGGGGCCTGCGCGGTCAAGCGGCGCGTGCGGAGGCCTTACGGCTGTTAGACCGCGTCCATATTCCGAATCCGGTCGAGCGCTTGACTTGCTATCCGCATGAAATGTCGGGCGGCACTAATCAACGCGTGATGATTGCGATGGCTTTGGCGGGTGAGCCAGACCTGTTGGTGGCGGACGAGCCGACCACCGCGTTGGACGCCACCATTCAAGCCCAAATACTGCAATTGCTGGCCGAGATTCGGCGTGACTCGCAGATGGCCATGGCCTTGATCTCGCATGATCTTGGCGTGATTGCCGAGGTCTCGGACCGAGTCTTGGTGATGTATGCGGGGCGGATTGTCGAGCAGTCCTCGGCGCGCCAGTTGTTTGACAGTGCGCGTCATCCCTACAGCCGCGGTTTGTTGCAAGCCCTACCCGATCTGGCCGGACCGCGCCAGCCATTGGTCGCCATTCCTGGCAGCGTGCCGGAGCCGGGCCGTCTGCCCTCTGGTTGCAGCTTTCGCCCGCGTTGCCAACAAGCCGATGCCGCGTGCGCGATGGGTGTGCCCGCCCAGCGGTGGGTGGAGCGTGGTCACCAGGTCGCTTGCTTGCAGACTGCCAGCTTATGAGCGCGCTGCTTGAGGTGCGCGATTTAGCGTTTCAGTTTGCTGCGCCCAAGGGCAGTCACTGGTTAAACCCCTGGCGCAAACCAGCTAGTTTGCGCGCCGTTGATGGCTTGTCGTTTTCACTCGCGCCGGGAAAAACCCTCGGTTTGGTAGGTGAGTCTGGCTGCGGTAAATCGACTACTGCGCGACTGGTTTTGGGTCTGCTGCAACCGAGTGCGGGGACGATTTTTTTTGAAGGCCAAGCCGTGCCGTCACAGCGCACTGCCCAGTGGCGCAGTCTGCGTCGCCGCATGCAAATGGTTTACCAAGACCCGCTCAGTGCCTTGGACAGACGGCTGCCAGTGATTGAACAGGTGGCCGAACCGCTGCTGATTTTTGCCCAAGGCAATGCGCTTGAGCGGCGCGCTAAAGCGGCCGACTTAATGGCAGCAGTGGGACTGACATCGAATTTGTTTGCGCGTTACCCGCACGAACTCTCCGGTGGCCAGCGCCAGCGGGTGGTGTTGGCGCGGGCCCTCGTCATGCAGCCTAGTTTGTTGGTCTGTGATGAGCCGATTTCTGCTTTGGATGTGTCGATTCAAGCCCAAGTCATCAACTTGCTGCAGGACTTACAGCAACGCTTGGGAATGGCTTTTTTATTCATCAGCCACGACCTCAAAGTGATTCGCCAAATCAGTGACGAAGTCGCCGTGATGTATCTGGGCCGAATTGTCGAGCGCGGTGCACCGGCAGAGATTTTTCAGCGACCCGCACACCCCTACACGCAAGCTTTGGTGTCGGCGATAGCCTCACCTTGGCGCAGCACGGAAGCGCCGCGGGTGGTGCTGCAAGGCGATCCACCAAACCCGTCCAACATCCCATCCGGTTGCGCGTTTCACCCGCGCTGCGCGCATGCCATGCCGATCTGCCGCGAGCAGCGGCCTGACTTGCTGGCGTTGGGCAGTGGGCGGCTAGCAGCCTGTCACTTGCTGACTCAAACGCCAGCTTTAGTGCCCGTTCTAGCGCCAGTTTTAGCGCCGGTCATGCAAGTCGAAAAACTGCGCTCGGAGCCAGCATGTTGAACTACATGGCTTCGCGTTTACTGCGCGCTTTGGTGACGATTTTTTTAGTTTTGACGTTTGCTTTTTTTATTTTGCGCCTGTCCGGCGACCCGGCCATGATGATTATGTCGGCCGAGGCACCGCCCGAAGCGCTGGCTGCTTTTCGCCAAGGTTGGGGCTTAGATTTGTCTTTGTGGCAGCAGTACCTCAATTACTTTAGCAATTTATTGCAGGGTAATTTCGGCCAGTCTATGCGCGACAGTCGTCCTGCAATGGAGATGGTGCTCGAACGCATACCGGCGACTTTGGCGATTACCTTGCCGGCTTTTTTTCTCAAACTATTGATCGGCATTCCGGCTGGTATTTTTGCCGCACTAAACCGCAACTCACTGCTAGATCGCTTGGTCATGAGCTTGGCGGTGGCAGGCTATAGCGTGCCGAGTTTTGTCTTGGGCCTGATTTTGGTTTTGCTGTTTGCCGTCGGCTTAGGCTGGTTGCCTAGTGGTGGTAATACCAGTTGGCAGCATGCTATTTTGCCCATCGTCACGCTGAGTTTGGGCGGCGCTGCCATCTTGGCGCGGTTTACCCGATCGGCCATGCTAGAAGTCATGGGTCAGCCGTATATCCGCACCGCCTCGGCCAAAGGTTTGAAGTGGCAAAGCGTGGTGCGCAACCACGCACTGCCGAATGCTGCGATTCCAACCATCACCATCATTGGCTTTATGGTGGGCAGTTTAATTGCCGGCGCGGTAGTGGTCGAGAGTGTGTTTTCTTGGCCTGGTGTTGGCCGCTTGTTGGTGTCTGCGGTGGCCAGCCGTGATCTGGCGGTGGTGCAAAGTTTGCTGCTGTTAGTGGCCGCGACCATGGTGACGTCGAATTTATTAGTCGACGCACTGTATGGCTGGTTTGATCCGCGCCTGCGTTCTGGCGCCAAGACTGGAAGGGCCGGCTAATGCAAAAACTAAAGCCTTCTACCTTGGTTTTACCGCCGCCTTTGCTGGCTGAATCAAATGCGGCCAATGATGAAAACGAGGCTAATTTTTCTAACCGGCAAAGTTTCTTAAAACGTTTAAAACGCTTTTTGGTAGCCTACCCGCCGCTGGTTCTCGCTGGTATGGGTTGGCTGGTGTTGGTACTTTTTGTAGCCGTCTTTGCCAATTGGCTAGCGCCTTACCCCTACACCCAACTCGACCTCACGGCCAGGCTGCAAGCGCCGGTCTTTTTCGGCGGCAGCGCTGCGCATTGGCTGGGTACCGATGAATTGGGGCGCGACTTACTCTCGCGTTTGTTCGTCTCCGTGCGCATCAGTTTGTTGGTGGCTTTTTTGGGCACGATTTTGTCCGCCACGATAGGCATCACGCTGGGCTTTTTGGCGGCGCACTTTCGCGCTTGGGTTGAGCAACTGGTGTTGCTGCTGGTCGACTTTCAGGCCTCCATGCCCTTCATGGTGATAGCCCTTGCTGTGTTGGCTTTTTTGGGTAATACCTTGCCACTTTTTATAGCCTTGATGGGGTTTTACGGCTGGGAGCGTGCGGCTCGGATTACCCGCGGTTTGACGATTGCCGCCAACGAGCAAGGCTATGCCGCAGCGGCTCATGAGATAGGCGCGTCACCGCTGCGGGTCTATGCCTTGCATGTATTGCCGAATATCGCCAGCACCTTGATTGTCAGTGTGACACTGACTTTTCCGGAGCTGATTTTGCTCGAAGCCGGCTTGTCATTTTTGGGTCTGGGCGTTCAGCTGCCAATGACAAGTCTGGGCAATATGGTCGGCTCTGGCCGCGAGTATTTGCAGTCGGCGCCGTGGATTTTGTTGGCCCCTAGTGCGGTGATTGTGCTGACTACTTTTTCTGTCAGCTTGGTGGGTGATTGGTTGCGTGACCGGTTGGATCCCACGCTTCGTTGATTTATTTTTTTATTCCAGTGAGGTTTTAGTGAAACAAAAAAACGTGCTCATGATTGTGGTCGACCAGTGGCGTGGTGACACGCTGCCCATGCTCGATCATCCGGTGATTAAAACGCCCAACATCCAAGCCCTGGCAGCGCTTGGGGTGACCTTTGCCAAGCATTACACCCAGGCTGTTCCCTGCGGTCCTGGTCGGGCCAGTTTGTTGACTGGTCAATACATGATGAATCACAGAGCGGTTCAAAATACGATTCCACTCGATGCGCGCCACACCAATATCGCTCTTGAAGTGCGCAAGGCCGGCTATGACCCGGCACTGGTCGGCTACACCACCACCACGCCAGACCCACGGGTAACTGCCGCACAAGACCCGCGCTTTAAAGTGCTGGGCGCTGACATGGAGGGTTGGCGTCCGGTTGGCTCTTGGGGCAACAAGATGGAGGCCTATTTTTCTTGGGTTGCGGGCCAAGGTTTTCCCATGCCGGAAAATCCTTGGGACATTTGGTTGCCGCAAGATTTGGAAGCCACTGATATCGGTGCCAGCGCTAAGCCGAGTCGCATTCCGGCTGAACTGTCGGACACGGTTTGGTTTACTGATCGCGCGCTTGACTATCTGCGCGGCACTGAGCACAAGTCTTGGTTTTTGCACCTCGGTTACTACCGGCCGCATCCACCGTTTGCGGCTCCCGCGCCGTATCACGCGATGTACGATCCGCAGCATTGCCCGTCACCGGTGCGCGCCGCCTCGGCAGAACTTGAAGCCGCGCAACATCCGGTGTTAGATTTTTATCTGCGCAACACACCACGAGAAAAATTCTTTCAAAACGGCCAAGGCGCGGCCAGCGAAATGAGCGATGCGGAAGTTCGCCAACTGCGCGCAACTTACTATGGTTTGATGAGCGAGATCGATGATCAACTCGGCCGTGTGTTTGACTATCTAAAACAGACTGGTCAGTGGGACAACACCTTAATCGTTTTCACCAGTGACCACGGCGAGCAACTCGGTGACCATCACCTGCTTGGCAAGGTGGGTTATTTTGACGAGAGTTTTCACATCCCTATGGTGGTGCGCGACCCGAGTGCTGCTGCCGATGCCACACGCGGCACATTGGTGTCGGCGTTCACCGAAACCATAGACACCATGCCGACGATTTTGAAATGGTTGGGGCAAGAAGTGCCGCGCAGCTGCGACGGAGAATCCTTGCTGCCCTTTGTGCACCACGGCGCTACACCTGTTGATTGGCGTGAAGAGGTGCACTATGAATACGACTTTCGAAATATTTTTTACTCTAAGCCAGAAGAATTCTTAGGTCTAAAAATGGATCAATGCGCACTCGCCGTGGTGCAAGACAAGGCCTATAAATACGTGCATTTTGCGGCCTTAGCGCCGCTGTTTTTTGACCTCAAAAAAGACCCCGAGCAACTGCACAACCAGGCCGACAATCCGCACTACGCTACGCTGATTTTGCAGTACGCACAAAAAATGCTGAACTGGCGCTTGAGCCATGCAGAGCGCACCTTGACCGGCTTTGCCGCTTCTCCTGAGGGCTTGCAATCGAGGCCGTAGTGTCGAAGCGGCGTGCTGTTTAAGCAATCTAGTGCGTGCCTGAACTAAAGTTTGGCATCGGTTAGAACATCGAAGGAAATGATGTTCTCAATACCCACGGCAGCGTCAAAGAATGTGTGGTTAATTTTTGCTAGACCGCCTGAAGAATTTAGCGTTATGCTGATAACGGTGCTGACCGCCATGCGGCCGTTGGCTTGCCCAACCGGTTGACGCATATTGTTGGCATGAGCGCCAAAGCGTGCAATTTTCAAGGTCGCATCCGTACCCACGGTAATCACCTGACAGACCCATTGCACCTGAAATTGGTAGATTGGTTTCTTAGGATTTAGGAGTTCCAATTGGGTAGCGCTGGCGGTAAAAAAACCTGTGCTATTGCTTTGCAGTCGGATTTTTTCTAAGTTCGGTACTAGCAACACTTGCTTGGCTAATTCAGGGCTCAGGTAACGGCTATAAATTTTAAGTTCGACTTCATTGCCGCCGCAGGTATTAAACAGTTGGCGCAGCTCGCTCGACTGCGCATGACTGGCGCCACCTGTATTGCTAGCGCCATAACCCAAGGCCACGCGCCGAGTCCCCAACCATCATCAAACGTAATGTGTGCGTCGGTGCCGGTTGCGACAATTGCCGATTAAACCGTGCTGTATTCGTCCGCTGGCAAGCGTAGATTTAGTGCGCCCACCTGAGCCGATGGCTAGGGAGTAGGTGCCAACCAGTTGGCTCTGCTTAGGTACGACTAACAAAGCTGTCTCAGTCAGGTTTTTTTGCGCATCACTGAGCGGTGTTAAGGAGTGGCTAAGGGATAACAGTCTGCACGTACGCATTTCCTTCAATCTGCGATTACCTGATTCGAACTAATACAGGTCAGACAATTGACAGCTGCCGCCGCAGCTACAAACCGTAGCTCGCTGCTCAACGCATAGTCCTCCAATCTAAAAGCTGTTAATCGCTAGCTTGAACCTGCCATTTGGGCAATCACTTGCACCTAGCTGCGCGCTAGTAGTAGCGCTTGCTATCTTCACGCGAATGGTCAATCAATTCATTTCAATGGTGTCGTTGACAAATTAGCACTCAAAAAATCGATCAATCTAAAACAGTCCAAAACACCCTATCACGGCCCAAATTTTTTTTTAGGTGCGTAACAATCATGAAAGACAGCGCGGATTCAAGTCTGAAGTGCAACTTTGAAATTAACCGTACGGGTGGGTGAGATGTGAGAGCATCCAAGCTTCCCGACTACCAAGTCAAAGTTGCCCAGAATGATTTACACACACCTCACCCGTGACGAACGTTACCAGATTGCAATCCTCGTCAAAGCAAACTTCAATCAAAGTGAAATTGCAAAAATGATGGACCGTGATAAATCGAGCATCAGCCGTGAGTTGCGTCGTAACCGCGGTCTACGAGGCTATCGCCCTAAGCAGGCAAATGACAAAGCCCAAGAACGTAGACTTGCCTGCGCCAATAGTCCTAGAGTTGCTGACTCGACATGGGCTGTAGTGGAGGAAAAGTTGGCTGAGGCTTGGAGCCCCGAGCAAATCAGCGGCCACCTCGAAGCTAGCCACCAACCCGGTGTTAGCTATGAGAGCATTTACCAGTACATCTACGCTGACAAACGCGCGGGCGGCACCTTGCATAAAACACTGCGTTGCCAGAAGACGCGAAAAAAACGCAGCAGTGGCCGTGAACGGCGCGGCACCATCTCTCACCAGGTCTCAATAGAACTGCGACCCGACATCGTGCTTGAGCGTGCGCGCTTTGGCGACTGGGAGGCTGATCTGGTGATTGGTGCCGGGCAGAAGCAAGCACTAGTGACGATTAATGAGCGTGTCTCTCGCTATTCAATAATTTTCCACGTGCCATTCAAAACAGCGCAAGCCGTAGGGGACGCGTTAATCACTTTACTCAAACCGTTCGCTCATTGCGTGCACACTCTCACGACTGATAACGGCAAGGAATTTTCTCAGCATGAACGAATAGCTTCTGCGCTGAGTGCAGATTTCTTTTTCGCCCATCCATACGCCTCGTGGGAGCGTGGGGCGAACGAGAATATGAACGGTTTGATTCGCCAGTTTTTCCCAAAGGGGATGCGCTTTAATTGCATAACCGACGATGACATTGCTTTAGCGATGCACAGGCTCAATCATCGTCCTAGAAAATGTTTAGGGTATCGAACGCCGCATCAGGTTTTTATGGAACAGTTAGAGTCCTATCAGCATACGGTTGCACTTCAAGCTTGAATCCGCCCCTTAATAAACGCGGCTTGGTAGCGAGAATTCATCCACAAATGAATAGCCGCTAAGTTTGTTTTGCTAAATTTTTTTGCTCTGACAACAGCACAAAATAGTTAGTAGATTCTATTTTTTCGGTCAAGCGTGTGCTTATTAAATGAGCCAGAAAGTACCAAATTTTTTAGGCATTGGGATTCTAAATGTTGTTGGTATAAAAACAAAAGCGTTTATTTCTGTTTGATCTATATCAATTAATAATTTCTGTTTTTTACGTACACAACAGAAAATTTATAAACGCAAGCTATAGCAGTTGATATTGCGCTTTGGTTTCAATATCTCGTGAGAGTGAAAAGTGAAAAGTGAAAAGTGAAAAGTGAAAAGTGAAAAAATTCACTCAGATTTAGGCGCTTGAACTGATTGCGATTTCGCACCATGACGCGCGGACTATGTGATTGTCATTTGCATTGCTATTTTTTTTAGCCACTGCGCTGGACAGAATAATCATTAACTTTTTGGAAGATGGTGTTGAAAACCTGCCGCATCGCTCGATGCAAAATGCTTGGCTTGGAATGCTTTTATTTTGGAGCGTACTGGCTCGCTAATAGGTATTAAAAATTGTCAATAAATTGATGAATTGGTAAGCTAATAAATTTCAAAGTTAACCATTTTTATTCGGTATAAATCTTTCTGAGATTACCAAAATATAAAATCAACAATACAAAATTAAGAAGAAAAAATTCACTCAAATTTCCTTCCTATTGCGCGTGTCTAGAACTTAAATATTTATCCAAATATATTGGCTTATTTCTTTGATTTTTTAATTTTTTTCCGCGTACTCTGATCTATTTTTTTCTGTAATTTACCTCCGCATTACAGAAATTTTTTTAAATTTTTTAGGGTGTATCTGCAAGTCATTACTAGTCGATTCAGCGGGTAGTATTTCTTCAAATAAAATCAGTCACTACACCAAAAAGTTAGACGTCAGCTTAGAAACTAGGCGCAACCCATCACATGATGAAACGTCTTATGCGTTGCTCTTTGCGCGCTATGAGCGATTGCGCAAAGGCGGACAGGTGATTAGAAGGCTTGAACAAGAATATCAAACGCAGAACACACGTGGCAACGTTGTCACAAAAATCGCGAGATGCTTAGACTCATGGCTAACATCTTGGTCGAACTAAACCACGTGTGGATGAGCATCAAAATTTATTTCACTATGAGCACTTAAAAGTTGCGAAGACGCGGCGACCTAAAACTAAATGACAGACACGAAGTTGCTTCGTTTCTTTTTTTTATTACTTGTTTAATCTCGCTCAGAATCTGCTTGGTGCGGTTAGTGCTGGCGCCGGAGTATTAGTCAAACGCGTTGCGCTGAACGCGTAGGGCGAATTGTCATTTATGCCGAGCGGCTATGGGCTGGGTTGCCGCCGGGTGATTATTTGATCAAAAAAATCGATCCGAGCTGAAAGTGTCAAAAATTAAATTACAAAGGCCATTATTTAATGGCGCTACGTCAGCGGCACAGCTGTGACGCGCTGTCAGACACAAGCGCGCATCAGCTAAAAGACAAAAATTAGGATTTTTGTGAAAGCTGTTGAGTCGCTGGTTCAAAAAAGGTGTTTTGGCTCGTTCTTCATAGCTTAATGACAAAAGGAAAGCCAAAAAAAAACGGACTAAAAGTCCGCTTTTTCAGATGAAAGTAAAAATTACTTCTTCATTTCCATCATTTTTTTGCATTCGGCCTTCATTTTGGCATCGGCTTTAGCCGGGTCCATCTTGGCGCATTTCTCAGCCATTTCTGCTTTTTCTTTGTCCGACATAGCGCCACCGTGGGCGGCTGCGAAAGCACCCATTGAAGCAGTTGCGAAAGCAGCAATAACAAGGCTAGACAATAATTTTTGCATGGTCAATCTCCTAAGTTTTAATCGATCAGATAAACGGCCTTTACACCGCCGATACAATGTACCTTATATATGCTTATTAAATGCAACCAGTGGTCTTTTAAGTTTGGGCTAGCCCTGTTTGCAGCGGTGTTGGCTACGCCAGCGTTGACTGCCCCGCGCACACCAACCCAAGACGCCGCCGTCATAGAGCGACTCCCGTTTCGCGCTGGTGACACCCGTGCTAAAGCCCTAGCGGAGATGCGTGCAAACGTGTTGAAGGCGCCTGATGACGCCGCCGCCTCTGTCACGCTGGCGCAGGCGTATTTTAATTTAGCGCTGGCGCTTGGTGACCCGCGTTACGTGGGTTATGCCGATGCCATCGTGGCGCGTTTCGGCAGCAAAATGACACCGGACTTGCTCATCACACGCGGCATGTTGCAGCAATACCGGCACGACTTTGCTGGCGCATTAACTGACTTTGCTGCCGCTAAGTCTATGGATCCCGATCTAGCCATTGCGCATGCCTGGCGTGGCGCGATTTATTTGGTGGAAGCCAAGTACAGCAACGCCAGCCAAGAGTGCGCCGCACTTTTGCAAATGCAGCGCGCCGTGCTGTACGGCGGTTGTACCGGCCTATTGCAAGCCTATACCGGTCAGCTGGCCGATGGCTATGCGACGCTGCAACAAGCCTTGTCGACTACCCGTGACGACGACAGGCGCCGCTGGTTACTCACCCGGCTGGGCGAGGTAGCCGCTTGGAAGGGCCAGACCGCTAAGGCTGAGCGCCACTACCGTGACGCTGTGGCGCTAGGTCAAGACGATGGCTATTTGTTGGCCGCTTGGGCTGATTTTTTGCTCGATAACCAGCGCCCCGCTGAAGTCGCCAAGTTGCTGGCCTCTTGGGAAGCGTCAGACGGTCTGCTGCTGCGTTTGGCTGAGGCTGAAGCGTTGTTAAAGCTACCCGCAGCGGCGGCCCACATTCAGGCTCTGGATGACCGCTTCGCCGCAGCCAAGCTGCGTGGCGACACCACGCACCGGGCAGAAGAGGCGCGCTTTCAGCTCCGGCTACGCAACAATCCCGCCTTATCTTTGCAAGTGGCCATGGACAACTATCAGGTGCAAAAAGAGCCGCGCGACGTCCGGATTTTGCTCGAATCTGCGCTGGCCGCCAAAAGCGCTGAAGGCGCTAAACCTGCACTCGACTGGTTGCAAACGAGTCGTTTTGAAGACGCGCACCTGCAAAGCCTAGCCAAGCAAATCAGCCAATTACCGCTTAGTTCAAAGAAGTCTGAAAGCAAATCATGATGCGCTTTGTCCTGCTGATGGTTTTGCTGCTGTGCCAGCCCAGTGCTTGGGCGCATAAAGCCAGCGACAGCTTTTTGGTGGTGGATGCAAAAGGCATGGCCATCACCGCCCAATGGGATATTGCCCTGAGAGACATAGACTTTGCGCTAGGCCTTGACAGTAACGGTGATGCTGAAATTACTTGGGGCGAGTTGCGCGCGCGTCAGAACGACTTATCGGCTTGGGCCTTGAGTCGATTAGATATTGCACGCGGCGGTGCTTGCTCGCTGGCGGTGTCAAGTCTTCAGGTCGATGACCACACGGATGGCGGCTACGCTGTTTTGCACATCACCGGTAATTGCCCCGCCGCAACTGGCGACTTGGGCTTGCAATACCGCTTGTTGTTTGAGCTGGATAATTTGCACCGTGGCCTGCTGCGCTTAAACCTCGACGGCGTCACCCACACAACCGTGCTCTCACCAAGCAGCGGTTTGGTGCAATTTAGTGCCGAGAAAGTCTCGCGCTGGAAGCAGTTCACCAAGTACCTAGAAGAAGGTGTTTGGCACATTTGGATTGGCTTTGACCATATTTTGTTTTTGCTCTCGCTACTGCTGCCTGCCGTGCTGGTGGTGAGCATGCGGCGGTGGCGCGGCGTCGACAATTTTGGCGTGGCTTTGCGCGAGGTGCTGTGGGTAGTGACCTCATTTACCGCCGCGCACTCGATTACTTTGTCGCTGGCTGCATTGGGACTGGTGTCACTGCCTTCGCGGTTGGTGGAGTCTGCTATCGCACTGTCGGTGGTGCTGGCTGCGGCCAACAATATTTGGCCGGTTGTAGAGCACAAGCGCTGGCTGGTGGCCTTCGGTTTTGGCTTGATACATGGCTTTGGCTTTGCCAGCGTTTTGGCCGAACTTGGTTTGCCTGCCGACGCTTTGGTGTTGTCGCTGTTGGGCTTTAATGCTGGCGTTGAGGTCGGACAAATGGCCATAGTCGCAGTATTTTTACCGCTGGCTTTTTTACTTCGTCACACGCGGTTTTATCTGCGTGGGGTATTTTTAGTCGGTTCGTGGCTAATCATGCTGGTGGCATTGGTGTGGTTGATAGAGCGCGTGTTTGACCTCAAGCTCTTAGGCTTTTAAGTTCTTGAGCCCGCGCTGACGGATCAGTTGTTGCGGCATCGCTGGACCAGACCATGCGCTGAGTTGGAGTGGATCGCCTGAAGCCTTGTTTGAATTGAGCGCTAGCATTGCTTGGCTAATTCAAAGGCAATCGCATTTATCGTCAAAGTGACAGCACAAGCGCGACGCGCTGCACAGCGAACGGTGCAAAAAAGTAGGGAAAAAAGGCAGGAATAAAAGTGGGTATTTAGACCCCGCCGGTCTTCTTGACTAAGGCTTGCGTTAAAACATTTGCTACTGTTCACCCTAGGCTCACCACTTTGAAAACTTCACTACAAACCGAACCCGAAATCCGCCAACGCATTTGGATGGAACTGCAACGCGCCACGCAAGACCGGCACCATGAATGGCGCACGCCGGTGTTAGCCACGGTCAGCGCAGACGGCTTGCCGCAAGCGCGCAGTGTTGTGCTAAGGCATGCCGACGCCAAGCTGGCTACGCTGCAAATTTATACCGATGGCCGTAGCCCGAAAGTAGCGGAGCTGGCATTTAAGCCGGCGCTGATGCTGGCGTTTTGGAGCAAGCGACTAAACTGGCAACTCAGGGTCAAAGCCAGTGTCTCGGTGCAGCACAGCGGGCCTGAGGTTGATGCGGTCTGGGCGCGGGTGAGTCAGTCCCATGCCGCTGGCGACTATTTGTCGGCCCGCGCGCCGGGAGATTTACTCCAGAGTGCCGCTGATGATGCCGAGCCCGCGCTCGCGTCGTCTCCTTCGCCTTCGCACAACCTAGCCATCATCACCGCACAAGTACAGTCTATTGATTGGTTAGAGCTTAGCCGTGAAGGCCATCGCCGCGCCGTCTTCCAAGCCGAGGCTTGGGAGTGGCGTGTGGCTTAAAGCGATACCCCCAACTGGTTTTTGAAAGACTGACCTGCTGGCATTGCAAATGTCTAAGTCTGCAAATTCAGACACCAGCCCAAAGTTTTACGGCGACCCTCAAACACTCATGATGGAAACCGCGCGTGTGTTGAGGTAAGCCTCTATCGCCTCTGGTCCGCCTTCAGTGCCGTAGCCAGAATCTTTCACGCCACCAAACGGCATTTCAGGCCAAGCCGCAGCGGCTTGGTTAATCCACAGCATGCCGACTTCTACCCGCTGCGCCAGCGCATGCGAGGTCGCTAGCGATTGGGTAAAGGCATAGGCGGCAAGCCCGAATGGCAAGCGATTGGCTTCGTTAATCGCTTCGTCAAGTGTTTTGAAGCTGTGAATACCGGCAATCGGTCCAAAAGGTTCTTCATTAAAAAGCCGCGCTTTTAACGGCACATCTATGAGCACCGTTGGCGCCCAGAAATTGCCTTGCTCGCCTATGCGTTCACCGCCCGTGGCGAGCCGCGCACCGCTGCTGAGCGCGTCTTGCGTTAAGTCAGCCATTGCCAACAACCGGCGCGGATTGGCCAATGGCCCCATCTGCGTACCTTCAGTCAAACCATCTCCCACTTTTAGGGACTGTGCATGTGACACCAGTGCGTTGGCAAACTCGGTGACCAAACTTTCATGCACCAAAAACCGTGTCGGCGAGATACAAACTTGTCCAGCATTGCGAAACTTAGACGCACCCACAGTCTTCACCGCCAACGCGACATCCGCATCTTCTGCCACGATCACGGGCGCGTGACCGCCCAGTTCCATGGTGCTGCGTTTCATATATTTACCCGCCATCGCCGCCAATTGTTTGCCAACCGGTGTGGAGCCAGTAAAGGTGATTTTTCGGATCACAGGATGGGCAATGAGATAGTTTGAGATCTCGGCCGGGTCGCCATAGACCAAGCCAATCACACCCGCAGGAATGCCGGCATCGGCTAGCGCACGAATCAGTTCGGCTGGGCTGGCTGGTGTTTCTTCTGCAGCTTTGACCAAGATGGAGCAACCGGCCGTCAAGGCAGCGCCCAGTTTACGCACCACTTGGGCAATAGGAAAATTCCATGGGGTGAAAGCCGCAACCGGCCCGACCGGGTCTTTCAACACCATTTGACGCACGGCGAGATTGCGCGAAGGCATGATCCGGCCATAAACCCGCAGGCCTTCTTCAGCAAACCACTCCATGATGCCGGCTGCGGCTATGACTTCCATCTTCGCCTCCACCAAGGGCTTACCTTGTTCTTGGGTCATCAATGAAGAAATTGCATCAGCGCGTTCGCGCAAAAGGCCAGCTGCGCGGCGCATGATTTGGCAGCGTTCAAACGCCGGCACGTTGCGCCAAGTCTCAAACCCTTTGGCAGCAGCTGCCAGTGCGCGATCTAAGTCAGCCGTGGAGGCATGCGCGACGCGGCCAATTTCTTTGCCATCAGCTGGGTTGAAAACAGCTTGCGTACGGGCATTAGCTGCATCTTGCCAATGACCATCAATAAAAAGTTGGGTTGTCGGGTAGTTCATCTGTGTTCCTTCAAAGTATTGCGGGGAAGATTCAATGGCGAGATTGGAAATCTGAGGTCTCGAATTACTAATCTATTGGACTCTGCATCGTATCGTTCCCGTCATTTAAATCCGCTAGACAAGTCGCAGTGGCGACCGCAGGTTTGAGAATTTTTTGTAATAACTGTTTTTTGCTTGAATTGATTTTGATTTTTGACAAGCGATAGACTGGTGTTTTCAAAACAAATCATCACAAAGAAAACTTATGGCGAATATGAACTTGATCGGAAAACGAGTGCTCATCACCAACGCTGATGTGTTCATGGGGCCAGTTTTGTGCCAAGTGTTTGCAGCGCACGGCGCAACAGTGCTTGAAAGTACTGATTCATTACTGCATCCAGACGCACCGGCGTCCCTCATCGCTGCTCTGGGGCAGATCGATATATTGGTTGTGAATTTGGCGGTGCCTGCGCCTAGTACTGCGGTGACTGACGTTCTTGATGATGAGTGGAGTGACATATTTGCAGCACTCGTGAACCCGCTGCCGCGCTTATGTCGCGCGGTGTTACCTGCGATGATTGCGCGTCGCAGCGGCAAGATTTTGGTGATGGGCAGCGCTTCAGCGCTGCGCGGTATGAAGCGAGCGTCGACTTACAGTGCTGCGCGTGGCGCGCAACTGGCTTACGTTCAAGCGGTTGGGGTGGAAATGGCCAGCCACAATATTCAGGTCAATGCGATTGCCCAAAACTTTGTCGACAACCCCACCTACTTTCCTTCAGAAGTACAAGCCAATCCAAAATTTCAAGAGCGCATAAAGCGCGAAGTACCACTGGGCCGACTAGTGGGCGCCAGCGAAGATGCTGAATTCGCCGCCTATCTTTGTAGTGACAACGCGAATTGTTTTGTCGGTCAGGTTTTCCCTGTGTGTGGTGGTTGGGTGTAGCGCTGAGAACTAAATTTGTACGCTAAAACCTTGGTAAGTTTTGGCCGCTAAAACGTCACTTAGAAAATTCAAAACCAATCGATTACAAATCCAGCGGATAAATCGGTCGGCGAATTTTCTTAAATGGAAACAAGGAATAGTTAGAGCTAGTCGGACCACCAGAATCAGAATCACAGGCGATCAGTCCTTTGCTAATTGGCTCGAAAACGGGTCGGCAATACATACGCGACTTGAGCAGCAAATAGGTTTTTTCTGCAGGCACTATGCCGACGCTGGTAAAGAGACCTAGGTCATAGGGCTCAATCCGTTCTTGGGTTACAAGGATTTGCGCCGCTCCAATATCAAACAACACGGTACGCCCCATTTTCACCGTCGAGCCGGTGTAGATGGGCCCACTCACGCGAAATTCACCGGCGCTGATAGTGCGAACAACACCGGTTAATACGACGGGTGTTTTGCGCAAGTTTTGCGACTTTAAAAAAGTCTTATTGCCCAGCGCAATCGTGACTGTAGCGCCTAGGCCGGCATTAACCAGTTCTGCCACCGCTGCGGGATCACAAATTGGTCCAACTGCGATGTCACTCAAACCTGCTTGCAGCGCAGCTTCGAGCACATCCATGGTGTCGCAACTGCCGCCCGACATCACATTGTCACTATGGTCTAGCAACAGCACAGGGCCAGTAGCTGCGCTTGATGCGAGTGCTTGTGCGTGCTGCAACGATATTGCAAGCGGCTCGCTGGTATAAATAAATCCTTCGCGGTCGGCCCAGATTTGTTCTGAGATACGGGCAGCGACCGCATCGGCTAAATCAGCATTTTGATCAGTGACAACCACAACCGACACGCCAGCGTCTTCAAAGTCAGCGAGGGAGAATCCCGCCATGATGGAGACCGCCAACACACCTGGTTCAGTTTGTGCTGCGCTGGCTGCAAAAACCGCGCGTTGCATCGCCGACTCTGAGGTATTACTCATCAAGGTATGCGACAACAACGGTAGTTGACGCCACGCCATTACCGGCTTGATTTTTTGTTCTAACAAACGAGTAAGTAGCAGTCCCGCATGCATTCCCGTTTCATACATGTCTATATGTGGATAGGTTTTAAAGCCGACAATAATGTCGCAGTTATCCATCATTTTTTGCGTCACATTGCCATGCAGATCTAGCGCGACACAGATAGGCACGTTGGCCGCGATTTGCCTAATTTTTTCTAGTAATACGCCTTCACCATCGGCGGCATTTTCAGTCACCATCGCACCGTGCAAATCCAGCATGATGGCATCGCATCCTTGCGCGACGGCCTCAAGTATGGCTGTGCATATGGTGTCGTAAGCCTGCGCCGCGACAGTGCCGCTGGGATTGGCGGTCGCACTGACTGGCGTGATGAGTGATGCATTGAGGACAGACTCCGCAATATCCAAAAATGCACCCATAGCGGTACGTGCACCTTTTTGATCTTTGTAGGCGTCTAGTTTCCACTTCGGACTGAAGGCTTTAAGCGTTGTCTCAATCGGCGAGAAGGTATTGGTTTCATGATTGAAACGAGCGATGAGAATCTTGCGCTGCATGACGATCAACTCCTGCTGAAGTTAAGGGAAAGACCGGTTGCGATTTAGCCAATATCCTATGTCCAGGTTTTTTATCGCGCATGACCGCACCGCTCACTGACAGATTGGGAAAGTCAACCCGTCACTCACAAGGCATTAGCTACGCGAGCAGGACTGGTCAACATATTGCAACGCCTCTGGCAGTGCATCGCGAAACACCAGCCATTCATGATCGCCATTCACGATTCGCAGCTCAGCTTGCTTGGGTTGAATCTGATGAATACGCGCAAACAAGTTAGCGGACATCTGTGCAATGCCTAGGTAATCGTGATCACCCGCAACAATCCACATCGGTACGCGCAGCGCTTGTGCCGTGTAGGCGGGTAACTGCGCCGGATAATTCAACGCCCGCCAAGTGTCGGGATCAAACTGACCGTTGCGCACGAACTGCGGCGTGCGGCGCGACGCAGATGCCTCGGGTGGCAAAGGATCATAAATCGCTGGGCTGATGATGGCTGCCGCACAAAACTTTTCTGGGTGACGCAGTGCGATATTTAATGCGCCATAGCCGCCCATTGAAAGCCCGCCAATAGCGCGGCCCTTTCGATCACGCGTGACTTTATAGCGGCTTTCCACATACGGAAGTAAGTCGTCCATGATGGCACTTTCGCTTTTTTCTGCTGCACCGTTAGCCCACCAACTCGCTGGTCCAACGGTAGGCATCACGACGACGGATGGACGCATCAGACCGCGTTTAATAAGACCGTCTAGTGTTTCTACTGCACCGCCCTTGGTACGCCATTCATTCTCGTCACCGCCAGCACCGTGCAGCAAATAAACCACCGGATAAGGCTGGGTGCTTTCTTTGTAGCCGTCAGGCAAGTAAACCGTAAACTTCACATCTCTTCCGATTGCTTGACTGCCTGCTGCATCGGAAAAAACTGCACCTGCAAAAGTGCTGTTACTGATAGATAGACCAAGGCATAAACCAAGTGCTAGTGTTAGACGGTTTAACAAAATAGGAAGGCGCATATTTCTCTTTTCAGCGTTGAATTTTTTGACTTTGATTTTTTATTTTAGGCCTGACAGACGGCGATGTGATGTGTACACACTTCTCGTTTTCCCTAGGCAGATTCATATTTTTGTAACCAAAATTAGATTCTTAAAATTTTTTCTATTTATACGTACTATCTAATAGATGTGTTCAAAATATCTGTGTGCTGGTAATTGGCTTAGTCATCACCGATAACTAAATGCATATGACTATTTATGCGACAAAAATCGAAATAAAGAGTGTTTCTAAATAGATCTTTATTTTTATTCTTACTCATTTTTTAAGGAGTTTTTACTCGCTCTGCTTATTGAAAAACTGCAACAAAATTGAATCTATACTTAAAAAATTGATTAGTTTTTTTCTTGTCGTACACCAAAAATTTCTGTTGTTGGTTTTAGCGGATAGAAGACTTAAAAGTCTTTCTCAAATTAGGATTTGACTCATCCATGATTGAAAATAATTATCTCGTGCGGTTGCCGCTGCTAGACCCTAAGCAAAACGTTGTGGGCTACAAACTGGCATGGCAAAAACATAGCCTTAGTGAGGGCGACGTGCAATCTCCAAAATTGCTGAACTTTGTTGCCCAACACATAGACACGGCTAAGTTAGGTTTTTTATTTTTGGACGCAAGTCCTGCTGTGTTTGGCGCTGCAGCGCTCAATGCCTTGCCGCCAGCTGATACGGTGTTGATGCTTAACTGCGCCGACTTGGTAGATGAAGACCATTTAGCACGGGCAACATTGCTGCGCAGCCGAGGTTTTAAGCTGGCGCTGTGTGATGCAGATTTGGTTTTTTTAGAAACCGACGAAGTGGTGTTGTCCTTGATAACTCATCTCAAAATTGATTCGGCACATCCCGATTTACTCGCTATGACTCAGTTAGCTAAAAACAGAAAAATTGCTTTGACTGTGGTAGTGGATCAGTTACCAAGCTGGCAAGCATTTGATGCCCGTGCGCGCGTGGGTGTTAGCGGATTTTTCAAAAATTTATGCGCCACACCACGTCTGCTCAACCCAGACCAAAAGCTAAGCTGGCAGGCGATATTGCTTCTTCAATTGATGCAGCTAGTTCAAGACAATGCCGACATTCAGCATTTAGAAAAATTACTGAATCAAGACGCCAGTATTGCAGAGAGGTTGCTGGGTCACTTGAACTCGGCCAGATTTGGTCTAGGCGGTCACATTGCGTCTGTACGCCAAGCGGTGACTATGCTGGGCTACAAGCCACTGTTTCGCTGGCTTTCACTATTACTCGTCACAACTTGCACATCTGGTTTTTGTCCCGCCATGTTGCAGACGGCGATTATTCGTGGGCGATTTATTGAATTGCTAGGCCAAGGCAGGTTGCCCAAAAGTGAAGTCGACAGCCTGTTTATCGTGGGCATTTTTTCACTGCTAGACCAGTTGCTGGAAATTCCAGTGGATGAGATTTTTAGCCATGTGGTGTTGCCTGATACTGTCCTCCAAGCCCTGCGCTCTTATGACGGTGTCTATGGACCGTATCTGGCTTTGGCTGTGGCCTGTGAGTCAGAGGACGGCGATGTCGCAACGATGGCCAAAGCCATGGGTATGGATGCCGAGCGCATCAATCAGGCGCACTTCGCCGCAATCGTTTGGGCGCAAAGTATCAAGCTTTAAGGTCTGTGGTTAGGGCTTAAAACGGGCGCTTGCTTTTAGAGAAATGCAAACATCTGTTTAGCCCTGCGGTTTCATGACAGGCTGAAGTTTGACGCTGAGTCTTTCCGACTTTTGCCTCTAATCGCGCCAATTCTGTGAAGCTAGGTTTCAATGAAAAAACGAAAAATACGCATCTGCAAACACGAAATTTGTAGTGCTGAGTTCAGGATCGAAATTTGTTTGATAGGGGAGCGATTTAACAATATACGGCGATGACGTCTGACTCACTTGTCTGCGGCATTAAGATTGAAATCCTCAAGCGGCACTGGCCGGCCGAACAGATAACCTTGAAACAGCAAGCAGTCATGCTTGACTAAGAAATCGCATTGCGCTTGAGTCTCGACGCCTTCGGCAATCACTTCCATGCCGAGGTTGTGGGCCATGCCTATGATGGTTTGGACTATCAATGTGTCTTGCGGCCGCCTGCCTATGTGTCGCACAAAGCTTTGGTCAATTTTGATTTGATCTAGCGGCAGTTGCGTCAGATAAGACAGTGAAGACTGACCGGTGCCGAAATCGTCGATAGCAAAGCGCACGCCTAGCGTTTTGAGTGCATTCATCTTGCTTATCGTGTCGTCGACGTTGTCGAGCGCAGTGCTCTCGGTTAGCTCGAGTTTGAGATGGTCTGCGTGTGCGCCTGTGGTCTGCAGCGCGTGCTTTACCTGCTCGACAAAGTCGCTCTGCCTGAACTGACCTGCGCTAACGTTCACGGCCAGCGTCAATGTGCTGTGCTGTGGATCGCTCTGCCAGAGCTTTAACTGCTGACAGGCCTCTAATAGCAGCCAAGCACCAATCGCCACAATCTGTCCAGAATCTTCTGCCAGTGGAATGAATTGGTCTGGCAGTACTAGACCGCGCTGCGGATGTTGCCAACGCAGCAACACTTCGGCCCCCACAGTGTGTCCGTCGTGGCTGACTTGTTTTTGAAAATACAAGCGCAACTGCTGCTCGCTCAGCGCTAGTCGCAAGTCAGCGTCTAGGGCGGCGCGCTCGCTAATACAGGCCTGCATTTTTGGATCGAACAAACGGTATGTGTTGCGTCCGGCGGTCTTGGCTGCATACATGGCTATGTCGGCTTGCTTGAGTAAATTGGCCGCTGATTGTTGTTGACCTTTGAACTGCACCGCGCCCACGCTGGCCGTACTGTGGTGTTGGTGCTCGTCCAATGTGTATGGCTGGCTCAAGGCGAGTGATATTTTGTTGCTGATGACTTGTGTTTGTTCGGCGGCGTCCAGCGCGTTCACGCTTAAATTCTCAAGCAAAACCACAAACTCGTCCCCGCCTAAACGGGCTACGGTGTCGTCCTCGCGTACCACGCTAGTCAGACGCCGTGCGACCTGCTGCAGTAGCGCGTCGCCAGCGTCGTGCCCTTGCGTGTCGTTGAGTATCTTGAAATGATCCAGATCCAAAAACAGCAGGGCGCCATACCGGTCATGTCGTGCGCTGCTGGTTACCGCCTCTTGTAAGCGATCCATCAGCAGGCGGCGATTGGGCAGCTCTGTCAGCGAATCATAGAAGGCTAGTTTTTTAATCACATCTGCCGCTGCCCGGTCTTGTGTGATGTCGACCATGGTGGCGACGTAATGGGTGAGTTGTCCGTGAATGTCTTTCACGACAGTAATCGAGAGTCGGGTCGGATATTCCTCACCATTTTTACGCTGATTCCACAACTCGCCCTGCCAAATGCCTGAGTCAGTGATAACTTTCAATAAGTTGTCAAAGAATTCTGGTGTGTGGCGGGAAGATCGAAACAGGCGTGAGGTATTGCCTATCGCTTCATTCGCGCTGTAGCCGGTGATGCGAGTAAAAGCACTGTTGACGCGAAGGATGATCTTGTCGGCATCGGTCACGATGATGCCTTCCTGCGCCTCAAATGCGATAGCCGCAACGCGCAGACTTTCTTCTGCGCGTTTTCGATCGGTGATGTCGATTATGCTAATTTGCGAGGCTTTACTGCCTTCAAACGGAATCAAGGTTCCCTCAACTTCGACGTCAATTGCCCGGCCATCAAAGCACACAAGTTTGACTTCTAGTTTGTCGATTGCGCCGCCATTGTCGATAAAACGCTTTTTAATCTGTTTTACTACGGCGCGGTGGAAGCTGGGGTGTACAAAGTCTAGTATTGGTTTTTTCAATAAATCGGCTTCGCAGGTTGCTCCCAACATCTTGATACAGGCCGGATTCACATAAACGAATCGACCATCCTTATGAGCGGCGATGCCGACTGGAGACGATTCGATCAAGACGCGGTAGCGCTCTTGGCTTTCGTCCAGTATTTTTTCAGTCGCGCGGCGACGTTTGTCGTGACGCGTGAGCACCAGGCTCGCGCCTGTCAAAGCCATCAGTCCGACGAGTAGCAAAATGCCGTCCATCCAAGCGACTCTGCGCCATCCAGACAGTACAGCATCCATTGACAGGCCGTAGCTCAAGACCACCGGATAATCATTCATCACGCGGTAGCTGTAGATGCGCTCTACACCGTCAATAGTTTCAACTTCATGCACGGTACCGGTTGGCCACTTGGGCATATAAACTCGAAACAAGGGTGATTTCAACCAGTTACGATTGAGCAAGGCGGCGTTGTGCGGGGTCGTCACTGCGGCCCAGCCCGAGGTCAGGAATAACGACAGCAAGCCCTTCTCGCCGCTATCAATCGAGTCGTAAAAAGATTGGAAATAGCGCGGTTCAACCAATGCGACAAGAACCCCGTTTAACTTGCCATTGGCTGAGGTCAGACTGCGACTGACTGGTAGCGTCCAATTGCCATCCGCTGGATTTTTCTCTAACGCACCAAACACCAGCTCGCGATCAGACCCCTCAATATGCGGGAAAAAGTAGTCGCGGTCGGCTAGATTTTTTGGCGCTGGCTCGCCTAACTCTAGCGTTGACAGTTGCACATTGCCTTTTTGATCGAGTACTAAGAATGCGCGAATCAATCTATCGGCTGGCAAAATCGCAATCAATTTATTGCGAAGTAATGCTTTATCGGTGATGTTGGCCACACGCTGTTCTTCTAGCGTTTCGCTGGCTTGGCTTAAGTGGTTTCCAACCCGGTGAAGGGTTTGGCGCGCATGCTCTTCAAGCACTCCGACTAGATTTTGAGTCTGTGTGCGTGCGACCTCGATCGCAACATTGCGTTCACGTACAAGCTTGTAACCAATCGCTGCGAAAAGCACTACACCCGTCAATACGGCTAGCAAAGCTGGCACGTAACGCTGCGGTAGTTTCATGCTACTTCAGCACTCCGATTTCTTTGTAAAAGCGCATGGCACCGGGGTGAAAGGGAATACCTACCCCTTTGACCGCATTTTCCTTGGTGATGAAAAGCCCTTTAGGGTGACCGCTTCGCAAGACCTTTTGGGATGACTCCGTAAACAGAGCTTTGGTGATCTGATAGACAGTGTCGGCACTGATTTTTTCGTTGGTGACCCATTGCGCGCCAACCGCCAGTGTTTGCACTGCGCCT
The DNA here is from genome assembly GCF_012584515.1 of Polaromonas vacuolata. Classification (NCBI taxonomy): domain Bacteria; kingdom Pseudomonadati; phylum Pseudomonadota; class Betaproteobacteria; order Burkholderiales; family Comamonadaceae; genus Polaromonas; species Polaromonas vacuolata. The sequence goes on along the minus strand of NZ_CP051461.1, from coordinate 3,537,811 downwards.
ACGCCTTTATAGGTGTTAGCCGGTATCACATCATTAAATAAGAAGGGACTACTGGTGGCGCGCAAACGCACGGCCGCAGCGCCATCTATGGGCAGCAATCTGATGCCGACACCACTATCGGCTAATTCGGAAATCGCCATTGCAGGCGTTCCACCGGTGAAGAAAAAAGCGTCCAGAGTTCCCGCCTTGAGTTTATCGCTTGCTTGCTTAGGCTTTATGTATTCTGCTTTTACATCCGTTACCTCTAAGCCATAAGCTGCCAGCACTTGGCGCGCGTTGACTAATGTGCCTGAGCCGACTTCATCGAGCGCTATCCGTTTGCCCTTGAGGTCTGCGACGGATTGAATCGCTGAGTCTTGTCTGACCACCATGTGCAAGCTCTCGGGATAGAGATTGGCGATCAGCCGCAACTCACCCAAGGCGGGTCGGCCTTCAAAGATACCGGTGCCCTTTTGCGCCCAGCTCGCCACATCGGCTTGTACAAACCCCGACTCTATAGAGCCACTGGCGATGCCTATTACATTGCCAAGCGAGCCATTGCTAGTCTGCGCTGACGCTATGATTTTGTTGGGCTGTGAAACGACTTGCGCTACCAGCACACCAATTGGGTAGTAAGTGCCCGATGTGCCGCCTGTGCCAATGCGAAAGTATTGCTGTGCATTGACATTGTTTATGGTCAGTACGACAGCCAATAGGGCAAATAGGATTGACTTGTGACGCATATAAAAATCCAAGAGAAGACGGACGGGGAAATCAACCGAAAGCGTCGAGTATGGCACGGCATTGATGCGCACATTAGCAATAAAACTAGCTTCGATCCGAATGTTAATTTTATCGATTGATACTGCGATATACAACTTGCTCAAGTATCGCTTTGAGCGTTTTTTGTGCAAATCTACCAGTCACCTGTCAGTGCACATCTTTGTCAGCGAATTTCATCAGTCAACAAGCTTTAATAGCGGCTCTTCAATCATGTCTTTGACATCGTCTAGTCAAACCTGTGGATGCTTGCAATGTTGACCGTGCCGCCCGGGTGGCCAGCAGCGTCAAACATAAGCGCCAAGGTATTCAAATGTTTTAGTGGTCTAAATTGTCACTTTTCTTGACTTTTTATGACCTTGTTCCAGTGTTGCTCTGCGTTGTTTTGATGGACAATAGGACATAGACCGTTAGCCATAAGTGATACGAGTGAGCGCATCTGTCTCTAAACCGATCTACGCCCTGCGGCTAGGCGAGTAATGAGCGCTTATCAGCGCAGCGTCTGATGCCGGACACTGCGCTGGTATTCGCTCATCAGTTACTTAGTACGCGCCTTGTAGCTAGTAGTACAAGCCCAGCGCGCACTGATGGCTTTGCTTTTTACTTACCGGCCTTTTTCAAATACCGGTAGTAATCACTGTCGGTTGTTAGGATCATCACCGAGTTCTCGTTTTGGCCTTCTTTGTAGGCTTCTAAGGTACGAGAGAATGCATAAAACTCAGGATCGGCGTTGTAGGCTTCGCCATAAATGCGAGTCGCTTCAGCGTCGGCCTTGCCTCGGATCTCTTGAACTTTGCGGTAAGCACTGGAGCGAATTTCGCTCAGCTCTTTGCCCATGGTGCCGAGAATCTCGGCGCTTTGGCCTTCGCCTTCTGAGCGGAACTGCGCGGCGATGCGCTTACGTTCCGAAATCATCCGCGAATAAACCCGCTCGCGTACGCTTTCTACGTAGTCAAGGCGCTTGATGCGCACGTCAACCAACTCTATGCCGTACTGGGGCATGATTTTGCGCGCTTCGGTCAAAATGTTGCGGGTGATTTCTTCACGGCCGCGCGAGATTTTTTGGTTTAACTGCGCCTGCACTTCTGCTGGCACTTCTTCCATTACCTTGTCGCCTGGTGCTTTCCATGAGGCGCTGCGTACTAGCTCGACTAACTCGCTGCCCGAGACTTGGTCACGCACCACCGAGTCGATGATGTCGTCCAGACGGGAACGGGCGCCCGCTTCTGTGGCGACACTTTCAAGAAAAGTCGTGGCATCAGCGATGCGCCAGCGCGCGGTTGTGTCTATCCAAATGAACTCTCTGCCCTTGGTGGGGATTTGGTTCGGTGCGCCGTCCCAGATTAACAAGCGTTTCTCGAACAAGCGAACGTCTTGAATAAACGGAACTTTGACATGCAGACCAGCGTCGGTGACGGGCTGCCCTATAGGCCGACCGAACTGAACGATGATGGCTTGCTCGCCCTCTTCCAGAGTGTAGAAAGTGCCTGAGAAGGCGACGATGGCCGCGAGAATCAAGGCCCCAAAACCGATGTTGATGGATTTTTTCATTGTGGTTTTACTCCTTTAATGCCGGTTGTTGAGCCGCTGGCGGGTGCGGTCAACTGGCCGCCGTCCATGCTGAGCAATGGCAACATGGCACGCTGTTCACTGTCGACGATGTAGACGGCTTTTGCGTCTGGCAATATGCTGCCCATGGCTTCTAGGTAAAGACGGCGGCGGGTGACTTCTGGGGACTTTTTGTAGTCGGTCAGAATCGCGGTAAAGCGCGTCGCTTCGCCTTTTGCACGGTTGACTCGCTCTAGGGCATAACCTTCGGCGATGGTGACGGTCTGGACGGCCTCGCCGCGTGCTTTGGGAATCTCACGGTTGGCTTGCTCTTGCGCTTGGTTAATGGTGCGCTCTTTGTCTTGGCGCGCCTCGTTCACTTCGTTGAACGCCGGCTTGACGCTGTCTGGCGGCGTCACATCTTGCAGCTCTACCGTCACCAGCCTCACGCCAGTGCCGTAGGACGTGAGAATTTCTTGCATTTCTTCTTTCACCTGCAAGGAAATAGCCACTCGGCCTACAGTCAAGACATCGCTGCCTAAACGGTTGCCGACCACTCTGCGCATGACTGCTTCTGAGGTGTCGCGTATGGTCTGGCGCGACTGGCGCACGTTAAATAAGTATTTGGTCGGGTCTTCAATTCGGTACTGAACAATCCACTGCACATCGATCACGTTAAGGTCGCCACTTAGCATTAATGAGACTTCTTTGAACGGGTTGCTGTTGTCCGCATATTGGGTGCGAGGACCGCCAGTAGAGGTGGTGACAAAACCAAACTCTTCTTTCAGCACGCGGGCTGTTGGCACCATGCGCACTTTTTCAATCCCGTTAGGAAACTTGAAATGTAGGCCCGGGCCAACCGTGCGGTTGACCGCGCCAAAGCGCTGCACTATGCCGGTTTCTTCGGGTTGCACAGTGAACCAGCTTGTGACGACAAAAAACAAAAGCAGCACGCCAACGGCAACCGTGCCTATTGTTTTGCTGCCGAGCGCGCTGGCGCGTTTGCGAATCGCTTCGACGACGTCTTCGGGGTCTTTAATCGACATGGTTTTCCTTTCAAGGAAGATGGCGATGCTGCGCGACATGCGGCAGCGTATCTAGAGAGATAAAAAAAGTGTGAACAGCGCCGCACTCTTAAGGGTGCGATGGCGTTGTCCGCGGTCCGTAAAGCGTGTGGCGCTTGTCACGGTTGTCGGCTGTCTTTAGCCGAACGGGTTGCGGGGTGGCTGAGCGCGTGCGTCAAGTGCAGCGTCGGAGTGATGACTTTTTGCCGGTTATAGCAAGAGGTCTGAATGGATTGTTTTATTCATCATTCGCTGGGCAGAAGCTAACTTTTTTTACTTCCATTGGTCAACGAATTAATGCATTTGAAAGGTTATTGTAAGCTTTGATAAAGAATTAACTCTTTACGGTAAAGAAAAGCCACTTAACTTTAAGTGTTTACCTGAACTCAAATCTTTATAAAAAACTGGTCGATGCGTGATTCAGTGAAATTATTTAGCCTTATTTCTTGGCATTTTTTTAGATGCGCGCTTTTAAGGTCAGCGTGAATTTGGCGTGGGTTGATCGCTATTTATCACGCTGTATTTATAAAGTACGTCAATTGCTTTAATTTTTCTAATTACGAAAATACTAGTCCACTGGCTTTCAAAACTTCTTGGCTGTCTAGCCAGGGTTTGCTAACCAATAGTGCCGAGGCAGCCATTGTTTTTTCTGTGATTTGACCAAAGAACATGATTACCAAACTATTTGGCACTGGTGGCTGCTTACAGGCGTGATAAAAACCTTGACGTAAAACATCTACAAACAGCTTTTTTTCTTTTTCGTAAGCCGTATCTGACGGATCTAACAGGGGCTTTATTAAATCAAATTTGAATACGCTTGGGTTCTGAAAGTGTCGTAAAAATTCTTCAGGTTGCTGGATTGGGTTTAATTTTTCTAGTCCCTGCATCAGACTTTTTATAGTTCTAAGGCGACTTTCTTCATAAGCTTTTATTTTGTCGGGACATGTATTCGATGCAGTTTTTATTTTTTCTAATATTTCACTACGGTTATTTTTGTCTAAACCAGTTTTAGTTGTATTGATTAGATTAAAAAAATTCTGAAGCGATGCATTCTCAGTAGAAATATCGTCTATTTTTTCTAGTGTATTGTTTGCTCCCTTTTTTTCAATTTTGAAGCCAACCACTTTTCCTAGATTCATAATGATTTGTGTGGGTTTATTGCTTTGTATATATTTTCTCAATGCAGATTTATCTGCTTTGGCAAGCGTCTTATCTGGCAAACTGTTGACTATTCCTAAAAGCGCAGACTGCTCTGCTGAACGCCCTGCAAACCAATCCAATATTTTTGTGAAAAATGTACGATTTCCTGTTAGAGGAATTTCTGCTTTAAAAAATTCTTGTTGTTCCAAATATTTTTTAGGTGATGTCTTTTCAGAAATAGTCGAAGTGTTTAGCGTATCGACCAGAGTCACTATATTGTCGATATAGCAATGAGGGTTTCCTCTTTGACGTTCTTCAGTTTTTAAGGCGTTAGCTTCTTGAGCGACTAAATCACTTATTTTTTCTGGTGACAATGTGGCGATAGGTCTAGTTTTTTCCACTCTTGAAAAATTGTTAACCACCAGATCTTGAAAAAATTTTTGAATCCCTTCTTTGAATGCGATATTTGCCGCGCTTTCATCCTGATCTGCCATTTTTTCAAGTGACGTATCCACCATTTTTCGTATATTTTCCAAAGTGTTTGTTTTAGTTTTTTCCCATAAGTTAGTAGACTCCGTCGAAGTCGAAGTCGAAGTCGAGCTTGACGATGACGTTGACGTTGCTGATATTGAGCGTATGAAGCCGGTAAAATTACTTGCTTTACCAGACAGAATATCTAAAGCTTGCTGGCCAGTTTCGGAGACTATTTGTGAAAATCTATGTGTTTTTATATTGCTTGAAGGGTTAGGCACTATTTCCAACGCTTGAGTCGCAGGTATATTTTGATTCGCAAATCCCGCTGCCATAGTCCAAACCAGATCATCGAAGTCGCCTACCCATAGGTCTTGGTCACTAGCGTCTAGCAGACCATTTTGTGGATTGAATAAAAACATACTGCTGGTTAGCAAAGATTCCATCGATATATTTAATTTTCTTAAGATTTGTTCTTGTACAAATTTTTCACCTTCTTGTTTAGTAAAAATTTTTTCTACTACAAGACTTTGTACTGAACTAGATAAATCTTTAAAGATAGCTTGCCTACGCCCCAGCATTCCAACGAGTACCGGTTTTTCTCTGTCATAAAAGTCATCTCTTTTTTCTGAGTCAGTTTCATTTTTTAGTGCGTTAATCATTATTTGACTAAGCAAATTTTTTAAGATCTCTCTTTCCTTGTCTTGCACTATGCTGTGCAAGGTGTTTTTTCCAATAATTCCGTTATGTCCTTTTGTAGGCCACTCTTTTTGAAGCTCTTTTTCTAGGCTCAAAAATTCGGTATGGATTGCTTTGCGCGCCGCCTCAAATTCAATACCACTGGCGATTGCGGATAAATTTTTAAGCTGGTAGTTTTTGATGCCGCGGATTCAAGTCTGAAGTGCAACTTTGAAATTAACCGTACGGGTGGGTGAGATGTGAGAGCATCCAAGCTTCCCGACTACCAAGTCAAAGTTGCCCAGAATGATTTACACACACCTCACCCGTGACGAACGTTACCAGATTGCAATCCTCGTCAAAGCAAACTTCAATCAAAGTGAAATTGCAAAAATGATGGACCGTGATAAATCGAGCATCAGCCGTGAGTTGCGTCGTAACCGCGGTCTACGAGGCTATCGCCCTAAGCAGGCAAATGACAAAGCCCAAGAACGTAGACTTGCCTGCGCCAATAGTCCTAGAGTTGCTGACTCGACATGGGCTGTAGTGGAGGAAAAGTTGGCTGAGGCTTGGAGCCCCGAGCAAATCAGCGGCCACCTCGAAGCTAGCCACCAACCCGGTGTTAGCTATGAGAGCATTTACCAGTACATCTACGCTGACAAACGCGCGGGCGGCACCTTGCATAAAACACTGCGTTGCCAGAAGACGCGAAAAAAACGCAGCAGTGGCCGTGAACGGCGCGGCACCATCTCTCACCAGGTCTCAATAGAACTGCGACCCGACATCGTGCTTGAGCGTGCGCGCTTTGGCGACTGGGAGGCTGATCTGGTGATTGGTGCCGGGCAGAAGCAAGCACTAGTGACGATTAATGAGCGTGTCTCTCGCTATTCAATAATTTTCCACGTGCCATTCAAAACAGCGCAAGCCGTAGGGGACGCGTTAATCACTTTACTCAAACCGTTCGCTCATTGCGTGCACACTCTCACGACTGATAACGGCAAGGAATTTGCCCAGCATGAACGAATAGCTTCTGCGCTGAGTGCAGATTTCTTTTTCGCCCATCCATACGCCTCGTGGGAGCGTGGGGCGAACGAGAATATGAACGGTTTGATTCGCCAGTTTTTCCCAAAGGGGATGCGCTTTAATTGCATCACCGACGATGACATTGCTTTAGCGATGCACAGGCTCAATCATCGTCCTAGAAAATGTTTAGGGTATCGAACGCCGCATCAGGTTTTTATGGAACAGTTAGAGTCCTATCAGCATACGGTTGCACTTCAAGCTTGAATCCGCCTGCTTTTAAAAGCTTCTGTTTTTTCTAAAACACCAAATGATTCTTCTGCTAGTTCACTATATGTCGTGCTAATTTTTTCTAAACGACTAGCTAAATCTAATCTTTCGATTATTTCTTTTTCGTAAGTAATCAGATCTTTTCCTGTTGCCTTTGATTCTGAAAATTTACTTGTGATTTCGGCATTAAGTAAAATTATTTCTTCTGAAACTTTACTAAGGGGGCGAAATACAAATAAAGGATCTCCCTGTGTAGTCGGGACTTTTAGCATGGCTATGCCGCTATGTATAAAGACACGCTCTCGTAAAGAGTTTACGTTTTCTTTAATTAAGGCTGCTGTATCAATATTTTTTTTGTATTTTTGATACGCATCATTGTTTTTATCAATAATGAAGCTTTCATCTTTTTTTGCCAATGGTGTAAGGAGTGATTTGATAGGCAGCAGTGCTCCGGCATCAACGTCGATAGCGTAATAGTCATTTGCCCCATCTTCGTCCTGAACAACGACAATTTGATTGCCGTCGCAGTCTTTCACTGGTTCACCTTTAACTTTAAAAACCTCATGCGGAATTGTCATGTCTGTTTGACCAACTCGCACATAGAGAGATTCATCAGCTGGGTTGTACTCCACTAAAGACTGTTGATTTTTATCACCCACTTTATGCACTAATTGAATTCCTTCTCCACCGGGTGAATGATTAAATTCCACGATATTTTTTATTTGCCCAGATATGACAGGAACAGAAATTTTTTCTGTCTTAAGCAGTGCTTTATAAATTACGCTGGCTTGTTTCAATCGTTCTAAAAAGGGTATATTTTTTTCGGTTTCTTTTTTAATCCGTATGGCGTGCGCTACAGACGTTTTTGACTCTGAAAGTTTTTTAATTTCAAGACCTATATGGTTTTCTATATCTTTTGAAAAATCTTCGAGCGAGCGATAGACAAAAGATAATTTATCTTTATTTGGAATCTTGACTACGGGTGTGCCGTTATGAATAAAAATATTTTTCATCAGATCAGCGCCATTAGATGTTGCCAAACTTCTAAGGTCAGCCTTTTGTAAATACCTTGCATCGCTAGATGCTTGACCGCCAATAACATGCGTTTCTGCTGCTAATTTTTGTAGCAGTGGGTTACTCGGCTGCAAGGTCTGCGTTTCTTGATTAACGATGAAGTAAGACTCTTGTCCTTTTCGATTCGTCAAAATAACGACGGGGTTACCGTCTCCACCAATGACTGCTTCACCTCCGATTTCGCAGACCTTATGCGGAACGGTCAGCTTGCTACCTTCACTGCTGACGATGTAGAGTAATTTTTCTACGGCGTCATAAAGTACGGGTTGTGTCAGTACGCTGGATGGCTGATCACCTTTGCCGGCTTGCAGTTTTTTTAGTTGAACTTTATCGCCAGAGGCGGCCACAACGAATGCTTCAATATTCGTGATGCTGGTTTGGGTGGGCTGTAGCGCTTTACTTTCTAAAGCTTGACTACTATTTGATTCAACACTTTGACTACTTTTTGAAGCGGGACCTAAAGCGGGACCTAAAGTGGGGTTAGGCCTTAATTCAGGTATTGGCTTAGTTGCCGTAGAACTTGCTGCGCGCACATCACGTTGCGCTAGGTGGATGGTGACAGGCTTGAGCGTGTTGTGCTGCTCTGGTTTAGTCAAATTTGGTTTTACTGCTTGAGCGTTTGAACTCGCTCTTTTTGTTGTGGGCAGTTTGAAAATTGATGTCAAGCTAATCAATTTAGGCATATTGTTCCTGCTGATATGTTCTATATCCGCAAATCCTATCGCATAGGTTAACAATTGACTACTGGCAGTTTTGTTGTCTCAGGATACGCGCCTGACTGTGAGTGCGGTGTTATCGAGGAATTTAAAAAATGGGTCACACCAGCCGCTTATGTTCTGCCTTTTAAAAGTGATCAAGGGAACTAAGCACTGCGTTGCAATGGCTGTTTTTGCACACAGCCGCTAATGGATCATCTCAAAGTTAAGGCTCAGACTTTTACGATGCGCGTTGTGCCTGCACGCCATAAGCCAGCAGTCTTTTTTGCATATTCATCACATCTTTGTCTTTGCTTAGCAGCAGGGCTTTGTGGCTGATGGCTAGGTCTATGAATTTTTGGTCATCAGCATCGCGGCAGTTGAGCATTGCTTTGGGTGCTACCTCCACCAGACGCGCGTATTGATCAAACGCTGCCAGCACATTATTGGCGCTGAGTTTGTAGTAACTAAGCCGCGGCACGATTTGTGGGTAGCCCAGCACGCGGGCTAATTCATCGCGCATGGCTTGGGTGCTAATCCAGTCAAACTCACCGGATTGCAAGCCTTGCACGACTGGTTTGGCAGCCAGATCAGAGAACACGAAACAGTCCAAGACTATGTTCGTGTCAAGCACCAGCAATGCGCCAGTGCTCATGCTGCGGGCTTGTTGCGGGCTGAGCCGGCGACCATGTCAAAGCGGAACAAGCGGCATTCGATTGGGCCATTCCACATCGGTACGCGGCGCGATTCTTTGAGGCGCATTTTGCCCGGCAGCTTAAGGTCTGGCGTGAGCACATGGGCCGTCCAGCCGGCGTAGTTTTTCTTCCAGTGCGCGGACAGCTGTGGAAAAAATTCAGACGCTTGCTCGCCGGTTTCGGTTTGGGCTTGCTCGCGTCCGGGGTTGTTGCTGCGGTCGCGGCTAACTTGTGGGGATTCGTCGCGCGCCACGGGTTGACCAAACTCGTCAATGTTTTGGCCTTGAAACTGGCTGCGCCTTTGGTCTCTGCCTTGCAGCGCGGGTATGCCAGCTACGCCGGCGACGTCGATACGTTCACCATAGGGTGGATTAACCAGCATCACGCCGGAGGCGACTGGCGGCATACGCTGGAGTGCGTCGCCACCTCTGAACTGAACTGCGCCAGCAACACCGGCGCGCTCTGCGTTGCGCTCAGAAAAGTCGACCATACGAAACGACACATCACTGCCAAAGACTTCTGCCGTGGGCTCGGTAATAGCTGCTTCGGCTTGGTCTAGCAAGCCGTCCCAGACGTGGGCTTGAAACGGTAAATACTTTTGAAAAGCAAAGCGACGGTTAATGCCGGGCGCGATGTTGCAGGCAATTTGCGCCGCTTCGATGGCAATCGTGCCGGAGCCGCAGCAGGGGTCATAAAGTGCTACGCCTTGCTTGCACAATTCATCCCAGCCGCTGGCGGCGATCATGGCGGCGGCCAAGGTTTCTTTCAGTGGTGCATCGCCTTTGTCTTCGCGCCAGCCGCGTTTAAACAGTGGCTCGCCTGAACTGTCGATATAAATCGTCACGGTTTCTGTGGTCAGGTGGACGTAGACGCGCACATCTGGCCAGCGCGTGTCGACATCGGGACGGACATCGAACTTGTCGCGAAAACGGTCGGCAATCGCGTCTTTGATTTTTAGCGCGGCAAAGTTCAAGCTGGTCAGCGGGCTGTGCTGGGCGGTGATCTCAACCTTAAAGGTTTGCTTGGGCGTGAACCAAATTTCCCACGCCACTTCGGCGGCGGCGTTGTAGAGGTCTTGCTCGCTGCGGTATTGGCGGTGTTGCAACTCGATCAACACGCGCTGGGCTAGGCGGCTGTGCAGATTCAGCAGCATGGCATCGCGCCACGAGGCTTGCAGCTGTACGCCGGCGCGCCAGGCTTTGCCGTCTATGCCGGTGACGCGTTTGATCTCGGTGGCCAGCAAGGTTTCGACGCCGGCGGCGCAGGGTAGGAATAGTTGAAGTTGGTTCATAGTTCTAGATTCAGGTGAGGGCTTTGCGCAGGCTTGCCGGCGCTATGCGCAGGGCTTCCCGGTACTTGGCGACGGTGCGGCGTGCACATTCAATGCCTTGCTCTTTGAGCATTTCGGATATCTGATTGTCGCTCAGTGGTTTTTTTAAACTCTCTGAGCTCACAAACTGCTTAATCAGCGCGCGCACTGCGGTGCTAGATGCGTTGCCGCCGGTTTCTGTGCCCAGCGCTGAGCCGAAGAAATACTTCAGCTCAAAAGTGCCAAACGGCGTGCTCATGTATTTGGCGGTGGTCACGCGTGAGATGGTCGATTCATGCAGACCGAGCTCGTCTGCGATCTCGCGCAGCACCAGCGGCCGCATGGCTAACTCACCGTGGGTGAAGAAGTTTTTCTGGCGCTCGACGATGGCGGTGCTGACTCGCAAAATGGTGTCAAAGCGCTGCTGTATGTTTTTGATAAACCAGCGCGCTTCTTGCAAGCGCTGGGTGAGTGCCGGGCCGCCTTGGCCTTTGTGTTGCTTCAGGGCGTTGGCGTAGATGTCGTGCACGCGTAGACGCGGCATTACGTCGCTGTTAAGCGCGACCTTAAACCCTTTGGCGACTTTGGTGACCAGCACATCGGGCACGATTAGGTTGCGCTCAACATTGATAAAGCGCCGGCCCGGTTTGGGGTCAAGTCTGGCGATGAGAGCAATCGCTGCGCGTATGACGGCGTCAGGAAATCCGCACAGATGAACTAAGCGCTTGATGTCGCGCTTGGCCAGTAACTCCATGGGTTGGCGACAAATAGCCTTGGCCGCACTCACCGCTTGGCTGCTTTCACATTCGAGCAGTTGCAGGCTTAGGCATTCGGCCAAGTGGCGTGCGCCTACGCCGGCGGGCTCCATGTGTTGCAGCAGCTTGAGGGCAATTGTGAAGTGCTGTTCTAGATCTTCACGGTCTTCGAGCTGCTCGGGTTCAGCGCCGGCTAGACCTGCGGCGAGCGAGCTTAGGCTGTCTTCCAAATAGCCATCGTCGTTGAGTGATTCGATTAAAAAGTACAGCGCGGCGCGGTCTTCTTCAGACAAGCGCAGGCTAAGCGCTTGGCGGTGCAGATGGTCTTGCAGCGACTCATGGCTGCGGGCCAAATCAGAGGCATCGGCGTCGCTGTCATCGCCATTGTTTTTACGTGGCTGAGCGTCGCCGCCCCATTCGCCGTCGTCTGCTGAGGTCTCTACTGTGCCGTCGCCGTCCCAGCTTTCTTCGAGCTTGGCTTCAGAGCTGATCTCGGGCGTGCTGTCGTTGTCGTTTGAGTTTTCGCTAGTGCTTTGACTGCTGCTGGTCGAGTCGTGGGAGGGCGTGAATTCGGCGACGGATTCAAATTCTTGAGCCTCTTGACTGACCGGCGAGTCAACTTGGTCTAGGCCGAAGTCCTCGCGCGCTGCGCTGTCTTCGGATTGCTCTAGAAAAGGGTTTTCGTCCAGCATTTGTTCGACTTCTTGGCTGAGCTCTAAGGTCGAGAGTTGCAGCAGGCGAATCGATTGCTGCAACTGGGGCGTGAGCGCCAGATGCTGCGAGACGCGCAGTGACAAGCCTTGTTTCATCTGCGCTGTGCCTACATTCGGAAATGTTCGCCCAGATAGACCCGGCGCACATCTGCGTTGTTGACGATTTCTGTTGGCGTGCCGTTGGCCAGAACTTGGCCGTCGCTGATGATGTAGGCGTGGTCGCAAATGCCCAGTGTCTCGCGCACGTTGTGGTCGGTGATCAAAACACCTATGCCGCGGGCTTTTAAAAAGCCGATGATGCGTTGAATTTCGATCACGGCAATCGGATCAATGCCAGCAAACGGCTCGTCAAGCAAGATAAAGCGCGGCTGGGTGGCTAGTGCGCGGGCGATTTCGACGCGGCGGCGCTCACCACCGGACAGCGCTAGCGCTGGCGAGTCGCGCAGATGGGAGACGCGCAAGTCTTCTAGCAAGGTGTCTAAGCGCTGATCAATGGCCGTTTTGCTGAGTGGTTTGCCGGCAGCATCGTATTGCAGTTCCAACACTGCGCGCACATTTTCTTGTACTGTAAGTTTGCGAAAGATAGAGGCTTCCTGCGGCAGATAGCTCAGGCCCAGACTGGCACGCCGGTGTATGGGCATGTTTTCTATCGGCTGGCCGTCAATGCTGATGTTGCCGGCATCGGCGCGCACCAAACCCACAATCATGTAGAAAGAAGTGGTTTTGCCAGCCCCGTTAGGGCCTAGTAAACCCACGACTTCGCCATTTTTGACGGCTAGCGAAATGTCTTTAACTACCTTGCGGCTGCCGTAGGCTTTTTGTAGACCGTTGGCTATTAACTGGCTGGTGCCTGGTACGGCGTTGCTGGCGCTCGATGCGTTGAGTGGTGAGGTGGTGTTACCCGATTGCATGCGTTTCTTAGTTTTTGTCCGCGCCCAAGCGCAGGCTAGGGCGTAGCACCGGGCCGGGGGTAGTTGTTGGCGCTACTTTGGGCGGCGCTGCTGCTGTGCGTGGTGAGAGCAGGGCGCGTACCCGGCCAGTGGGGTTGGCGGCAGTGCTGTTTTTCGCGCCGCCGTCTACTGTGAAGACATCGGTGTTGTTGTTGTAGGTAATTAAGGCACCGCTTGTCTCATCGACTAAGGTAGTACCGTTGTAGCGGCGCAGTTCAGCGCGGCGGGTGAATTTGACAATGTCGGCTTGACTGTCGTACTCGATTAATTCGCCTTCGCCTTCAATGTACTCGTCAACTCCTTCGCGCTTTTTGCGGTAGAAGGCTCGCTTGCCTGCGGGCGCGATGACGGTGGCAAATTGATAGCCTTGGGGGTCTTGGCGCACATCGACGCGCTCACCACGAATAATGGTGGTGCCCTTGGTGATCACCACATTGCCAGTGAAAACGCTGGTTTGCTTGAGGTCGTCGTAGCGCAGTGCGTCCGCCTCAGCATTCATGGGCATATCGCGGTCGGCTTTTGGCGCACTTTGGGCGTAAGCTGCTGTCGCGGAAAGGGCTGTCACGGTTGCCAGGACAGCCATCAGGGCGTGGAGTTTTTTCATAAGGGGCACGAATCTTGCTGCATAGATTGTTTATTGTAGCCATGCGTTTGAACGCTCAGCTTTTGCAATGTATCTGATTGCCACAGCGTCAAAGTGAGCGTAACAAAATAAGAAGAACACAAAAAAAGCCCGCTGCAAAAATTGCGGCGGGCTTTGGGCGCTGGCGCGCTTTCAAACCAATGCGTAACCGGGTGAAAGCGACGCTATAGGCTGCTTAGGCTTTGATCTGCAAGCCAACCAAATAATCGACCACCGTCAGAGCGCGTTCCATAGACTGGGCTTGCGAGCCCGAGGTGTAATACTTTCCTGCAATGCCTAAAGCCGGCACGCCATCGACCTTGTAGGCGTCTTGCAATTGCACCGCCTTGCGCACCTTGGTCACCACTGGGAATGACTCGTAGGCTTGCATGAACTTGGCCTTGTCAACGCCTTGCTTGGCGATCCAGTTGGCGATTTGCTCGGCGTTGTTCAGGGTTTGTTTTTCAACGTGAATTGCATAAAAAACCTTGGCGTGCAAGTCGCCTAAACGGTTCATGCCTTCGAGCACGTAGTAAAGCCGCTGCTGAGGCTCAAAATCGGGCCGGAAGGCAATCGGAGCGCGTCTAAAGCTCACGTTTTTGGACATCTTGGCTAGCCATGCCGTGAGTTGCGGCTCAAAAGCGTTGCAGTGCGGGCAGCTGTACCAGAAGAACTCGACTACTTCGACTTTGCCGGCGGGTGCTTCGGTTGGTGCTGGCCTGTCCAGCAGCAGGTAATCACTGCCTTCTTTTGGCGCTTTGGCTTGGGCTTGTGCAAGGTTTGGCAATAACAGGCCGCTGCTTGCTGCGGTGGCGGCTACGGCTGATAGTGAGAATTCACGTCTTTGCATGGATATCGTCTTTCTTGGCTTAGGCCGAATAAATAGAGGAATGAAAAAATTCTGGCGCGGCAGGCTTGCCCCAACACAGTGTTTGACGGCTTAACGACAGAAAGTTCAGGTTTATCGCTGGATCCTTACCAAAGCGGTTTCTACCGAGCTTGCATCCAGCTTCTCTTTAATTTTGTCGGCCTCGGCTTTTTTGTCAAATGGCCCCAGTCGAACACGGTAAATCATGCTGCCCGATTGCTCGCGTTCGCTGACTTTGGCCTGAAAACCCAGCAAAGAAAGCTTGGCGCGTTGCTGCTCGGCGTCCTGAGGTGTGCGAAAAGCGCCGGCTTGAATGAAGTAGTTAAACGGATCGGTACTAGGCGCCGCAGCTGCTACTGGCTTTGTGCTGATTTTGTCCATCGGTTTTGCCGCCGCTTTGGCTTTGGCCAAGTCGCCCAGTGGATCGGAAGAAGGGGCTTTGCCTTCGTCGACGGTATTGGGTGGCGCAGCGGTTAAAGCAGGTGGTTGCATAGCGGGTGCTGTGCTGTCTTGATTAAGTGTGCCGGACGCGCTGGCGGCGCTTCTGGCGGGGTTTTTGCCGGCCAATGCTGCGTTCGGGTCCCAATCCTTGTTTTTCTTGGCTTCAGCAGCGTCGTTCTCGGCGCCGTGTGACTGGCCTTTGGTGAGAAAGGGAATCGGTACTTTGGTGACATACACCGCGACTGCCAGCGCCGCGCCCAAGCCTAGCAATACGCCAAGCACCAAGCCCAGTATGGTTCCGCCGGCCTGAGGCTTGCGTGTTGGTTTGTTCATAAGCTTGAAAATCTCCCGTTTGTCATGGCCTGCATTTTTAGCGGCATGTGTTGCTGTTTGTTTAGGCGGTCTTGAATTGCTGAAATGGCTTTACATCTTGCGCGGTGCGCTAACGCCCAGCACTTCCAGACCATTGTGCAATACCTGCGCAGTCGCCGCTACCAGCGCTAAGCGGGCGAGTTTGACGGCTTGGTCGTCGACCAAAATCCGCTCAGCGTCATAGTAGCTGTGGTAGCAGGCGGCGAGTTCGCGCAGGTAAAACGCCACATCGTGGGGCGCAAAGCCGCTGGCCGCGTTGGTCAGCATATCGGGATATTTGGCCAGCAGCAGCATCAAGGCTTGGGCTTGCGGGCTGGTCAGTGGCGCGAGGTCTACGCTATCGAGTGTGGCGAGCTCGCCACCCCAAGCTGCGAGCACCGAGCAGATTCGCGCATGTGCATATTGAACGTAATAGACCGGGTTTTCATTGTTCTTGGCCAGCGCCAAGTCGATGTCGAAAATGTATTCGGTGTCGGGTTTGCGGCTGAGCAGGAAAAAGCGCACGGCGTCTGCGCTAGTCCACTCAATCAAATCACGCAGCGTCACATAACTGCCGGCGCGCTTGGAGATTTTTACTTCCACGCCGTTGCGCATGACTCGCACCATGGTGTGCAAAACGTAGTCGGGGTAGCCCAGCGGCACGCCGGCGTCGGCTGCCTGCAGGCCAGCTCTGACGCGGGCAATCGTGCCGTGGTGGTCCATGCCTTGGATGTTGATGGCGCGGCTAAAGCCGCGTTCCCACTTGGCCAAGTGGTAGGCCACATCGGGCACGAAGTAGGTGTAGCTGCCGTCGCCTTTGCGCATCACGCGGTCTTTGTCGTCGCCGTAGTCGGTGGACTTTAGCCACAGCGCGCCGTCGAGCTCGTAAGTTTTGCCGGCTTCTTTGAGCCGCTCAACCGTGGACTCGACCCGGCCCGAGCTGTATAGGCTGGACTCTAAGTAGTAGTTATCAAAGCGTACCGAAAAAGCTTGCAAGTCTAGGTCTTGCTCGCGGCGCAGATAGGCAACCGCGAATTGGCGAATCGCATCCAAGTCTTCAATATCGCCCGTGGCCGTGACTTCGCGGTCGTCTGATCGCACGGTTTTAAGCGCGACGAAATCGGCCGCGATCTCGGCAATATAGTCGCCGTTGTAGGCGTTTTCTAACCACAGCGGATCGCCCGGGTTGATGCCCTTGGCTCTGGCTTGGGTGCTGGTGGCCAAGGTGTGAATTTGAACGCCGGCATCGTTGTAGTAAAACTCGCGAAACACGTCTACGCCCTGAGTGGCAAAGAGTTTGCAGATCGCATCACCCAAGGCGGCTTGCCGGCCATGGCCTACATGCAGCGGGCCAGTTGGGTTGGCTGAGACAAATTCGACCAGCGTGCGCTCGCCGGTCAGTGGCTTGACGCCGTAGACGCTACCGGCTTTTAGTATGTCGCGCACGGTTTCTTGTTTCGCTTCGGGTTTGAGGCGGATGTTGATAAAGCCTGGGCCGGCAATTTCAATCGCCTCTACCCAGCGGTCAAAGACTGGATTGGCCAGCAGCAGCAGGCGCAGGCTGTCGGCGACTTGGCGCGGGTTGAGCTTGAGGCTTTTGGCCAGTTGCATGGCCGCGGTGCAGGCAAAGTCGCCATGGGCGGCTACCTTGGGAGATTCAAAGGCGGCTTTTGCGCCGGCGCCAGGAGAGAGCTGTTCAAGGCTTGCAGCCAAGGCTGCCAGAAGGTCGTTTTTTATCAGAAGCATGGTTTGATTTTACGGTCAAGCCAATGTGGCAATTTGGTACTGCCGTACAAATCTGAGGGAATGCGTTTCGGACTGCTTTTTCTTGCCTTTTTTGGCTTAATTTTTAATCTCAGTCAGTGGTGTCCGTCAATGACGCTAAAGCGAGGCGTTTGTAGAAACAAGCTACAAATCATAAACCGCAAGCCAAAACTCAAACCTACTGGCTGGAGTGGTGTCGATTTATTTTGCGCGGGCTTGATTGTTCGGCAAGTCTTAGAGATTAAAAGCTGCACGCCTGTGTCACAATCCAAACTTCACCCAAGAGAGCGTTTGCATCCGTTGCAAGCCGCCGAAGGCGCAATCTCCCATGATCGCTCAGGCCCATGTATTGGATGGATAAACGCCGAATCTGGAGAGAGCTGCCGCGCAACGCGGACGCCACCGAAGGAGCAAAACCCAGACGCACGCTGTGCCCGGGGTTGAATCTCTCAGGTACCAAGGACAGTGGGAGCGGCACCGCCTTAGTTGCGCGTGCGCGTCCCATGAAAAATCCCTTTTTTTCATAGTTTGCTGCGCGCCTTAAACGGCGGTTTGCTCAGCTTATGTCTTTGGGAAATTTCAATATGAAAGTCACAGTTTTAGGCGCCGGCGTGACCGGCATTACTTCGGCCTGGTTTTTGAGCCAAGCCGGCCACGACGTCACCGTGATTGATCGTCAAAGCGGCGCCGGTCTGGAAACCAGTTTTGCCAACGGCGGTCAGATATCCGTGAGCCACGCCGAACCTTGGGCCAACCCGGGCGCGCCGCTCAAAGTGCTCAAGTGGTTGATGCACGAAGACGCGCCATTGCTGTTTCGTTTGCGCCCCGACCTGAAACAATGGCTTTGGGGCCTGGCTTTCTTGCGCGAATGCACACCCACACGCACCCGCCACAACATCAAACAAATGGTCAACCTCGGGCTGTATAGCCGTGCCACGCTGCAGAAATTACGCGCTGATACCGGCTTGAACTACGACCACAAAACCCGCGGCATTTTGCATTTTTATACCAGCGAGCGCGAATACGCCGACGCACAAGGCCCGGCTGCGGTGATGCGCGAATACGGCTGCGAGCTGGACATGAAAACGCCAGACGAATGCGTGGCGATTGAGCCGGCGCTGGCCGCAAGCCGTTCAAAAATCGTCGGCGGCTCTATGACGCCTAGCGACGAGTCGGGCGATGCCCATGCTTTCACACGTGAACTTGCCGCTTTGTGCGCCGCGCAGGGCGTGAAATTTATGTATGACACCCGCATCGTCGGTGTGCAAAAGCAAGGCGATGCCATCTCTAGCGTGCAAGTGGCGAATGCTGCTGGCGTGGTCAGCCAAGTTAGCGCTGACTCGTATGTGATGTGCTTGGGTTCATACAGCGCGCAATGGGCTGATTTGTTGGGCCAGACGCTGCGCATCTATCCGGCCAAAGGCTACTCAGTGACTTTGCCGGTGATTAATGAAGCCGCTTCCTACAACGTCTCGCTGACCGATGATGAATATAAATTGGTTTTCTCGCGTCTAGGCAACCGCCTGCGAATCGCCGGCACGGCCGAGTTAGGCGGCTACAACACCGACCTGAACTTGGCCCGTTGCGAAGCGATTGTGCGGCGCACCCGTGCTTTGTTCCCGGATATGACGGACGGCCAGAACGCCCAATACTGGACCGGTCTGCGGCCTGCAACACCGTCAAACGTGCCGTATATTGGCGCGTCTAAAACCCGTAATTTGTTTTTAAATACCGGTCACGGTACGCTGGGCTGGACGCATTCTTGCGGCTCTGGTGCTGCGATTGCTGACATCGTGAGCGGGCGCGTGCCAGACGTTGACTTTGCCTTTACCGGTCAGCTGCCAGCGCGCAAGATCAGTGTTTCGGTCCGGCCAGCGACACAAAGCGCTTAAGGTCACTAAGGCGATTACGTCGACTACGGCGCTGAAGACAGCGAATGCTGATTGAGCGCTTAAGTCTAGAGCGGCTGGTTTAAATCAGCCGCTTTAAACTTTTTTGTCTAGCGACGGCCCAGCCCAAAAACTCGGCTGGCCGTAGTGGTGTTTTAAGAAATCAATCCACAGCCGTACCCGTATCGGCAGATGGCGGGCCTGCGGAAATACCGCGTAAATACCGTTGGGCGGGGCTGAAAATTCCTCTAGCAAAGGCACTAGTGTGCCGGCAGCGATTTCGTCTTGTACTTCCCAAGTGCTGCGCCACGCGATGCCGTAGCCAGCCAAACACCAATCGTGCAATACCTGTCCGTCAGAGCAATCTAACGGCCCATGTGGTTTGAGGTGTTGCAACTCACAGCCTACAGTAAATGCCCAGCCGCGGGTTTGCGATGCTTCGCTCGACAGTGCCAAGCAGTCAAAGCGTGCCAACTCTGAGGGATGGCCCGGTCTGCCGTGACGCGCAATATAGTCTGGCGCGGCTACACACAGGCGCCGGTTGTCGGCCATGCGCACGCTGACTAAAGATGAGTCCGGCATATCGCCGACGCGCACCGCACAGTCAAAGCCTTCGCCGGCTAAGTCAATCATGCGGTCGCCTAGGTTCAGTGAGATGGTCACATCCGCATGTTGTTCACGAAACTTTGCCACCAGTGGTGCGACATGGCGGCGACCAAAGCCAGCCGGTGCGGTCACGCGTAAATGGCCACTGGCCTTGACGCCGCCGGCCGATACGCTGGCCTCGGCATTGGCCAGATCGGCCAACAGGCGCTGACAGTCTTCTAAAAAAGCGCTGCCCTCGTGCGTTAACGTGATGCGCCGGGTAGTGCGCACCAGAAGTTTCACGCCCAGTCTCTCTTCTAAGGCATCTAAGCGTCGGCCCATGATGGCCGGTGCTAAACCGTCGGCCTTAGCCGCAGCGGTCAGGCTGCCGCGTGCGACTATGGCGACAAAAGATTCGAGTTGTTTGAGTTTGTCCATGCGTGGTGTGCGATCAGATTGACGCTGCGTTAAGGCGTAAACAGAGGTTTTTTTTCGGCCTGCTGGGTCGGCTTAAATGGAGTCGCGTCATGCTGCATCCCTTGCCTGAGTATCCGCATCTCGCATCTGCCAGCTCAGACGGGTGAACTCAGGCCTTAGTTGCAACTGCGCTGCCCGGTCAAGCCTAGCCAGTGCTGCGGATAGTTTGATTTTGCGTGACGCTAGGGTCGCTCCACGTGAGGCGAACACAATGCAATTGCTTTTTTCGGGCGCCGCAACCTCGACCGCGCAGCCATCAAAACTGCGCAAAATCCGCGCTACCCAAAGCGGATAGTCCGGGCTGTCGTAGTGCAGATTGACCACTAGCAAGCCGTTGGGCGCAAGGCGCTCAAAGCAGTCATCGTAAAAGCCTTGAGTGCACAGCGCAGCGGGTTGACCGTTTTGATCAAAGCCGTCGATCAGCAGCACATCAAGCGGCTCAGCGGGGCTGGCGACAAAGTCCACGCCATCGGCTTGCAAGATCTCAAAACGGTGATTATCAAGCGGTATGCAAAAGGCTTCGCGCAGTGCGATCACATGGGGATTGATCTCGACCGCCGTGAATTGGCAGTCGGGTAAATAGTGGTAACAAAACTTGGCCAGCGAGCCACCGCCCAAGCCAACCATGGCGATGCGTTTGGGCTCTGGCTGCAACAGCAAAAATCCCATCATGGTTAAGGTGTAGTCGACCTCTAACTGCCAAGGCTTTTGCGCGTGCATACGGCTTTGTAATTCGCTGTGTGAAAAATGCAGCGAAAGGGCTTGGCCGTCATCGACCACATAAGGCATGGCAAAGCCCTGAGAGTCTTGCTTTGCCGCCGGGTCTTTTGGCGTTGGCAGTGCTGGCCAGATTAAGGAGTGTGGGGAATTAGAAATAATCCCAACATCATACGTTTGCTGGGCGACCGAATTGACCTTGGTAAGTTAGTCCATCACTGCTGCAAACCTCAGCCAAAGTTAACCAAAACCGTAGGTTTTAAATCCCGCACAGGTAGCACGAATCGGCTGATAAGACTGGCGAGTTCATGCGACTGAAGGCGTAGGCTTTCTGAGGCGTTGGACGATTGTTCTACCAGCGCCGAATTTTGCTGTGTCATCTGGTCTAGCCGCGCGACAGCGATATTGATTTGCGCAATGTCTAGGGTCTGCGCTTGGGTGGCGCTGGAGATTTGGCTAATCGTGTGGGCTACGTTTTGAATCGCTTCTACGGTGTGGTTCATGGTCTGGCCGGTGTGGTTGACCAAATGAGCGCCGGTTTCTATGCGCTGCATCGACGCGTTGATTAAGGTTTTGATTTCTCGCGCTGCTGTACTTGATCGGCTCGCTAGGCTGCGCACTTCAGTGGCGACCACGGAAAAACCGCGTCCGTGCTCGCCCGCATGTGCCGCCTCAACCGCGGCATTTAGTGCCAATAAATTGGTCTGAAAAGCGATGCCGTCTATGACATTGACGATGTTCTCTATATGGCGCGAGGAGGCAAGAATTTCCTGCATAGTCACGACCATTTCGGTGACTGCTTTACCGCCTTGAACGGCTAAGGTAGCGGCCGAGCTGGCCATGTTTTCAGCACGTTCTGCTGCTTTGGTTGAGTGCTGCACGGCTTGGGTAATCATCTCCAGCGAAGCCGCCGTTTGTTGTAGGCTGGCTGCGGTTTCTTCTGTGCGACGGGAGAGGTCAGCATTGCCGCTGGCGATGTCTGTCGATGCATGGCTAATATTTTGTGCTGACCCGCGCACGTGCTGCACCAGTGCACGAAGTGCTGTCTGCATCAGACTTAGAGATGACAAAAGTCTGCCAGTTTCGTCACGTTCATGGCCTTTGATTTCGTGGCGCAGATCCAAGCTGGCGACGCGATCGGCGCTGTCGCTGGCCAGTTTAAGCGGTTGAGTAATACTGCGCACCAGTCGCTTCGACAGCACACCGCCCAACAGCAGAGCTAAGACGCCAAAAACAATCAATGCAGTGCGGGCCATGGCGCTCCAACGGGCGATTTGACTGGCTGCAGCATCAATTGACTGGCGCTGCGAGTCAGCCAAGCTCGCAACGGCCGCCAGCAGCGCATCGGATGAAGGCGTGAATCGTTCTGCATAAACTTGGCGAATACGGCTAGTCAGACCGGAGTCGCGCGCCGCCACCAGTTCGGTTTGGGCGGCGATGAAATCTTTTCTAGTGCTGCTGATTTTTGCTAGCAAAGCTTGATCCTGCTGGCTTTCTAAACGGCTAGCTAGCTGCTTCATCAACACGTCATAGCGCTGCTGGCGCAGCAAAATATCCGCGGCAAGAATATCACCCACCTCAGGCTCTGAGCTCAGCGCCATCGCCTTGTAGTTTGCCGCATTGATCTCCTGTTGGCGAAAGGCATCGCTCACCAGTCGTTCAGTGGCCATGCTTTGCGCCACCATTTGGTCGGTTGCACTATTGACGCGGTAGAGCGACCACAGACCGATGGCAGAACCTATCAGTGACAGCAGCAGTACAGTGAAAAAGGTAGTTAGCAGGCGCCTACCTAGGGAGTTGCATGGGGTGGAAGTTAAGTCTTGCATTAGTGTGTGGGGTTGTAGCCGTTCAGTGAAGTGCTGATACCTATACAAAATAGTTCAAGACTTGGTGCGAGTAGATGGCTCTGTGTTTCTTTCAGAGCAACTGGAATAAAATTCGTCACTGTTATTGCGGCTGCGGTGGTGAATTGATCCATGCGCACAAAGTAAAACTTAAATATTGAGGATTTGCACAGCTTATCTGCGCTGCGTGACTTGACCATGACAAGTGCTGTTGCTTCTAGCGATGTAGGCGCCAAAGCGATTTGATTTGGGCTAGAGAGCGATATCCGCGATTGCGTTTGAAAACCTGCGGTTAGAGTCGCTTGAGTGCAAGCATGTTGTGCACTTCGCTGTTGACTGGACAGGGCGTAGTTGCCGTCATAAACGAAGGTATTGCTGTGCTAAAAAATCCACGCAGCACTAATCAGGTCCTGGCTATCCCGCTTGCCTGGCTATTTGCAAACGAGTGAGTTCTTGCTCGCTACTACAACGCCATATCGCGTAGAAACAGCAATAAACAACGCTAGTTGTTAGCGCGGCCAACAAAGCCGCGTCTTCAGGGAATTCGCACCCAAGTCTGGGTTCGACCGAGCAACGCAATACCAATAAAACCACGCACTTCAAGTTTGCTGCCGCCCTCGATTGGCGTCATTTTGAGTTTGTAAATTGTGCCGTTGTTGGGGTCCAGAATATTGCCATCCACCCAAACATCTTGGGTCTCGGATTTTTTAGCACCCCGGATGATTTCCATGCCTAGCTTGGGCTTGTCTTTGCGCTCGTCGGTGCACTTGACGCAGTTGGGCTCTTTGCTCGGCACTAAACTCTTGGTGACAGTGCCAGAAATGATGCCGCCGGCCTCGGTCAGAGTGACCTCAGACTGAGGCTTACCAGTTTCGTCGTTAATGGTTTGCCATAAGCCTACTGGGCTCATTTGCGCCATTGCAGAAACGCAAGCCAAGCTAAGGGCGCTGGCCAAAAGTGAACGCATCATGGTGTTACTTCCAAATAATTGATCACCCATCGTATGTCCCCGCCACCAGCCTGTAGCTAGGGACATACCCGTCAACGTCAACGTCAACGTCAACGCCAGCGATTAGGCTTGAGCTTTAACTTTCAAGCGCCAGGCGTGCAGCAGTGGTTCGGTGTAGCCGCTAGGCTGCTCCAAGCCCTTGAACACCAGCTCGCACGCAGCCTTGTAGGCCGCTGAGGTTTCAAAGTTGCCGGCCATGGGTTGGTACAGTGCGTCGCCGGCGTTTTGCCCGTCAACCACTGCCGCCATGCGCTCGAAAGTTTCCTTCACTTGGGCATGGCTGACCACGCCGTGCAGCAACCAGTTGGCCATGTGTTGGCTGCTGATGCGCAGCGTGGCACGGTCTTCCATCAGGCCGACGTTGTGGATGTCCAACACCTTAGAGCAACCCACGCCTTGGTCAATCCAGCGCACCACATAACCCAAAATGCCTTGGGCGTTGTTGTCGAGTTCTTGCTGTTTGTCTGCTGCCGACCAGTTCGGGTTGGCGCTGACGGGTACTTCAAGCAAACCATTTAGCAAGGTATCGCGCTGACCTTCTATGTCGGTCTGCTCCAACTCTTTTTGTACCTCGGCCACATTGACTTGGTGGTAGTGCAGGGCATGCAGCGTGGCCGCGGTTGGGCTCGGCACCCAAGCGGTGTTGGCGCCAGCTTTGGGGTGACCAATTTTTTGCTCCAACATAGCCGCCATCAAGTCAGGCATGGCCCACATACCTTTGCCGATTTGGGCTTTGCCGCGCAGGCCGCAGTTCAGGCCGGTCAGCACATTGTTTTTCTCGTAGGCCGCAATCCAGGCGCTGGTTTTCATGTCGCCTTTGCGAATCATGGGGCCGGCTTGCATGGCGGTGTGCATTTCGTCGCCGGTGCGGTCTAAAAAGCCGGTGTTGATAAAGGCCACACGTGGGCCGGCCTCAGCGATACAGGCTTTGAGGTTGACGCTGGTGCGGCGCTCTTCGTCCATGATGCCTAGCTTGACGGTGTTGGCTTCTAGGCCCAACACGGCTTCGACGCGGCCAAACAACTCGGACGAAAAAGCCACTTCGGCTGGGCCGTGCATTTTGGGTTTGACGATGTAGACCGAGCCGGTGCGTGAGTTCACTATCGCTTCTTTGCCGCGGCGCTTGAGGTCATGCATGGCAATCGTCACGGTGACCATGGCATCCAAAATGCCTTCTGGAATTTCTTGGCCGTTGCCATAGAGAATCGCTGGGTTGGTCATCAGGTGGCCAACATTGCGCAAAAACATCAGCGAGCGGCCGTGCAGCTTAAGTGGCTGACCGTCTGCGCCGGTGTAGACGCGGTCTGGGTTCAGACCACGCACAAACGTCTTGCCGCCTTTGCTGACTTCTTCGGTCAGCGTGGTTTGCAAAATGCCTAACCAGTTGCTGTAGGCCAGCACTTTGTCGTCGGCATCGACCACTGTGACAGAGTCTTCCAAGTCAAGAATAGTTGACAGCGCCGCTTCCAACACCAAGTCGCTAACGCCTGCTGGATCGGTCTTGCCGATGGCGGTGCTGCGGTCAATTTGCAGGTCTAAATGCAGGCCATTGTGTTTGAACAGCAGCGCAGTCGGGGCTGCGGCTTGGCCTTGAAAACCAGCCCACTGTTCCTCATCCATCAAACCGGTTTTGCCCGCAGCGGTGAGCACCACGAGTTTGCCGTTTTCGACGCTGTAGCCAGTCGCATCTTTGTGCGAACCCTTGGCCAGCGGCACTGCTTGATCCAGCACGTTGCGGGCGAAGGCAATCACTTTGGCGCCGCGCACGGGGTTGTAACTGCGGCCTTTTTCAGCGCCATCGGCTTCTGAGATGGCGTCCGTGCCATATAGCGCGTCATACAGCGAACCCCAACGTGCGTTGGCTGCGTTCAGCGCGTAACGCGCGTTCAGCACTGGCACGACCAGCTGTGGGCCGGCTTGCAGCGCCAGTTCTGCGTCGACGTTGGTGGTGGTGGCGTGAACGTCTTTGGGTTGCGGCACGAGGTAGCCAATCGTGTGCAAAAAGGCGCGGTAGGCCGGCATGTCATGGATCGGGCCGGGGTTGGCTTTATGCCATGTGTCGAGTTCGGTTTGCAGACGATCACGCTCTGCCAGCAGGGCGATATTTTTAGGCGCTAAATCGCTGACCAGGCTGTCAAAGCCTTTCCAGAACACCGCGCTGTCCACGCCCGTACCGGGCAGAACTTTGTCTTCAATAAAACGGTATAAAACGGTAGCAACCTGTAGCTGATGGCAGGCGGTGCGGGGAGTGGCGGATACGGTCATGCGGGAGTCCTCGAAAAAAAGAAACGGAGAAAAGTTAAAAAAGTCTGGGGTTCTTAGTCGGCTAGCAAGCTCAGAACGTCCTTGAGGTTGCTGCCGGTGTGGCATGGCTCAGTGCCTAGTGTTTCAAACGGAAGCTGGTAGCGGTTTACCCAAAAGGTTTGGTAGCCATACCAAGTGGCGGCTAGCGCGTCCCAGCTGTTGCAGCTGACAAAGCCAATCTGGCTGGCTTTCAGGCCAGTGGCTTGCTCGGCCAGTGCATAGGCGTCGGGATGGGTCTTGTATTTACGTATGCTGTCGACGCTGATCACGTGGTCGAGCAGGTCACCTAAACCGGCGGATTTAACCGCCACATCCAGCATGGACGGGTCGCCATTGGAGAGTATTCCTGTGACTACGCCGCGGTCCTTGAGGGCTTGCAGCACTTCGCGGTTTTCTGGGAAGGCGCTCAAGTGGCGGTATTGGTTCATCAGCTGTTGTTCTCGCTCGGCCGTGAGGTCAAGCTTGAGGCGCAGACCGGCGTAACGCAGACCGGCCAAGGTCAAATCCCAAAAAGGTTGGTAATGCTGGCCGTGATTGCTGGTGGTGACTAAGCGGCTGTACTCGATTTGCTTGTCGCGCCAGATTTGGCTGAATGCTTGGCCTTGGCCGGGGAAAAATTGCTCGGCTAATAAGCCGACGCTGTAGACATCAAACAGTGTGCCGTAGGCATCAAAGAAAATGGCGCGTGGGCGCTGAGCAGGTAATAAAGATGAGTTTTGAGCAGTTTTATCCATACCCCTACTGTATTGGATACTGCGCCCAGCATTAATCGCAGCAAAATAACTGTATCTGTGACTTTCGTAGCACTAATGACACCGTACATCGCAATTCGCTAGTCAATAGATGAGCTAATGGCCGTCTTGGCTCCGGTCTTTGGGTAGGCTGGCGCGTTTGTGCATGGGTTCAGACAACAATAGCTTCATGCTTATGCGCTGTGCTTAACTAGGCTGTGCGTTATTTACCCCTCAAAAAGTCAAAAAATATGAATATTCTCTTTATCGCTGATCCGCTTTCGACCTTCAAAATCTACAAGGACACGACGTTCGCGATGATGCGCGAGGCCCAAAAGCGCGGCCACCGCATCAGTGCTTGTCAGCCACAAGACATGAGCTGGCAGACCGGACACAAGGTCAATGCAAAGATCCAAAACATCAGCTTGACCGGCGACGCCGTGGTCTGGTTTAAGCCCGACAGCGCCAGGCCTGATGGCCTTGCCGATATCGCCAGCTTTGACGCCGTCATCATGCGCAAGGACCCGCCGTTTGACAGCGAGTATTTTTATAGCACCCATTTGTTAGAGCAAGCCGAGCGCGAAGGCGCCAAAGTCTTCAACAAACCCCGAGCGCTGCGCGACCATCCCGAAAAACTCGCTTTGCTTGAGTTTTCTCAGTTCAGCGGTCCGACTTTGGTCACCCGCAGCGCGGCTGATATCAAACGCTTTCACGCTGAGCACCAAGACATCATCCTCAAGCCGCTAGACGGCATGGGCGGCATGGGCATATTTCGCGTTAAGCAAGACGGCTTGAATCTAGGCAGCATCATTGAGACCTTAAATAAGGAAGGCGCGCAAAGCGTGATGGTGCAAAAGTTCTTGCCTGAAATCAGTAAAGGCGACAAACGCGTTTTGGTGATTGGCGGCAAGCCGGTGCCGTTTAGTTTGGCGCGTATTCCTCAGGGCGGCGAGGTGCGTGGTAATTTGGCGGCGGGTGGCTTGGGCGTGGCGCAAAAGCTTTCGGTGCGCGACCAATTAATTGGCGATACCTTGGGGCCAGTGCTGGCCGCACGCGGCTTGCTGTTGGCTGGCGTAGACGTGATTGGCGACCACGTGACCGAGATCAATGTCACCAGCCCGACTTGCTTTCAGGAAATCTTTGACCAGACCGGCTTTGATGTCGCGGCCATGTTTATCGATGCGCTGGAAGCGGCGTTAAAAGGCTGACATAAAGCGGAAAATTAGCTAAGAGCGCGCTACACATGGGTATAAAAAATCTAAAAGAATGCGCAGTCTCGCTAGCGCTAGCGGCAGCTTTCTGGCCCAGCTTTGCCGGGGCTGCAGCGGCAGAAAGTGTGCAGACCATAGTCTTCATACGCCATGCTGAAAAGCCGGCCCAAGGCCTTGGCATGCTCAACTGCCAAGGTCTGAACCGCGCATTGGCATTACCAGCCGTGTTGCTGGCTAAATTTGGCAAGTTTGATGCGGTGTTTGCGCCCGATCCCCACGAGAAAAAACCCGACGGCGAAGACTCTCAGCTATACAACTACTTAAGACCGTTGCTGACAGTCGCGCCTTTGGCCGCTCAGCTCGGTTTGCCGATTAATACTGCGTTTGGTTATGCCGACAGCGCCGGTCTGCAGCAGGAGTTGGCCTTGCCCAAGTACCACAACGCCGTGCTACTAGTGGGCTGGGAGCACCATCAGCTCGAGGGCATTGTTAAAAGTATGTTGTCACAAATGGGTGGTCAGGCGGGCGATGTTCCGGATTGGAAGAGTCGCGACTTTGACAGCATTTATATTTTGACTGTGCACCGCAGCGGCGCGGTAATGCGCGCAGACTTTGCACTGGCGCGGCAGCGACTTGACGGTCAAAGCATGACCTGCCCGGGTCCGAGTCGCGTTAATTGACTTGGCTTAGTGGGTCTGGCGTAGTTCTACGGTCTATTGACGACCTATTTACCAAGCCGTTAGCGCGCCAGACTCAAACACCTTGAGCTCGCCCGGTGCAAAGGCCGTCCAGTTCTCGTTGCGCGTTAGCGCGGCGGTGACCACGACTGCTACGCGGTCCGTACTGGCCGCTAGCTCGGCAAAATTGACGCTCAAGTCCTCGTCGCTCAAACTCGCATGGGTAAACGGATGGCGTCGCTCCACAAAGCACAGGTGGGTACTGGCATGAGCCCACAAGGCTTGGCCGTTGCTGAGTAAAAAATTAAACGTGCCGTGGCTGGCCACTTGCGCGGCCAACTCACGCAACGTGATGCTCAACTCGGCAATGCTGGGCATAGCGGCGTGTGACTTGGCCAGCTCTTGCATGATCCAGCAAAAAGCCCTTTCACTGTCGGTGCTGCCGACCGGTTTGAAGCTGGCATGCAGGCGCGGCGCAAAATTTTTCAGGTCGCCATTGTGCGCAAACATCCAGTAGCGACCCCACAATTCACGCACAAAGGGGTGACAGTTTTCCAGCGCCACCACGCCTTGGGTGGCTTTGCGAATATGCGCAATCACGTTGCGGCTTTTGATCGGGTAGCGACCTATCAACTCGGCCACAGGTGACTGGCTGGCTGGCAGGTGGTCGATAAAGTGACGCAGGCCGCGGTCATCGCCTTGCGGGTTGTCAGCGTTTGTGCCTTGGCCTTCAAAAAATCCAATCCCCCAGCCGTCCTCGTGATGGTCGGTTACCCCAGCACGCTGCGCGAAGCCGCGAAAGCTAAAGGTCACATCGGTCGGTGTGTTGCAGTTCATTCCCAGCAGTTGACACATAGTGGGCTCGCTTAAAGGTTGTCCGGCTTAGTCACGCGGCTCAGACCAAAGCTTGCCGCCGCTGGACCAGTTCTCGCGTTTGACGTCGGTGATGATGATGGTGACAGACTCGGGCTTGCCGCCGAGTATTTCAACGCTGGTTCGAGTCATGGCTTCGACCAGTTGCTTTTTTTGCGCCGGCGTGCGGCCTTCCATCATTTCGACATGGTAAAAAGGCATAGGTATCCTTGATGTGATGAATAAAAGTGGGGTGAAAAACTACTGCTGCGCGTCATCAGAAGTAGCGTCTCGGTGCAATGATCGCACGATAAAGCCCGGCTTTGCGGCACGGATGACAACAGATGTGACGTATTTAGTAGTCGATTAAACCCAAGCCAAGCGCCTGTCATTGCGCCGTCAAACCGGTTTAATTTGCGGGCATTTCATGCGTGGCAAAATCCTCTTTCGTCTGCATCGCAGGCCTTTTTACTGGCGAGAGAAAACCGATTTGTTACCCACCGAAATCCAGCCCCATGTTCAAGTCCATCTGCCGGCGCTGGCTGGTCGTGCCTATCATTGTCAGTGCGGCAATACGATATTTTTCCGCAACAGTAAATGCTTGACTTGCCAGACGCCGCTGGGTTACGAGCCCAGCCAATCGCTGATGTTGTCTTTGATGCCGGCCGAGCAAGCCGATACGTGGGTGGAGTGGCAAGAGCCAAATCAGGAGCCAAATCAAGAGACAAGTCCGGCGCTAGTGAGTCCGCAAGAGATTCAAACGCAGAGCCAAACGCAAGGGTTGCAGCAGAGTCAAACGCAAGGCTTTCAACAAAGCCAAAGCCAAGACCAGCAAGCCGTCCTAGACGAACTGGTCCCCGCTCCAGTGCCTTCCCCGGTGTTTGTACGCTGCGCCAATCTTAAAACCGGGGCTTCTTGCAACTGGTTGCTGCCTTTGCATGAGTCCGAGGCGGGTGTATTTTTGTGCCGCGCCTGTCGTCTTAACCGCAATTTGCTGGATCTCAATGACCCAGATCGGCTTGACAACGGCAAGCTTTACGGTCTGACCGAATTGGCCAAGCGCCGCTTGGTGTCGGCTTTGATTGTGTTGGGTTTGCCGGTGGCCTCAAAAGTTTCTGAAGATACTGAGCGCGGCCTGATGTTTGACTTGCTGCGCTCACCCATAGAAGGGCCACGCGTCATGACCGGCCACAACAATGGCCTGATCACGCTGGATTTGCAAGAAGCGGACGACAGCTTGCGCGAAGCGGTTCGTCATGCCATGCATGAGCCGTACCGAACCTTGCTCGGTCATTTTCGCCATGAAGTCGGCCATTACTACTGGGACCGTCTGGTGTGGGATACCGACTGGATGGAGGGCTTTCATGAGTTGTTTGGCGATGAGACGCAAGACTATGCGGCCAGCCTAAAGCGCAACTACGAAGAAGGCCCTCCGGCTCAGTGGTGGTTGCATTTTGTCAGCGCCTACGCCAGTACCCACCCTTGGGAGGACTGGGCAGAATGCTGGGCCCACTACCTGCATATGCGCGACACCATAGACACGGCGATGAGTTTTGGTCTGACGGCAGACAATGCCGAGCTGGAATTCACGCCCTTTACCTTGGACGATTTGTACCGTCCGCAGCATCCGCAGGCACAGATTTTTCTCGACTTCCTCAACGATTGGACGCGCTTGACGACTATGTTGACCGAGATGTCGCGCAGCATGGGTCAACCCGATTTCTATCCCTTCACACTGCCGCGTGAGGTGATAGCCAAGCTGCACTTCATACACATTTTGGTGAGTTCGCTGCAAGCGGCCAAAAAAAATCATATTTAAGTTTTAGTTAGCAACCGGTGTGCTTTGCTCACTTTGGTTTAGATTTCAATCTCGAAATGCGCGTCGCCCATGTAGCGGTTCTCGCCAAAAGCCGCTTGGGTTGCCGCTAGTTCAGCTGCATCCCATTGTTCGGCCAGTAGCAGCTCGGGTGGGCTCACCGGCCAGGGACGCGGCGTGTCGCCATAAATTTGATAAAGCCTAAGCCAAGCGCGGTAGACCGGCGCAACCAAGCTGGCGTCGCCCAAGGACTCTTCGAGTGCGGCGCGAAAGCGCAGACCGGCTTGGTCGCGCTCGGTTTGACTCACGTCTTCGGAGGCAAAAATTTTCAAGGTGTAGCTCATGGCTTTGACTATATCGCCAGTGTCCGCCGCAGCTGACTGCTCGGGTAAAGCCTTAGGCTAGACCGGCGAAAACTATTTTGTCAGTTTGCCTTGCCAAGGCTTTAAAACAACTTAAACACCAGCGGCATCAATAGCGACGCCAACACCACTTGCAGACCTAAGGCCAGCCCGGCATAAGCACCCGCATCGGCATTCACTTGTAGCGCCCTGGCCGCGCCAATGCCGTGGGATGCAGTGCCCAATGCAAAGCCGCGCGCGGCCCAGCCGCCCGGCTGCTGGTTTATGCCTAGAGCGGCAAACAGGTATTTGCCAGCCAATGCACCTACCAAACCGGTGATCACCGCAAACACCGCCGCCAACGCCGGTATGCCGCCGATTTTTTCTGCAATGCCCATAGCCACTGGTGCGGTGACTGATTTGGGCAGCAGCGAAAGCAATACGTCTTGCGGCAAACCCATGGCCCAAGCCATTAGTCCGGCAGACAAACTGGCCGCAGTGCCGCCGGCTAGCGCGGCGATTAGCAGTCTGCCCCAGCGTTTGCGCAGTTCGGCGCGTCTTAGCCAGAGCGGCCAAGCTAACGCCACCACCGCTGGGCCCAACAAAAAGTGTATGAACTGCGCACCGGCAAAATAAGTCTGGTACGACACGTCGCCCAAGATTAAGGCACTGGCTAAAACTATCACCGTCCACAGCACAGGATTGGCCCAAGGCGCTTGCGCTAAACGCGAATAAGCCGCGTGCGCCAGCACGTAGACGGTGAGTGTCGCGGTCAGGCCAAACAGCGGTGTGGCGGATAGATAAACCCAGAGTTCAACAAAGTTAGACATGTTTTAACCGGCTTTATCTGGCGCGGATTGGCGGGCTTTTTCGTCGGCCTGCCCAAGACTCTTTAGACACAGTGCGGTAATCGCCAAACCGATAAGCGTCGAGACCACAATCACCGCCAAAATACGCCAACCGTATTGCGCAACCAGCCCCAGATGGGTCATCACGCCGACACCAACCGGCACAAAAAGCAAAGACAGATGCGAGAGTAAAAACTCGGCGCATTGCCCAACCGGTACGCTAACAGTTTTAAAGCGCAGCGCCAGCAATAGCAGCAGCATGCCCATCACCGGCCCCGGAACCGGCAGGGTTAGGCCACGTGATAGCAATTCACCCAGCGACTGAAAAGCTAGCAGCCAAGCCAGGCCACGTAAAGACTGCATTTGTGAGGCGCGAAAAAATTAAAACCGCGGCAAATCAGGGTGGGAGATTTTCCCGCCGCGCACCAGCATTTTTCCGTATTCGGCACAACGGTTTAAGGTCGGAATGACCTTGCCCGGATTGAGCAGGCTGCGGGCATCGAAAGCGCGTTTAACGCCGAACATCTGCTCGTTTTCTTCGGCTGAGAATTGCACGCACATGGAGTTGAGTTTTTCAATTCCCACGCCGTGCTCGCCGGTGACGCTGCCGCCCATGGCGACACTGGTCTCTAAAATTTCCGCACCAAACAACTCGCAGCGGTGGAGTTGGTCAGCATCATTTGCATCAAACAAAATCAAGGGATGCAAGTTGCCGTCGCCCGCGTGAAAAACGTTGGCGCAGCGCAGGGCGTATTTCTTTTCCATCTCGGCAATTGCCAACAAAATGTCGGCCAAGCGTTTACGCGGAATGGTCGAATCCATACACATGTAGTCAGGGCTGATGCGGCCTGAGGCGGGGAAAGCATTTTTGCGGCCGCTCCAAAAACGTAGGCGTTCAGCTTCGTTTTGGCTCACGGTGATTGCCGTAGCACCGCAGCGCATCAGGACTTCGCGCATGCGGCCGATTTCTTCTTCGACCTCTTCTACCGTGCCGTCGCTCTCGCACAGCAAAATAGCGGCGGCGCTCAAGTCATAGCCGGCGTGAACAAAGTCTTCGACGGCGGCGGTCATGGGTTGATCCATCATCTCTAAGCCGGCCGGAATAATACCGGCCGCAATAATGCTGGCTACCGCATCGCCGGCTTTGCGCAAGTCGTCAAAGCTGGCCATGATGCAGCGCGCTAGTTGCGGCTTGGGGATGAGTTTGACGGTGACTTCGGTGGTCACGGCCAACATGCCTTCGCTGCCTATGATGATGCTGAGCAAGTCCAAACCCGCTGCGTCTAGCGCATCGCTGCCGAATTCGACTTCATCACCCTCAATCGTAAAACCCTTGACCTTGAGGACGTTGTGCACCGTTAAGCCGTATTTAAGGCAGTGCACACCACCCGAGTTTTCGGCCACGTTGCCGCCTATGGTGCAGGCGATTTGGCTGGACGGATCGGGCGCGTAGTACAGGCCATGCGGTGCGGCGGCATCGGAAATCGCTAAATTGCGCACGCCGCCTTGGACTAGCGCGGTGCGCGCCAAGGTATCGACCTTGAGAATCTTGTTAAATTTTGCCAGTGACAGTGTCACGCCCAGCTTGTGCGGCATGGCGCCGCCGGATAAACCGGTGCCGGCACCGCGCGCCACGACGGGAACATCGAGCGCGTAACAAGTTTTAAGTACGGCCTGTATCTCGGCGTAAGTTTCGGGCAAGGCGACCACCAACGGGCGCTGGCGGTAGGCGGTCAGACCGTCGCATTCATAGGCGGTGGTGTCTTCGGTATTCCAGAGCAGGGCGTGGCCGGGTAGAACGGCAGTCAATGCCTGGACTACTTGGGCTTGGCGCTCGGCGCGTTGGATTTGGTCTTGCTGTTCGGTGCTCAGAGGGGCGTTCATGGCTTTTGTCCTTGTCCCCCACTGTAGGGCAAGAGTCGGAACCAGAGGTTGAGAAAAATTAATGCCCTGTGTGAATTTGTAAATCTATAGAGCCGGTGCCAATTCTGGCGCACCTAGGCTTTTGCGCAACCAGTCCGCAAACGCGGCGCATTCCCAGCGGTCCATGGTGCCGGTACGCCAGCACAGGTAGTGCGAATGCGGGCTGAGAATATTGGTGCTGAAAACTGCATTGCTGCCTAAGCGCACCAGTGAGCCGTTCTCCAGCCAAGGTGCGCCCAGTTTGAGGCGTGTCAATGCAATGCCCATACCAGCGGCGGCGGCGTCGCACATCAAGCCAATATCATTAAATTGCGAGCCTTCTACCGGTTCTGGCCAAGGTAGCGATTGGGCGATGAACCAAGTGCGCCAAGGGTCTAGCGGGGAGCGCAGCAGGCTTTGGCCTTCGAGGTCTTGCGCCACTTCAAACGGGCCGTGTTCGCGCAAAAAGGCTGGGGAGGCTAGGGGCGTGACCTCGTCGTTCATCAATTTAACGTGCTCGACATCGGCGTAGCGACCGGTACCAAAGCGCACCACAAGATCGGCGTCTTCAGCCTCGACGTCTAGCAGCGGGATGGACACTTGCAGCGTCAGGTCTATTTCGGGATATGCCTCTGTGAACTGGCGCAGGCGCGGAATCAAGATTGAGCGGGCAAAGGTCGGCGTGACGGCCAAGCGCAGTTTGCGCTTACCCGGCGCACCGCTGTGGCCGGCCGCACCGGGAAATTTTTGCAGTATCGCCAAGCCTTCGCGTACATGGGCTAGGTATTCGCTGCCCTCGATGGTGAGCGAAAAATCAGCACGACCAAACAGCTTGGTGCCCACCGTCTGCTCTAGCTGCTTGACACGGTGGCTGACGGCGCTGGGCGTGACGCAAAGCTCTTCTGCAGCTTGTGTCACGCTGCGCAGACGCGCCAACGCCTCAAAGGTCAGCAAGCACTGTATGGGGGGAATGCGTCCAAGAGAGGCCATAGCATTAGTCTTATTTAAAGATCACGGTCTTGTGGCCGTTGATTAAAACGCGGTGTTCGCTATGCCATTTGACGGCTCTAGCCAACACTTGACTTTCGGTGTCGCGGCCCATGGCAGTGAGGTTTTCTACTGTCTTGCTGTGGTCGGCTCTGGCCACGTCTTGCTCGATGATAGGGCCTTCATCCAGATCCGCCGTCACGTAATGCGCGGTTGCGCCGATTAGTTTGACGCCGCGTTGATGCGCTTGGTAGTAGGGCTTGGCGCCCTTAAAACTAGGCAAAAACGAGTGGTGAATATTGATGGCGCGGCCAGCGAGTTGCTGGCACATGTTGTTGGACAAAATCTGCATGTAGCGGGCCAGCACTACCAGCTCGGCGTTCTCAGCAGCGATGATCTCTAACTGCTTGGCCTCGACTTGCTCTTTCGTCGCGCTGTTCACCGGCAGGTGGTGAAACGGGATGTTGTAGCTGGCGGCGAGTTGGTAGAACTCGCGGTGGTTGGAGATGATGGCGCGCACGTCTATCGGCAGCAAACCGCTTTTGCAGCGAAACAGCAAGTCGTTCAGGCAGTGGCCTTCTTTGCTGACCATGATGACGGTCGGCATGGGCATGCTGGTGGCGTGCAGCTTGTAGTCCATTTGGAAGGGCTCGGCAAAGCTGCGTAATTCGGCTTGCAACTCAGCGTGGCTGCGCTTGTCACAGGCGAACTGAACGCGCATAAAAAATAAGCCGGTATCAGGGTCGTTGTACTGACCGGCTTCTTCGATATTGCTGCCGTTGTCTAGCAAAAAGCCAGACACTGCGTGAACAATGCCCATGCGGTCCGGGCAGGACAGGGTCAAGATATAAGCGTGATTCATAAGGCCTGAATTGTCGCAGGTGGCGCGCCGACTAGCCGCATGCCGTGCCAATAATCCGTGCACATACCCACTGGGGTGCAAAATAAGCATGTCACACCGGTTTGAGACCGGATTTTTTTATCAGCAACTCAAGGATATTGCCGTGGCCTATCAGGATTTCAATATGGATCACCACTGGCTGCCGTTCACGCCGAACCGCAGTTTTCAAAAAGATCCCCGGGTTTTTGTCGCTGCTGACGGCGTGCATTTCACCACGCATGATGGCAAACAAGTGCTCGATGGCATTTCTAGCCTTTGGTGCGTAGCCGCAGGCCACAACCGCAAACCGATTAATGAGGCGATTAAAAAGCAGCTCGATACGCTCGACTACGCAACCGCTTTTAACGCCAGCAACGACCAAGCCTTTAAAGCCGCGGAGATGATTGCCAATATGGCGCCTGGCGACTTGAACAAGGTGCTGTTTTGTAATTCTGGTTCAGAAGCTGCTGACACCTCGCTCAAGGTGGCGCTGGCCTATCACCGGGCGCGCGGCGAAGGTCATCGCAATGTGTTCATAGGCCGCGAACGCGGCTATCACGGCGTGGGTTTTGGCGGCATGAGCGTGGGCGGCATTCCGGCCAATCGCAAGGTCTACGGTTCAGCGCTGCTGCCGCGGGTTGACCATATGCGGTTCATCCATGATCCCGTCAACCATGCTTACATCAACGGCGTGGAAGAAGTTTGGCAAGAAGACTTGTTGCTCGAACTAGAAAACCGAATCTTGCCGCTGCATGATCCCAGCAATATCGCCGCCGTGATCGTCGAGCCAATTGCCGGTAGTGCGGGTTGGTATTTGCCGCCCAAGGGCTACCTCAAGCGCCTGCGTGAGATTTGCGACAAGCATGGAATTTTGCTGATATTTGACGAAGTCATCACCGGCTTTGGCCGGCTCGGTTGCAACTTTGGCGCCGACTTTTACGGTGTGGTGCCGGACATGCTGAACTTCGCCAAGTGCGTCACCAACGGCGTTTTTCCGCTAGGCGGCGTGATTTGCTCTGACCGCATTTACGACAGCATGATGCAGGCTAACGCCGGTGCGCCCGAGCATGCGATTGAGTTCTTCCACGGCTATACCTACTCCGGTCATCCGGTGGCCTGTGCTGCGGCGATTGCAACGCTGAATTTATTCAAAGAAGAAAACCTGTTTGAGCGCGCTGGCCAGATGGGCAAGGTCTTGGGCGACGCCATGCACAGCGGCCTCAAGGGCTTGCCCAATGTGGTGGGCATACGCGCGTTGGGACTGGCTGGTGCGGTGGAGTTGTCATCGATTCCGGGTGCGCCGGGTAAGCGTGCATTTGATATTTTCATGCATTGCTTTCACCACGGCGTGCTGGTTAGGCCAGCGGCAGAAAACATAGTGATTTGCCCACCTTATATCGTCGAGAATGCGAATATTGAGCGCATCGTCGAGGTGGTGGCAGACGCGATTCGCAAGCACGCTTAATCGCTCAGCTGAGCTTAGCTCGCAGCTGTCATGCCTGTCATGCCTGTCACGCAGACCGTTAAAGTCCGGTCTGCGTAGGCGCCTCTGTTTTAAGGTTTGGCGGGTGCGAGTTGCTCTGCCAAGCCTTCGCAATAGTCTTTCTCTGGCAACGCTGGGGTAGTCCAGAACACATCAAAACTGGCGGACTCTTGTGGCTGACTGCCGGCATAAAGGCGTACCGCTTTAAACCGGCTGCTCGCCGCTAAATGCTGCGGCACGCCCAGCATGCGGTCGGTGTGTCCGCTGCCGGATAGCAACACCACTACCTTGCCCGCAACCTTGGCTCGCTCTAAGGTGTCGGCCATGCTTTTATCTTTGGCAATTTGTATCCGCGTCATGGGTGCGATTTGGCTGTCGGGTAGCAAGTCGCAGTGGCCTTCGCGAATCAGTTGCTGCTGAGTTTTTAAGGCTGCGCTGGGCAATTGCGCATCCAGACTGGTGTCGGCCATGCTGGCGCGCATGGATGAGCGCGCTAAGTTGGCGCCTAGCACTGGCACGCCAGCGCGCACCGCCGTCATCACCGCCGGGCCGTAAGCCGCCCAAGGCCAGCCTTGATCGCTCCACTGCAGCGCTTCTTTGACCTGCTGTTCGCTGGCTTTGGGTTGCAACTTGGCGGTGCTGGCACCGGCGTCTGCCATTTCTAGCGCCAAGGCTGCCAGCAGGCCGCGTGCTGCCAGATTGGCGACGACTTGCTGCTCTAGTTGCTGGTGCTCGGCGGCGTCGTGTTGCTCGCCCAATAAAAGAATATCGGTCGGTAGCAGGCGCTCTAGCCGATTGGCTGTGACTTGTGCCTGTGGCCCTTCAGGCAGGCTAAGAATGGGCGCTTGTATGCCGCTGGCGCAACCGGCCAGAAGGGTTGCCGAGAGCCACAAATGTGGCAACCGGCCTAGCCGTGAGATGGCCTGCCTGCGAGGGCTGTGCGATTGTGGGAACATGGCCTCATCCTACTTCTTTGTGCTGCAAAGCCGCGAGACACTCTTTATGGCCTTTGCATTTCTCAGACGCCTGTTGGCGCTTTTAAATACCGCTCCGGTACGCATTTTTTTCACCCTGTTGCTGGCTTTTGTGTCGGCGCGAGTTTGCGTCGCCCTGCACACGCCGTTGCCGTGGATGATTGGCCCCTTGGTGAGTACCGCCTGCGTCTCTATGTTGGGCGGCGCGACTGAAAGTTGGACGCCGCTGCGCAACGCCGGTCAGTGGACCATAGGCGCGGCTTTGGGTTTGTACTTCACGCCAACGGTGGTGGCGCTGATGGCGGGGTTGTGGTGGGCGATGCTGCTCAACATCGTCTTGGCGCTACTACTGGGGTTAGGGTTTGGTGCTTGGCTGCATCGTGTGCATGAGGGGCCGGGACGTTTTCATGTCGCCGGCTTGTCGCGCACCACTAGCTACTTTGCCGCGCCGATTGGCGCGGCCTCAGAGATGACGCTGATGGCTGAGCGCCACGGCGGGCAAACCGAGTTGGTCGCCTCCGCGCACAGCTTGCGGGTGTTGATGGTGACCTTGACTATCCCGTTTGGTTTGCAGTGGCTGGGTTTACACGGGCTGGATGCCGCCGTGTCGGGGCCGCGCGTGGTGCAGCTGCCAGGCTTGGCTATGTTGGTGTTGCTCACCGGTCTGGGCTGCTGGTTAATGATTCTTTTAAAGCGTACCAATGCTTGGTTTATTGGTGCATTGCTAGCGTCTTTGCTGCTGACGGCTTTCGGCTGGTCCTTGTCCGCCATACCGCAGTGGATGAGCAATGCGGCGCAACTACTGATTGGCATTAGTTTGGGTGTGCGCTTTCGGCGCAGCTTTGTGCGGCTAGCGCCGCGCTGGCTGGCATCGGTGGCGTTAGCTACTGTGGTCATGATGCTACTCTGCGGCGCGGCGGCGCTGGCGTTGTCACGCCTGACGGACTTGCATTGGGCGACGATTTTACTTGGCACATCGCCCGGCGGGATTGCCGAGATGTCTATCACTGCCAAAGTTTTGCAGTTAGGCGTGCCCTTGGTGACGGCTTTTCATGTCACTCGCTTGGCGGCGGTGTTGCTGCTGGCAGAACCCATGTATCGGTGGTTTTATCAAGTGCCGTCAGACTCGCAAGCGTTGGAGTGAACCCGCGAATGCTGGTCGCGGGCGATTTTTGTCTATGCGTGGAGTGCAGGCTCAGTGCAGCGACACCGGGGTAGTCGCCAAGCCGCTATAGCCTTCTAGCGTGTCCTCGATCTCTTGCTGCGTTGGCTTGTTTTGCTCCCATGCATTGAGCCGTAACTGAAACATCTCGGCCCAAGAGCCGTCTAAATAAACCTCTTTACCTGAGCGTTTATCCACAATTTCAAATCCATTGCGGGCCAAGGTTGGAACGCTTGGTGTTGGGGCTGATTCATCGGGCGCGTTAGCGTGGATGTGTACCAGTACAAAGGATTCGGAATCGTAGAGCATGTTCATGAAAAGCTTTCTTTATTTTCATTTGGCCACAAAGCGGCCAAATTCAAGGTCTTATGAGTTTTTCTAACTGCTGATCCACATAGTCGCCGTTGGTTTGTGTGATGCGGCTTCGCACCGGCAGGTAGTCCATGCCCGGGGCAAACCAGATCTCCACCTTTTTATCGTAAGTGCGACCGGGCAAGCGCGTCAACCTGATGGTTGACATATCGCCTGCTGGTAGGCTTTGTTGCTCGGTTTGACCGATGTTGAAAGTCCAACTATCCGCATCGCGTGGGCCGACCGTGTAGACGGTGATGCTTGAGCCCGGCGCGAAACGCGTGCCCTTGCCGTCTGCACCTGCCGCCAATATGCCTGCGAGCTGTAAAAACACGCTAACCCTGTCTTGTGCGCCTTGCATCCAGAGGACATCCGGTGTGTTGGCGCTAAAGCTGACTTTGCCTTGCTCGGGCAGGAAATGCGCCGCCACCTCGGTTCTTGATTTATCCGCAAAGCGTGTTGGAGCCAGTCCGTTGGCGTTAATTTTTCCAACGCTACTCATGCTGCGCGAGCCTACAAACAGTGCGCTAACCATCATGCTGGCTTGGTATTGACCGTCAGAGTTGAACCAGTTCAATTCGGCATCTGCAAAGTAGTTCAGTCCTTTGGATTGACCGGTCATTTTGTATTCCAGCTTGGCCGAGCCGGGTAAGCGTACGGCGCTGATGCTGGTGGGTGCTGGGCCGGCCGGCATTGGCAGTGCGGGTGGCGGGCTCGGTACTTTCGCTGCGACTGCTGTGGGTTCAGGAGGTACGGGTTCAGATGCCGCTTGCGCAAGGCTTTGCGCGGTCAAGCTTTCGTCCGGGTTTGCGCTGATCGGCTCAAGCACTGGCACTGGGTCAATTGCGGCTACTGTTGATGGCTGAGGTTCAGGCCGCTTGGCTTTGGTGGGGCTGGCCAGCGCTTTGACAGACACTGCGACGGGGGCTTTTGTTGGCGGTTGGATTGTCGGTTGGATAGGGGCTGGCTCTGCTGGTCGCTCGACCACAATGCTGCGAGTCGTGAAGGTCTGAGCGCTATGCATCGGCACCGGCGGAGTGATGCGAGTCGGTGTGGTTTTTAGCATCAGCCAGTGCAAGCTGCTCACTACCAGTATCAGTAAGGCAAAGACCCGCAGAGGCGGGCGAAAGACGGGACTACTCATGGGCGGAAAACCTTTGACTCGGCGCCGCAACGGCTGGCCGTGCAAGGGGCTGAGCAAGTGAGTAAGACATACATGCGCGTGAACTAGAATTTATCGTTGGATTGATGGATTTCGCTCAGCTTGAGCGGGCTTGGTTTGAATTTTTGGTAACCAGTCTCAACCATAGACAGATCGTCTGCCGCCATAGGCCAGACCTTTCAGAAT
This sequence comes from Polaromonas vacuolata, assembly GCF_012584515.1. NCBI lineage: Bacteria > Pseudomonadati > Pseudomonadota > Betaproteobacteria > Burkholderiales > Comamonadaceae > Polaromonas > Polaromonas vacuolata. The sequence goes on along the minus strand of NZ_CP051461.1, from coordinate 3,496,236 downwards.
CACAAAAAAATCACAGCAAAATGACAGGAGAAGCATGAAACTCGCCACCTATAAAGACGGCTCCCGCGACGGCCAGTTGGTTGTGGTCTCGCGCGACCTCAGTACTACTCATTATGCGACCGGCATCGCCAGCCGGCTGCAGCAGGTGCTCGATGACTGGAACTTTATGTCACCGCAGTTGCAAGACTTGTCCGAGGCGCTAAACCAAGGCAAAGCGCGCCACGCGTTTGCGTTTGAGCCGGCACGCTGTATGGCGCCGCTGCCGCGCGCCTACCAGTGGGTTGACGCCTCGGCCTACCTCAACCACGTGGAATTAGTCCGCAAGGCACGCGGTGCTGAGGTGCCGGCGTCGCTGCAAACCAGCCCGCTGATGTACCAAGGCGGCAGCGATGATTTTCTCGGCCCTTGCGATGATATTTTGGCTGCTAGCGAAGCCTTTGGGATTGACTTTGAGGCCGAGATTGCCGTCATCACCGCCGATGTCAGCATGCGCGCTAGCGCTGAGCAGGCACTTGACGGCATACGTTTAGTGATGCTGGCCAACGATGTATCGCTGCGCAATTTAATGCCGGATGAGTTGGCCAAGGGCTTTGGCTTTGTGCAGAGTAAACCGGCCACGGCTTTTAGCCCGGTTGCCGTCACCCTCGACGAGCTGGGCGACGCTTGGAAGGGCGGGCGTTTGCATCTGACGCTGCAAAGCAGCTGGAACGGCCGCAAGGTCGGCATGTGCGAGGCTGGCCCAGAGATGAATTTTCACTTCGGCGAATTAATCTCTCACTTTTGCAAAACCCGCAATTTGCGCGCCGGCAGCATCATAGGCTCGGGCACGGTGAGTAACAAAAATGCCAGTCACGGTTACAGCTGCATTGCTGAGAAACGCGCGCTGGAGACGATGAAAGACGGTGCGCCCAAGACCGCTTACATGAAGTTTGGCGACACCATACGGATTGAAGCCAAGGGGCGTGACGGTGTGAGTTTATTTGGCGCGATTGAGCAAGAAGTCGTGCCATTGCTGATCGAGCCATAAGCCGGCGCGGATTTTAAAGCTGGATTTGCTGCACAAACTGTTTGATGCCACGCAGCAGCATTTCCACCGCAATGGCCACCAGTATCAAGCCCATGAGTCGCTCGAAGGCCATCATCACGCGCTTGCCGGCCAAGCGTTGTATGCGTTCTGACAGCACTAAAACGACGGCGCAAACCGCCATAGTCACGCAGAGCGCAGCAATCCACTCAAGCCGGCGCTCTGGTGCTTGTGACACCAGCAGCATCACGGTAGCCAGCGCCGATGGGCCGGCGAGTGCGGGAATTGCCAGCGGCACTATCAATGGCTCGCCCAGCATGGTGTCTGCCTCGACCGTGCCAGAGGGGAAAATCATGCGCAGCGCGATCAAAAACATCACCACAGCACCAGCGATTTGCATAGACAAGTCGCTCAGGTTCATCAGGTGCAAAAAGCCGTCGCCTATGAACATGAAAGACAGCAGCAGCAAAAAGGCAATCAACACTTCGCGCAAAATCACCCGCATGCGGCGCTCGGGCGCGACGTTGCGCAGCGCGTTAACAAAAATCGGAATATTGCCAAACGGATCGGTGATCAGCAGCAGCAGTATGGTGGCGGAGGCAAAGGTATAGGCCATGGGTTACGAGTAAATGTGAGTCGCTACTAGGGGCTCAGGCCGCGTAGAGCGTGTCCAACGAGCGAAAGCCTTTGATCTCCATTGGGTTGCCAAACGGATCGCAAAAAAACATAGTCCATTGCTCGCCGGGTTGGCCCTCAAAGCGCACTTGCGGCGCGAGTACAAACTCGCAACCGGCGGCCTTTAGCCTATCGGCCATGGCTTGCCAGTCGGGCAATGCCAGCACCAAGCCGAAATGCGGCATGGGTACTAATTGATCACCGACATGGCCGGTACGCTCGGTCTTAAACGGCTCGCCCAGATGCAGTGAGATTTGATGACTAAAGAAATCGAAGTCGACCCAGCTAGGGCTGCTGCGACCTTCGGTGCAGCCGAGCACGCCGCCGTAAAACTGGCGCGCCACATCAAGATCTCTAACATTGAAGGCAAAGTGAAACAGGCTTTTCATGCGCTTAGCTTAGCAGGCTGAAAATGGTTTTCAGTTGACGAACATCTCGTTGCTAACCCCGGTTGACGCCGTCTGACTGCGCTGCACAATAAGGACGCGCGATTTGCCAGTTTTATCCCCGGCACAACAGCGGTCCATCCCTTTGCATGCACAATCAAATCAGAAGTCAGGAGACACATTTATGAGCGACGCAGATAATTCTTCTTTTGCCGGTTTTGGAAAATTCGTGCCGGGCTTTGATTTTTTGCAAAATCTAGCCACACAATCCGCCGCCAGCGCAGCCCCGAAAAACTCCCTCATGCCCAACCTAGGCAGCTGGGTGGCGCCGACACTGAATGTGGAGGAAATCGATAAACGCATCGCCGAGTTAAAGGCGGTGCAGTTTTGGCTAGACCAAAATGCGACCGCGCTCAAGGCGACGATTCAAGCGCTGGAAGTGCAAAAAATGACGCTGGCCACACTTGAAGGCATGAATCTTCAAATGAACGATTTCGCCAACGCCTTCAAGCTCGCCGTGCCGACCTCGGTCGCTACACCGACCGCGCCTGTTGCACCTTTTGCACCAGCTACACCAGCCACGCCGGCGTCTCCTGTCGCCAATCTTTTCGCTGGTATGGAGATTCCCGCTTGGGGCTTTCCCAGCGCCAAGCCTGCCGCACCAGCCGCTTCTGTCGAGCCGGTCGCAGTACCCCCGCCAGTAGCGCCTGCGCCACCGGTTGCCACCGCCGAACCAGCTGCACCAGCTGCACCAGCCGCCGCCGCGCCAGCCGGTGTAGTTGATCCGATGCAGTGGTGGGGCGCGCTGACTCAGCAGTTTCAAAGCATTGCTGCCGATGCGATGAAAGAAGTGGTTCATAAAGCTGAACAAGCCGAGCAGGCCAAGCGCAATCAGGCAAGCCCAAAATCGAGTGCTTCTAGCCAGCTTGAACCTAGCAAGAGTGCGAGAACCAGTCCCTTGCGCAGTGGTCAAGCTTGGCCCACGCCGCAACCGGCAGCGGCTAAAAAACCAGCACCACGCGCTAAAGTGGGTGCGGCCAAAGCGGGCGCTGCTAAGCCTAAGTCGGCTGTCAAGCCAGCGATTAAATCGGCACTTAAGTCAGCAGCTAAAACAGCCCTTAAACCAACGATCAAACCAATACCTTGAATTTCGCTCGCGGCCTTTAAGAGCCTTTGTTAACTTTTTTGAATATTTCACGCCATGAAGCTTTTCCCCTACGGCCACGCCACTCACCCCCAATGGCCTATGGCAGCTGCGCTAGTTCTGGCGCAATTGCGCGCACAAATGGCCTTGCCTACGTATGCCAATGCGCCGACTTTGGCTCTGCTCTACATCACCGACCATTACGCCTCTCAAGCACAAGACATACTCGGCCACCTGAGTGCTGAACTACCTGAGATCACTGACTGGAGCGGCACCGTCGGTGTCGGCATAGCGTCTAACAATGTCGAGTATTTTGACGAACCCGCGTTGGCGGTGATGCTGCTAGACATGCCTTCTGACCAGTACCGAGTCTTTTCTGGCGTCTCACCGCTGCCACCTGCGAGCAGCGGGCGCTTTACCGCGCATACCGCGCTGGTGCATGCCGATTCGGCAACGCCAGATTTGGCTGAGCTGATTGCCGAGATGGCTCAGCGCACAGACAGCGGCTATTTGTTTGGCGGGCTGTCTGCGAGTCGCTCGGGCAGCGTGCAGTTTGCGCTCAGCGGCCATGGCAATGTCACTGGTCAAGGCGCGGCCAGTGGCGTGTTCAGTGGTGGTTTAAGCGGCGTCGCATTTGCGCGTGGCGGGCCGGGCAGCATGGCTTTGATGTCGCGTGTGACTCAGGGCTGCCGGCCTATTTCCGGCCAGCATGTGATCACCGCTTGCGACAGCAATGTGGTGACCAGCTTGGATGGTCAGCCGGCACTCGATGTGTTGTTGGCCGACCTTGGCATCACGCTAGACCAACCGCGGGAAGCCTTGGCCAAAGTACGTGAAACTTTGGTCGGTCTAAGCCATGCAGAAGACCCACAGGGTGCGCACCAAATCCAGCATGTAGGTCAGTTTGGCGCTGACGTGCTGGTGCGACACCTGATAGGTTTAGACCCAGTGCGCCGCGGAATAGCGGTGTCGGATTTGCCGCAACAAGGCATGACGCTGACTTTTTGTGAGCGCAATGTCGAGGCGGCGCGGGCCGACTTGGTACGTGTCTGCGCCGAAATCCGCGAAGAGCTAGAACCCGAAGAAATGCCAATGGCGCTGGCCACTGTGCTGGGCGCGTCTGAAGCGGAGTCCATCCCGCATCCTGCGCGCCGTATTGCCGGTGCGGTCTACGTCAGTTGCGCCGGCCGCGGTGGGCAGCACTTTGGTGGCCCTAGTGCAGAACTGCAAATCGTGCGCCGTGCGTTGGGTGATGTGCCGCTGGTCGGCTTTTTTGCGGGGGGTGAAATCGCGCGGCAAAATCTTTACGGCTACACCGGCGTGTTGACGGTGTTTACCGCGCAGGAATAAATTCAAACCCCTTAAATTTAAGGTTTTTTTATGAGCCTTGAGCCGACTGCGCTGACTGATCCACAGCTTGCCCCGCCCGTTCAGGTGCATCCGAACCAATTCATGCTGCTCAGGCAGCGCCGTTTTGCGCCTTTTTTCTGGACTTTGTTTTCCGGTGCAGCTAACGACAATTTGTTTAAGTTTGCCTTCACCGTCATGGTGACTTATCAGTTGAGTGTGAGTTGGCTGCCGCCTTCGCTGGCTGGTTTGGTCATAGGCGCGTTGTTCATACTGCCGTTTTTGCTGTTTTCCGCGACCAGCGGTCAGCTGACCGATAAGTTTGAAAAAACCCGCGTGATCCGTTTGGTTAAAAACCTTGAGGTCATCATCATGCTGCTAGCGACTGCTGGCTTCATGAGTAAACAGCCGCAGTTGCAAGTGGTCATTTTGCTGGCCTGCACTTTTTTAATGGGTTTGCATTCCACACTTTTTGGCCCGGTTAAGTTTGCCTATATTCCGCAAGCCCTCAATGAGCGCGAACTCACAGGTGGCAATGGCATGGTCGAGATGGGCACTTTTGTGGCCATCTTGTTGGGTCAAGTTGCCGGCGGGCTGCTGGTGAGCATTCCCAATGTCGGGCCTGACTATGTGGCGGCCGCTTGTGTGTTGTTGGCGCTAGCGGGCCGAGTTGTCGCCCAATTTATACCGCTGGCGCCAGCCACTGATCCGGGCTTGGTGATTAACTGGAACCCGGTCACTGAAACTTGGCGCAATCTCAAATTGGCCAGCACCAGTAAAGTGGTGTTTCGCTCCATGCTGGGTATTAGCTGGATGTGGTTTTTTGGTGCCGTATTTCTCAGTCAGTTTCCCAGTTTTGCGAAAGAGGTTTTGCATGGCGATGAGCAAGTCGCCTCTTTGCTGTTGGTGGTTTTTTCTATCGGTATTGCTTGCGGCTCGCTGCTCTGCGAGGTGCTGAGTAAACGCCATATCGAGATTGGCTTGGTGCCGCTGGGCGCGATTGGTATGAGTGTGTTCGCGATCGATTTGTATTTTGCTTCGCGCAACCTGCCGCCGTCTGCGCTCATGGGTTTTGTGACCTTCATACAGCAGCCGGCGCATTGGCGCGTGCTGCTGGACTTGGCGCTGCTGAGTCTTTTTGCTGGGCTTTACAGCGTGCCCATGTATGCGCTGATTCAACTGCGCAGCCAGCCCAGTCACCGGGCGCGAATTATCGCGACCAACAATATTCTCAACGCCTTGTTCATGATTGTGAGTGCCGTGTTAGCTGGCGCTTTGCTTTCGGCTGGCTTTAGCGTACCGCAGATTTTTCTCTTGGTTGGTTTGAGCAATGCAGTGGTGGCTTTTTATATATTTTTCTTGGTGCCCGAGTATTTGCTGCGCTTTATTGCGCTGCTGGTGTCGCGCTGTATTTACCGTTTCAAAATCAGCGGGGACGACTTTCTTCCGACCCAAGGCGCGGCGCTGCTAGCCTGCAACCATGTGAGTTTTGTTGACCCGGTGCTGTTAATGGCAGCCAGCCCACGGCCGATTTATTTCGTCATGGATCACCGGATTTTTAAGCTGCCGTTGCTGGGCGCGGTGTTTCGCCTTGCCAAAGCCATTCCGATCGCGCCGCGTAGCGAAGACCCGGTGCTGTATGCCGCGGCTTTCGAGGCAGCGGCGCAGGTGCTGCGCAATGGCGATTTATTGGCGATTTTTCCGGAAGGCGCGCTGAGCCCAAATGGCGAGTTGCAAGAATTTAAGGGTGGTATCGCCAAGATTTTGGAGCAAGCCATAGCCGATGGTTTGACGGTTCCCGTCATCCCCATGGCGCTGACGAATTTGTGGGGCTCTTTTTTCAGCCGGATTGAAAACGGCAAAGCCATGACTAGACCGCTGCGGCGCGGTATTTGGAACCGTGTGGGTCTCAACGTTGGTGCGCCTATGGATGATGCGCAGACCAGCCCAGAGGACTTGCGGGCCCGCATCTCGGTACTGTTAAAAGCCTAGAAATTTAAACCGGCCGACCTAAAAACGGGTAGGCTGGATCGTTATAACCGGGGCTGGACGCATGGCCGGGCACCACTAAAGCGTTGATGAAGGCCTCGTCCTCGGCGTCGATTTTTATCTCTAGCGCGCCGTAGACATCTTCCAGGTGGCTAAGTATCCGCGGCCCCACAATCACCGCACTAATCACTGGATTGGCCAGCACCCAAGCGGCCGCAAACTGGCCAGCAACCTGGCCTTTGGCATCGCAGCGCTGCTTGATTTTTTGCGCAATAACCAGCGACTCCTCACGAAACTCGGTTTCTAAAATGCGTTTGTCGCCAGCGCCGGCACGGGTGTTTTCTGCTGGCGGCTGGCCGGGCAGATATTTGCCGGTGAGCACGCCGCGTGCCAGCGGGCTGTAGGGCACAACGCCCAGGCCGTAGTGGGCGCAAGCCGGCAGAATTTCGATTTCAGGTGCGCGGTTAAGCAAGTTGTAATAAGGCTGGCAAACCACTGGCTGCGGCACGCCCAACTCACGGCAGAGTCGCACTATTTCTGCAATCCGCCAGCCGTGAAAGTTCGACACGCCAAAACCGCGAATCTTGCCCGCGCTGATCAGGTCGCCCAAGGTGCGCACGGCTTCTTCTAAGTTGGTGTCTAGGTAGTCGCGGTGCAGGTATAAAACATCTAAGTAGTCAGTTTCTAAGCGGGCCAAGATGGCGTTGGTTTCTTCTATCAGCCAGCGCCGCGAGTAGTTACCGTGGTTGAGGTTGGCCGGCTCGCCCATGGGGTTGCCGAGTTTGCTGGCCAGCACCCAGTCGTCTCTTTTACCTTTGAGTAACTGGCCTAAGTCTCTTTCTGACTGACCTTTGTTATAGACATCTGCTGTGTCAATAAAGTTAATGCCGTGCTCACGCGCTGAAGCGATGATGTTGGCTGCCTCGGCCAGCGGGGTTTGCTGGCCAAACATCATGGTGCCTAGGCACAAGGCCGAGACTTTTAGGTTGCTGTTTCCAAGGCGACGGTATTGCATGGCGGCGGCTTTCTTTAAAACGTTTTAGGGCTGAAAAAATTCACGGTTTTACGGGCTCTGTTGGTGTGGGCTTTAGGCTCTCGACTAAATATTCTTGGGCAAAGAAATAAGTCTGCGGCGATGTGAAAGCCGCCATAGTGCCGTCCTTTTCGTCTTGGCGTGAACGCAAGTCCCAACGCGTGTCAATAATGCGGCAGTCGCTGCAAGGCGGCGTTCCGACGCGGCGCTGCACCAGCGCGTAACGGCTGGTTTTGAACAACGCATTAACCGGCTCGAAATCGACGGGTTGGGCTGCGAAGTAAGGCGTAATTTTTGCGCCTGGCAGCATGAATTGGTAGCGCTCAAAGTGGCCGTTGAAATTGCTGGGCACTTGTACGACTTGGCCGCGCAGCAACGCAACAGTTTCGGTTTTGAACTTGCCGATCTCGCCATTAAACGGCGCGCTAGCCCAAGCCAGAGAAAACAAAATTGCAAAGCTGGCCAACGTGCCTATGGAGCGAGTCAGGTTTTTTCTGACCATGCCTAGCAGGCAAGCGAGTAATACAGCCAGCAAATAAAGCCAAAAGAGTGGCGAGTAAATATCTTTCATGTCGGTGGCGGTGACTGCGCCATAGCCTATCAAGCCCATGACCAGTAAACCGATCACGCACAGCACCAGCGTCAAGCCAAACCAGACTTTGCCTATGCGGCTCCAGTACAGCGCGATCAACACGCCTAAAGCTGGCATGGCCGCGATCAGGTAACGGGTTGAGCGTTGGTTGGGCAGCATAAACACCAACGCCAGTGCCAGCAGCCAGAGCCACATGATTTTTTCTGCTGGGCTGACGGCAGTTTTGCGGCGCCAGCTTTTAAAGGCCGCAACCGCCATGCCAATGGACACGGGCAACAACAAGCCAGCGTTAGAAAAGTAGCCAGTGAGTATGACCAGCATGCCGCCGCTGCCCAGCGCCACATGCCAGTAGCCGGGTGCGGATTTGAATTTACCAGCGTTCTCGCCGACCACAAACTCGCGCCAGACTTCGCCCGGCTGCGGGTCAATCGCAAACCACAGACCGAACAATGCCAGCGCAATGACGCAAATCGCCAGCACCTTAATGGCGTCAGTCACTATGCCGGGCCGCAGCAGTTGCCACGGCGCTTTACCGGCGCCGACTACTTGATAGCACAGCGCCAAGCCAAAGCCGACCGGAACCACCATGGCAAAGGATTTATACAAGCAGCCAATGCCAATGGCTATGCCGGCGAGTAGCGGAAACTTCCAGCGCGACGCCAGCAGTTTGACCGGCGACCAGGCAATCGCAAAAAATACGCCGCACAGCCAAAAGGTCTCGGGCGCGCTGGTCAGATAGGGCCGGCCATAGCGGTAGCTGCTGAAAAAGGACAGGTAGACAATCGCCGCAATCGCGCCCATTTTCAAGGCCTGCTGGTTTGATGCGGCGCTGGGCGCAGACTGCTCACGAACGATTTTTCGCGTCAGTAAACCCACCATGAGGGCGATAGACCAGCTGTAAAAAATACTCGGTAAACGCAGGTTAATTAAGGACCAATTCTCGCCCCAGCCGCCAGCAATCATGGCTTGCCAGAACAAAAACGGTGGCTTGGTGTTGCGCATAAAGTCGAACGAGCTCACCAGCGGCAGCCAGTTACCGCTTTCGGCAGTTAGGCGTGCAATATGCGCGTAGACCAGCTCGTCACCGTTGCGCGGAATATGGTCGCCGCCCAGGCCAAACAAATATCCTAAGGCCACGACAAGTGCTAGTCCCAGCCAAATCAAGTGACTTGAGGGACGGCTGTTTTCAGTGCTTTGGCTTTGTTTCATCGCGGGCTTTAGGTTTGATAGCGGCATTGGCCTTACGGCGAAAAGTCATTTTGTCGTTGGCCAGATAATTGCAAACACTGGCCAAAACAATCGCCACTAAATTGGCCACCATGTAGTGCATATGCATGGCTAGCCACTTGGTCAGTAGCGACTGCACCGCAATCGACAGCGCCGCGGCGGCGACGTATTTGAAAAACAGCAGCATGGCTGGCGACTCAGTGTTCGCCCTGCGATCACGCCAAGTCAGGCGCCGGTTCCAGTAAAAGTTGCTAATCGTCGCTAAGCTGATGGCCAGCGCTATCGAGTAGTTCAGCCGGGTGTGAAAGTCGGCGATGTTTTGGAACAAATACTCCTGCGCCGCAAACAGTACGGCCAGATTAATCACCGTGCCGCTCGCGCCCACCATGCCAAACTTTATAAAGCGCCAACGCGCCATGGGCTGGAGTTTTGCCGGCAGCAGGAGGATGAGTTTTTCACCTAGATCGCGCAGCGCCGACATCAGCTTTGGGCCAAGCACTCGCGTGACTTGGACAACACTTGTTCTGGTGCAATGACTTTGAGGCACTGATTGTCGCCATCGCAAAACGAGCTGCGGTGGTTGTACGCCGTCAGGCACGGCGAGCAAGGGTATTGGCTGTAAAACGAATAGCAGCGCGGCGTCAGCGGTGCATACAAGGCCGGGGTTTCGGGGCCAAACAGCATCAAGGTCCAGATTGGTGTCAAGGTTGCGAACTGGCCTGGGCCGCCGTCATTGGTCACCAAAAGACGCGCCACATGAAACAGCGCTAGCAACTCGGCAATCGAGCGGGTGTAGCCGGTCAGGTCAATGACTGCCGTGCTGTTTGACGATTGTTTGACATCGGCTACCAATTGCTGCGCCAGCAAGCGGTCGTCTTTTAGGCCAATTACAGCGACGGCGCAACCATCGGCGACCAGTCCTTCGCAAAGTGCGGCGTAAGACGCCAGCGGCCAAGCGCGTATCGGTAAGATGCCGCCGCCTGGGTAGACCAGTACCAGCGGTTTGCCGGCAATAGCGGGGAAGTCTTGGGCCAAGCGCTGGCTTATGCCCGTGATGAGTGCGGCGTCGAGTTCAACCTGTGGCGCTGGCTTGGCCGCGAGTGTCACGGTAGTGGCCAGCTTGGAGCGGGGGTTAGCGGTCGACTCAATGGCGCGGGCCAAGGTCAAAAACTGCGCGCTGATGTGTTGATACGGGTTGTAGGGCACACGGCGGTTGATGTGGGAGCCGCGGTACAAGCCTTCTTGTGTGCGGCGGTGAAAGCCTACCCGCAGCGCTGCGCCACTGGCGAAAGACAGCAAGCTACTGATGCGCGAGAACAACTCGCAGTCAATCGCCACATCGATTTTGGCGCGGCGTAGTTCGCCCACGGCCTGCCACAAGCTGCTGAGCAGACCGGTCAGCGATTTGTCGTCAACGGTGTGTACGTTGGCGGGGTCCATCACCTGCATCAAGTCTAGAATTTCGCGGTTTTTACCAAACAGCAAGGCGTGCAGTGTGGCGTTTGGGTAGCGCTGTTTGAGGCGCATAAACATGTCGTGGGCCAGCACCAAGCTGCCCATTTCCGAGAGCAGTATCACGACGATGGCGCGCGGCTCAGGTGTGATGACTTTTTCGGCCTTGGCTTTTACCAAGCCCTGCTTGATGGATTCAAACAGCGAGACGCCAGCGCACAGGGGAATGCCGACCCAGCGGTCTACCCAGCGTTGCAGATTGATATTCATGGCCTAGACGCCGCGTGCCCGGTCGGCATGGAACTGCGCTGTGAAGCTTGCAAAATTACCCGCGTCAAGGGAGTCGCGCACTTCTTGCATCAAGTTTAGGTAGTAGTGCAGGTTGTGAATGCTCGACAGCATGGGGCCCAACATTTCGCCGCAGCGGTCTAGGTGGTGCATGTAGGCGCGGGAGAAGTTGCGGCAGGTGTAGCAGCTGCAGCTCATGTCCACCGGTGCTTCTTCGGTTTTGTAGCGTGCATTGCGAATTTTTAAGTCGCCAAAACGCGTGAACATATGACCATTGCGCGCATTGCGTGTCGGCATCACGCAGTCAAACATGTCAACGCCGGCGGCAACGCCTTCGATTAAATCTTCCGGTGTGCCTACGCCCATCAGGTAGCGCGGTTTGTTCTCTGGCAGACGGTGCGGCGTGTGCGCCATGATGCGCTGCATTTCTTCTTTGGGCTCGCCCACACTCACGCCGCCAATCGCGTAGCCGGGCAGGTCTAGCTCGACCAGCGCATCAAGAGACTCTTGGCGCAGGTTCTCAAACATGCCGCCTTGGACAATGCCGAACAGGGCGTTCGGGTTGGCTAACTTTTCAAACTCGCTGACACAGCGGCCGGCCCAGCGCAGGCTTAGCTCCATAGAGATGCGCGCTTCGTTCTCGGTGGTGATGTGGCCTTTGGTGTCGTAAGGCGTGCATTCGTCAAACTGCATGACGATGTCGCTGTTGAGTACGGTCTGAATTTGCATAGAAATTTCAGGCGTTAAAAACAGCTTGTCGCCGTTCACGGGAGAGGCGAACTTCACGCCTTCTTCAGAGATTTTGCGCATCTCACCTAACGACCAAACTTGAAAGCCGCCGCTGTCTGTGAGTATTGGTTTGCTCCAGCTCTCAAACTTATGCAGGCCACCGAATTGCTTGAGCACGTCGAGACCCGGGCGCATCCACAAATGAAAGGTATTGCCCAAGATGATTTGCGCACCCATGTCTAACAGCGACTGCGGCATCACACCTTTGACCGTGCCGTAAGTGCCGACCGGCATAAAGATGGGGGTTTGCACCACGCCGTGGTTAAGCGTGAGCTGGCCGCGTCTGGCATAGCTGGCCACGCCTGGGCTTTTGTCGGTGGTGAGGACTTCAAATTCGAGCATGCAAAGAGTCTGTCGTTGTAGGTTTATGGGGCTGGCGCGGTGCGTGCCAGCAGCATGGCGTCGCCATAGCTGAAGAAACGGTAGGACTGCGCGATGGCATGATGATAAAGCGCCATGATGTGCGCATGGCCTGCAAAGGCGCTAACAAGCATCATCAGTGTACTTTTTGGTAAGTGAAAGTTGGTCAGCAGCATATCGACGACGGCAAACGAGTAGCCCGGCGTGATGAAGATGTTGGTGTCATTGCAATCTGGGCCGAATTTGGCGCGCGACTCCAGTGCCCGTACCGTGGTCGTGCCAACGGCGACTACGCGACCGCCTCTGGCTTTGCAAGCGGCTATCGCTTCAAGCGTAGCGCTTGGCACTTCAAAGCGCTCGAAGTGCATCACGTGCTCGGCTATGTTTTCGGCCTTAACCGGCTGAAAGGTTCCGGCGCCCACATGCAGCGTCACGCTGGCAGTTTGCACGCCGCGCGCGGCCAGCTTAGTCAGCATATCGGCGTCAAAGTGCAGGGCGGCAGTGGGCGCAGCAACAGCGCCGGGTGCGCGCGCAAACACGGTTTGGTAGCGCTGCTCATCATCGGCCGAATCGCTGTGGGTGATGTAGGGCGGTAGCGGCACATGGCCGTGGCTTTCCATTACCTCATACGGGTCTTGGCTGAGTTTGAAGTGGTAGAGCGGGCCTTCCGGGTTTGGCCAGCGGCCAATTAGCGTGGCGCTAAAGCCGCCGTCCATCAGCATGACGGCGCCGGGCTTGGGTTTTTTACTCACCTTCATATGCACCGCCACTTCGTTGTCTTGGCCGTGTGGTGAAAGTACGCGCTCAATCAGTAGTTCAAGCCGCCCGCCGCTAGACTTTTGGCCGTAAAGCCTAGCCTTGACCACTTTGGTGTCGTTAAACACCAGCAGGTCGCCGGGCAGTAGTAATTCGGGTAGTTGGGTGAACTGGCTATCAACCGCTAGCGGGGCGCGACCATCAAGCAGGCGTGAACCGCTGCGCTGCGCTGCGGGATGCTGGGCGATGAGTTGGGGTGGCAGATCGAAATCAAAATCTGCAAGGCTGAAATGGGTCTTCATAGAGGCACAATTGTCCCATGCCGCCAGCCGCTAAACGCGACCCCTCTGCCAATGCCTTTGATCTTCCGCAAGCGGCAGCCGGACCGACTACGACAGTTGAAAAAGCTGCGCCCAAACCAGTCGCCAAATCGCATGCGCAAAAGTCGCTAGAAAAGCTCGGTCTGCGCACTGACATTGAACTAGCCCTGCACCTGCCTTTGCGCTATGAGGATGAGACCCAAATCATCGCCATCGCGCAAGCCCGCCACGGCGAGTTGGTTCAGGTCGAAGGCGTTGTCACCGACAGCCAGATCAGCTTAAATTCGCGGCGTCAGTTGCGCGTGACGATAGATGACGGGAGCGACAGCTGCGTGCTGCGCTTTCTTAATTTTTACCCGTCGCATCAAAAAACCCTGAGTGTGGGCGCCAGAGTCAGAGCACGCGGCGAGATGCGCGGCGGCTTTGTGGGCCGGGAGATGGTTCATCCCAGCTTTAAGCTCGCCGGTGGCGAGTTGCCGGGCTCGCTCACACCGGTGTATTCCACTGTGGCCGGCTTGCCGCAAAGCTATTTGCGCAAGGCAGTGCTGAGCGGCTTGGCGCGTGCTGATTTGGCGGAGACGATTCCGGCGGCTTTTTTAAATCGCGAATTGCCCGCAGAAATCTGGAGCTTGCGCGAGGCCTTGCAGTTTATGCATCACCCCAAGCCAGACGCGGGGCTGGCGATATTGGAGGATCGTCGTCATCCAGCGTGGCAGCGCTTAAAGGCCGAAGAATTGTTGGCCCAACAGCTTTCGCAATTGCAAGCCAGACGCGTGCGCGCCGCCATGCGTGCGCCGCCGCTGGCTGGGTCACCGCAAAACAAGGGCAAGAAGGGCGTTGATTTGCACACTTCGTTGCAGGCGCAATTGCAAGAAGGTCTGCCGTTTCAATTGACACAGGCGCAGCAGCGGGTGGGCGACGAGATCGCCGAAGATCTGCAAAAACAAATTCCCATGCACCGGCTGCTGCAAGGCGATGTGGGCTCTGGCAAAACCGTGGTGGCGGCGCTGGCTGCGGCGCGCTGCATAGATGCCGGTTGGCAGTGCGCGTTGATGGCGCCAACGGAGATTTTGGCCGAACAGCATTTCAGCAAACTCATTAGCTGGCTGGAGCCGCTGGGCATTAAAACCGCTTGGCTCACCGGTAGCCAAAAAACCAAGGCCAGACGCGAGGCTTTGGCCATGATTGCCAGCGGCGAGGCCGGCTTGGTCATAGGCACGCACGCGGTGATTCAAGACAAAGTCAAGTTTAAAAATCTGGCGCTGGCCATTATTGACGAGCAGCACCGCTTTGGCGTCGCTCAGCGGCTGGCGCTGCGCAGCAAGATGACCGATGGTGGGCAGGAACCCCATTTGTTGATGATGACGGCCACGCCGATTCCGCGCACCTTGGCCATGAGTTATTACGCCGACTTGGACGTCTCGACGATTGATGAATTGCCGCCAGGCCGCACGCCCATCATCACCCGCGTTGTGAATGATGCGCGCCGAGACGAGGTGATAGATCGCATACGCGCTCAAGTCGAACAAGGCCGACAGGTTTATTGGGTCTGCCCTTTGATAGAGGAGAGCGAGTCAATCGACTTGGTTAACGCCACCGAAACCCATGAGCTTTTGAGTGCCGCCCTGCCTGATGCCATGGTCGGTCTGCTGCATTCACGTATGCCAACGGCGGAGAAAAAAGCCCGCATGGCTTTGTTTAATCAAGGCCAAATGTCGGTGTTGGTGAGCACCACGGTGATTGAGGTTGGGGTTGATGTTCCGAACGCGAGTTTGATGGTGATTGAGCATGCTGAGCGCTTTGGCCTGAGCCAATTGCATCAGTTGCGCGGCCGGGTAGGGCGTGGCGCGGCGGCTTCGGCTTGTGTGCTGCTCTACAGCACCGGCGATGCGCCGCGACTGGGTGAGACGGCTAGGGCGCGTCTAAAAGCCATGGTTGAAACGAATGATGGTTTTGAAATCGCCAGACGCGACCTAGAAATCCGTGGCCCGGGTGAGTTTTTAGGCGCGCGTCAGTCGGGCGCATCGCTGCTGCGTTTTGCCGACTTGGAAGAAGATGCGCAGTGGCTAGCTTGGGCCCGTGCACTTGCGCCGCAATTGCTTGAAAGCCATCCCGGACTGGTGCAGCGCCACATCTTGCGTTGGCTGGGTGCAAAGTCTGACTATCTCAAAGCCTAAGAAGAGGCCCGCCGCTCAAGTGTGCTGCATCAAATGTATGACAATCGCCAAATGACTTTGACCGAACTTAAATACATTGTGGCCGTGGCGCGTGAACGCCATTTTGGCAAAGCTGCCGATGCCTGCCATGTGTCCCAGCCCACGCTTAGCGTAGCGATCAAAAAGCTAGAAGAAGAATTACAGGTCAAATTGTTCGAGCGCAGCGCCAACGAAATCACTATTACCCCGTTGGGAGAAGAAATCGTGCGTCAGGCGCAGAGCGTGCTTGAGCAAGCCGATGCCATACGCGAAATCGCCAAGCGCGGCAAAGATCCGCTTTCGGGCGCGTTGCGTTTGGGCGTGATCTACACGATTGGTCCCTACTTACTGCCAGACTTAGTGCGCCAAGTTATTGCCCGCACACCGCAAATGCCTTTGATGCTGCAGGAAAACTTCACTGTCAAGCTGATTGATCAACTGCGTAATGGCGAGATAGATTGCGCCATTCTGGCCGAGCCTTTCCCCGACAATAACTTGGCGATTGCACCTTTGTACGATGAGCCTTTTATGGCTGCCGTGCCTAGCGGCCATCGGTTGGCTGCGCGGGACTCTATTACCGCAGAGGAAATCAAAAAAGAGACTATGTTGCTGCTGGGCAATGGCCATTGCTTTCGTGACCATGTGTTGGAGGTTTGCCCGGAGTTTGCGCGGTTTTCCAGCAGCTCCGACGGTATCAATAAGAGCTTTGAAGGCTCATCGCTGGAGACGATTAAGCACATGGTCTCGGCCGGCATGGGAATTACCTTGGTGCCGCGGTTGGGTGTGCCCAAAGAGTCGCTGGCAGCTCAGGCTGCGCTGAAAAGCGGCCTTGTTAAGTCTGAAGTACCTGCTGTGCCTGCCGAGCAACCGGCGCTAATTACCTATTTGCCATTTGAAGGCCATGTACCGAGCCGGCGTGTGGTGCTGGCTTGGCGACACAGCTTTACCCGCTATGAGGCAATTGCCGAATTGCGCAACGCCATTTATGCCTGCGATTTGCCGGGTGTAAACCGACTGTCCTGAGCTAAAGCACAGGACTTTGCTATGTTCTTAAAATAAACTTTAACCAGTATTTTTAACTAAAAGGAAGAAATAATGTCAAAAACTGACTTCAAACCTGCACCCGCCATCAATATTGGTATCGATGAAGCAGATCGGGCCGCTATCGCCAAAGGCCTTAGCCATGTGCTTGCCGATACCTACACCTTGTACCTGACCACGCACAATTTCCATTGGAATGTGACTGGTCCTATGTTTAATACCTTGCACCAGATGTTCATGGGTCAGTACACCGAGCTGTGGGCTGCGGTTGATCCAGTGGCAGAGCGTATCCGCTCGCTAGGTCATGCTGCGCCTGGCTCCTACGCACAGTTCAGCGCGATGGCCACAGTGCCAGATGCGCCGCCCGTGCCGCCAAAGGCTCTAGAGATGGTGCGTATTTTGGTCAAGGGCCACGAAGCGGTTGCCCGCACTGCGCGCGAACTGTTTCCTTTGGCGCAAAAAGCCGGCGACGAGCCAACCGCGGACTTGCTGACCCAGCGCCTGACGGTGCATGAGCAAACCGCGTGGATGCTGCGCTCAATGCTCGAAGAGTGAAGGCCAAGGCCAAGCTCTATTTGCAGCTAGTACGCTGGGACCGGCCGGCCGGCTGGCTACTACTGCTTTGGCCCACGCTATCGGCTTTGTGGCTGGCAGCGGGCGGCTTTCCAGGCTGGCATTTGGTTTTGGTATTTACTTTAGGCACCATTCTTATGCGCAGCGCTGGGTGCTGCCTGAATGACGTCGCTGATCGTGATTTTGATCGCCACGTTAAACGCACCGCACTGCGGCCAGTGACGAGTGGCAAACTCTCGGTGACTGAAGCGCTTGCACTAGGCGGCGTACTAGCGCTGTTAGCTTTTGGTTTGGTTCTCACCACTAATCGGGCGACGATTTACTGGTCTTTTGCAGCCTTGGCGTTGACTTTGCTCTACCCTTTTGCGAAGCGCTTTATCTCTATGCCCCAAGCAGTTCTGGGCGTGGCTTTTAGTTTTGGCATACCTATGGCTTTTGCCGCTGTGCAAGGCGCAGTGCCGACCCTAGCTTGGCTGCTTTTACTGGGTAATTTGTTTTGGGTTATTGCCTATGACACCGAGTACGCGATGGTCGATAGGGATGACGATTTGTTGATTGGTATGAAGACCTCGGCCATCACGCTAGGCCGTTTCGATGTGGCCTTCATACTGTTTAGTTATTTGGCCTATTTGGTGATCTGGACTTTGAGCTTATGGTCCATGGTCAACTCTGTGATCTATTTGCTGGCGATTGCGGCAGCTTTGCTTCAGTCCTTGCGACTGGTGTGGCTTATTCGTAAGCGTGAGCGAGATGATTGCTTCAAAGCTTTTCGTCTAAATCATTGGATTGGACTGACGCTGTTTCTTGGCTTGGCTTTGGCTTTGAGCTGACTACATCTAAGCTAATTTAGGGACGAAAAAAAACCTCTTTGCAGAGGTTTTTTTTTTATTTTCAACGCTGATTAGCTAGTAGCTGTTTTTTTAGCTGCTGTTTTCTTAGTTGTGCGCTTAGCTTTTTGTTTGCCGGCAGCTTTTTTCTTGGTTTCCATGGCTGGTTTTTGCGCTTGCACCGGGGCTGATTTTTCAACTTTTGCAGTAGCGGCAGTAGCGGCAGTAGCGGGTGTAGCTGCAGTGGCGGGAGTCTGGGCTGCAGCTGGGGTGGAAATCACGGTCAGCGGCAGAGCCAGAACGATTGCGCTGGCAAGTACAGAGAGAAATTTCTTCATGATGGACTCCGGTGGATGGAACATGGACTTAGCGTCTGTGCTGCTGTAGCGACAGTCCTGCGACTGGTTAACGGCTGCTTCAACACCTATCTTTAACGCCGGCTCGCTGGCGGTGGTTGACTGCTCTGCGTATAAAGTTTTATGGCATCCCAAATTCGGTGCCAAGCGCTGTAGCACGTTGCTTGGCCGCTTGCATGGCGCGTATAAACAACGCTTTGACGCCGTCTTGCTCCATAGAGTTAAGTGCCGCATAGGTAGTGCCGCCTTTGGATGTCACGCGTTCACGCAGTATTTGGGGTGACTCTGATGATGTACTGGCCAGCTCGGAGGCGCCGACAAACGTGCCTATGGCAAGTTGCTGTGCTTGCGCGGCGCTCAAACCCATTTGTACGCCGGCTTCGACCATGGACTCGATAAAGTAAAACACATAAGCGGGCCCAGAGCCAGAAAGCGCGGTTACGGCGTCTAGCTGGGTTTCGTCATCCAGCCAAAGAAACGCTCCGGTGGTGGCGATGACACTATCGACCAGCTGTTTTTGTGTCGGCGTAACGGCATTGCGCGCGTAAAGCGCCGTCATGCCTTTGCCGACCAGTGCTGGGGTGTTCGGCATAGCGCGCACTATAGATTGACTGTCTAGCCAGTGGGCAATGCTGTCTGAGCGCACACCGGCGGCTACGCTGAGGTGCAAGGCCTTTGGACAGTGGCTGCAAGTTTGCATTGCCGCTTCTCGGAACATTTGCGGTTTGACGGCCCACACCAACATGTCGGCTATCAGTAGTGAGTCGCTAGGAGCGGCATGGACTTCAATACCGAATTGCGAGACTAGTTTGAGGCGTTGGGCTTCGAACGGTTCTATGACTTGAATTTGTGCCGGTAGCAGGCCTTGTTTTAATAGGCCGCCAATGATGGCGCTGGCCATATTGCCGCCACCAATGAAGGCGATATGGTTGGAACGTGTGTTGTTACTCATTTAAGGCTAAGTTAAGTTGAAAATGGGCTAGGTCTAATCAAGTGCAGAGTTTTTAGCATGGTAAACCGCTAACTTGCCGAGCAGCGGGCTATCTCGTCAGCCCGTCACCGTAGTCTTTTGGTTGTTTTGTGTGCAAATTCCAAAGGTTATTTCAACATTCGGTGTTGACAACTGCAAATGCTCGAGCATAATCGTGGGCTTCGCTCTTAAAAAGCGGAGACCTTCTGCCCAAAGGAAGCATTGCGAGTGGTTCGCGGTGTGGACGACGGGCCCAAGACTGACTGGTGCGTGACTTTAACTTCAAAATTAAGGCTGCAAACTGGTGCAAGTTGGGAACAAACATAAATGATTCAAACGCAATCCAAACTCGATGTTGCTGACAATACGGGTGCTAAATCCGTAATGTGCATCAAAGTGCTGGGCGGATCCAAGCGCCGGTACGCCAGCGTCGGGGACGTCATCAAGGTCAGCATAAAAGAAGCCGCTCCACGTGGCCGCGTCAAAAAAGGCGAGGTTTATAGTGCAGTAGTCGTTCGCACCGCCAAAGGCATTCGCCGCGGCGATGGTTCGCTGGTTAAATTCGACGGCAACGCAGCAGTGTTGTTAAACGCCAAGCTCGAGCCAATCGGCACGCGCATCTTCGGACCAGTCACGCGCGAATTGCGCACTGAAAAGTTCATGAAGATCGTGTCTTTGGCTCCTGAAGTTCTGTAAGGACAAGCCATGAACAAGATTCGCAAAGGCGACGAAATAATCGTCCTCACAGGCCGCGACAAGAGCAAACGTGGCACGATCACGCAGCGTATTGACGACAGCTATGTGCTGATTGAGGGCCTGAACCTGGTGAAAAAACACACCAAGCCAAACCCCCTCAAAGGCACTGTTGGCGGTATCGTCCAAAAAAGTATGCCGATTCACCAGTCCAACATAGCAATATTTAATGCTGCGTCGGGCAAGGCTGATCGGGTTGGAATCAAGTTGTTGGCTGACGGCAAAAAAGTGCGCGTCTTCAAGTCCAGCGGCGAAGAAATTAAGGCTGCATAAATATGGCACGCTTACAACAATTATTCCGCGAGAAAATCTCGCCGGCGTTAATCGAGAAATTCGGTTACACCACCCCAATGCAAGTTCCACGCATCACCAAGATCACCCTCAATATGGGCGTGAGCGAGGCGGTAGCTGACAAGAAAGTCATGGACAACGCTGTGGGCGACATGACCAAAATCGCTGGCCAAAAGCCTGTGGTTACCAAAGCTAAGAAAGCTATCGCCGGTTTCAAGATCCGTGAAGATCTGCCAATCGGTTGCATGGTGACTTTGCGCGGCGTTCAGATGTATGAATTCCTTGATCGTTTCGTGACCGTGGCTTTGCCCCGCGTTCGTGACTTTCGCGGTATTTCCGGTCGGGCCTTTGACGGCCGCGGCAACTACAACATCGGCGTGAAAGAGCAGATCATTTTCCCTGAAGTTGAATACGACAAAGTTGACGCTTTGCGCGGTCTTAACATCAGCATCACTACAACGGCTAAGACCGATGAAGAGTGCAAAGCACTGCTCACCGCCTTCCGTTTTCCGTTCAAGAACTGAAGGCGCAAGATGGCAAAACAAGCACTGCTCCAACGCGAAATCAAGCGCGACAAACTCGTCGCTAAATTCGCTAAGAAACACGCAGAACTCAAAGCAACGTCGAACGACGCCAAGCGCTCCGATGAAGAGCGTCAACTGGCCCGTTTGGAGTTACAAAAGCTGCCCCGCAACGCGAACCCGACTCGTCAGCGTAATCGCTGCGCGATCACCGGCCGCCCACGTGGCACGTTCCGTCAATTCGGTCTGGCTCGCGCCAAGATCCGTGAACTAGCATTTGCAGGTGATATCCCCGGTATCACCAAAGCAAGCTGGTAAGCATAGAGGAAGCACAAAATGAGCATGAGTGACCCTATCGCCGACATGTTGACACGCATTCGGAACGCACAAATGGTTGAAAAAGCCATCGTTCAGATCCCGTCGTCAAAAGTCAAAGTTGCAATCGCACAAGTCTTGATGGATGAGGGCTACATTGATGGCTTCTCCGTCAAGGACAACGAAGGCAAGCCCCAGTTGGAAATCGCCCTGAAGTACTATGCAGGTCGCCCGGTGATTGAGCGCATTGAGCGCGTCAGTCGTCCCGGCCTTCGCGTATACAAAGGCCATGGCGCCATCCCACAAGTCATGAATGGCTTGGGTGTGGCAATTGTTACGACACCACAAGGTGTTATGACTGATCGTAAAGCTCGCGCTACCGGCATCGGTGGCGAAGTGCTTTGCTACGTGGCCTAACGGCGGCATTGAGAGGATAAAAGATGTCTCGTGTAGGAAAAATGCCCGTCTCCGTGCCTGCTGGCGTGGAAGTGGCTCTTAAAGCTGACCAAATCAATGTCAAAGGTGCCCTCGGCGCCCTGGCGCTGGCTCAGAACCCACTCGTCACCGTCAAAAATGACGATGGCAAGTTGACGTTCGCGCCAGCTAATGATTCGCGTGAAGCCAATGCAATGAGCGGCACTATTCGCCAGCTCGTTAACAATATGGTGACCGGCGTCACCAAAGGCTTCGAGAAAAAACTCAATCTGGTTGGCGTGGGCTTTAAAGCTCAGGCCGCGGGCGCTAAGCTCAACCTAACCATTGGTTTTTCACACCCTGTGATTATGGATATGCCCGCTGGTATCACTGTTACGACCCCAACCCCTACTGAGGTTGTGATCAAAGGCTCTGATCGTCAACGTGTTGGCCAAATCGCTGCTGAAGTTCGTGCTGTTCGTCCTCCTGAGCCCTACAAAGGCAAAGGCATCCGTTATTCGGATGAGAAGATCACGATTAAAGAAACCAAGAAGAAATAAGGAGCTGCAAAATGTTGACCAAAAAAGAGCAGCGCCTTCGTCGTTCACGTCAGACGCGTATCCGCATCGCCAATCAAGGTGTTGCCCGTCTTACCGTGAATCGCACCAATCTGCATATATACGCCACAGTTATCTCTGGCGACGGCACGAAAGTTCTGGCGGTTGCCTCTACTGCAGAAGTAGAAGTTCGCAAAGAAATCGGCGCCTCCGGTAAAGGCGGAAACGTTGCTGCTGCGCAAGCCATTGGCAAGCGCATTGCTGAAAAAGCAAAAGCCGCAGGTGTAGAAAAAGTAGCGTTTGATCGCGCTGGTTTTGCGTACCATGGCCGCGTAAAAGCGCTGGCTGATGCTGCACGCGAAGCTGGTTTGCAATTCTAAGCAGACTGGAAAAATAGTATGGCTAAGTTTCAAGGCAAATCACAAAACGATACTCCAGACGATGGTCTGAAGGAAAAAATGATCGCGGTCAACCGCGTCACCAAAGTTGTGAAGGGTGGCCGTATTCTCGGTTTCGCCGCACTAACTGTTGTAGGTGACGGCGACGGCCGCGTTGGCATGGGCAAGGGCAAATCGAAAGAAGTGCCAGCAGCCGTGCAAAAGGCTATGGAAGAAGCGCGTCGCAATTTGACCAAAGTGTCATTGAAAAACGGCACGATTCACCATAATGTCTTCGGTCATTGGGGCGCAGCCAATGTCATGATGATGCCAGCAGCAAAAGGTACCGGCATTATTGCTGGCGGCCCAATGCGCGCTGTGTTTGAAGTCATGGGCATTACCGATATCGTGGCCAAAAGCCATGGTTCGAGCAACCCATACAACATGGTGCGCGCCACGCTGGACGCACTGAATAACTCCACCACGGCTTCTGATATTGCAGCCAAGCGTGGCAAATCGGTCGAAGAGATCTTCGGCTAAATGCCAAAGGCTCCAGGAGTATTTAAATGACTATAGAAAATAAAGTTAAAGTCCAGCTGATTCGCAGCCCGATTGGAACCAAAGAGTCACACCGCGCTACTGTGCGTGGTCTGGGTCTGCGTGGTGTCAATAGCGTTAGCGAATTAGAGGATACGCCCGCAGTGCGCGGAATGATCAACAAGATCAGTTATCTGGTCAAAGTTATCTAAGCGGAGACTCGAAATGCAATTGAATGGAATGAAGCCTAGTGAAGGCTCTAAGCACGCCAAGCGCCGCGTTGGACGCGGTATTGGTTCTGGTATTGGTAAAACAGCTGGACGTGGTCATAAAGGCCAAAAGTCACGTGCTGGTGGTTACCACAAAGTCGGTTTTGAAGGCGGTCAAATGCCTATGCAACGTCGTCTGCCAAAGCGCGGTTTTAAATCGCACTTACTCAAGTTCAACGCTGAGGTAACCCTCACGTCGCTCGAGCAACTCGGTTTGGCCGAAGTCGATCTTTTGGCGTTGAAAACGGCTGGCCTTGTGGGTCAGATCGCTAAAAACGTTAAAGTGATCAACACTGGCGAATTGACAATAGCAGTTAAGCTCAATGGAATCGGTGCTACTGCTAGCGCCAAGACCATTATTGAAGCTGCTGGCGGCTCCGTAGCCTGATTTTCAGAACTAACTCGACTGGACTAACTCGTGGCGACTAACTCAGCTCAAATTGCAAAAACCGGCAAGTTCGGTGATTTGCGCAGCCGGCTTGTGTTTTTGCTACTGGCACTGGTTGTGTACCGCATAGGCGCACACATCCCGGTGCCGGGAATTGATCCTGGGCAACTTAAAGCATTGTTTAGCGGACAGCAGGGCGGCATATTGAACTTGTTCAATATGTTTTCTGGTGGCGCTTTATCTCGCTTTACTGTGTTTGCGCTGGGCATCATGCCTTACATTTCCGCTTCCATCATCATGCAATTGCTAACCTATGTCGTCCCGACATTTGAGCAGTTGAAAAAAGAAGGTGAAAGCGGTCGCCGCAAGATTACTCAATACACTCGCTACGGCACTTTAGGATTGGCATTGTTCCAGTCCATGGGTATCGCAGTGGCACTCGAGAGCTCTCCTGGTTTGGTGCTTGCACCAGGCTTTGGTTTTCGAATGACAGCGGTAGTGAGTTTGACGGCGGGAACCATGTTTTTAATGTGGTTGGGCGAGCAAATAACCGAGCGCGGTTTGGGTAACGGTATATCGATACTTATCTTTGCGGGTATTGCGGCCGGGCTGCCAAATGCAGCCGGCGGTTTACTTGAACTGATACGTACCGGTGCAATGAGCATATTAGTAGCAATACTTATCATTGCCGTGGTCGCTCTGGTGACTTACTTTGTGGTTTTCGTCGAGCGTGGACAGCGTAAAATACTGGTCAATTATGCAAGGCGGCAAGTTGGTAATAAGGTCTACGGGGGGCAATCTTCCCATCTGCCTTTGAAGCTTAATATGGCTGGTGTTATACCTCCCATCTTCGCTTCGTCTATCATCTTGCTTCCCGCAACTTTAGTTGGCTGGTTTAGTACTGGTGAAAGCATGCGTTGGCTAAGAGATATAGCCAGCACGCTGACACCAGGTCAACCTATTTACGTCATGCTTTACGCTGGTGCGATTGTGTTTTTCTGCTTCTTTTATACGGCATTGGTTTTCAATAGTCGTGAAACTGCAGACAACCTCAAGAAAAGCGGTGCGTTCATTCCTGGTATTCGCCCGGGTGATCAAACTGCTCGCTACATAGATAAAATACTGGTTCGGTTGACGCTTGCCGGCGCTGTCTACATCACATTTGTGTGTTTACTGCCCGAGTTTCTGATTCTGAAATACAACGTGCCGTTTTACTTCGGTGGAACGTCGCTAATGATTATTGTGGTTGTGACTATGGATTTCATGGCACAAGTACAAAATTACATGATGTCGCAACAGTACGAGTCGCTTCTTAAAAAGGCGAACTTCAAGACATCACCGGGCGGTTAACTGGTTAGCCAGATACCTGCAAGGCCTGGTGACAGGGTTGCTGTTGAACCGATGCCATACGATTTATCGCTGGCGCGTAACGTGTTTCGTGCCAATAAAGCACTTTGATAAGTTTAGGAGAATAGAAATGAGAGTTTCAGCTTCGGTCAAGAAAATTTGCCGTAACTGTAAAGTTATTCGTCGCAAGGGCGTCGTGCGCGTCATCTGCACAGACCCACGTCACAAACAGCGTCAAGGCTGATTTCAAGAAGTTTAGAGGAAGAACATGGCTCGTATAGCTGGTATTAACATTCCGCCGCAGCAACATTCCGAAATCGGTCTGACTGCTATTTTTGGCATTGGTCGCACACGCGCTCGCAAAATTTGCGAAGCTTGCGATATTGCTTTCTCCAAAAAAGTCAAAGATTTGACTGATGGCGATTTAGAAAAGATTCGTGATCAAATCGCGCTTTTCACCATTGAAGGTGACTTGCGTCGTGAGACCACGATGAACATCAAGCGCTTGATGGACATCGGCTGCTACCGTGGTTTCCGCCATCGTCGCGGTCTGCCAATGCGTGGTCAACGTACCCGCACCAATGCACGTACCCGTAAGGGTCCGCGTAAGGCAGCAGCTTCGTTGAAGAAATAATTGAGAGGACCACATGGCTAAGTCACCAAGTAATAACGCGTCACAACGCGTACGTAAAAAAGTTCGTAAAAACGTTGCCGATGGTATCGCTCACGTTCACGCGTCTTTTAACAACACCATCATCACCATCACGGACCGTCAAGGCAATGCTTTGTCATGGGCTTCGTCTGGTGGTCAAGGTTTCAAGGGTTCGCGTAAATCGACTCCTTTCGCAGCCCAAGTGGCTTCGGAAGTTGCTGGCCGCGCTGCCATTGAACAAGGTATTAAAAACCTTGATGTTGAAATCAAAGGTCCAGGTCCAGGTCGCGAATCTTCGGTTCGCGCTTTGGGCGCACTCGGCATTCGTATCAATTCGATCGCTGACGTGACACCGGTTCCACATAACGGCTGCCGTCCACAAAAACGTCGTCGTATTTAATTCCCGTGTTCTGGCCTGCGCTGACTGTTTACAGTCTGCGTGGGCCTGAACGTTTCACTCAAGCCCACCGCCATTGATTACTGTTTTTTAAAATACAGAACTGTGGCTCCTGCAGCGATGCAGTAGATGACAAAAGGATATTCAAGTGGCACGTTACCTAGGCCCCAAGGCCAAACTTTCCCGCCGTGAAGGCACTGACCTCTTCTTGAAGAGTGCTCGTCGCGCTATTGCTGATAAATCCAAGTTTGATTCCAAGCCTGGTCAGCATGGCCGTACCTCCGGTATGCGTACTTCTGACTACGGTCTTCAACTGCGTGAAAAGCAGAAAGTCAAGCGTATGTACGGTGTGCTCGAGAAGCAATTCCGCCGCTACTTCGAAGAAGCTGATCGTCGCAAAGGTAACACCGGCGCCAATCTGTTGTTCATTCTGGAATGCCGTTTGGACAATGTCGTATACCGCATGGGCTTTGGATCAACCCGCGCTGAAGCGCGTCAGTTGGTTTCACACAAAGCTATCACCGTGAACGGTGGTTCGGTGAACATTCCTTCCTACATGGTCAAAGCTGGCGATGTGGTTGCAGTTCGCGACAAATCGAAGAAACAAGTCCGCGTTGCTGAAGCTCTGCAATTGGCCCAACAAGTTGGCATGCCAGCATGGGTTGATGTGAGCATCGACAAGGGCGAAGGCCTGTTCAAGAAGGTTCCAGACCGCGACGAGTTCGCTGCTGACGTCAACGAATCGTTGATCGTTGAGTTGTATTCACGCTAATTTAGTTCCTGCGTGGCGGGATACCCGCCACGCGGGTCCCACTTCGCCGGCCTTATCGGTGTAACGAGCCGAGGGTATTGAGAGGAAGATCGAATGCAGACTAATTTACTAAAACCTAAAACCATCAATGTTGAGCCACTGGGTGTTAATCGCGCCAAAGTGACTCTCGAGCCGTTTGAACGCGGTTATGGCCACACACTGGGCAATGCACTGCGCCGCGTTTTGCTGTCCTCTATGGTCGGCCACGCAGCTACTGAAGTGACTATCGCTGGCGTACTCCATGAGTACTCTTCCATCGATGGCGTTCAGGAAGACGTTATCAACATCTTGCTCAACCTCAAGGGCGTGGTGTTTAAACTTCACAACCGTGACGAAGTTACCCTGAGCTTACGCAAAGACGGCGAAGGCCCAGTTACTGCCGCTGATATCCAGACGCCACATGACGTCGAGATTATCAATCCGGAACATGTGATTGTGAATTTGTCGCACGGCGGCAAGATTGACATGCAAATCAAGGTCGAAAATGGTCGTGGTTATGTACCTGGTAACCAACGTCGTTATGGCGACGAGTCGACCAAATCAATTGGACGTATTGTTCTTGATGCTTCGTTCTCGCCGGTTAAACGTGTGAGCTACGTTGTTGAAAGCGCGCGTGTTGAGCAGCGTACAGACTTAGATAAATTGGTTTTAGAAATTGAAACCAACGGTGCTGTGACTGCAGAAGATGCGGTTCGTGCATCCGCTAAAATTCTGGTTGAGCAATTGGCAGTATTCGCACAGCTTGAAGGCAATGAGTTGGCTGCATTTGATGCGCCAGTTCAACGCAACTCACAGCAGTTCGACCCTATCTTGTTGCGCCCAGTTGACGAGCTTGAGTTGACGGTTCGCTCCGCCAACTGTCTCAAGGCTGAGAACATATACTACATCGGTGACTTGATCCAACGTACGGAAAATGAGTTGTTAAAAACTCCTAATCTGGGTCGTAAATCACTCAACGAAATTAAAGAAGTTCTCGCTTCGCGTGGTCTTACTTTAGGTATGCGTCTTGAAAGCTGGCCGCCTGCAGGGCTAGATAAACACTAATCAAAAAATGTTCACCTCAACATGAGGTGACGTACCTGCAGTACCTGATACGGCTGCACGGAAATTAAAAAAGGAAAATTCTCATGCGACACGGACACGGACTTAGAAAACTTAACCGCACTAGCTCACACCGCTTGGCTATGCTGCGCAATATGATGAATTCGCTCTTGCAGCACGAAGCCATCAAAACGACTTTGCCAAAGGCAAAAGAGTTGCGCCGTGTGGTTGAGCCAATGATCACACTTGCAAAAGTGCCAAGCTTGGCTAATAAGCGCCTTGCATTTGATCGTTTGCGCGACCGCGATATGGTTGTCAAGCTTTTTGCAGTGTTAGGCCCACGTTACAACACCCGTCCAGGTGGTTACACGCGTATCCTGAAAATGGGTTTCCGTGTTGGTGACAACGCACCTATGGCTTTAGTTGAGCTGGTCGATCGCCCTGATGTTAGCGAAATAGTTGAAATTGACGCTGCTAAAGCTTAATTTAGGTTTATAATAAATACTTGACGCGCGGTGGAGCAGCCTGGTAGCTCGTTGGGCTCATAACCCAAAGGTCGTAAGTTCAAATCTTGCCCGCGCAACCATTTTCTGAATAACCATTTTCAGTAAACAAAAAGCCCGTTTATTCGGGCTTTTTGTTGTCCAAAATTAGTTAAAACTTAAAGTAATTTTTTAACGTGATAAGTTTGAGCAAGACACAAACTAAACGCGCTTGCACGCTCTAAATTGAATTTTTGCTAAGTGACGGATACAGACATTGTTCTTGTCACTTTTACAAATTAAGTTTTGCCCACTATTGGCTAAAAAACCTCAATAATACAAAGTGCGGATTCAAGTCTGAAGTGCCTCACGCCATGCTTTCGCTAGCTTGATTTGAGAATTGTGTAGACGATTAAATCTGAGCTAGGCGCTAAAAATTATCAGCATTAACAATTTTGTTCTTGATACCCAAGAAATAAAGACTCAAGCACATCAGACGGGCTAATCGCTTGATTCGTAATAGTCAACTAACTCCGACACAGCTGTGCTGTTAACACAAGCGATGTACTTGTGAGTTAGCAGCCTAAGTATCTCCAACTGCTTAATATTTCATTCTTTAAGTTAGATGCCAACAGGGATTGATTTGCCGCGTTATGTGGTGAAAAAAATCTTCAACACCGACTTAAGCGGATCAATTCTTTGATTTGAGGCAGTTCAGAAAATTGCTTGGATTTGAGAAAATCGATTAATCAATGCGGTCTAATCGGTAGCCGTACCCGTATACCGGCGTCATTTTCCATCCTTTAGAGCCATCGAGAAAAATCTTTTTGCGCAGTCTACTGACATGTGTATCAACAGTGCGGGTGTCCACATCGGCATTGATGCCCCAGACCTTGTTTAGTAAGTGGTCGCGCGACAAAAGTCGTGCAGGACTCTGAAACAAGTAGACGGCTAAATCGAATTCTTTTTGCGTTAACGTCACTGGTTGTCCGTCCATGGATAACAAATGACGCGGTATGTCTATCTCATAAGCACCCAGTCTTAGGACGGGTAGGCCGCCAGGAGTTGCACGTCGCGCGGCAGCTTTCAGTCTAGCGAGTAGCTCCTGCGGTTTTGGGGGCTTGACGAGAAAGTCATCTGCGCCAGCTTGCAAAGCTTTAACCACTGTGAGTTCATCGTCGCATGCTGTCAAAACTAATATCGCAATCTTCCAGCCCAGATTGTTGCGTACCCAGTCAAGGGCTTCATCACCGCTGCCATCAGGTAGCATCCAGTCAAGTAACAATGCATCGAAATGCTCATGTTTAAGACCAACAAGCAGTGAGGCGACTGTTGAAAAACCAGTATGACTATGCCCTCCAGTTGCTGCCAAAAGTCCGATCAACGCCCGTTGGTCAGCATCATCTTCCAGTATGGCTATGTGCACGATAGTTCCAAATAAGTTGTATCAAGAATTTCAGTGTAACCATAAGTTAGTACTTAAATTTAAATTAATAATTTCTATTCAAACGGTTCTCAGATCTACAAAAGGACGCTCGAGTTAGTCGGTATCTCAAAGATTCTGGTGGCTAATATTGATGCTTTTTGAAGAGGCTGCACCAATCATTTTCATACGAAAGAGTCAACGGCCTCTTCTACACTGTCATGAAT
This sequence comes from Polaromonas vacuolata, assembly GCF_012584515.1. Taxonomy (NCBI): domain Bacteria; kingdom Pseudomonadati; phylum Pseudomonadota; class Betaproteobacteria; order Burkholderiales; family Comamonadaceae; genus Polaromonas; species Polaromonas vacuolata. The sequence goes on along the minus strand of NZ_CP051461.1, from coordinate 3,466,090 downwards.
GCTTAGCACTCTATGCATGCGCATTAATTCAAAAAGTGCGAATACTGGCCGCGCCATCGCACATAAACGAAAGTCTCCTTTGCGGCTGTTCGCATCGCGCAAGCATGAAATGAGTGCACCTAAGCCTGAACTGTCTACAAATTTAAGCTGTGACATATCCAGCACTATTCGTGTTTGAGTTTGCATCAATGTTTGGACGGCATCTCTGAAGGTGCGAACGTTGCTGGCATCTAAATTGTCTTCTTGATAATGAATTAACAGCACACGGTCGCCCTGTATTTCATGTATTAGTTCCATTTTTTAACCCTCGCGGATTCAAGTCTGAAGTGCAACTTTGAAATTAACCGTACGGGTGGGTGAGATGTGAGAGCATCCAAGCTTCCCGACTACCAAGTCAAAGTTGACCAGAATGATTTACACACACCTCACCCGTGACGAACGTTACCAGATTGCAATCCTCGTCAAAGCAAACTTCAATCAAAGTGAAATTGCAAAAATGATGGACCGTGATAAATCGAGCATCAGCCGTGAGTTGCGTCGTAACCGCGGTCTACGAGGCTATCGCCCTAAGCAGGCAAATGACAAAGCCCAAGAACGTAGACTTGCCTGCGCCAATAGTCCTAGAGTTGCTGACTCGACATGGGCTGTAGTGGAGGAAAAGTTGGCTGAGGCTTGGAGCCCCGAGCAAATCAGCGGCCACCTCGAAGCTAGCCACCAACCCGGTGTTAGCTATGAGAGCATTTACCAGTACATCTACGCTGACAAACGCGCGGGCGGCACCTTGCATAAAACACTGCGTTGCCAGAAGACGCGAAAAAAACGCAGCAGTGGCCGTGAACGGCGCGGCACCATCTCTCACCAGGTCTCAATAGAACTGCGACCCGACATCGTGCTTGAGCGTGCGCGCTTTGGCGACTGGGAGGCTGATCTGGTGATTGGTGCCGGGCAGAAGCAAGCACTAGTGACGATTAATGAGCGTGTCTCTCGCTATTCAATAATTTTCCACGTGCCATTCAAAACAGCGCAAGCCGTAGGGGACGCGTTAATCACTTTACTCAAACCGTTCGCTCATTGCGTGCACACTCTCACGACTGATAACGGCAAGGAATTTGCCCAGCATGAACGAATAGCTTCTGCGCTGAGTGCAGATTTCTTTTTCGCCCATCCATACGCCTCGTGGGAGCGTGGGGCGAACGAGAATATGAACGGTTTGATTCGCCAGTTTTTCCCAAAGGGGATGCGCTTTAATTGCATCACCGACGATGACATTGCTTTAGCGATGCACAGGCTCAATCATCGTCCTAGAAAATGTTTAGGGTATCGAACGCCGCATCAGGTTTTTATGGAACAGTTAGAGTCCTATCAGCATACGGTTGCACTTCAAGCTTGAATCCGCCTTTTGACATGGGTGGGCTGCGGGCATGAAGAAGCGCTGCAGATAAGCGCATCGGGATCAGCGCGGCGGCTGATTAATCAGCATCCACCATTGGGTCTGCTCAGCGATGAGAGCTTCACGCAAGATGTCTGCGAGCTAAATAAAGACGATGCGCTGTTTCTTTGCTCAGACGGCGCAGCCGATGCGTTGCTGGCGAATGGCGAGCGTTTAGGCCGCGAGCCAGTCATCGCCAGCGCGATTAGCCAGGTGCTACGCCACCGATCACCGGCCATGGCCTTGCACGCCATTCGCCGCGACTTGCTGCCAGTTGGCGCGACTCTGACTGATGATTTGACCATGCTGCTGCTACGCCACCAGTCACGTCCAGACAGTGCGCGGCTGGAGTTGCCGATATCGCTAGCGTCTGTGCTGCCGTTACGTAAATTTGTGGTGCAGCAGGCACTCAACAGTGGGCTGTCCGAAGTCAATGCCAGCTTGCTCAGCGTTGCAGCCGTTGAACTGCTCACCAACGTGATTGCGCATGGACAAAATCTTTTAGCAGAAGCGCCTGTTGAGCTAATCACCGAGCCGATGCCCAGAGGTTTGGCGCTAGATTTCAAATATTTAGGTGCGCGCTTTGAAAGTCCAGAAATACTGGCAGACACCGATTTTTCGACCTATCCAGAAAGTGGTCTTGGCCTGCAGATTGTTAACGCGATATCTCATCCGATTCAGTACAGCTTCGAAGATGGCGTCAATAGCGTGCGTCTGTGTCTGCAAACGTCAATTTAAAATAGGTAATTCAAGCGTATAAAAGCCTTCCGAGCAGATGTGTTGAAAATACTTAATCGGCGTTCAAAGCTGCTTTGTGCAGCCAAATAAGCGTTTGCCGCCACCTGTGCATCTGCATCAAGAGCCGCGTTGTTATCACCCCAAGCCGGCGTATAAAAAAATCCCGGTGCCATCTGCAAAAACAGTTTTTGCCAATCGCGACCTAGGCGGCTCCACTGAGTCTGAGTACGTGGCCGCATACCAAACCAGCTGCGTCGCCCTTGCATGACATCGAGAAGCGCGCCATAGCAACCAACCAGCCAAACCGAGCGCGCGCTAGACAAATGCGGCTGACGTAAATCAGAGCAGTACAACGGTCCAGCATCAAGGCGACAAAAGCATACAGCTCGCATTTTTTGCCAAAGAAAGGGCTGAAAACTAAAGTAATTCCAGAGCAGCAAAAGTAAAAAACTGGGTAGAAATGTCAATGCCAGACATGCCGCCAGTAGCTGCCAAAAAACACCTGCACTAACAGGCTGTGCCATCAGCATTGACGAATTCATGCCATCACTATTGGCCGCTTGACCCCCGATTCGGTTGCACATCTGTGCGGTATTACCGCGCGCTAAGCAATGCTCAAGTACGCTGCGACTGTCAACATAAGTGTTTGCCAACACCAACGAGCCCTTGACCACAGCACCTTGTGCGATCAGTGCGTGAGGGCTGAGAACTACTCCTGGCCCGACCCTGGCGTTACGAGCGATTAAACAACCAGGGCCAACCAGTATCGGCCCCGTCATGATGGATTGGGGATGAACGATAGCATCCGGACTCATCGCGCCCCAAGACATGCGCAGCCAAGACTCAGGCACGGCATCGCCAGTCATATCATAAAGGGGCAAATTTTGCGTTAGCAGCAACGACAAAGCACTGTCAGGATTGGCGAACTCGCTATAGCGGGCAATGAGGCAGCGCTCGGGACGTGTCGCTGCAGCCAATCTACTCAGCGCAGCGAAATTCATAGTCGGGTCGATGAAGGCAACAGAACTCCGCTCCATGCTAAGCCAGCCCGTCCAAGACACCGCCTTCGCAATATGCATGGCGACGTCGCAAGACTTAATCAGAGAGAACAAAATCCGATCTGACACCCACTGATGGCCGTGGCCGAGCAACAGTCTTTGTCCATCGCGCAGAGCTAAGCGTTGAAGTATTGCGTAAGGTGTGGCGCTGACTGGGACATAGTGCCAGTTCAGCTTTATGCCCCAGCGTGCGTCGTCTTTTAACGCTTCCTGCACGCATTTTGAATCCTCGCCAAGAACAATATCTACTTCGCGAAAACCGGCCAACGCACAGCTGTCCAGAACACGCTCGGCAAATGTGGCGGAACCAAACGTCAACAAACAAGCTAAAGAGTTATCAAGGCAAGGAATGTCGACAGCACGTGGAGCGGTCATGAAAATCACAACCCGAGGAGCGTTCTCAAAGCTCATAGCCTTAACTCTGTAGCGGCGCTAGGTTCAATAGCAAAAGCATCGGTTTGACCCAGCACCGCTATGTGCCTGAACACTTGCATAACGGCTTCTCGAAGACGCAACTGATAGGGACACAAGCACAGTTGACCAGCACTCGCGCGATGAAGGCTGCACTGGTTTTTCCATTGGGTGGAGGTTGCTTGTCGAATCATTTTTTATCTTGAATTAAGTAAATTTGTCACGCTAAGTAACATTTAAGCTTTAATTTCACATAATAATGTTGTGAACTTGTAAAACAAATTAATTACTAAACTTAAAACACTCTGGGGTCTTCGATGCAGTCGAGAGAAAAACTGGTGATTTTGATCGCTGACGTGAAGGACGAATCCCGACAGTCTTTGCTTGAACAGGTGAAAAGTTTGGGTCATATCGGTGTGCCAGCTCTCAATGACACCGAAACCCTGGAATACCTGGACAACATACAACCTGACGTTGTTTTCCTTGACTTGTTGTTGCCAGGACTAGGCTGCTCAGAGGTAATTAGACTGCTTCATGAGCGCGTTACAAATCGTTGGTTACCCGTGGTGGCGACATCCTCACTGGTCGGAGACACCTATTTCACCAAGGCCTTATCAATCGGCGCAGACGACTGCTTATTCAAGCCCATAGATTTGAAAATACTGAACGTCAAACTGCGTCAATACCAACGCATTCTGACGCTACAAGCAGAGCAGACCGTACTGACAAAACAGCAAAATGCCATCCATCAGCACATCGCCGACGCCGTCATCACTACCGACGCTAACGGCAAACTCTGTGCTGCCAACATTGCGGCACAAAAACTATTTGGCTCGGGCCATGCGAAGCATATTTTGGGCGAGTCAGTTAAGGCGCTAACCGGAATCGATCTTCAGACGTTGATCTCGAGCCGAGAAATAAAGTTTCAACCACAGGGCCAAGACACTATCCCGTTGGGCATATCGGCCAGTCAGTGGCATTTAGATGGGCAAACCTTACACACAATAGTGCTACACGATCTCAGTGAGTGGCGTCAGATAGAGCGTATGAAAGATGAATTCCTCGCGAACGTCAGTCACGAACTGCGCACGCCGTTGACATCAGTGTTGGGCGCAGTAAGTTTGCTAGCAGCAGGCGCAGCCGGTGAACTGCCTCCAGAGGCAGTAGAACTTGCCACCGTAGCGCAGCGCAATGGTAGTCGGCTCAGCCGGCTTATTGACGATGTACTGGATCTAACCAAACTCGAAGCCGAGCGGATGATTTTTAATTCCCAGCCAGCATCACTTGAAAGTTTGATGCAAGAAGCAATTGCAGCCAATCAAGCTTATGCCCAACGTGGCAACGTAAACCTTAAATGTGAAAGCCAAGCGCCGCGCGCGCGCGCCATGGTCGACACGGACCGTTTCCTTCAAGTCATGGCCAACTTACTATCAAACGCTATCAAGCACTCGCAAGCTGGACAGACCGTACACCTCTCCTTGCACGGTAATCGGCAAGGCTGGCGCATAGACGTACGCGACCATGGACCGGGTATTAGTCCCGCGTTTCGCAGCCGCCTGTTCGAGAAATTCTCGCAAGCAGATAGTTCAGATCGACGTATCCAAAGCGGCACCGGTCTGGGTCTACACATCAGCCGCGTATTGGTCGAGCGCATGGGTGGCAGCATTTCGGTGCAATCAGCACCCGGAAAAGGAACCGTCTTTAGCGTGTCCTTACCCGCTCATCACGAGCGCGTCGAATCACCGTACAAACAGCGCACAGAAAGACCAAATGACTGAACTCAAACGTGTGATGTGCGTGGAAGATGATCCTGACATACGCCTAATACTCAAGTTCAGCTTAGAGCGATTGGGCGGATTTACGTTATGCCTGTGCAGTAGCGGCTACGAGGCATTAGAAAAAGTTCAAACCTTTGCATCGCAGCTGGTTTTACTCGATGTCATGATGCCAAAACTGAGTGGCCCACAGACTCTCAAACAATTGAGAGCACTTGAAATCATGCGCGGCATACCAGTGGTTTTTCTCACCGCAAAAGCGATGCGCAACGAAGTAGAAGCCTTGTTAGAGCACGGCTCCACCGGAATTATTGTCAAGCCTTTTGATCCAGTCACACTGCCCAAGGATGTCTTAATTTATTGGCAGCATGGTCGTGGCTAAGCGAACACCAGATAACGGGGAAGAAAACGCATTAGCGCTGGCTTACGTTCAATTGCAGCAGCAATTTGTTGCGGGTTTGGTTCGGCGACAGGCAGAACTAATACAAGCTCAGAATCCCTCCGCAAGACTAGCAGCCCTGCACCGCTTGGCCGGTGCAGCAGGAAGTTTTGGATTTGTGGCACTGGGTCTTTTGGCTAGACAAGCCATGCTTATCGAAGGGCGGATTCAAGCTTGAAGTGCAACCGTATGCTGATAGGACTCTAACTGTTCCATAAAAACCTGATGCGGCGTTCGATACCCTAAACATTTTCTAGGACGATGATTGAGCCTGTGCATCGCTAAAGCAATGTCATCGTCGGTGATGCAATTAAAGCGCATCCCCTTTGGGAAAAACTGGCGAATCAAACCGTTCATATTCTCGTTCGCCCCACGCTCCCACGAGGCGTATGGATGGGCGAAAAAGAAATCTGCACTCAGCGCAGAAGCTATTCGTTCATGCTGAGAAAATTCCTTGCCGTTATCAGTCGTGAGAGTGTGCACGCAATGAGCGAACGGTTTGAGTAAAGTGATTAACGCGTCCCCTACGGCTTGCGCTGTTTTGAATGGCACGTGGAAAATTATTGAATAGCGAGAGACACGCTCATTAATCGTCACTAGTGCTTGCTTCTGCCCGGCACCAATCACCAGATCAGCCTCCCAGTCGCCAAAGCGCGCACGCTCAAGCACGATGTCGGGTCGCAGTTCTATTGAGACCTGGTGAGAGATGGTGCCGCGCCGTTCACGGCCACTGCTGCGTTTTTTTCGCGTCTTCTGGCAACGCAGTGTTTTATGCAAGGTGCCGCCCGCGCGTTTGTCAGCGTAGATGTACTGGTAAATGCTCTCATAGCTAACACCGGGTTGGTGGCTAGCTTCGAGGTGGCCGCTGATTTGCTCGGGGCTCCAAGCCTCAGCCAACTTTTCCTCCACTACAGCCCATGTCGAGTCAGCAACTCTAGGACTATTGGCGCAGGCAAGTCTACGTTCTTGGGCTTTGTCATTTGCCTGCTTAGGGCGATAGCCTCGTAGACCGCGGTTACGACGCAACTCACGGCTGATGCTCGATTTATCACGGTCCATCATTTTTGCAATTTCACTTTGATTGAAGTTTGCTTTGACGAGGATTGCAATCTGGTAACGTTCGTCACGGGTGAGGTGTGTGTAAATCATTCTGGGCAACTTTGACTTGGTAGTCGGGAAGCTTGGATGCTCTCACATCTCACCCACCCGTACGGTTAATTTCAAAGTTGCACTTCAGACTTGAATCCGCGAAAGATTTTCCTGCGTGTCGATGCGCAAATAAATCAGCGTGGCAAAGGCGCCCAGCACTTGTAATTGCGGCGCAATAGCGCGGTTTACTGCTGTCACAATTTCTGCTGGTTGCGGTGGATTTTCGCGCGTGTCGCGTTGTCCAAAGAGCTCTGACTTGCTACGGCTGAACTGAAGCTTGATGGCCGCACCCATAAGCGCCGCTGGCACGCCTTTGCCCATCACATCACCGGCGACTATATCTAACAGGTGGTCGCCCACCGCGACCACATCAAGAAAGTCGCCATCAACGCCGCGCGACGCTTGGCTAAAGGTCGACAACCATAAGCCGGCATACGCTGAAAGCTGAGGTGTGCTCAGTAAAGTGAGTTGAATTTGGCGACCCGTTTCCATCTCGCGCGCCCGTGCGTCTGCCAGGGTCTGCTGGGCTAATTTGCGCTCGGTGTTGTCAAATACCACAGCACGTATTAATACGACTTGGCCGGCGTCGTCAAACACGACTTCAGCGCTAATCAGCGCTGGCATTTCGCTGCCGTCTTTGCGTATAAAAACACGCTCCTGATTTTTTAGTTTTTTCTGAGCTAACAAGGTGGAAAAATTTTGTTTGAATGCGTCTCTACCATCCCCGGCCAGAAAATCACTTGATTTGTAGCCCAGCATTTCGTGCAGTTGATAGCCCAGCCAAAGGATTAAGGTTTGGTTAATCCTTATGATCCGCCCCTCAGTGTCTATAGAGTAGTAACCACAGGGAGCTTGTTCATATAAAGCATGAACTTCATCGCGCTGGCGTGACGTGTCGCTTAAGTTGTCTTTTACCCGTTGCGCATTGCGTTGGTTTATTGCGATGGTTTGAATAAATTGCCACGATTCGTTGATGCGCAGGCGAATTACTGACGGATCGGAATTCTTTTCCACCATCGAGGTGATCCGTTTGAGTTGACGTAACAAGTAAGTGGCTAGAATTTGCGACAGTAAAAAAGACAATGTCAGCCACATACCGGTGAGTAGCATTAGTTCACGCAGCAGCTGTAAGCGTGGTGCGTTCATTTGCTGGGTCGGCACAGCCACCGCCAAGCGCCAATTGACGCCGGGAAGGGTTCGCACCAGCGTGGTCATTACCGTGCCATTAAGCGTGGTGGTTTCGCTCAGACGGCCATCGTTATGCGGCGACGCCGACAGCAGATCCGACAATGTGTTGGGCGTAAAAAAATCATTCGCTTCAAGACTGCGTGCAATGACGCGAGCTTTTGCATCAACAATGACAGCCACCCAGCCAGAGGGTAGGAGTTCATTGGCTAAAAGACGATCGAATGATTCCAGACCCAGGTATAAGCGCAGGCAATAAGCGAGCTTGTCACCTTGCGATATGGGGGCTGAAAGTATCACCACTGGACGTCCGTTTTGCGACGTGCCAGATAAGCTCGATAAATTAGGTCGACCGTTTTTAAAGACCGGTTCAGTCAGTTCAAGATCATTTGTCTTTAAGTTGCTTTTCTCTAGGGGCGCGTCGCTATGGAAAAGCAGTTGCTCATTCGCATCGGTTAGTGTGATGGCTGTAAAAGCTGGATTATCTTGGACTACATTTTTAGCGTGACGATACAAGCGCGGCAGCGCCGTACGATTAATTTCGGCACCGGATGCCAACATCTGGAGGGCACTAAACGCTGCATCAAGCTCGTTCTGAGTTGAATGCGTCAGTATTTTGCTTTGACGCTGAAGATTTCTCAGCACCGATTCTGTCTGTGCATTACTGATGCGATTTATCGTGTGGATGGCAAACAGCAGCAGCGGCAGCATCGCTAGCAAAGAAAAAATGAATAACCAGGTGCGAAGACTGAGTCGAAAGTGATTAGACGGATGGCTGGGAAGAGATAATTTTTGCATCAGTATGTGTCGCAGTAAATGCTTGTATGCGCTTTGCACAAGCTGACCTCAACCTTGGGTAAAAATAAGTTTTTCGGTAGATGCTTAGTATTCTTATCGTATCAGTATGTAATCTATTTGCGTATATTTGGCAGCTTTTTGCGCTCAAATGCAAACGCGCTTATTTTGCTAATTGATCTGACTTGGGTATTTGTCAATCTAAGAACAACAGTAGAAAAGTAGCTTTCTTTTTCAAAATATTTCCCTCACAGCGCTTTAAAGTATTGCTATGTATCTTTCTGATACGTATCAACATTTAACCTAGTCGGTAATCGATGGTCGAAGAAAAATATCTTTTCAGGGCACCACTAATGGATGCCAAGCAGCATGTGGTGGGATACCAGTTTGGCTGGCAGCAACCTGATGGAGAAGGGGTTGATACGACTCAAAATAACCACCGATTACTCGCCATAGTGGCTGAGCAGCTGACTGAACTCACGTCCGGGCTGTGTTTTTTAAACACTTGTTCTAGCAGCTTGCTGTCCGAGAGTCTTCAGACCATGACACCCGCTAATACCGTGCTGGTCATGCGCTCCGAATCGCTGCAGGACAACGCCAGTGTGATCTTGCTTTTAGCCCTGCATAAGCGCGGCTTTGGCTTAGCAGTGCGCGGCGCTACGCTGGACTTCATGCGGCAAAATGAAATCTTATTGCCCCGCATTGGCTACTTTTTGATGGACTCTGCTGACCAGCAGTTCACTGATGTTGTCAAACTAATCTCATACCGCTATCCGCTCTCCCATGTGGTGATCGAGCAGATTTCAAGTTGGACTGAGTTCAATGCCTTCGCTGAGCAAAACGGTTTGTGTATATTCGAAAACCTTTGCAACTTGTCGCGTGCGTATCAGCCCTCAATCAAATTGAGCTCGGGCACGCAGCAAATTTTGCGGCTGTTGCAGATGGTGCAGGAAAACGTTGACATACGGGAGCTTGAGAAAATATTGCAAACCGATTCAACGCTTTCCTTCAAGTTGCTGCGTTATATCAACTCTGCGGGTTTTGGTTTGACGGTTGAAATTCAGTCCTTGCGCCAAGCTGTTGCCATGCTCGGCTACATGCCGCTGTTTCGCTGGCTTATTTTGATGCTAGCTAGAACCAGCAACGACGGCTTCAGTCCGGCCTTGCTAGAGCTGTCGATTATCAGAGGGCGATTCGTGGAGTTATTGGCACGTGATTTTCTCTCCAAGAGTGAGGCTGAAAATCTCTTTGTGGTGGGTATGTTTTCGCAGCTCGATCATCTGTTGGGCATACCGATAGAGCAGGTGCTTCAAGAAGTCGTGTTGTCTGAATCTGTCAACCAAGCGCTGATTTCACGTGGCGGCGTCTATGGACCTTTTCTGACGTTGGCCGAAGCTATCGAGCGCCGAAACGGCGCGGCCGCCAACATCGCCGTGCCTTTGTTGGTCACAGCCGAGCAGGTCAATCAAGCACATCTCTCAGCGTTAGTTTGGGCCAGAAATCTCAAGCTTTAGCCGATGCGACCTCTACAAACCAACTCTGTCGCAAATCGTAGCTGGACCGGGACTTAGGATGCGCGGCGATAGCGGCCCATCGCGTACTAAGTTTTCAAAGCTTACGTCCCCACACTTTGCTGTCTGCAACGCGGCAACCTCAATTGGCGGAATCTGCTTAATGGCTGAAACAAGCATCGATTTCGGCTGCTTATCGGCGAATGACATTTTGGTAAATATGCTTAAATCATTCAGTAGTCGATTTGTGTGACTGAGTCGGTGTGACGTTCGCGCTCGATGACCTGAAAACTATGACCTCCAACCGAAACACCGTAATCGCACCGCTTACCGAGCCCGACTTCATCCTGACTGAGGATGATTTTTCACGTGTCCGCAAAATGATTTATCAGCGCGCGGGCATCGCGCTAAGTACGCAGAAGCGCCAAATGGTTTACAGCCGTCTTTCGCGCCGACTGCGGGAATTGGGCTTGCGTGATTTTTCCAAATATTTAAATATTTTGGACAGTTCCGCCAACGGCGCCGAGTGGGAGATGTTTACCAACGCCCTGACCACCAATTTGACGGCTTTTTTCCGCGAAGCACACCATTTTCCGGTGCTCGCCGAGCATGCGAAAACCTGTGCCCTGCCTATGACCGTATGGTGCTCGGCCGCCTCCACCGGCGAAGAGCCTTTCTCTATCGCGATGACGCTGATTGAAGCGCTGGGCAACCGCGCCAACGGCATACGCGTGTTGGCTACCGATATTGACACCCAAGTGCTGGCCAAAGCCCAGACCGGAATTTTCACGATGGAGCAAGTGAGTAAACTCTCGCCCGAGCGGCTCAAGCGGTTCTTCCTCAAAGGCACGGGCGCTAATGCCGGCAAGGCCCAAATCCGTCCCGAGGTCGCCGCTATGGTGAGTTTTGAGGCGCTTAATTTGCTAGATCCGCAATGGGCTATCAAGAGTCCTGTCGATGCGATTTTTTGTCGCAACGTGATGATTTATTTTGACAAGCCGACGCAGGCCAAAATACTCCAACGTTTTGCGCCCTTGATGAAACCGCACGCGCTGCTGTTTGCCGGCCACTCAGAAAACTTTAGTTTCGCCAACCAGACCTTTAAGCTGCGCGGTCAGACCGTTTATGCGCTTAACTCGGCTATGCCAAAGTTGCCGGCAAGGCCGGCGCTATGAGCGACTCCCATATCGAGACGCTGGCGACGCATCACTACCACGACCGCGAGTTCGACACGCCGGCTGTCAAGCTGCTACCCGGCGAGTATTTTGTGACTGGAAAAGACATGGTGCTGACCACCGTGCTGGGTTCCTGCGTGTCGGCCTGCATACGCGATAGCAAAGCTGGCGTGGGCGGCATGAATCACTTTATGCTGCCCCAAGACTCGGATCCTGGCTCAAAAAGTCCGGTCGCTGCCATGCGTTATGGCGCTTTTGCAATGGAGATTTTGATTAATGAATTGCTCAAAGTCGGTGCCCGGCGTGAGCGACTAGAAGCCAAAGTTTTTGGTGGTGGCGCAGTACTGGCGAATATGACCATGCTCAATATTGGCGAGCGCAACGCAGACTTTGTACTGCGCTATCTGCAACTGGAGCAAGTGCACATCGCCGCCCAAGACTTGCGCGGAAATTTACCGCGGCGAATTAATTACTTTCCATTGACAGGCCGAGTCACGATGCGAAAACTTCAGCAGCGCGAGGATGTTGTATTGGTTGAGCGCGCCGAACGCTCAATGGCCAGCTCTTTAGCCAAGCCTAAAATTGCGGTTAAACCTGATTTGTTCGATGTTGATAAAGCCCGGAAGTTAGCGAATAAAAATGCGTGGGCACTATGACTGTTAAAAAAATAACCGTGTTGTGTGTGGATGACTCTGCGCTAATCCGTAGCTTGATGACTGAAATCATTAACAGCCAGCCGGATATGGTGGTGGTGGCAACTGCCTCCGATCCGCTGATAGCGCGCGATTTAGTCAAATTGCACAACCCGGACGTGATGACGTTAGATGTTGAAATGCCGCGTATGGACGGTCTTGAGTTTTTAGAAAAACTCATGCGCCTAAGACCTATGCCTGTGGTGATGGTGTCGTCGCTGACCGAGCGTGGCTCTGAGTCTGCGCTGCGTGCTTTGGAACTTGGTGCGATTGATTTTGTGACCAAGCCGCGGCTCGGTATTCGTGATGGTTTGCTGTCTTACACCGACCTTATCGCGGGCAAGATTCGTATCGCCGCAAATGCAAAAATGTTGCCGACCAAACGTATCACTCTAGGTGCGCCGCCTGTCGAGGCAGCCATGTTGGGCAGCCCTTTAATGAGCACCGAAAAGCTGATTATTATTGGTGCTTCTACCGGTGGCACTGAGGCCATTCGCCAGGTGTTGCAACCGCTGCCGCCAGACAGTCCCGGCATTTTGATTGCACAGCACATGCCGGCGGGTTTTACCCGCTCGTTTGCTGAACGACTCAATGGTTTGTGCCGTATTGGTGTGTCTGAGGCGGTGCACGGTGAGCGCATTTTGTCCGGTCATGCGTATATAGCACCAGGCGGTTTTCACATCTCGCTCGCCCGCAGTGGCGCTAACTACATCGCCCAAGTCGACCAAGCCCCGCCGGTGAACCGGCACCGTCCTTCGGTCGATGTGTTGTTTGACTCGGCCGCCAAACACGCGGGTCCAAATGCTATTGGCGTGATTTTGACTGGCATGGGCAGAGATGGCGCTGAGGGCTTGCTGCGTATGCGTCAAGCTGGCGCCTATACGCTGGCGCAAGATGAGGCCAGCTCAGTGGTTTTTGGCATGCCCCGAGAAGCGATATTGTTGGGCGCTACTGTGGATGTCGCGCCAGTCGACAAAATTAGCGATTTGCTGTTGAATCACCTGCGCTCTTTTGGGCAGCGTGCCAATCGGGTCTAGTGCTGAGTGCGCAGTAATACATAGCAAGGCAGCGCCACTCGGCGTCACAAGAGTGGCCAGCCAAAGCCTGAATAAATTAAATAAAGTACTTAAATTTCTGGAGTAGTCAGCGTGGATAAAAATATAAGAATTCTTGTGGTCGACGATTTCCCGACCATGCGGCGCATCATACGTAACCTGCTCAAAGAGCTGGAGTTCGTTAACGTCGATGAAGCCGAAGACGGTGCGGTCGGACTGGAGAAACTTAAAAGTGGCAACTACGGCTTTGTTCTGTCCGACTGGAATATGCCTAATATGGATGGCTTGGCCATGCTAAAAGCCATTCGTGCCGATCCCGCGATGGCCAAGCTGCCAGTGCTGATGGTGACGGCCGAGGCGAAAAAAGAAAATATCATCGCTGCCGCCCAAGCCGGCGCCAACGGTTATATCGTCAAGCCCTTCACAGCCATAGTCTTGGAAGAAAAGTTAAATAAAATTTTCGAAAAACTCGAGAAAGAAGGTGCTTGACATGAGTAGCTCAACGCCTTCGCTTGCGCCAACGGGAGACACCGCCGAGCAACTTATCACCCGCATCGCTTTATTAACTCAGCATATGAGCGATGGCTTGCGTGATCTGGGTCTGAACAAAGGCGTAGCCCTCGCAGCAGAGGCGATTCCGAATGCGCGCGACCGTCTCAATTACGTCGCGCAGATGACTGAGCAAGCCGCTGAGCGCGTACTCAACTCGGTCGATGCAGCCCAGCCGATTCAGTTCAAATTATCCAAAAGTGCAGGCGCACTGACTAAGCGCTGGGATGTGTGGTTTGCCAATCCGGTTGAGTTGGACCAAGCCCGTGAGTTGGTATTAGACACGCGCAGCTACCTTGCCGATGTACCGACGCAAGTCAGCGCCACCACCGCGCAGCTGATGGAAATCATGATGGCGCAGGACTTTCAGGATCTGACCGGTCAAGTGATCAAGAAAATGTTGGACGTGATCCATGACTTGGAAGCTGAGTTGGTGCAGTTGCTGCTCGATAACGTACCGGCTAAAAATCTCGCTGCAGCGAGCCATAAAAGCAAACTGCTAAACGGCCCACAAATCATGGGCGGAAGTTCTGATGCCGTAGATGATCAAGCTGAGGTCGACGCTTTACTCGAGAGTTTGAGCAGACCGCAAACTTGATTGCTTAAATAGCATGGCCATAGCCCGGTTGTTCTGCTGATCGGTTCTGCTACTGCGCCCTAATAATCACTGCTGCTTGGCGCCGTGTCGCCCAGCATCCCGGAGCAATGATGGCGGAAGACAGTGATCTCGAGAAAACCGAACCGGCTTCGCCCAGACGCCTAGAAAAAGCCCGTGAAGAAGGCCAGATAGCGCGTTCGCGTGAACTGGTTACTTTCGTGATGTTGCTGACTGGTTTGAGCGGTCTGTGGGCTCTGGGTCCAAATATGAGCGAGCACTTCAACAGCGCGCTACGCAACGGTTTGCAATTCGAGCGGGCCTCAGCTTTTGATGTCGAACACATGTTGGTGCAAGCCCAAGCAGTTGTGATTCACGGCTTCATGGCCGTGTTGCCGATACTTGGAATGATGATGTTGGCGGCTTTTTTTGCGCCCATGTTGCTGGGCGGTTGGTTGTTTTCTTTCGATTCATTAGCGCCTAAGTTATCCAAACTCAATCCAATCACTGGGATTGGCCGTATTTTCTCGGTAGAGACATTGGCCGAACTGGTCAAAACCATCATCAAATCTTTACTAGTGGGCTACATCTCTTATTGGGTTATCAGTAGTAATTCAGACGCTATTTTGGGCCTAGGCCATGAGCAGCTAGAAACCGCACTGCCGCATACCTTGGCGTTGGTGGCTAAGACCTCGTTGCTGATTATTGGATCGCTGTTAATCGTCGTTCTTATCGACGTGCCCTACCAGCTCTGGAGCCATGCCCACAAGCTGCGCATGTCGCTGGAGGACTTGCGCAAAGAGCAAAAGGAAAGTGATGGTGATCCACAAGTCAAAGCCCAGATTCGCCGCCAACAGCAGCAAATGGCCAAGCGCCGAATGATGTCTGATGTGCCCAAAGCCGACATCATCGTCACCAACCCCAGCCACTTTGCAGTGGCCTTGAAATACCATGACACCGATATGCGCGCACCGCGTGTGATCGCCAAGGGCATGGACTTGGTGGCCTTGCGTATTCGCGATATTGCTAGGGAACACAACATCCCCGTCCTAGAAGCACCGCCGCTAACTCGAGCGCTATACAAGCACACATTGTTGGGCCATGAAATACCCGTGCCACTGTATGCGGCTGTCGCCGAAGTGCTGGCTTGGGCCTACCAAATTGCCCGTGTGGCCAGTGATGGCGGCACTTTGCCCACTACGCCTAAAGACTTGCCGGTGCCGCTTGACATGGATCCACAGGCCACACCCGCATGAGCACCTTAAACAAGTTAATGAGCATGCCGCGCGAGATCTTCGCCGGCCCCAGTAGCAAGGGCTTGGTTGGCCCGATACTGATTGTGTTGATTTTGAGCATGATGGTGCTGCCGCTGCCGCCGTTTTTGCTCGATCTGTTATTTACCTTCAACATAGCTTTGTCCATCATGGTTTTGTTGGTGAGCATGTACACCAAGAAGGCGCTGGACTTTGCGGCTTTTCCGGCCGTGCTGCTGTTCACCACACTGCTGCGTTTGTCGCTCAACGTCGCCTCTACCCGGGTGGTGTTGATGGAAGGTCACACCGGCCCGGATGCGGCCGGCAAGGTGATCGAAGCCTTTGGCCACTTTTTGGTCGGCGGCAATTTCGCCGTTGGTGTGATGGTGTTTATTATTTTGGTGGTGATTAACTTCATGGTCATCACCAAAGGTGCAGGCCGTATCGCCGAAGTTGGCGCACGCTTTACGCTCGATGCAATGCCGGGTAAGCAGATGGCGATTGATGCTGACCTGAATGCCGGTCTGATCGCCGAAGACGAGGCGCGCAGTCGCCGCGCCGAAGTGGCTCAAGAAGCGGCCTTTTACGGCTCTATGGACGGCGCGAGCAAGTTCGTGCGCGGTGATGCAGTCGCTGGACTTTTGATTCTGGTGATCAACATTATTGGCGGCTTAATTGTCGGCATGGCCCAGCATGATTTGAGTTTTACTGATGCCGGTACGACTTACACGCTGCTGGCGATTGGCGACGGTTTGGTTGCGCAAATACCGGCGTTGGTGGTCTCTACCGCAGCTGGCGTGATCGTCTCGCGCGTGAGCACCGATGAGGACGTAGGCGGCCAGCTCACCGGCCAGTTGTTTGCCAACCCGCAGGTGTTGTTTCTCACGGCTGGCGTGATTGGCATGATGGGTTTGATTCCCGGTATGCCGAATGTGGCCTTTTTAATCATCGCCGGCGGTCTGGTTTGGATAGGCATGCGCGTGATGGCCAAAGCCAACGCAACGGCTGAGACTAAAGCGGCCACGCCACCACCGCCACCGCCGCTCACCGAATCGCAAGAGGCCAGTTGGGACGATGTCTCACTGGTCGACCCGCTTGGCCTAGAGGTCGGTTACCGCTTGATCTCTTTGGTGGATAAATCTCAAAACGGCGAGTTGCTCGGCCGGATTAAAAGCATACGTAAAAAGTTTGCGCAAGACGTGGGCTTTTTGGTGCCAGTGGTTCATATTCGGGACAACTTAGAGATCAAACCCAACGCCTATGTGGTCAAACTCAAAGGCGTGCAAATAGGTCATGGTGAGGCCACGCCCGGCCAGTGGATGGCGATTAACCCCGGTCAGGTCAGCTCTACCTTGCCCGGCACGGCTACCACCGATCCGGCTTTTGGCTTGCCGGCAATTTGGATTGACGCCGGCCTGCGCGAGCAAGCGCAAATTTATGGCTACACCGTGGTCGACGCCAGCACCGTGATCGCCACGCATTTGAATCATCTGATTCACACCCACGCCGGCGAGCTGCTAGGTCGCCAAGAAGTGCAGCAATTGCTAGACCGTATAGGCAAAGAGTCGCCTATGCTGATTCAGGATTTAGTGCCCAAGACACTGTCGCTCACCACGCTGCAAAAAGTGCTGGCCAATTTGCTGGAAGAGGGCGTCTCAATACGCGATATGCGCACGATTCTTGACGTGCTGGTCGAACATGCGCCCACGCAAACTGACACCACTGAGCTGACCTCGCTAATCCGCGTGGCATTGGGCCGTTCAATAGTGCAGCAAATTTTCCCTGACAACGAGGTGATGCAAATCATTGGCTTAGACGCCTCGCTGGACCGCATGCTGCTGCAAGCCCTCAGTAACAGCAGCGGCCTAGAGCCCGGCTTGGCCGAGAGTTTGTTGCGTGAGACACAAGCCGCGATTGAACGCCAAAGCCAGCTTGGTTTACCGCCAGTGCTGGTGGTGCAGTCGTCGCTGCGTATTTTGCTGTCGCGTTTTCTACGCCGCAGCCTGCCGCAACTCAAGGTGCTCTCGCATAGCGAGATACCGGACTCCCGCAGTATTAAAGTCACCGCCACAATTGGAGCGAGAGCTTGAAACCCTTTGATGAATTTAGCCCGCTGAACTGCCGTGTGGTTGCAGCCTCAACGCGCGAAGCACTGCGCCTGGTGCGCGAAAAACTCGGCCCTGACGCCATCGTGTTGTCTAACCGCGTCACGCCCAGAGGTGTAGAAATCGTTGCCACGCTAGATGAGCAGCAAGCCATGCCGGTGTTGCAAGCTTTGTCTGAATCTGTGCCTGTGCCTGTGCCTGTGCCTGTGCCTGTGCCTAGAGTGCTGCTTAGCGCCCAAACCACGCCAGAAGCTAGGCCAGAGGTTGAGGTTGCTAGCTTGCCAACACCAGCACCAGCACCCGTGCCCGTGCCCGTGCCCGAGCCGCTGTCGATTACTAGCTACGTCCCTAATGCCGCTACTGCTGCTACTGCCGCTACTGCCGAGCGCGGCTTGTCCGTTCCCCTCACGTCCTTAGCTAGCCCTCCCGTTGGCGACGAAGATGAAAATATGCGGCTCGAAATTCACTCCATGCGCGGCATGATTGAAGAGCAGCTCGCAGGCATGGCTTGGAACGAGCAACAAAGGCGCGACCCGGTACGTGGCCGTTTGCTGCGAACTTTGTTGGGTGCTGGCTTTAGCGTTCAGCTGGCGCGCCAGCTGCTCAAGGATTTACCTTTAGGCCAAAGCTATACCAGCGGCATGGACTATGTGCGTTCTGAGCTGATGCGTCAGATGCCAGTGTTGGAAAACGAGGACGAATTGATGAGTCAAGGCGGCGTCTACGCCCTGACCGGCCCCACCGGCGTGGGTAAAACCACCACCACCGCAAAACTTGCCGCCCGCTGCGTGATGCGCTTTGGTGCTGACAAGCTCGCGCTGGTCACCACCGACAGTTATCGGATCGGCGCTTACGAGCAACTGCGTATTTACGGCCAAATACTGGGCGTGCCAGTCTATGCCGTCAAAGACCCGGCCGACCTCAAACGCGTGCTGGCCGACTTGCGCGACAAGCACATGGTGCTAATAGACACGGTAGGCATGAGCCAGCGCGACCGCGCTGTGTCCGATCAAATCGCCATGCTGTGCAGCACGGGCCGACCGGTTAAACGCTTGCTGCTGCTCAATGCATCCAGTCATGGTGACACGCTTAATGAAGTGGTTAATGCTTATCGCCAGAGCGCTGATAAGTCGCTGCCATCGGACTTAGCGGGCTGCATTTTCACCAAGGTCGATGAGGCCACCCACCCCGGGGCGTTAATTGACATGGCCATACGCCATCAGCTGCCGGTGCACTACATTTCTAGCGGCCAGAAAGTGCCAGAGCACTTAATGCTGGCCGATCGCGCAGCACTGGTTGATAGCGTTTTTCAGGCCCGCAGTCAGAGCGCATTTTTCGTCCCGATTGCCGCGACTGCTTCAGACGACAACCAGGCTGATAGCCATGCCGAGGCGGCCAAGGCTGGCGTTGCCCAAGCGCAGGCCGTCAGTCAGCGTTTGCGCGAACAGTGCCAGCATTTAATCCGTGCGCTCACCAGCAATGCACAAGAACTCTCGGCCAACGCAGCGGCTTTGTCCGGCGCCGACATCGGCTTTGACGAATCCCGCTTGCTGTGGCGAAAACTCGACGACAGCAGTTTCGATGCCGCGGCCGTCAGACGTAGCTTGGCCAGTCAAGCGCGCAGCGTGGTCAGCCAAAACTGTCGCAGTTATGCGCTGGCCGTTAGCGCGCCCGTCAGTTTGGCGATAGCGCCAACCGAGTCGGCGAGTGCGCTGTTCGTTACCTTGCTGCTGTCGGATCAGACGGGTCAGTTGTTAGCCGTGCCCGGACTGAGTCTGGCTGATGCCTCAAACAATCTCAATTTGGCCGACTTAGCCAGTCAGATCGCCAAACCCATGGTGCAGTTATTCGCGCGCTTGCCGGCTGACAATGTGCTGGCCGACATGCACGCGCAGCAGCTTGACTGGCTGGCCTCTTGCCCGGCTAGCTTGGCGGTGATGGACGCCGGAACCGGTAAGCCAGTAACGCTAGCCAAACTTGCCAAGCGCCTATGTTTTGTCGCGCCCGAGCCAATCATGTATAGGGGTAAAAAAGCTTGGTTGGCAGTGGCTGAAACCACGGTCTGGTTGCGTGCGGCAGACCTTGACGATGCTGCCTTGGAGCCGACCACACCAGTGACTTTGCGCTGCATTGTCAGGCGCATCAGTGACGCGCAAAGCGGCAAGCCGCTAACCCATAGTTATATGCTGGCGAATGCGCACTTGAATGCGCCAGCCGGCGAAATCGCGCAGTGGCCGCTGTGGCGGGCTGCGGCTGATCCTTACTTCAAACTACTGCGTCAAAGTGCTGCGCAACTCGATGTCGAGCAGGCCGGTCAATCGCACGACGCTAGCAGCGCAGTGCGTAGCGATGGCGAAAAAACCTTAATGATCGCCGCCCAGAGTGCCAGCACGGTTTATCGCCTGCAGGGCGAGTCAGCGCCCTGGGCAGAGCCGGCACGCAAGTCGCTGGCACAACTGGCCGGTCGCAGCACGCGACCAGACCGTCCCGTGCCAAGCGCTTGTTTGCTCGAAGGTTTAGAAAAACTTTTTGTCTTACTCGATGCGCTTGAGACGGATAGTTTGCCCAGCGCTGACAGCGACTTGCGCATGACTGAGCCGGGATTGAGGAATTTGCTGTGAGTGCGCTACAAGACCAGGCCGACGGCCTGCGCCGTCTGATGGCCAAAACGCCAGACCGACTGATCGCCGTGCTCGGCAGCGGACCGTCGGCTGGCGCGAGCAGCGTCACGCGCAATCTTGCCGCCGCACTGTCTCAATGCGGCCAGCGTGTGTTGCTGCTCGATCAGCACGCCTACCGCTTTGAAGCTAGCGGCGAAGGCCGGTTCACGCTGCTCGACGCCGGTCTGGATAATCGTCAAGCACAGGCCGACTTGATCGCTAGCGCCGACTGTGTGTTAGTGGTGTTAGAGCCCAATCCTGCATCAATTACCAATGCTTATGCGCGTATTAAAAAACTGCAATACACCGGTGCAGCGCAAAAACTATTCGTGATGGTGAACCGCGCGGGAGAGCGCGGTGCGGCGACTCGAATTTTGCTGAACTTGGCTTACACCTGTGAGCACTATCTCCAACTCGATGTGGGGCTCGCTGGCGTGGTCAGCAATGATGGCCGTGTCAGTCAGGCTGAGCGCCTAAACACGACTGCGGTTGAGGCTTACCCCGATACCACGGTGGCACAGGACTTTCTTGCCATTGCTGCGCTGCTGGTCAAAGCCTTGCAGTCGGCGGCAATTGCCTTGCCGACTTTGCCCGCTTTGTCGTCTGCAGCGCCGGTTTCGCGCCAGCCTTTGGCGGCCTGAGCGCAC
Source organism: Polaromonas vacuolata (assembly GCF_012584515.1). Lineage (NCBI taxonomy): Bacteria > Pseudomonadati > Pseudomonadota > Betaproteobacteria > Burkholderiales > Comamonadaceae > Polaromonas > Polaromonas vacuolata. The sequence goes on along the minus strand of NZ_CP051461.1, from coordinate 3,444,869 downwards.
TAGGCCAAGACCGCACAAGGACAACGCCAGATGTATACCCCGCAAGGAAAAATGGATCGTTCGGGCACTACCGATTTGCTCAGTCTGCACACGCCACTGGTGCGCCGGTTGGCGCTGCAACTGTTGGCTAAACTGCCGGCCAATGTGGAACTCGATGACTTAATTCAAGTCGGCATGATGGGCTTGTTGGATGCGGCTGAGCGCTATCAAAACGACAAGGGCGCAACCTTTGAAACCTATGCCAGCCAGCGCATACGCGGCGCTATGTTGGATGAATTGCGCGCCAATGACTGGGTCTCACGTGGGCTGCGCCAGTCTTCTCGCGGCGTGGCCGCAGCGGTTAACGCGCAGCAGCAAAAACTCGGCCGTGCGCCAACCGAAGGCGAGATTGCGGTTGAACTCAAACTCTCGCTGGACGCTTACCAGCACCTACTCTCTGAGATCCACGGCTGTCAGTTGGTGTACTACGAAGACTACGACCGCAGCGACGAAGAAACAGGTGAAAACAGCTTTCTGGATAGGCAACACATCAGTCAAAGTTTGCGTCAGGAGCCGCTGACCCAATTGCTGGCACTAGGTTTTCGCAAACACTTAATCGCGGCGATTGAACAAATGCCTGAGCGTGAGAAATTACTGCTCAGTTTGTACTATGAAGAGGAACTTAATTTAAGAGAAATAGGTGCGGTGCTTGAAGTCACACAGTCACGGGTCTGCCAGCTGCATAGCCAGGCAATCGGCCGTCTGCGCGCCAGTCTCATGCAGCACAACCCCACTTAGAGGACGTGCCTGAGCGCCTCGCGCTGCGTCAAGTCGTAATGCAAAGGGGTGAAAAAAAGCGTGTTTAAACGACACTAAATGGCAGGCTTAGGGTTTGAAAAAAAGTCAGTGTTTGCTGCTAAAAGCCGCAAAGGTTTGCGCGCCACTTTGACGACTTTTTATACCGATTGCGACCGACCAAGCGTCTCGCCGTTGACCGCAATCGGTTTGCATAATCCTGATTACTCATGCTCGTGAGTGACGCTCATTCGCCTCAGTTATGCTCGAGTCCCTCGCCTGTTGCACCGATTTTTGTCCATTGCCTTTTGCCTGATGCCAAACTTTTCTTTTAATCCACGCGCTTTGATACGCTTGATGCGGCCACACCAGTGGCTTAAAAACGCCTTTGTGTTTGCCGGTCTGGTGTTTAGTCAGTCTTGGCAGGACGCACCTATGGCTATTCATGTGCTACAGGCGTTTGCCGCTTTTTGCGCGATTTCCAGCATGGTCTACATCATGAACGACTGGCACGACCGCGCCGGTGATGCACTACACCCAACAAAACGGCATAGGCCGCTAGCGAGTGGTGCGGTATCTGGCTCATCGGCTTTGCTGCTCGCTGCAGCGCTGCTAGTCATAGGACTGCTGCTGGCTGCTAGCAGCGTGATGCTGCTGTCCTTGCTGGGTATTTATGTGCTGCTTAACATGGCCTACTCATGGCGCCTCAAGCAGGTGCCGGTGTTAGATGTTTGCATCATCGCTTCTGGTTTTATGCTCAGACTGTTGGCCGGTACGGTGGCGGTCGGCATTGCGCCTTCGAGTTCGTTGCTGCTAACGGGAATGTTTATGGCGCTGTTTCTGGGCTTTTCTAAGCGTAAGGCGGAGAGCTTTCAGGACGAGGCCAGTCAGCGGGCAGTGCTGGCGTATTACCCGTCTTCCCTGCTCGACGTTTTCATGTCTGTGACCATGACAGCGACGCTCACGACTTACGGTATTTTTGCGGCCAGTGCGCAGGCCCAGCTGCACCATGGCGATCGCCTGCTCTATACCGTGCCGGTGGTGATTTTTGGTATGTTGCGCTACACCTATCAAGTGCACCGCGGCAGTGGTGAAGATGTGGCGCGGGACTTGGTGCGCGACCCTTGGATTTTGGCTGCTGGAGTTTGCTGGCTGGTGATCTTTCTTAGCCGTTGGTTTTGATGGCCTTGCCTGAGGCTCAGCCTTCCATGCCCAACCAACCCGGAACCTTAGCGCGCCTGCCGTTTAAAAAGCTGCTGCTGGTGTTGGGTCTGTCGGCCAGTTTGTATGCGCTGGTGTTACTCGTTTGGGGCGGGCGCGGCACTTCCTCTTGGGCGCTGTTAGGCGCAACTTTATGGTCTTGGACTGGCCTACAAGCGACCGCTCTGTGCTTGCTGAGTTATATATTGCGCGGCCTGCGTTGGCGCTTGTGGATGGCGCATTACTCTCGCCGTTTTGGTTGGCTGCAAGGCTTGCGTCTGTATTTGGCCGGCTATGCCTTTACACCCACGCCTGGCAATATTGGCGAGGCGGTGCGTGGTTTGATGTTGACCCAGCCGCTGCGTGCATCGCAAAGCTTGGCAATATTTGGTGCCGAGCGTTTGGCTGATTTGCTGTGTCTGCTGTTGCTATGTTTGCCGGTCCTGCCTTGGGCGCTTTCAACTGGCCTGCTGGCTGCAGCACCGCCTTGGCTGGGAGTGTTGGCGCTGGTGTTAGGTCTGTTGCTGCTGGTGGGTTTATTTTTACTCATGCTTTTTCGCCAGCGTTTGCTGCAGCGCTTTGACTGGCTGCGTCAAGCCTGGCAATGCTTGCGCGTGCGACCCTTGCTGTGGCTGGGCTTGACACTAGTGGCTTGGGCCGCGCAAGGCTTGGCGGTGTGGCTAATTGGCCGCGCCTTGCAAGTGGATTTCAGTTGGTTGACGGCCACTAGCTTTTATGCACTGGCCATGGTGGTTGGCGCACTCTCGGCATTACCAGCGGGCTTGGGCGGCATGGAAGCCGTGTTGACGGCTTTGCTGCTGGCCTACGGCGCGTCTGCGGGCACGGCGCTAGGTCTGACGGTTATGGTGCGTTTGCTCACGCTTTGGCTAGCCGTTGCCATTGGTCTTCTGACCCTGCTTTATAGTGCGGCAATCGCAAAGGACATACGATTTTCATGAGTACTGATATTGACGCTGCTGACAAGTCTTTTTTTTACCGCTGGCTGTTACTCGCTGGTCTTGGCTCTCTATTACTGCGGGTTTGGATTGGCATTAGCTTTCCCATCACTGGCGATGAGGCATTTTTTTACTGGTGGGGCGTGTATCCCGATTGGGGCTATTCGGATCATCCGCCTATGGTTGGCTGGCTGATAGCTTTGATGCGCGCCACGTTTGGCGATGGAATTTTGTCGGTGCGGCTGCCGGTTATTTTGTTGCCACTAGGCGTGGGCGCTGCGCTGTGGTGGGGCTTAAAGGGCATAAACCGTCAGCGTGCGGCTTGGGCTGTACTGCTGTTTTGGCTGGCACCGCTGAATTGGCTCAACACTTTAATTACTACCGACACGCCGCTGATTTTTTGGTCGGCTTGGTCAGTTGCCGCTTTGCTGCGCGCCGAGCAGCGGATCAAAATGGACCGCGCAACTTTTGGCCTATATGCCTTGTCTGGTTTGTTTTTAGGCGCTGCGTTTTTATCTAAGTATTTCGCTGTGGTGCTGGGGCTGGCCTACGTGATGTATTTTTTGCTCTACCGCCGCGATAGGCTTTTAGGTTTTGCGCTTTTGGTGCTGTGCGCACTGCCTGGGCCGGGAATTAATATCGCCTACAACATGTCGCATGGCTGGGCCAACATCATGTTCAATGTCTACAACCGCAATTCAGCCGAGGTGTTTGAGTGGCGTAAACCACTGCTTTATTTGCTCACCATGGCTTACCTAATTACACCCGTCTGTCTTTGGTTGGGCTACAAATACCGCAAGGCCTTAAGTAGCACAGCCAAAGCCATTCCAGCGCAGCGCCTACTCGCTTGTGTGGTGCTAGTGCCCTTGATTTTCTTTGCTGTGCTGTCGTTTAAAAAAGTCATAGGCTTGCATTGGGTGCTGGCGTTTTATCCTTTTGGTTTTGCTTGGTTGGCGTTTTCCTTACCCGCGGATGAATTCAAAGCTTGCACTAAAGGCTTGGCGTGGTTTGCTGGTCTGCATGTGTTGCTAGTGGCGGGCCTGTATATGACCTCGGTGAGCGACTGGAAAAACACCAAGCTGTACCCGCAAATTGTGCGTAGTTATAAGACTGCTGAAATGATGGCTCAGGTGCAAAGTCCGGGCGTGACTCTTATGGGTGAGGCATTTACCCCGGCCTCAATTTTTGGCTTTCAATTGCGCCAATATATGCCAGTGTTTGGGCTTGGAAAATTTCATTCACGCCAAGACGATCAACTGATTGATTTTTCCTTTTATCAGGGCAAGACAATTCGCGTGATCACAGCGGACCCACCACAACTAGATCAGTTCAAGCCGTATTTTGAGCGTGTTGAAGTATTGAAGTTTGAGCAAAGTGGTGTGCCGTTTTATGCATTAGAAGGTCATGGTTTTAACTATCCCGCTTACCGAGAGGGCGTGTTGGGTGCCATCTTTAAAAACTTTTACGGCATTCCTTCTTTTTTACCAATGACCGGCTGTGCGTTTTGTGAGCGCTATTGCGGAAAAGTGAGATGTCAATAAAACCTAGGCCGGTGGTAGCAGCATTTGATTTTGATGGCACGCTGACGCGGCACGACACCTTTGTGCCGTTTTTAATTCGTGGTCTGGGCTGGCCGCGTTTTGCGTGGGTTATTTTTTTGTGCTTGCCGTGGTTGATTGGTTTTGCGCTGCGCGTAGTGAGTAACCACAAGGCCAAGCAAAAGCTAATGTTGCTTGCGTTAAAGGGCCGCACTATGGCGCAGATGAAAGATTGGACGCAACGCTGGTTGGCAAAAGACTTCTGGCATCAACTGCGTCCTGACGCTATGGCGCAATTATTAGCCCACCAGCAGGCCGGTCACTGCTGCGTGATGGTGAGTGCTTCGCCGGATATCTATCTGCGCGAAGTTGCCCAGCAGCTAGGCTTTGACCATTTGATATGCACTGAGATGGCGGTCAAAAACGGTGTGTTCAACGGCCTGATGCAAAGCCCTAATTGCCATGGTGAGCAAAAGGTAGTGCGTCTGAAGGCTTGGCTGGCGCTGCGTTTTGAAGTGCCGTTAGAAGCGATTGAATTGCACGCTTATGGCGACACCTATGGCGACAAGCCCATGCTGCGCATGGCTGCCCATGCGTGGTATCGGGGCCAGCCTTGGCAGGATGAGTAGTCGCTAATTTGATCGATCATTAGTGCTGTATTAATTTTTTAATCTCAAAATTTTATAAGCAACAAGCAACAAGCAACAAGCAACAAGCAACAAGCAACAAGCAACAAGCAATAAGCAATAAGCAATAAGCAATAAGCAATAAGCAATAAGCAATAAGCATCATGTGTGCCGTAGAAAATTTACACAAAATAATGCAGCAAAAGTTATTTTTTCCCCGCTAATTTTTTCTTATCGCTTTCAATTTTCTTAATACTTTTCTCGGGCGTAGGAAGTGCTTCCGGCATAGTGCCGCCTAACTCCTGAATAGTTTTTCGCACTTTTTTACCGACTTCAAAATGGGTGCTGTTAGCCCGCTGTTTAGTTTTTACATTTTCACGTTTTAATTTTTCTTCTGCCTGTGTCGCACGAAATAAATTAGCCGCTAATTCGGTGCTGCCCATATGGTCGAGAATTTTTTGGCTCTGCTTTAATTCTTTGCGCGCATGAATATCTTTCGCGCCTAAACCACCATATAAACCTTGGTAGCCGTGGTCTTGGAAAATTGCGTAATCCAAATGCGTCGTCACACCTGCAGCTTTCGCGGCTGCTGCTAGGTATTTGTTGTGCGCGGCCAGTTCGTTGCGAATGGCGAGGCGTTTATCTTCTTCAGAAAGCTGTGCAAACTTAGCGTTGTCTTTGAGTTCTTGACGCCGCGTCTGCAGTGCAAAATAAGTTTGTCCATTAGCAATCACAGGTTTAGCTGGATCACCATTTTGAACAATCAAATAGCAAGCATAACGAGATAGACGCACATCGGAAACTTCGCGTTGGGCACCAGAGCCAATCCAGACCATTTTGTTGACGTCAACAAAATGGTCTGCAACTGCATTTGCCGACAACCGGCAAGCCTGAATGGCCTTTTCTACCACTTGCGAAAAGTTGCGCCATTCTTGGTAGTCCAGCAGTGGTCCAAGCTCACGTGCATACCAATATTCATTGCCCTGCTGATCGATTTGGCGAATGCTTTCAAACGTAGCGTGGTGTTGATCGGTAATGCGCTTAATAGTCATGGTGTTTATTTCGTGTAATTTAAAAACATGACGATTATTCATTTGTTATTGCGCGCCGGCAAATACTTGGTACAGCAGAGATATTTTAAGATCGCTCAATGCGCTCAACTGTCGCTTGCCACTGGCATAGATATAACCTGATTTCTAAGGGCTACGCATACGGTTCAGACGTACTGTTTTACTTAGATGCCAGTGCTGCTTGGGGCGACAGTTATGCCGGTAGTCGCCTTGGTACAAACTGTTGTTGCACTGCTTGACGTCTAAGCTAGACGAAATCTAAGCGGAACAAGTTAACGCGAGAATCACCCGAGCTGGGCACCGGTTTCTTGATCAAAAGAAATGACGTTATTGACGGTGGCGACGACATCTAAAATAGTGTGATTGATGGTGGGTGGCCCGCCTGCTGAGTCAATTTCAATGGTGATGATGGCTCCCGCAGACAGCTGACTACTGTCATTGCCAACGGGCGAGCGCATGCTATTAGCATCATTCCCAAAATGCATTATTTTCCAAACTGCATCCATGCCTATAGTGATTAGGTTGTCTGTGCGTTGCACCTGAAATCTGTACTCTGGATTTTCGATATTTTGCAGTTCAAGTTTGACAGATCCAGTATCAAACAATTTAGATCCGTTCTCGTGTAACTGTATTTTTTTTAGTATGGACGGCACCAAGGTGGCTTTGGCTAATTCAGGACTTAGATAACGGCTGCATATTTCAAGGGCTTGCTCGTTGCTCGCGCAGGTGTTGTAGAGCTGTCGCAGCTCAGTTGATTGCGCATGCGTAGGGCCAGTGTCACTGCCGCTGTAACCCATGGCTCAAGAGGTAAGGCCCCAACCAAAATTAAGTGCTGTGCGCGCCGCTTCGCTAGTGGCGTCTATGGCGCCGTACGCATTTTCTGGTAATTGAAGATTAAGTTCACCTATATTTTGTGCATAGGCGCTAGCGACTTTATAGTTGCCGACTAATGCCGTTGTTGTGGCTACTGCTGCCAAAACTGAGACTGCCAACTCACGTTGCGTATCTTCTAATGGGGAAATGGCGTGGTTGGATGCTTCTATGCGATCTAAGCGTCCCGACCAGTTGTGCGCAACGGCAATTTCTCCTCGCTCGCTGAGAGGCTTTAATTGTTGAGAAGATACTGTGTCGACAACCTCAAGCAGTTGCTCGCTTTTCGGCTTGTCTATACGGCCATCAATTTGCGCTTGTTTGATGCTCTTGGCTAGGCTGTTAGATGACGTTGATGGTCTGCCTAAGGCGTCTTCTACTGCTGCTTGTTTCATCAATTCTGCCGCGATATCTTGCTCGCGTGAAGACGCGTTGATTTTGCTGATGAGCCCCTGCATAGGCTCGCTTTTATTGGTTGATTGGCTCGCTGTCTGTATGTCTTTACCGAAGGCTTGACGAGAATCTTGGCTGACAGATTCTCCAATTAAATTCGCTTGTAGCGAATCAATTTGAGTCGCAACTGTATTGCTAAGTGTCGCTTTAGTTTCTGCTGTCGATTGTTTGGCAGCAGTGAGTAGATTTCCACCTGCTATGACCAAAATTGCACTGGCGTTGGTTAATTTTTCTCCGGTTGTCGAGGCTAGAGCTACACCCACAGCCGATAGTCCTTCTCCAGTCGCAACCAAACCCTGAGCTGCGGCGACAAGCGCAGTACTGGCAGCGCTCAGTCCTTCACCCGCAGCGGTTCTCAACTCTGAACCGGCTAATTTTAATTCCTCACTCGCTTGTGACAAGCCGCTACTGGCGGCTTGGAATCCTTCGGTGAGTGCTGATGTAATGCCCTCAGTGTTGCCGGCTTCGCTTAACCTCACGCTGGCAACGGCCAGACCGGCACTTGTCGCTGCCGGCGCTTGGCCAAAGGCCGCAACGCCATGGCTGCTTGCCGACACAGCGTATTCCGTCTGTTTAAAAACTTCGCCAGTGGCGACAAAGACTTCGCCCGTTTTTGCCAGCACTTTTCCGGTAGCTAGTTCAACATCTGTATTGGCTGCCAAGGCATACTGCTCGCCAGCTTCTTGGAGTACCCCGCCGACATCACTTAGTGCTTCACCGACTGCCGTTACGGCACCACCGACTGCGGCTACTTGCACACTGGTTTCGGCAGCGATATTTGCACCGGTAGCTAGCAGCTCTGACGCGCGATCAGCTAATGGAGTGAGGTTAGCTTTATTTATACCGACGTAAGCAAGCAAGGGATCTGCGTAATTTTTATTACCGGTTAAAAATTCGTTCACCTCGCCTGCCATCAGCTTATAGGTAGCATCCTCGCCAGTGTTAAAAGTCGAATTTTGAGTAATAGATCGCTCTAACAGCGCATGTATTTTTCTTGCAATGAAATTGCCTGCGGGAATCGATGAAAAACTTTTTTGTAAATAGCTGTCTAGTGGCTGCCAGCCATGCGCTTTGACCACCGTGTGCAGTAATTTTTCAGTAGCGTTAGTACCCAAAATATGGGTGGCGATTTCGCTGACGGCATGGCTGGACAGCTCTGTGATTGCAGCTTTTCCTGAGCGTATTGGCGCAATGCCGCTGTTGCTACTAATGACACTAGACAGTCCTGTGCGAGCTAAATCTGCGACGGCCACTTTCATCTCAGCGAGATTGTTGTCGATGAGCATTTTCTGAATCTGAGGTATTAATTCTGCTGAACGCTCTCCCAAAAGCTTATCTTTGACTGCGAATTGAACGCCTGCTTGCACGGCAAACTGCAATACTCCCTTGGCCAAGGTATCCCGGTTAACCGCACCACTTGTGACGAAGTTGGTAAATTTATTGAGTTTTTCTGAACTCTCTAGCGCTACAAACGCCGCTAGTTTTGCGACTTCACCGGTTGTGCGAAGTGTTTGTCTAAAGCTACTTGTTGGTTGGTTAATCTTATCCATGGCTAAGCCCTTTAATAAGCGGTGCAGCCGAGTGGCTGCAGGCGTTTACATGCGCTGCATTGAAAAAATTGGAATCTGATTTTCCGCACCGTTTTGCCGCGCGACCACATTGAGTAGTTCGCCCTGCCAGCGTTCGAGCTGATTGACGAATTCCTCTACCGCCCGGACAGCTTGTTCAGCCCCAAGGTTTTCTAATATCAAGGTTCGAAATAAAATAATGCGGTCTAAATCTGGATCGAATCCGAAATAACAATTTTCAGTAGCGATACCTAAAAGATGCAGTTGTAGCAATGCCGAAAACAGTCGGCTTCTAGTCCGTTCGGCGGTAATGTCCAGCTTAAGAACCTGAGAAAAAAAGTGAATATTTTTTTTGTCTTCGGTGGATTCGAAAACTACATCTAAGTTGCTGCCGAAATGTATGGTGCAACCTCCCGATTTTGCTTGATCGTTAAGTTCAAGCTTTGTTGCCGCGCCGATTACTTGGAAAAATAGTTGTAAATCCATAACTGTTAATGTGTCACATATACTTATATAGAACAACAACAGTGATCAACAAAACCATAAGATTTTTAGCTTTATATTTTACGATTTAGTGACAGTTTATTTGTCATCACTCAATTTATTTAGAGAGCTAGTCAACGATTTTTTTACGCTATCCAGAGCACTTCTGTAAGCGATTAATTGCAACGCTCAGAGCACGGCCCTGCACACCCTGGCTTTATTTTTTAAGTGATGACTACGGTTTTCTACACAACCATCATTTTTTAATTCTTTATTGATTTAAGTGTGATTTCATTCGCGCTCAAAAAATTAAATATTGCAAATAACTTTTCCACACCACGAAAGACACGACACTTTATGAATATCTTCTTGAGATTTAAGGCACCGTGATCGGTCAATAAAGTTGACTTATCGCTTGAAGTCGAGCGCGTAATTGTTGTTGTCGTTTTGAAACAGGGGCGAGTGCAGTCTGATCCAGCCCAATCGACTAAACCGGCCCGCATCAACAGTTGACTTGAATGCGAATGACGGTACTTTGATGCATATCAGTTTGAAATATTCATCCAGACTAGCGTCGCTTAACGCAAGTACAGCGACGGGACACTTGTTTAACTGCTCGTACCCAGGGCAGAGAGTGGAATTTTGCAGCGAACTAAAGATGACATTAACTTTTTGGTAATCAATAAAAAAAAGTTCTCAAAAAGATATAGCCATAGCACTATTTTGACGGATATAGGCGGCTTTCGGGTGCGTAACTGATTGCGTGAAAAAAGCTTGCGTCTCTCGAGACTTTATCTGATGAAATACTTTCATCGAATGCAAAACCAAGCTGAAAAATCGGTTTACACCACGGTAATTTTAAATATGCACTAGAGACGTTGAGTTGACGTTTAAGTCATATCTATCGATTATTGATGGACTATGTCGCGTCATCTAATGGTCTTTTATCTAGGCATTAGTGCGGTTGCTTTACATCGTCGTTTTTTAAAGTAAGTTTGTAGATTTACTATGAATTATCTGTCGTGACTTACGTTTTTTATTGATTGCTCAACTCGCGTGTGATGTGCAATCGCGCATTGACTAGCCTGTAATCACTATTGTCAGCGCTGTATGCAGTGATTTGAACTGATGATGATTGAAGCTAAAGCTTTGTTTTTTTAGGTTTCGATACACCTTAATTATTTAAGACGCACAAAGACGAAACGGTTGAGTGACCGAGATGCTTTCGCACATCGATCACTCAACCGTTTTTTTTAAATTTAAAACCAGTAATTAATTTATTCCTGATTTAAAGCTTTAAAACTGATTTAGTTTCTGCTTATGTTGTTTTTGACTTCGCCGTCAGCACGAGCAACTGTTAGCTCTTGTTTGACTTGCATTCTTGTCTGGTCTGAACTAGCATTTTTTTGAACCATGGAATAGCTTTTCTCCACATTGTCTACCAATGAGCCGTTAACACGGGCGGCTTGCAGTTCCTGCGAAATTTGCGCCCGGGTGTTTTCCGATCCTAAAGACTGCTGAGTTGTAGGATCACTTCTACTCACATTGTTCACCAATGAGCCATCTTTGCGGGCAGCTTCCAGTGCGTGAATTACTTCTGCACGAGTATTAGAATTTTGCGACATGCCACCGGTAGTGTGTGAAGACATGGCTGACGAAATGCCTGGTACTGCGAAAGCGGCAATAGTTAAAGAAAGAATGAGTGATTTACGAATGTTCATGATAGGGTCCTATTGGGTCAAGTGAGCCGTAGCGGTTTGCTGCGGTTATGCTTTATTGCATATGTTGTAGTTTATAAAAGCATCCTCGACAGAACACCAACAGCCAGATGACATATTTGTAATCTATGTATTTTCTGCTTTATTTGAAAATGCAAAGGCCAACATTTCAGTCATTGCTGCTGAGGTAATACTGGTTTCTTCGCACCCAAAAGAGGCTGATCTGCGTTATCGGCCGCGCTGAACAAATATTGACTGGGTGGGCCACTTTTCGCGATGCTCTGCTGCCAAGTCTGAAGTGCTATCTGAATGAATTTTGAATGCTATTTGAATGCAGTTTGAATACTATCGGACTTTGTCTTTTAATAACTATTGTTTGAAGCACTCGCTTTAATTCATGCCTTTGCAATTTATTGCGTTGCACATGCGGGCAGCGGACTGACGCATTAGCTCTACGACTAGCATTTTTTGTCTTATCTCTTATCTCTTACCTCTTACCTCTTAACTACAACTAATGTTATGTAGATATGGCGTTGTAGGTAATCAGATTGCCGCTGGCATGTGCTTTTTTAGACTGTTATACGCCAAATAAATTTTTATTCTTGGTCGATTCAAGTACGAATTACAACTTTATTTGATGGCGCAGAAATCAGTTCGCTGAAAGCGCGTGCAGTGCTTCGAATCTCTGCTGGATACTGCGCTGACTGCAACACATGTTTTGGTAGTATCAGGACCCTGAGTTGCGCAGAGTGTGTTTTGACGCAATGTTTTGTTAATGTCATCAAGGCAGTGATGCACAGTGCAAAAAATATGTGTTGACTATCTTTTGCGGCCTGATGTGCCCAGTCTATTTTGAACTACATAGACGATGCGATTGAGTGATTAAGATGCGCCTACGTCTTGGTCGCCGAATTATTTTAGTTTTAAGTTAAAACTTGAAATAATTTTTACCTGATTGCCCAATTGTTTAAGAACAATTTATTTTTTGTTGATGTTGTCTTAAATTTGACCGTTAACGCGTGCAACCGCTAGCTTCTGCTTAATTTTTATTCTTGAATCTTCACTCGCGCCGATCTTTTAAGTCGTGCTGTAATTATTATTTCCTCGCTTTATTCTCTTTAGCCAAAGTGATAGCGCACCATCGCTAATCACGCACTGTCTAACGCTAAGATTTAAGTGCTGTAAAGGGTTGGTGGTAGCAATGGTAGACCTGTGAACTACTTTAAGTTAGGTTATTTATATCAAGCATTTTTGGCCTTGCTTGAACCATAGCGTGCGATCGCGGAGATGCTTAATAAAGGTGTTAATTAATTTTTCTTGCAATTCGTTCACCACTCTTTTTTTGAGTGAGTTTTGACTGGTAGCTGTTTTTAGAACGTAGTGCAAGCGTATTGGGGCTTATGTTCTCGCCGCGTGAAAGCTGCTTGCTGTGCTTTGAATCACCGGTAATTGATGGCGGTGACTACTACGCTTCGTGCTGTGGCGGCGCACTCTTGAGCGAGTATTTAATAGACATTGACTCGGTGTTTCCGAAATTTCACTTTTAGTCATGCGCCACAAAAAATTGTTTGACCTATGTTATTTAGAGTCTGATATTTCTGTGCTATTTTGATGCATACAGCCAAAATGGCTGAGTGGCTAGGATGCTTGCGATCCTAGCTTACTCAACCATTTATTAAATTAAATCAGGGGACAGATTTGTCCCGATTCAAATGCGTTTTAAGACAGATTAGTTTCTGCTGATGTTGTCCTGAATCTGACCGTCAGCGCGGGCAATTGCTAGATTCTGCTTAACTTGTATTCTTGTGTCGCTTGTAGAGGAAAACTTTTGAGCCATGCCGTAATTTTTCTCTATGTTGCTGTCGAATGTACCGTTAAGACGAGCGGCTTTTAATTCGCTTAAAACTTGCACTCTAGTCTTCTCTGATCCTAGTGACTGTTGTGTCTTAGGGTATTCTCTACTCACATTATTTTCAAATGTACCGTCTTTGCGGGAGGCTTCTAGTTCGCGAATTACTTCCGCACGAGTCTTAGAATTTTGCGAGTTCTCTTTGTAAGACATAGCACCGGTGTTGTATGCTGTTGCGGCAGACGAAATACCTGGCACTGCGAAAGCGGCAACGGTTAAAGAAAGAATGAGTGATTTACGAATGTTCATGATAATTTCCTGTTGATTCAAATGGGACTCAGCTGTTTGCTGTGCTTATGCTTTTCTGCATGGGTTGTAGTTTATAAAACCACGCTCGACAGAACACCAACAGCCAGATGACATATTTGTAATCGGCTAATGGTCCGGCTTACGCCACAATGAAGGTATGAAAATTCTAGTAATTGAAGATGAGGTCAAGCTCGCCGAGTACCTGCGCAAAGGTTTAACGGAGGAGGGCTTTACCGTTGATGTCGCCCACAATGGGATAGATGGTTTGCACCTCGCCGTCGAAGGCGATTACGACGTCATAGTGCTGGACAGAATGCTCCCGGGTATCAACGGCATTGGAGTTTTAGCAGCTCTCCGGCAAAGCAAGCAGACGCCGGTGCTAATGCTCACCGCCCTTAGCCGTGTCGAAGATCGTGTCAGTGGCCTGCAAGGCGGGGCTGATGATTACCTCGGTAAGCCCTTCGCTTTTTCTGAATTAGTGGCGCGCGTTAAAGTGCTGATGCGTCGTGTCACCGCTGGACAGACGCCGGCTGAAGTCACAATGCTTAAATTGGCTGATTTAGAGGTTGACCTTCTGCGCCGTAAAGCGACTCGCGCCAACCAACGTTTAGATCTCACTGCAAAAGAGTTTAATTTGCTCTCTTTACTGCTGCGCCGCCAAGGCGAGGTGTTGTCCCGCACCCAGATTGCTGAGCAGGTTTGGGATATGAACTTCGACAGTGAAACCAATGTGGTTGAGGTTGCTGTGCGCAGGTTACGCGGCAAACTTGATATTCCCTTTGAGCGTCCGCTGCTGCACACCATACGCGGTATGGGTTACATACTGGAAGACAGGCCCTCGTGAAGCACAAGGCAAATTGGTCGTTAGACCGTCGACTCTCAACTTGGTTTGCTATTCAAACTTTTATCGGCTTAGCGCTGGTATCAGTAGCGCTATACATGACGATAGCCATGAGTTTAGAGGCAAGGCAAGCCACCTCACTGCTGCAAAAGCAAGCTGTCGTCACTCATTTGTTAGATGAGGCCTGGGCTGACGGCGATGTCTCCAAGTTAACGCACCGCTTAGATGATTATTTTTCAGGTCATACCGATCTGGTGCTTGAGTTACGCGAGCAAAATGATCAATTAATTTATAGCTGCAAACATATTAAAGCGCACGTCGAACGTGCGCATACTGTGAAATTTTTATTGTCTTCGCCATCGGATGTGTATGGCGACTTGACCGCAAAGTTAGCGATGGATACCAGTGCTGACGACAGACTCTTAAGTCGTTTGGCGGCGACTTTGGCTGCAATCGCACTGTTTGGCGCAATGATTGTGTCTGCGGGTGGGTTTTTGATTGTCCGTTGGGGACATGCGCCGCTGCAGCAACTGGTCGATCAAACCAAAGGCCTAGCCGCAGACATGCGCTGCAAACGACTTGATGGTTCGGCTCAGCCGGGTGAGTTACAACCGCTGGTTGAGCAATTCAATGCATTATTAGACCGACTAGAGCATGCCTATGAGCAGATGGAGGGTTTTAATTCTGACGTTGCGCATGAGCTAAATACGCCGCTATCGATCTTGATAACAAGCACTGAACTGGTGTTGCGCAAGGAGGGCTACTCTGAAGAATCGCGCGATATGCTGGGCTCTAATTTAGAGGATTTGCACCGCATGTCGGCCATCATCAAAGACATGCTTTTCCTGTCGCAATCAGAGCGCGGCTCTAATGCGCGGCGCACACTTGTGCCGAGTTTGGCCGCCGTTGTTGATGATGTTGTTGACTACCATGAAGCGGCCTTGTCGGACGCCTCATTGCAGGTCAAGCTGGTCGGTGATGTGGCGGGAGAATTTGATGTCCCGCTCATCAAACGGGCAATCTCCAACCTTTTAGGTAATGCTACCCGTTATGCAGAAACTGGCAGCACGGTTCGTATTGAGCTCACGCAACAGGGCGCGGGTCTGGTCGGATTGGCTGTGGTGAATCGCGGTCAAGCGATCGGCGAAGAACATCTGCCGCACCTATTTAACCGCTTCTACCGTGCCGATCCATCACGCGTACAGACCGGCAGTAATCACGGTTTGGGTCTGGCCATAGTCGCCACTATTGCGCGCATGCATGGAGGTCAGCCTTTTGCGCAGTCGGTCGATGGCGAGACGTCGATTGGTTTGTCCTTAAAGATCGCTTGATGGTCTGAGGTGGCTTGAGGTGGCTTGAGGTGGCTTAAGCTGGGTTGAGATTTAAACACCAGTTTTGCCTTTTTCAGATTAGATATCGTGCCCCACTTTCAACGGCTGCTTCGCAGAAGTTGGGGCAGACAACACTAGTTTTTCTGCGCAATGCTCAGGTCTAACAAGCTGCGGGCCACTACCTTGGTGGCCCGGCGCAGATCTTCTAGGTCCAGGCGTTCGTCAGCACGCTTGGCGTGGGATTCAAGCACTGTGCGTGGACCTGCGCCATAAATCACACCGGGAATTCCGCGCTCCACGTACAAGCGAACGTCGGTGTAGAGCGGCGTTCCTAGAGCTGGAATAGCTTCACCAAAAACTGTTTCTGCATGCTTTTGTAGCGCCTCTACCAAGGGCTGGTTGCCCGCCAAGGGTTTCATGGCGCGCGACAGCAGCAAACGCCGAATCTCTACTTTGATGTCGCGTCCGCCACGCGGCGGCTGAAAACTCGCTGCGGCTTGTTCTATGCTGCGTCGTAGGCTGGCTTCGACTGCTACCGGGTCTTCTTCAGGAATCATGCGTCTATCGACTTTGAAAGTGACTGTTCCCGGAATAACGTTGGTGTTGGTGCCGCCCGTGATCTGCCCCACGTTTAGGTAGGGGTGGGTAATGCCCTCGACCTCGGACTTAACCAATAGATAGTCGTGATTTAGCGCGTATAGCGCATTGAGAATATGCACAGCCGCTTGCAAGGCATCCGTGCCACTGTCGGGAATAGCGGCGTGCGCCATATCGCCGTGAACGCTGACTTCTAGTTGCAAGCAACCGTTGTGCGCCACTATCACTTGGTAGCTAAAACCGGCAGCTATCATCAGATCGGGTTTCGTCAAGCCTTGGCTCAAAAGCCATTCTGGGCCGACTACGCCGCCATACTCTTCGTCATAAGTGAAGTGCAGCTCTATGCTGCCGGAAAGCTTGACGTCTAGGGATTCGAGGGCACGCAGCGCAAACGCGAAACTAGCCATGTCGCATTTACTCACAGCGGTCGCACGGCCATAGATTTTTCCGTCAACGATTTCGCCGCCGTAAGGGTCGTGCGTCCAGCCTTCACCCGGCGGCACGACGTCGCCATGCGCGTTCAAGGCGATCGTCTTGCCACCATCGCCATAGCGCCTGCGCACGATGAGGTTGGTGATGCTTTGCAGGCCTGCTGCGAGTACGTCTTTTTCTGGCACGACGTGTTTTTCTGCCGCCAGTCCCATGCCAGCTAGTAACTCTGCGGTGCGCTCGGCATGCGGCGCGTTGTTGCCCGGCGGGGTATCGGTCGGGACGCGAACGAGTTCTTGAAGAAACTTCACCTCTTCATCAAAGTGGGCGTCTACCCAAGTGTCTATGGCGGTGTAGTGCGCGTCTGAATTCATGAAAGCTCCGTGGCAAGTTGGTCAAGCAGGTTGAGGAATGCGCGTACGCACAGTTCGGTGTCGTCGTTGGTGATGGCTTCCAACGGGTTGTGGCTAATGCCGGCGTTCAGGCCGCGCATAAAGAGCATGGCTTGCGGCATGATTTCGTGCAGCTTCATGGCGTCGTGCCCGGCGCCGCTAGGCATTTGGAAAACCGGCAGGCCTTGCGCCTTAACCGCAGCTTCCCAACGTTTTTGCCAAGCCGGCGCGCTCGGTGCGGCGGCTGCGACCATGGTTTCTTCCAGCGTGAATGACAGACCACGTCGCTGACAAATTTGGGCCAACTCATTGGCGATGTCAGCTGCGCAGCTGTCGCGCACGGCGTCGCTGGTGGCGCGCACGTCCAAGCTAAAGTTGCAGCGGCCAGGAACGACGTTGTTAGAACCGTTGGGTACTGCCAGCATGCCGACGGTAGCGACTAAATCTGGCACGGCGGCAGCGCGTTTCTCAACGTATAGCGCGAACTCTGCGGCAGCCGTTGCAGCGTCGCGCCGACTGCCCATAGGCGTAGTGCCAGCGTGACTGGCCACGCCTTGAATCGTGCCTAGGAAACGTGCGCTGCCGTTGATGGATGTGACTACTCCCAGTGGTAAATCCAAGGCGTTTAAAACGGGGCCTTGCTCGATATGCACCTCAACAAAGCCGAGGTAGTGGTTGGCATCGCGTTTGAGCTTTTCAATGTCGTCGGGGCAATGGCCAGCGTGTTCCATGGCGGCGCGCATAGTGATGCCGTCTACGTCTTTTTGATCAAGCCACGCGGGATTGAAGGTACCCGTCAATGCGCCTGAGCCTAAGAACACGGCTTTATAGCGCTGGCCTTCTTCTTCAGAAAACCCGACGACTTCTATCGCGTAAGGCAAGCGCCGCCCTTGACGGTGCAGTTCGCGCACGCAAATCATGGGCACAAAAATACCTAGCCGGCCGTCGTATTTGCCGCCATTGCGCACGGTGTCGTAGTGTGAGCCGGTGAGCAAGCGTTTGGCTTTTGGATCGCTGCCGTGATAGACACCAACCACGTTACCGACGGCGTCTATCTCCGCTGAATCAAAGCCGCAGTCAGTCCGCATCCAATGGGCAAGGCGTGCTGCGCAAGCCCTGTGCGCGTCGGTTAAGTAAGTCACGCTGAGTTCGCCGCGTTCGGCATAGCCGGGGTCGCTGAAGTGAGACAGGCGCTCTGACCAATCCCACACATCATTTCCTAAAGTCGTCTCGTAGCCGAACTTGTCGTTAAGCCGAATCTCTGCAATCCGGTGAATATTGCGCAAACATTCGGCGCGTTCGAAATCGGGGTGGTTATTCAATCGGCGTTCAAAAGTGGCGATGATTTCGGCTTTATTTAGGCTGGTATTGCGCGGGCCGCGCAGGGCCAGAATGAAAGGGAAACCGAACGTGGTGTTGTAGTCGGTGTTCATGCGCTGAAGCTGCGAAAACTCCTCGGTCGTACAGTTGCTCAAGCCGGCTTTAGCTTGTGCATTGATTGACTCAGCGGTGCGCGTTTGAGTTGGCATGGACTTACCGGTGATTTCCGGATGGGCGCGAATCAGACCTAACTGCGCTTCGTGGTCCGCATCGCGCACCACCTCGACCAGAACTCTTTTGAGTTGAGGTAGGCTGTTAAATGGGCGCATGGCCCAAGCGCGCTCGGCTATCCATGGTGAGTGCTCGTAACTGCCATCGAGCAAAACCACAAATTGAGTCTCGTCTGCGGCGTTAAGTTCTGCCAATGTGATCATGCGTATTCCTATACAAATGCGTTGTTCGACGACTAATGACGGCTGACTTTTGGCCGCCCAACATTAGCGATGCGCCAAATCAATCGCTTGGGATGGTAACGGTCATGCGTGTTTAGACACGCAGCACTTGTGACAAGTCAGGTGCAAATGGGTCTAGCCTCAGGGTCGCCTCTAAATGGTCTAAGTGTTTAAGTGTCAGCCGAACAGCGGTCTTGACGTCTCTTGCTTCAAACGCATCGACTATGGCGACATGCTCTTCTTGAGACTCGGTAGCTGACAGCGTGGATTGGTACATCAAGGCTATCAGCGACGAACGGGTCAATAACTCTGAAAGCATTTTGGTCAGCACCGTGTTGCCCAGCATCATGGCCAGCACAACATGAAAGTCTCCCAAGATATGGGTGCGACCGGCCACATTTGGGTGAGCAAGAGTCTCTTTTTCCGCGCGAAGGTGAGCGCGCAGCTCGGCAATTTGTGCGTGGGTAATGATCGGACAAAGCTTTCGTGTCAGGTCAGATTCGAGTACGCGCCGCATGTCGAATACTTCGCGCGATTCTTGCGCCGAAGGCATGGCAACGAATGCGCCACGTGAGGGTTCAAGTACCACTAGCTGATCACGACTGAGTTGATTAAGTGCTTGTCTGACCAGCGTGCGCGAGACCTTAAACAGGTCTGCAATCGTTTGCTCGGACAGCTTGGTGCCTGGACGCAAGCGGCGCTCAGAAATAGCAGTCGTGATGGACGCCACTATTCGCTGCGTGCTGCTCACCGGGCTAGCAATTGCTGATTTGGTCTTCGTTCGGTTGACGGGCTTGACCTGCTTGAGTGAGTCGACAGCTTTTAGCTTTGTGATGTTGGATGCCAAGATAAGCCCTAATCATTTATTAAATTGTGAACATGATTGTATGCACTTTAGTGAATGTCAAATAGACAGATAAAGACTACTTTTTCGACGCAACCTTCAGTCTGAGTTTTGATCGCGGCATGAAATATGCATGCAGCATAAATCCGTCTTTTACGCCCTAGCGGCAGCAGTGCGATGAAGATCAAATGAATTGATTTTCCTAGGACTTACCCTTGAGGTGTGGTGCAAGCATAGATTTTGCATATACAGTTCAGAGCGATCTGTTTTGTATGCAATAAAGTATGCAGTTTTGTATGCGCTAGCAAGCAAATTAAATTTAATGGCTCAGAGCGGTAACGACTAACCAAAGGAATAGACATGCAGCCCGAGAACAATAACGTCGTCAACCGCGACAACAGCGCCCTGAGACCGGTAACCCGAGAAGAAAAATCTTGGGGCTGGTTTGCTATTTTTAATGTCTGGGCCAACGACATTCAATCCTTGTTTGGCTACAGTTTGGTGGCGTCTTTATTTATCTCATTTGGTGTCAGTGGATGGACGGCATTCTTCGCCTTAATTACGGCTGGTCTGTTCGTGATGTTTATGGTGAATTTGTCCGGTGCAGCGGGCGAGCGTTATGGTATTTCTTACCCCGTATTTGCCCGAGCTAGCATGGGTACTTCAGGTGCCAAGTTGCCAGCGATATTGCGTGCGGTGGTTGCTGTTTTTTGGTATGGCGCGCAGGTCTACTTTGCCTCAACTGCTTTGGCACTCTTGATCAAGAGCGTGACTGGCATCCAATCTGCTGAAACTGATGCCATGTTTTTGGGTTTAAGCAGCATCGATTGGGTGGCCTTTTTATTCGTTTGGGTGTTTCATATTTTTATCTTTTGGCGCGGCATGAATTGGGTTGAAGGTTTCTTAAACTTAGCCGGCCCGTTTGTCTACATCGTGATGATTGGCTTGGTGTTGCTGCTGTGGTCAAAGTCAGATGGAAAATTGCTGTCTGCTGCGCAAACGATTTTCGCCAAGCCCAATGCCACTTGGCGTACTGAGATGACGGGATTCATTTCTATTTTTGGCACCATGGTGGCTTACTTTGCTGCCGTGATGATTAACTTCAGCGATTTTTCTCGCTATGCAAAAGACAAGCCAGCGATGGTGAAAGGCAATCTCATGGGTTTACCCATGAACATGATTTTGTTTTCTGCTTTGGCTTTGCTGACCACCGCAGGCGCAGCCGTTGTCTACGGTGAGGCCATCATCAATCCGACCGAAATCGTGGAGCGCGCCGACAGCGTGATGTTAAGCATCATCGCAGCCATCACCTTTTTTGCCGCCACAGTAGGCATTAATTTAGTCGCTAACTTTATTCCTGCGGTCAACGGCATTGCCAACTTGTCACCCTCAAAAATTAGTTTTCGTAAAGCCGGCTTGATCACATCAGGCTTTGCTTTAATCATTGGTGGCTTGTGGACAGCTGTGATTAGTCAAATCGGCATTGCTGGCTTTGTCAATACGCTGGGCGCAACGCTAGCGCCGCTGTTTGGTATTTTGATGGTTGACTACTATGTTGTGCGCAAACAGCTTCTTAGTCAAGATGACCTCTACAACATGGAGGGTGGTCAGTACCACTACAAAAACGGTTGGCACGACAACGCAGTGATTGCCTTCGCAATAGGCGCAGTATTTTCAGTCGCTACCGTATGGGTGCCTATGCTCAAGGACTTGTCTGGCTATGCGTGGATTATTGGTGCTGCATTAGGGGGCGTAATTTATTACGTACGCACCAAAAAAGTCCAGCTTGCAAAAGATTGAATCGAAATTTCAGGCGTTAAAAAAGCCGGTCAAATTCAGACCGGCTTGGTGACTAGAGTTAGTCTGACTGGTGCTCTTACAAAGGGCTTGAGCTCTTTTTAGCTTCTTCTAGCAGTTGCTGAATAACTTGCTCTGATTTTTCGTATTCGCCTTCACCGAAGTGGTGAAAACGAACCCGACCCTGGGCATCGATGAAGTAATTTGCTGGCCAGTAGTTGTTCTTAAACGCACGCCAGATCGTGAAGTTATTGTCGATTGCTACTGGAAACTCTACGTTGAGGTCGCCAATGGCGCGCTTAACATTCTTAATATTTTTTTCGAATGCAAATTCGGGTGCATGCACACCGATCACTATTAATCCCTGATCTTTGTATTTGCTATACCACTCGCGGACATGGGGCAATGCGTTGCGGCAGTTAATGCAGCCAAAAGTCCAGAAGTTGATCAGCACCACTTTGCCGTGCAGTTGCTCGTTGGTCAGTGGCGGGGAGTTTAACCATTCGACAGCGCCATTTATTGAAGGGATCTGTCCTTCAACCGGTAATACAAGTGCTGGTGTAGTACGGGCCACAACCTGCATGAAAGGGCTATTTGTAGGTTTGTGTTTTATCGTAGATACCGGCGTTTGCTCCATCACTGATGGGGATAGTCGTTCGAAAATACGCTTTTCCAGGGCTATGCCGGTTTCTGATGACTGCGACAGCAGGCCAGTGTCCCACCCCAGTGCGATGACAGCCACGCCAGCCAGTACGGTCACGCCCAAGCCTTTACGAAACCATTCTCCAATGCCTGGCGAGCGCTTGAGTGCAGCAAACACGCGATTGCCAGCTAGCAGTGCCAGCGCCAGTGAGCTGACTGCGCCAGCGCCATAGGCCAGTAGTAGCAAGGAGGTATTGACGCTTGGCCCTTGAAGAGCGGCACCGGTCAGTATCAGGCCGAGAATCGGTCCGGCGCACGGCGCCCAAAGCAAACCCGTCGCAATACCGAGTAAAAAAGACGGCACAGCAGGACTTTTTTCTTGCTGCGTACGCGTTGTAGCGGCGTTCGATAGGCGCGAGCCCAGCGCCACCAGCGGCCGCGTCAAGCGCTCTGCTAAGCGCGGCGTAATCAATGCAACACCCATCACGGCCAGCATAAAGATAGCCGCTGTGCGGCCGAACTCGTTTGCTGCAATTGCCCAATCACCCGCGACGGCGCCGAGCGAACCCACTGCCGCAAAGGTCAACGCCATACCCGCCAGCAACGGCAGGCCGCTTTTGACGAAGGGTTGATCAACCTTAGCAAACACGAAGGGAACGATAGGCAGGATACAGGGCGCCAGAATCGTCAGCGCTCCGCCGATATAGGATAGTGTGAGCAATAAAACCATGATGGATCTCCGTCAATTCGCGTGGTGCGGTTTACTTCTTCATGTTGTCTTTAGACATTGCATCTTTAGACATTGCGTCTTTGCTCATTGCGTCTTTAGACATAGCATCTTTGCTCATTGCATCTTTGGCCATGGCATCTTTGCCCATAGCGTCTTTCTTCATGCCATCTTTGTGCATAGCGTCCTTGCCCATGGCGTCTTTCTTCATGCCGTCTTTGTGCATAGCGTCCTTACCCATGGCATCTTTTTTCATGCCGTCTTTATGCATGGCGTCTTTACCCATCGCATCTTTAGCCATTGCATCTTTAGCCATTTCGTCTGCAGCGAAAGCAGAGACGGAACCAATAGCGAGGCAGGCGGCGATCAGGGTTGCAGAGAGCTTGTTCATTTCAATTTCCTTAGATTTCAGTTTTAAAGAGGCCACGGTTCGACATGAACCCAGCCGTACGTTCCAGTTGCGTTAAGCCCTAAAGAGGGCTCAACTACCGCCGAACCAGTTGTAACCTTGGTCTTCCCAGAAGCCGCCAGGGTAGGTGTTTGTGACGAAAATCGCCTTGATGTGTTTAGGATTTTTGTAGCCAAGCTTTGTGGGCATACGCAGCTTCATCGGAAAGCCGTACTTGGGTGGTAGTGGCTGGCCGCCATAGGTGAGCGCGAGCAAAGTTTGCGCATGCAAGGCGGTCGGCATGTCTATGCTGGTGTAGTAATCGTCAGCACATTTAAAGCCTATGTATTTCGCACTCGTATCTGCACCTATACGGCGCAAAAATTCAGAGAAAGGCACACCACCCCATTTACCTATAGCGCTCCAGCCTTCGACGCAAATGTGGCGCGTGACCTGATCTTGTTGCGCCATGGCGCGTAGTTCGGGCAATGTCCAGCTGCGCTTGTCCGCTACCATGCCTGTGACTTCTAGTTTGTAGCTGGCTTCGTCAACTTCGCGGACTTCACTTTCGCCGTAGTAGGCGTTGAAAGGAAAAGGGCGGGTGATCATGGACTCTGGGTAAGTCGGTGCCATTTTGTTTGGATCGAACAACCAGCCTTGCACCGTGTCGTTAAAACGCGAGATGCGACTCAGTGCCGTCTCTACATCCGCGTTGCTACTGATGCTGCAACCGGTGAGCATAGACAAGCCACCCATTGTCAGAGAGCGCTGCATAAATGCGCGGCGTGAAGGTTGCGTGACGTGTCGTGCCATTAAGGCACGGGCTTCGGAGAGCGCTGCGTCGCTATCGACTCCGATGAGTGGGGGACGTTTGAAAAGTTTCATGGTGTGGTCTTTCCAGCGCGGCCGCTGAGCATGGTGAGAAGCGTACGGGGCACCAGCGCCACCATAAGCAGATGAAGCGCTACGAAAGCTACCAGTGCGGCCATCGAAATAAAGTGGATCCGGCGGGATAACTCGTAACCACCTAGAAGCTCTCGCAGTACTTCGAATTGCACTGATTTCCAAAGGACCAAACCGGATAACACCAACAGCACAATATCCACAATAACGAATAAGTAGACTAGACGTTGTACGTTGTTATAACGGCGTGGATCAGCATGCGATAACTTACCGCGCAGCGCTGAAAGTGTGTCGTGCCAGATGCCGGTGATTGTTAGGGGAAAAAATTTCACGAAAAGTCGACCGCTTGCAATGTTCAGTGCGAGGTAAGCCAAACCATTGGCCGCCAACAGCCACATCGCTGCAAAGTGCCACTGCAGCGCACCGCCAAGCCATCCGCCCAACGTAAGCACCGCTGGAATATTAAAGGGGAAAAAAGGTGCTGCGTTATAGATGCGCCAGCCGCTGGTTACTAGAATCAGTACGGCAAGTGCGTTGAGCCAATGGGTGGTGCGTATCCACAACGGGTGAATAGGCCTTGATTTTGGGGTGACGGTTGGGCTGTGCATGGTCTGATTATTAGCCTAAGACCATGACGAATTCATCACGAATAGTTCAATTAATCGTGATAACTCTAAAGGCTCTATTGCTGCACAATTCGGTGATATGAAATCTACCAAACGCGTTTTAATTGTCGAGGACGATGCCCACATTGCCGAGTTGCTGCGCATGCATTTGCACGACGAAGGCTATGCAGTAACGCATGCGGCCGACGGTCATGCGGGCGTACTTGAATTGCAAAAAGGCAGCTGGGATGCTTTGATTCTTGACCTGATGTTGCCCGGCATTGACGGCCTAGAAATTTGCCGCCGCGCCCGCGCTCTAACGCGCTACACGCCCATCATCATCATCAGTGCAAGATCCAGTGAAGTGCATAGAATTCTCGGCCTAGAGTTAGGCGCTGATGATTATTTGGCGAAACCTTTTTCTATGTTGGAGTTAGTCGCCCGCGTGCGCGCTTTGTTGCGCCGTACCGATGCGCTGGCGCATAACGCGCGCTTGGATTCAGGTTTGTTAGAGCTGGGAAATCTCGCTGTTGATCCGCTGACGCGCGAAGCACGCGTCGATGGACAGGCGATAGAGTTAACGCCGCGCGAATTCGATTTGCTTTACTTTTTTGCACGCCACCCTGGACAAGTGTTTTCACGCCTAGATTTGCTCAACCAAGTCTGGGGCTATCAACACGACGGTTATGAGCACACCGTCAACACCCATATCAACCGGCTGCGTATTAAGGTCGAGGTCGATCCCGCTACGCCGCGCCAAATCCTGACTGTCTGGGGTCGTGGTTATAAGTGGTGCGCTGTTGATGTCGATCAGGTGAGTGCATGAAATCGCCGCTGTACTGGAGCTTGTCGCACCGACTCTCGGCGGTGTTCGCCTTGCTGCTATTGATTTCTTGTGGCGCTTCTTTCTGGGTGCAAGTGGTGGCCAGCGAGCGACATGAGCAGGAGGTAACGCAGCGCTTGTCAAATGGCTTGGCATCGCACATTGCCGGTAATGCTGCGCTTATGAAAAGTGATGGCCTGAACCCGGATGCGGTCAAGGTGCTGTTCGATCAACTGATGGCTGTTAACCCCAGTGTTGAGGTCTATCTACTGGATAGGGCGGGCGCCATTGTTGGACAGGCCTCGCCAATAGGCCATCTAAAACACGATAGCGTCGATCTCGCGCCAATACGGCAGTTTCTCGCTGGCGCTGCGCTGCCTATTTTGGGCGATGATCCACGCGGCGTGAGTAATACCCGCAAAGTCTTTAGCGCCGCGCGGATGACCGCCAACGGGCGCGATTCGGGTTATGTCTATGTGGTGTTGTCCGGTGAGAATCGTGATGCTATCGCGGCCACTGCGACGGCCAACAATGTGCTGCGCACTATGTTGTGGTCTATGGCGCTTGTCGTTCTGCTTGGGTTGATGGCCGGGCTTGCAGCGTTTCGCCTCATCACGCGGCCTTTGCGCGAGTTGACCGGTGTGGTGCAGCAGTTCGAACGCGACGGTATGGCCTCACTTGAGCAGGCTGCACCGGCACTAGAGCGGCTTGCGGCGCAAGACAGTGGCGAGATCGGAACCTTAAGCCAAGCCTTTCGCCAGATGACGCAGCGCATCTCTGAGCAGTGGCGTGAACTCACTGCGCAAGACCAGCAAAGGCGGGAGCTGTTTGCCAATATCTCGCACGACTTACGCACGCCGCTGACTTCTCTGCACGGCTATTTGGAGACGCTGCTGATGAAGGTTGAAACCTTGGAGCTTGAAGAGCGCCGTCGCTATCTGGAGATTGCGCTCAGCCAGAGCCGCCAAGTCGGGCGCCTAGCGCAGGAGTTGTTTGAGTTGGCGCGACTCGAATACGGTGACGTCAAACCGGATAAGGAGCGCTTCGCGTTGGCAGACCTGTTGCAAGACGTTTTTCAAAAGTTTGAACTTGCCACAGAGGCGCGCCAGCAGCGCTTAGTCGCGCAGATCGCGCCGGGTTTACCCGTCGTGACGGCAGACCTCGGTTTGATTGAACGAGTGCTGACCAACCTACTCGATAACGCTATCCGCCATACCCCCGACGGCGGGGAGATAGTCGTCACCCTTGGTCAGGGCCATAACGGCGTCGACGTTGAGATCAGCGACACCGGGCCGGGTATTGCGAAGGAGTTGCAACAGGTGCTATTTACACGGCCCGTGTTCTCTTCTTCATGGGGCGGTCGTCCTAGCGGCGGGCTTGGTTTAATGATAGTGCGCCGCATTTTGCAGCTGCATGGCAGCGATATAGCGTTAGTGCCGCGCGATGGAAAAGGTGCGGTGTTTGCATTCGGACTGAGGTAGCACCAAGTTTGGCATTTTGGCCGGTCCGACTAAAACGCTTGCTTGGGTTAAATACCCACGACTTGTCCTACTCCTGCAATTGCCCTCTGGCTAGCTCAACGGCTAGCCGTTCTGCTGCGTCCATGGGATGACTGCTGGCCGCTTTCTCAAAGAGTCGAGTCGCATCTTGCATTTTTTGATCGCCCTCTAGCGCGATCAGGCCGTTGGCGTATTCAATCAGCGCGACGACGGAATGTGGATTGAGAGTGAGCGCACGTTGGAACAGCATCAGACCGATATCTTTTTTAGCACCGAAAGTCATGCGGCCTATTAGCGGCCCGATTTTGTCTATGACTTCTGCATGAAAGGCGGCCAGTGCGATGTGAGCGTCAGCGTGAAGTGGGGACAGCGCAATGGTTTGCTCGAGTGCATCCTTGACTTTTTTACCCAAGCCTTGGGCCAGCGCTTTCGTCACGCTAATGCCTTGGCTATAGCGTCCCAGTGCATAGGCTTGCCAAAACCAAGCGTTGGCGTTACTGGGTTGTTCTGCCTGCTGTGCCTCGGCGCGCGCAGCGGCTTGCATAAACAGCTCAAAGCGAGTTTTTTCTTGCGTCTCAAGGTAGTTGGCGTAAACGCAGCTGGCTTTATTTGCGGCTGTGATGCCGTCACCTCCAGCGGCAATACCGGCAAGAGTTGCTTGCTGAAAGTGGCCGTTGTGAAATAAAAGCCAAGCTTGCATGACGGCCTTGTCTTGCGGCAGTGGTTCGCAGTCGCACTGGTGTAGGCGAGCCCAGTTTTTCGTCAAACTAGTGGCATCAAAAACGTAATCGTCTATATAGGGAAAACTTGTCCAGGTAGTCATTTTTTTGTCTTAATGTTGTTATGTGAATTCGCGCTGACAAGCACTAAGTTTTTTTGTTCAATTCAAATGCTCAATAGGTCAATTGAGTGGAGAGTTAAGTAATTTTTTTCCTCACGAAGACAATGTCGATAGATCGAAAATACCTTGGATTAGCCTTTTATGAAAGTATTTGTTGTGGGCTTGGCCAACGCTGACTCTGCTGTCTGTGTTGTCTCTAAGTACGGTTAGATGGCAGCGCCAAGCTAGGCTGCGATCAGCACTTGAAGATCTGCGCGATGATTTTTTTCAAGGTAAGCATGCAGTAAATTGAGCACCTGGTTAGCACCGCGCCGCAAAGCTACTTGTGCGTTTTGCGGCTCCAACGCTTGACGTGGGTCACGCACATATTCAAAGTTAAGCCAGTAACTGAGCAGCACAACCATGCTGGTGGCGGTGTTGTCAGTTTCGCTGGCGTTCATGATCAGCACACCGGCTTGGCTTAGACTTTTGAACATAGTCATGATGGCGTGGTTCTTGTTGATAAGTATGGCTTGAAACTGCACCTCGATACGGCGATTTTTGCTCAGTAAGTCATTCAGGTCACGGTATAAAAAACGGTATTGCCAGATCAGCTCAAATAAGGCGTGAATAAAGCGCCAAGCCTGCGCTATATTTCGCACCTCATCACTAGCGCTTAAAAGTGAGTTTAGGCTTTGTTCGTAGCGGTCAAACAAGCGGTTAATCAAGTCGTCTTTAGCTTGGTAATGGTAGTAAAGATTGCCGGGGCTAATGCTTAACTCGGCTGAAATCAGCGTGGTCGAAACATTCGGTTCGCCAAAGCGGTTGAACAACTCAAGGCTGACATCCAAAATGCGTTCGGCAGTTCGGCGCGGCGCTTTTTTTGCCATATATCTTTACCTTTTAATTCGAATAACTCTACCCCAGCGCGGATGTTGCTGTAATTAGGGAAGTCGAGCAGACGCGGTTAATGACTCCTGATTATTTTTTTTATTCGGGTGCTTTGCGCTAGATGTTGAAAACTTCCGAAAACCTTGCGTTTGAAATAGAGCAGTTATGTCTAAAAGTAATTTTTTAATATTACTGGTGTGCAAGGATTCAATATAGCGGATAACACTATGGGTAATAATTAAGGGCTTTTAACAGCCATCTCACAGGGTAGAAATGACAGGGGAATTATGATTTTAGTTACCGGCGGCGCAGGCTTTATAGGCGCTAATTTCATCCTCGACTGGCTCTCTAAATCAGACGAGCCAGTGATAAACCTTGACACGCTTAGCTATGCGGGCAACTTAGAGAGTCTGGCCTCTCTTCATGGCGATGCGCGGCATATTTTTATTCGGGGCGACATTGCTGATACAGCGCTCATCGCTAGTTTGCTGGCCGAACACCAGCCGCGTGCAATTATTAATTTCGCGGCTGAATCCCATGTGGATCGTTCCATCCATGGCCCAGAAGACTTTATACAAACCAATATTGTCGGCACCTTTCGCTTGCTCGAAGCCGTACTCGGCTATTGGCGAGCGATGGCGGATGCGGATAAATCTAAATTTCGTTTGCTGCATGTTTCTACCGATGAGGTCTACGGCTCACTCGATCCCGGCGATGCCGCCTTTACTGAAACCCATCAGTACCAACCCAATAGTCCCTACTCCGCCAGCAAGGCTGCCAGCGATCACTTGGTGCGAGCCTATCACCACACCTACGGCTTGCCGGTATTAACTACCCATTGCAGCAATAACTACGGCCCGCTGCACTTTCCTGAAAAGCTAATTCCTTTGGTCATCGTCAATGCTTTGGCTGACAAGCCGCTGCCGGTTTATGGCGACGGCAGGCAAGTGCGTGATTGGCTGTATGTCAAAGACCATTGCAGCGCTCTACGCCGGGTGTTGCAAAACGGTCGGCTAGGTGAGGTCTACAACATTGGTGGCGGGAATGAAAAACTAAATATAGAGATAGTTAAAACGCTTTGTCGCTTGCTCGACGAGTTGCGTCCCAGAGCGGATGGTAAAAGTTATGCGCTACAAATTAGCTATGTCACGGACAGACCTGGTCATGACAAGCGCTACGCCATAAATGCCAGCAAAATTGAGCACGAGCTAGGTTGGCGTCCAGAGGAAACCTTTGACACTGGCATACGTAAGACCGTGGTTTGGTATTTGGCTAATCCCGATTGGCTCGCTAATGTGCAAAGTGGCGCTTACCGCGAGTGGCGGGGCAAGCAGTCTGCAGCACCAGAAAAGCTTGCCTTATGAAGATATTGCTGCTTGGCGCCAACGGCCAACTCGGTTGGGAGTTGCGGCGCTCTTTAGCGCCGTTGGGTGAGCTAATTGCGCTCCAACGCGGCAGTACAAACTGGTGTGGCGATATCGCTAATTTGTCCGGCCTCGCCGCAACAGTGCAGGGTTTACGGCCAGACGTCATCGTTAACGCTGCAGCGCACACCGCAGTAGACAAAGCTGAGAGTGAGCCCGAACTGGCCCACACACTCAATGCGCTAGCGCCTGAAGTGTTGGCGATTCAAGCCGCCAAAATCAATGCCTTGCTGGTGCACTACAGCACCGACTATGTATTTGACGGCAGTGGTGATCAGCCCTGGACTGAGGACAGTGTGGCCGCGCCGCTTAGCGTCTACGGCCAGTCAAAACGCGACGGCGAGCAGCGAGTAATAGCCGCAAGCTGCCGGCATTTAATTTTTCGCACCAGCTGGGTTTACGCTGCACGCGGCGGCAATTTTGCCAAGACCATGTTGCGGCTGGCCCAGAAGCGCGACAGCTTAAATGTGATTGACGATCAGTTTGGCGCGCCCACCGGGGCAGATTTACTGGCCGATGTTAGCGCGCACGCAATACGTCAAGTTTTGCAGCGGCCGCAGGACTGTGGTCTTTATCATTTGACCGCTAGCGGCGAAACCTCTTGGCATGCTTATGCCGAGTTTGTGCTGGCGCAGGCGGCTTTATTGCAACCCGATATACATTTCACCGCCCGTCAAGTGAGGGCCGTTCCTAGCAGTGCCTTCAAAACAGCGGCTGCGCGTCCGCTTAATTCACGCCTTTGCAGTGCAAAACTGCAAACCGTGTTTGACCTCGCTTTGCCGCATTGGCAAACCGGCGTGACGCGTATGCTGACTCAAACCCTTTAAAGAAAAACGCTTATGACGACAAGAAAAGGCATTGTTTTGGCTGGTGGCACGGGCTCTCGCTTACATCCTGCGACGTTGGCAATTAGCAAACAGCTACTACCGGTGTACGACAAGCCCATGATTTATTACCCACTGAGCACCTTAATGCTAGCCGGCATACGCGAGGTGCTCATCATCAGCACAGTGCAAGACACGCCGCGTTTTGTTCAATTATTGGGTGACGGTAGTCAGTGGGGTATTCATTTTCAATATGCGGTGCAAGACACGCCAAACGGCTTGGCGCAAGCCTTTGTGATTGGGGCGAAATTCCTGGGCAATTCACCCAGCGCGCTAGTGCTTGGCGATAATATTTTTTACGGTCACGATTTTTCTAGTTTGCTGGCTGACGCCACGCAGCAAAAGCAGGGCGCCACTGTTTTTGCCTACCATGTGATTGACCCACAGCGCTATGGCGTGGTTGAGTTTGACCGGGCTGGCAAAGCGCTGTCCTTAGAAGAAAAACCCAAGCTAGCGAAGTCAAACTATGCGGTGACCGGTTTGTACTTTTATGACGATCAAGTCGTTGCGCTGGCCAAAAGTCTCAAACCTTCGGCGCGTGGAGAATATGAAATCACTGACTTGAATCGGCTCTACTTAGAGCAAGGCGCGCTCAATGTAGAGATCATGGGCAGGGGCTACGCTTGGTTAGACACCGGAACGCACGAGTCATTGCTTGAGGCGAGCCAGTTCATCGCCACACTGGAGAATCGTCAAGGCCTCAAAGTGTCTTGTCCTGAAGAAATTGCCTTTAGACAAAAATGGATTGGTGCGGCCCAGTTAGAAGCGCTAGCACAACCGATGATTAAAAATGGCTATGGTCAGTACTTGCTGCGCGTGCTCAATGAAAAGGTATTTTGATGAAAGTAACGCCATTAGCAATTCCCGATGTGGTGTTAATTGAGCCGCAAGTTTTTGGCGACGAGCGAGGTTTCTTTTTTGAGAGTTTTAATCAAGCGAAATTTACGACTGCATTGGGTCAGCCGCAAAATTTTGTGCAAGATAACCACTCACGTTCTGCCAAGGGCGTGCTGCGCGGACTGCATTATCAAATCAAACAACCGCAAGGCAAACTGGTGCGCGTTGTGCGCGGCGCTGTTTTTGATGTGGCGGTTGATCTGCGCAAATCTTCCGCATACTTTGGCCAATGGGTAGGTGTTGAGCTGAGTGACGTCAATCAAAAACAATTATGGATACCGCCTGGTTTTGGACATGGATTCTTAGTGTTGAGTGAATTCGCTGAATTTCTCTACAAGACCACAGAGTATTACGCGCCTGTCCACGAGCGCTGTATTGCTTGGAATGATGCAACGATTGCTATTAACTGGCCTGATACCGGCGTCACGCCTGTTTTGTCGCCCAGGGATAGGGCGGGCGATACTTTTTTTAATGCAGAAGTGTTTAGTTAATAGCGGTTGTCGCTATTTTGCTCGCCACAGGATTAATATTTTTAGACTACTTGCAGATAGTTTTTACGGATTAGAAAAATAATAACAATACAAAATTTGCGTTGAGCTGTGGGTTTGAATTCAACCGTTATCGGTACTTTCTTTATCGTTTAGTTATTAACTATTTTTTAAATTAACGAATTTCACCGCGCTGCTTATTGTTACTTGCAGCAAGCTTTTATTACTATTACCCGTTTTAAAGCTTTGACCTCACTTTGTCGTTAATAATATTGACCATATAGTTATTCATTTTTTACTGCTGTACTTTCGTGCATCTATACACCCACTTTTTTTTATTAAGGTAACTTTCATGAGTACTCTGGTTGATCTTCAGTCGCAAATCGAAAAACTGCAAAAGCAAGCATCACTTATTAAGGCAAAAGAATTTGACAAAACCGTACGTGAAATTCGCGAGAAAATGTACGCGTTTGGTATTACGGTCAAGGACTTGCAAACAACTAAGGTGAGTAAGCCAGCCAAGGTCGAAAAAGATCCTACCGACAAGCCTGCCAAGGTCAGAAAAACGCTGACAAAAAAGGGCAATACCCAGCCGGTAGCGGCCAAATACCAAGGACCAGATGGCCAGACTTGGAGTGGCCGTGGTCTGACTCCACGTTGGTTGGCTGCGCTGATAGAGCAAGGCCGCGGCAAACCAGAATTTCTCATCACTGCCGACGAGAGCTGATAAAAAATGAACATGCCCCAAGAACCCGACTTATCCTATATTGGCCCGCGTGATAAAGCTGAAATCCTAGCCCAGGCATTGCCCTATATTCGTCAGTTTCATGGCAAGACCATGGTCATCAAGTACGGCGGTAACGCTATGACAGACCCGGCCTTGCAAGCCGATTTTGCAGAGGACGTAGTTCTCCTCAAGCTGGTCGGTATGAATCCGGTGGTGGTGCATGGCGGTGGGCCGCAGATAGAAACTGCGCTCAACCGCTTGGGTAAAAAAGGCCACTTCATTCAAGGCATGCGGGTGACCGATGAAGAGACCATGGAAGTCGTCGAATGGGTGCTGGCCGGCCAAGTCCAGCAAGACATCGTCGGTCTGATCAATCAGGCGGGCGGCAAAGCGGTTGGTTTGACTGGTCGGGATGGCGGCATGATACGAGCCAAAAAACTCACTCTCACCGACAGAGACAATCCTTCTATCAATCACGATATCGGCTTTGTGGGCGACATCGTCAGCATAGACCCCAGCGTGGTCAAGGCGCTGCAAGACGATGCCTTTATTCCCGTTATTAGCCCGATCGGCTTTGGTGAAGAAAATGAAAGCTACAACATCAACGCTGACTTGGTAGCTGGCAAGCTGGCCACAGTGCTGCAGGCTGAAAAACTGCTGCTGCTGACCAACACGCCCGGCGTTTTAGACAAGGCGGGCAATTTGCTGACCGATTTAACCGCACGCGAGATTGACGGGTTGTTTGCCGACGGCACTATTTCCGGCGGCATGTTGCCCAAGATTGAGGGCGCGTTGGATGCGGCCAAGAGCGGTGTTAACTCAGTCCACATCATCGACGGACGCGTGCCGCATGCGCTGCTGCTTGAGATACTCAGTGATCAAGCCTTTGGAACCATGATTCGGTCTCACTAAGTGAGCCTGTCACGGCCCGCAAACGCCACCACCGTTGCTACCGTAGATAACGCGGTATTAAATTTACGCAATTTTGCGGGTTGCCAGCCCAATTAATGTCTGACGTTTTATGCGCCTACTCTTAGTAGAAGACGACCTCATGCTCGCTAGCGGAATCAAGCTGGGCTTGACCGATGCCGGCTACGAGGTCGACTGGGCAGGTAGCGCTGAGCGCGCCCTGCAGATGTTGTCAGATTCAGTTTTTAGCGCCGCTGTCATAGACATTGGCTTGCCTGGCATGGATGGCCTAGAACTGACACGCCGTATACGTCAAATGGGCCAGGCCATACCGGTGCTAATACTGACCGCACGCGACGCCTTGCAAGACCGCATTCAGGGTCTTGACCTAGGCGCTGATGACTACATGATCAAACCCTTTGAGCTGCCCGAATTGCTTGCCCGCCTGCGTGCGCTGCTGCGTCGCACTCAAGCCAGCGCTGGGGAGACGCTGAGTTTTGGTGTGCTTGAAATTGATTTGAGCTGTGACGAAATGCGCTCCAAAGGTCTGCACATTGAGCTCGGTAGACGTGAGTGGCGGGCGGTTAAATGTTTGATCATTAGCGCACCCAAACCGGTTAGCAAAGAGCAGTTGCTTGAAGCCATGCAAGGCTTGGATAAGGGTGCTTCGCTCAATGCGACTGAGGTATTTATCTCCCGCTTACGCAGCAAATTAGAGCCGCACGGCGTAGCTCTGCGTTCAGTGCGCGGCTTTGGTTACCGCCTTGAGCTGATGCCGCTGTTACCCATCACCTGCGTATGAAGCTAGGCCTTCAGCACCGCTTGCTGTTGCTGTTGCTGTTGCCCTTGGGTATTTTTGCGTTGGCAGGTATTTATTTGGATTACCGCAGCGCCGGCAATGCAGCTTTGCGCAAAGACCCGCAACTCCAGCACTTACTGCCCTTGCTGGCCGACTCCGTACTGCCTAGCGCGGCCGCGCCGGGTAGTTTGCCGGTGCTGCTGCTGGCGCCAGAGCTAGACGCTTTTATTAAGGCCAGAGTGGGTATGGCGGGCGTGCGGGTGTCGGACTCGGCGGGGAACTATTTGATTGGCGAGCCTTGGATTGCTGGCGTTCTTCCGGCTACGTTAGAGCCAGAATTCGTCAGCACCGAGTTTGCCGGTGTGACTTACCGAATTGGCTCACAGCGTGTGGCCACTGGATCTGGCGAGTTGATACTGCAGATCGCTGATGGATCGGACTCACGCCAGCAGTGGCTTAGCTCACTTTGGCTGCGGGTGTTGCTACCTGACTTGCTGCTGTTACTGACAACCGGTTTTGCCGTCAAATGGGCGGTGGCGCGTGCTTTGCGGCCGCTAATCGCCCTCAAGGAGGCGGTTGAACGACGCAGCCCGCGTGACCTTAGTGCCATAGACTTGCTCAGCACACCGGCTGAGGTGCAGCCGCTGGTGAGCGCTTTAAACCGTTTGTTCGGACTGGTGAATGACCAAGCAGAGGGTCAACGTCGTTTCGTTGCCGATGCTGCCCATCAACTGCGCACGCCGCTGGCCGGTCTGCAAGCCCAAGTCGAAGCCTGGACTCAGGCTGCAAGCCTTTCGGCTGGTGCGGTGACGCTGACGTCAGATAAGTTGCTCAAGCTACGCGGCGCTACCCGGCGTACTTCGCAGTTGGCTAACCAGCTTTTAGCGCTTTCGCGGGCTGACTCTTTCACCCATGTCGCGCAGGCCATGCAAGCGGTAGACCTTAAAAAGCTATGCGAATCTGTACTTTATCGACACCTGGATGCGGCGACTGATAAGGGCTTGGATTTGGGTCTGGAGGCGTTGCCCGCTCAGGCGCGTGGTTACGAATGGTTGCTCGCTGAGCTGCTTTCTAATCTTGCCGACAATGCGGTCAAATACACGGCTATTGGCGGCTGCGTGACGATTCGCTGCGGTGTATTGCCGGCTTTGCTGCCAGCCGAGCCGAGCCGCGTCTTTCTTGAAGTGGAGGACGATGGGCCCGGCCTTGAACCGGCTGAGCGACCGCTGGCTTTGCAACGTTTTTACCGGGTGCATGGCACGGCGGGTGACGGCAATGGTTTGGGGTTGGCCATCGCTGATGAAATTGCTCGCGCGCATCAGTCGCAACTGGAGCTGGACTATGCCCGCAGTCTCGCACCACGCGGCTTACGCGTGCGCTTGGTTCTGCAGGCACAGCCAGCAGCGCAGAGCACGAGTTAAAGCAACCGCGGCACAGGCGCTCTGACCGCATAGCGCTGTGCGAGAATCCAACTCAGCCAATTTGGTTGCTAATTTGGGTGTTAAAACCTTTGTTTTCTTGCGTGTCCATCACTTATGCCGCGCTTGCACTTGAGTGCAGCAGGTATTTTTAACGCAAGAGTTTTGGTCTTTGGCCCCATTATTTTTTCCATCACCTTGAGCCTTCTTATGCAAGACCCCGCGTCCGAATCCGTTTTGAGCCCCGTCACGCCTGACCCCAAGTCACGCAAGCGGCCCAAGCCGGGTGAGCGCAGGGTGCAAATACTTCAGACCTTGGCCGGCATGCTTGAGCAGCCCGGTGCCGAGCGCATTACGACGGCTGCTTTGGCGGCCAAACTTGAAGTCAGTGAAGCCGCGCTTTACCGACATTTCGCCAGCAAGGCGCAGATGTTTGAGGGCTTGATTGAGTTCATAGAGCAAAGCGTCTTCACGCTAGTCAACCAAATTGCCGAGCGTGAAATTGAACCATTGACGCGTAGCCGTAAATTGGTCGCTATGGTGCTGCAATTTGCTGAAAAAAACCCCGGTATGGCGCGCGTCATGGTGGGCGATGCTTTGGTTTTTGAGAACGACAGGCTGCAAGAGCGCATGAATCAGTTTTTCGACAAACTCGAAGCTGATCTGCGGCAAAACTTGCGCGAGCTTGCCTCGGCCGCAGGTGCCGCTACGCCTACAGTAGATGCGCAAGTTCGCGCCTCGTTAGCACTGGCCTTTATCGTCGGTCGATTGCAGCGCTTTGCCCGCACTGGTTTTAAGCGTTTGCCAAGTGAGCATCTCGATGCCAGTTTGGCTGTGATTTTGGCCTAACCCTGACGCCTTTTGGATAACGTTAACTCGGCCATCGCTAGGCTGGGTTGCGCGCTTTCTGTGGTGTCACCGCAATGTCGTGACGAGTTTTTTATCACTGATTACGAATGTGTTGCGCATCCCGCGTCGCAGCGCCTGAGCGCACCAAGTCATCGCACAGCTCACTCAGCCACTCAGCCATAGGCTGATGACTGAAAAACTTCATTCTGATTTGGTTGAAATAACTGGCCTGCTCGGCCCACGCGGCGAAATCAGCGTAGCGCTGCACCTGTACCTCAAGCAGTTTGAATTTGCATAAAACCTTGGCCGCATACAGCGCGTGCCGCTGAGGATCGGCAACAAAGCCGTCCAGTCGTTTGCGCGCCAGTGCCATGACGGCCTCGGTGTAGAGAAAGCTTTTGCCGTGGCCAGGAATGACGATTTTGGGTTTTAACCGTGCGATGACGTCCAGCGTTGCCGCCACGTCTGCGAAGGCCTGCTCGCCTTCTAGTTCTGGAAACACCACGCCAAAGCCTTTTTCCCACAATGCGTCGGCGGAAATAAGAATGCCTGCTTGCGGTTCGAAAAAAATCAGCGAGTGGGTATCGTGTCCGGGCGCTGCATGAATTTCCCAGTTTTGCGCGCCAAAGCGCATCGTGCTGCCGGGCTCCAGCACGTCGCTAAAAACAAACTGCGGGCATAGCTGACCGGTTGGTGTGTAAGTCAGTGCGGCAGCATCCCAGCGACTGACCAGATCGGCTTGACCCGGTGGTATCAGAGTCACAAGGCCTGGATAACGCTGTTGCAAGGCTGCGTTTGCGCCGCAATGGTCGCTGTGCAAGTGGGTGTTGACCAAGGTATCCAGTGGACGAGTCCCGAGTGCACCTTCTAGTAGCAAAAGTGTTTGCGCAGAGTGGCTAGAGTAGCCGCTGTCAATCAGTAAACTTCCAGCGTCGCCAGTGAAAAGAATATTGTTGGCTGATAACCAGCCACGCTCAAAGACCTGCATACCCTTTGGCAGTGGCGGCATACTATTTGCTGATGTCATCGCGTTTGCACCTCATGTTGCTGGCAACTACCCGTACCACAGGCTTGGTTTTTAAATCTGCTGCGCTGCGGGTTGTGCCAGTGTTTGATAGGGTGCATTTGTTGGGTTGAATATTTTTTCTTTTATAACAGGTTCACGCATGCTGGCATTGATTCAAAAATTCATCACCTTCAGTCTGATTGGCGTTGCTCTGGCGTGGTTTCTTTTTTTTCGGGACAGTCACTTTTGGCTAGCCTTGACAGGCTTATTGCTGCTGCTGCTTGCCTACGCTTTTTTTCTGGCGGTGGAGTTGCTGTTGGTGCGCGTGATTGGCAACCAAGATGGCGCAGCGCCGCCTAGCTTTCAGCAGCTTGCAGCCGCTTGGTTGGGTGAGATGCGCACGGCGCCTTTGGTGTTTACCTGGCTTCAGCCCTTTCGGCATCGTGCGATTCCCGATCAGATTAGTTCTCAATCCGTGCTGCCCGGTAAGCGCGGTGTTGTTTTTGTGCATGGTTATTTCTGCAACCGTGGTTTTTGGAATCCTTGGATGACGCGTTTGCAAGGCAGCGGTCACGCTTTTGTCGCGCTCAGTCTAGAACCAGTGTTTGCTTCAATTGACGACTACACGCCGCAAATTGATGCGGCTGTCGAGCAACTGATACGGGCTACTGGTCTTGCGCCTTTGCTGGTTTGTCACAGCATGGGCGGTCTCGCGGTCAGGGCTTGGTTGGGGCGTCAGCTTGATTTGACGCGTGTGCATCACATCGTCACGATAGGCACGCCGCACCGCGGCACCTGGCTGGCGCGCTTTGGATTGGGCACCAATGTAGGCCAGATGCGCATAGACAGCCCGTGGCAAAAAAAGCTAGAGCAAGCGCTGACACCTGAGCGCCGGCGCTTGTTTACTTGCTGGTATTCGAGCAGCGACAACATTGTTTTTCCTGCTTCTGCGGCCTATATTGCCGGTGCGAATAGGCATTTGCTGCACGGCGTGGCACATGTGCAGATGGCTTTTGTTCCCGAGGTTGTGACGGGATCTTTGGCGCTGCTTGAGTGAGCGGATGAATGCTTGCTTGCTGTGTGCGCTTTGACCAGCCTATGCCTTAAGGTCAAAGCATCACTTCAGAGCAGTTCTTCCCCAGACAAGATCAGCCCGGGTGGAATT
The DNA here is from genome assembly GCF_012584515.1 of Polaromonas vacuolata. Classification (NCBI taxonomy): domain Bacteria; kingdom Pseudomonadati; phylum Pseudomonadota; class Betaproteobacteria; order Burkholderiales; family Comamonadaceae; genus Polaromonas; species Polaromonas vacuolata. The sequence goes on along the minus strand of NZ_CP051461.1, from coordinate 3,405,588 downwards.
TCGTCTAAAGCCAAAAGCTGGGCGTAAAGCGGCGTGAAGTCCGGTGCGGTCAGATCAAACAAATGCTGAAAGCTGTCGATCACGAAATACGTCGGCTGAAAGCTGTCGATACGGTAATGGCTGCGCATGGCGCGTAGCAAATCAAGTGCGATGCGCTGCGTTTGCTCACCTCGAACGGCGTGAACTAACTCACCCGGCGAGCTAAGAACACCAGCGCCGTAGGCGCGCAAGCCATCGTGCTGGCGTATTAGGCCGAACTCTATGGTGAACCAGTAAAGCCGTGACAGCTGCTCGCAAGCGCCCAGCCGATTGGCTTTAAGCCCACCCACGCCATAAGCTTGTAAATGGTCGGCAAACACCGGGTCGAACAGCAAGGGCACATGGCCGAACAGGTCATGAAAAAGATCTGGCTCGACGACGTAGTCAAACTCCTCCGGTTTGCGTATCCAGTCGGTGACCGGGAACTGGCGGTTCGCCAATAGGGTGAAAAAAGCGACTTCGGGAATCAGACCGGGTACCGCGACTAACTGCCAACCAGTGGCCGGTTGCAGACGCTGGTTAATGTCTTCAAAGCGCGGTATGCGTTCTGGCTTGCCGAGTAAGGGCAAGGCGGCGATAAATTGGTCGCAGGCCAATCCCGGCAGCAATGCCGATTGACGTGCATGCAGCTGGCGGTAAGTGTTGTGATCCGCTTCGGTATAAATCGCGTAATTTTGCGGGCAGGTGTAATCGGTATTGACCAAACCACCCCGTGAATAGTCGCCACGTGGGGCGCGTTCGGATTGGCCGTAAACAGTCGGTGTAGCGCCGGATTTGGGCTCGGTTGGTGTCATGATTTTTCTTATGTTGAGGCTTTGGATTGAGTTCACAACTGCTGGTTTGGCGAGCTCAATTGGTAGTTCGGCGTATTTTGTGGCAAATTGGCATAAATAACGCTAAATTTGTTTTTTGCGTTTAATTAAAAGGCCCTCTGTCTTTAATTCCTAGGGATTACCCTTATATTTGCAATATGTACACACCAAGCGCAATTTTTCAGGCAGCACTGCTCGCGAGTCGGCGGTTTTTGCGTGTTGGTGCGCAAAAGTTGCCTGCTCCTAAACCGGTTTTGTCCGTGGTAGTGCCGATACGCTCTCTCAGCCCACGCCATCGTGGGCGTATTTTGGCTCACCTGTTAGCTTTAGGTGGTCATGACCGCTATCTCCGTTTTGGTTATGCCGCTAACGACGAGCAGATAGGCCGCTATGTCAGTGGACTCAATTTTGAGCGGGATGAAATATTTGGTATTTACAACCGCAAGCTCGAATTAATTGCGATGGCGCATCTGGCTTTTTCGATTGATCCACAGCTGCAAAGTTGTGCTGAATTTGGTGTTTCAGTATCGAGCCTAACGCGGGGCCGGCGTTACGGCTCACGCCTGTTTGATCGCGCCATGATGCATTCCCGCAACGAGGGTGTGAGCATGATGTTCATTCACGCCTTGAGCGAAAACACCGTGATGCTCAACATTGCCCGCAAAGCCGGCGCCACCATAGAGCGAGACGGCTCAGAGAGCGAAGCCTTTATCAAGGTGCCTGTTGCCGACCTTGACTCGCGGATGAGCGAGATAGCGCAAGAGCAGTTGGCGCAGACCGATTACCAGTTCAAGGTCAAAGCCAAGCAGTTCTGGGATTTTATAAACCTGCTGCAACAACACCGGCGCAACCCACGCGACTAAACCCAAGCTCGTGCGCAAGCCGATTCTTGTCTGAAGCTTCTAGACATTACACTAACAACTTATCAACTACCGAACACCGCTAGTGTCCGACATTCCCCCCAGTAGACCTTCCAAGCAGGAAGACCGACGCGGCTTCTTGCAGCGTCTGGCTGAGATGCTTCATCCCGGTCCCGATTCCAAAGACGAGTTGATTCAAGCCTTGGTGCAAGCCCAAGACAGCAACGTCATAGGCGCCCAGAGCCGCGAGATGCTCGAAGGCGTGATCCGCATGGCGGATATGACGGCCGGCGACGTGATGGTTGCCGCCCCGCGCATGGATTTAATCAACATTGAGGCCCCGTTTGAGGAGTTGCTTCACCTCATCATTGACACGGCGCACTCACGCTTTCCCGTCTATGAGGGTGAAAAAGAAAACATACTTGGCATTCTCATGGCTAAGGATTTACTCAAACTTCAGCGCTCGCCCAGCCTGAATATCAAAGCCTTGTTGCGCCCAGCAGTGTTTGTGCCTGAGAGCAAAGGCTTGAACGAATTGCTGAGGGAGTTTCGCGGCAACCGTAATCATCTGGCCATAGTCATCGATGAGTTTGGCCGCGTTGCTGGCTTGATCACGATTGAGGATGTACTCGAACAAATTGTCGGAGAAATCGAGGACGAGTTCGATGTCGCCGAGGACGAGGGCGATATCTTCGGCCTGTCTGACCGCACTTATCGCGTCAGCGGCGATACCTCCATAGAGCGGGTCAACGAATCCTTCGATGTCACCCTGCCAGAGACCGATTTCGAGACCATAGGTGGTTTGGTCGCGCATGAAATGGGCCATGTGCCCAAGCGCGGCGAGTCGCATGAGTTGTCGGGTCTGTTGTTTAGCGTGCTGCACACCAAGGGCGGGGCGGTGCGCTGGTTTAAAGTTTCACCGGCGGCGGTTGAGGTTTGAGTCATGTCTAGTCTGGACAGCGCTGCGCTGCCGGTTTCCCGGGCTGATGTCAGCACAGTGGCTCTGCCTTCATGGCGTCTGCTGCTGTTGGTCTTCATCGCTGGCTGTGCGCATGCGCTTAGCATCGCATGGCCTTTTCAGTTTGGTTCGGCACTCGGTCTGGACTACGGGCAGGCTGTTTGGTGGCTGCAGCCGCTTAGTTTGGTGGCGCTGGTCTGGTCATTGCAAAGCCGTGTCAGCGTGGGTCAAGCGGCTTGGCTGGGTGGCCTGTTTGCGACTGCCATGCAATGCGCTTGTTGGTGGTGGTTGTTTGTCTCGCTGCACACTTATGGCGGTTTGGCTTCACCGCTGGCGGTGCTGGCGATTGTTGGCTTAGCCGCATTTTTAGGGCTTTATTACGCCGCGGCCTGTGCCGCCTATCTGGCCTTGGGCCGTGGCCGCGCTGTCGGTGGAGCTTTGCTTTTCGCGGCGCTTTGGCTAATGGCAGAGCTCGCACGCGTGCAGTTTTTTACCGGTTTTCCTTGGGGTGAAGGCGGCTACGCCCAGCTCGATGGGCCGTTTGTGTCGCTCGCTAAGTTGGTCGGCGTGCATGGCCTTAGCTTTGGCGCAGCGCTGTTTGCCGCTAGTTTGGCTGGCTTGCTGCGTCAGCCTCGGCGTCTGAATGCTGCGCTGCTTGCGGTTGGTGTTTTATTGGCCTTAGTTGTTAGTGGGGCAGTCGCCATTGGCCCGTCTGGTTTGTCTCGCTTTAGCGTTGTAACGCCGCAAACGCAGGCCTTGAGCGTGACACTGCTGCAAGGCAATATCGCGCAGGATCAGAAGTTTGAAGCTGGCGGCGGCATACCGGATGCGCTCAAGTGGTATGGCGACCAGCTTATGAATAGTCAAAGCTCGCTCATCGTCACGCCCGAGACCGCGCTGCCCCTGCTGCCAGCGCAACTGCCCGAGGGTTATATTGAGAATTTACTGCAACGCTTTAACCAGCCGCCCGCCATTGGCCAAGTGCCCATGGCGGCGTTGATAGGCATACCGCTGGGCAACAGCCAAAGCGGCTATACCAACTCGGTCATAGGTCTTAAACCTGCTCTTTCAAGTCCTGAGAATGCTGCTGCTGAGCCAATTTACCGCTACGACAAGCATCATTTAGTGCCGTTTGGTGAGTTCGTCCATCCCTTGTTCAAATGGTTTTTGGCCTTGGTCAACATACCGCTATCGGACTTTAGCCGCGGCGATGTCAGCCAGCCCTCGTTTGACTGGCAAGGCCAGCGCATCGCGCTGAACATTTGCTACGAAGATTTGTTTGGCGAAGATTTGGCGGCGCGATTTAAAGATCGCCTAAGCGCGCCAACCCTGCTACTTAATGTCAGCAATATTGGCTGGTTTGGCGACACCATAGCGGTAGAGCAACATTTAAACATCTCGCGTATGCGGGCCATAGAGTTCGAGCGGCCCATGCTGCGCGCGACCAATACCGGCGCCACGGCCATGATTGATTACCGCGGCGAGGTCTTGCATAGCTTGCCGCCGCAGACACGCGGCGCGCTCGCGGTGCAGGTTCAAGGCCGTAATGGCATCACGCCCTATGCGTGGTGGGTAGCGCGTCTGCAGCTGTGGCCTTGGTGGTTGCTAGGTCTTGGATTGACTTTGCTGGCCTGGCTTGGGCGGCGGCGTGTCTAACGGCTTGCTGCGCCGCGTAAAATAGACTTTTTGGTGATTGCCTTTGGTAATTCACTGTCTCCGTTTACATTGATCTACTGGTTGCTACACCGTTGATCAATGACCTCGCGCTTTTGATTTTTCCTTTCATACCTATGCTCACATTTCAGCAAATTATTCTCACGCTGCAGACCTATTGGGCTGACAAAGGCTGCGCGCTTTTGCAGTCTTATGACATGGAAGTGGGGGCTGGCACCTCTCATACTGCTACTTTTTTAAGAGCGCTCGGGCCAGAGCCATGGAAGGCTGCTTACGTGCAGCCAAGCCGCCGGCCAAAAGATGGTCGTTACGGTGAAAACCCGAACCGCCTGCAACACTACTACCAGTATCAGGTGGTGCTCAAGCCGGCACCGGCGAATATTCTTGAACTGTATTTGGGCTCGCTGGAAGCGCTGGGCTTTGACCTTAAACAAAACGATATCCGCTTTGTAGAAGACGACTGGGAAAATCCCACTTTGGGCGCTTGGGGCTTGGGCTGGGAAGTCTGGCTCAATGGTATGGAGGTGACGCAGTTCACTTACTTCCAGCAAGTTGGCGGCATAGATTGCAAACCGATTACCGGTGAGATCACCTACGGTTTGGAGCGCCTCGCCATGTATCTGCAGGGCGTGGACAACGTCTACAACTTGGTTTGGACTGAGGGCTTGAGCTATGGCGATGTCTACAAGCAAAACGAGGTCGAGCAGTCCACTTATAACTTTGAACACAGCGATGCCGATTTTTTGTTCACCGCTTTTGCGGCGCATGAAAAACAGGCCAAGCATTTAATCGCCGAGCAATTGGCTCTGCCCGCTTATGAGCAAGTCCTCAAAGCGGCGCACAGCTTTAATTTACTCGATGCCCGCGGTGCCATTAGTGTGACCGAACGCGCCGCTTATATAGGCCGCATTCGCAACCTGGCTAGAAGCGTGGCGCAAAGCTATTACGAGAGCCGCGAGCGTCTGGGTTTCCCCATGGCACCGCGCGAATGGGTTGAGCAAATGGCCTTGACCAGCAAGAAGGCGGCTTAAAACCAATGACTACAAAAAATTTACTACTGGAACTCTTTGTCGAAGAGTTGCCCCCTAAGGCCTTGAAAAAACTCGGTGATGCTTTTGCCGGCGTGCTGTTTGAACAACTCAAAGCACAGGGCTTGACCAGCGAGGCGTCAGTGCTGACCGCCTATGCCTCGCCGCGCCGCTTAGCAGCCCACATCACCCGCGTCGCAGCCCAGGCCGATGACAAAGCGGTGTCGCAAAAACTCATGCCAGTGGCAGTCGGCTTGGACGCCAGCGGCAACGCTACGCCAGCGCTGCTAAAAAAATTGCAAGCACTGGGCGCTGATGCGTCTGCTGTTGCCGGTCTTAAACGCGCTGTCGACGGCAAGGCCGAAGCCTTGTTTTATGACAGCTTGGTGAGCGGCGCCAGCCTTGAAACAGGTTTGCAAAAAGCCTTGTTGGACTCGATTGCCAAGTTGCCAATTCCTAAGGTCATGACGTACCAATTGGCCGACGGCTGGAGCGACGTCAAATTTGTGCGTCCGGCCCACGGCCTGGTCGCGCTGCATGGCGCAGATGTAGTCGCGGTCAGCGCGCTAGGGCTGCAAGCTGGCAACAGCACACGCGGCCATCGCTTTGAAGCTTTGCTAGACCCGATAGTGCTAGCCCATGCCGACAGCTATGCCAAGGCACTGGAAACCGATGGCGCTGTCATCGCTAGTTTTGCAGAACGTCGCGCCGAGATAGAGCGCCAACTCAATGCCGCAGCACTGCGCATTGGCGGCGGTGTGCGGGTGATTGAAGATGAGGCTTTGTTAGATGAAGTCAGCGGGTTGGTAGAGCGCCCACATGTACTGGTTTGCGCCTTTGAAAAAGAGTTTCTCGGTGTGCCGCAAGAGTGCTTGATTCTGACCATGAAGGCGAACCAGAAATACTTCCCGCTGCTAGACGCTGCAGGAAAATTAACGCATCAGTTTTTGGTCGTCAGCAACATCAACCCCAAAGACCCGAGTGCGGTCACTGGCGGTAATGAGCGAGTGGTGCGTCCGCGCTTGGCTGATGCCAAGTTCTTCTTTGACCAAGACCGTAAAAAAACCTTGGCCTCGCGGGTTGCTGCGTTAGATAAAGTGGTTTATCACAACAAACTGGGTACGCTAGGCCAACGCATGCAGCGCGTAGCCAGTATTGCCGCTGCCATAGGCTTGCAACTGGGCGGTACTGAACTGGCCGCGCAAGCGGCATTGGCAGCGCAGTTAGCTAAGACTGATTTGGTCACCGATATGGTGGGCGAGTTTCCAGAACTGCAAGGCACTATGGGTCGTTACTACGCGCTCAATGATGGCTTGGACAGTGCTATCGCCGACGCGATTGAAGACCATTACAAACCGCGTTTTGCCGGCGACGAGTTGCCGCGCAATCAAGTCGGTTTGGCTTTGGCGTTAGCTGACAAGCTTGAGACCCTGACCGGTATGTTCGGCATAGGCAATTTGCCGACCGGCGATAAAGACCCGTTTGCACTGCGTCGTCATGCGCTAGGCGTGGTTCGCATGCTGGCAGAAAGCCAATTGGATTTACCGCTATCGGTTTTGTTAGCTGATGCGGCGGCCAGCTTTGAGGGTCTGGATTCGGCTGCTACGCCTAAACTTTCCGAGTTTATTTACGATCGTCTCGCTAGCAGCTTGCGCGAGCAAGGCTATAGCGCTCAAGAGGCCGAAGCCGTGTTGGCGCTCAAGCCCGAGCGCCTAGGCGATGTTGCCAAACGATTGGCTGCTGTACGCGTTTTTGCCGCGCTGGCCGAGGCACCTGCTTTGGCTGCAGCGAATAAACGAATCGGTAATATTTTAAAGAAAACCGAAGGCGTCGATGCCCATGTCAGTAGCTTGCTACTAACCGAGCCAGCCGAGATTGCGCTGCATGCGCGTATGCGTGAGTTGCTGCCGCAGGCAGACGCTCAATTCGACGCTGGCGACTACGCCGCTTCGCTGCAAACCTTGGCCGCTTTGCGCGAGCCGGTTGACGCCTTTTTTGACGGTGTGATGGTCAATGCCGAGGAAGTTGACGTGCGCTTAAACCGTTTGGGACTACTCGCTTGCCTACACGCGGCCATGAACCGGGTGGCAGACTTGTCCCGACTGGCGAGTTAAGTTCTGCGTTTTATTAACAACCAGTTCAAGCGACAAATTATGAAACTCCTCATTCTTGACCGCGACGGTACCATCAACAGCGATAGCGACGATTTCGTTAAAACGCCGGATGAATGGATGCCGCTGCCTGGCGCACTCGAAGCGATTGCGCAGCTCAACCATGCTGGCTGGCATGTGGTGATCGCGTCTAACCAATCAGGTCTGGGACGCGGGCTGTTTGATGTTGCCTCTCTCAATGCCATGCATGCAAAAATGCACAAGATGCTAGCAGCCGTTGGTGGACGCATAGACGCGGTGTTTTATTGCCCGCACAGTCCGGAAGAATCCTGCCTTTGCCGCAAGCCTTTGCCGGGTTTGTTTGAACAGATTGGTACGCGTTTTGGTGTGCCATTGCTGGGTGTGCCGACGGCGGGTGACTCGCTGCGTGACTTGCAAGCGGGCGCGGCAGCGGGTTGCGAGCCACATTTGATTTTGACTGGTAAGTCCGCTGCTTATCAAAACGGCGGTGCGCCCGAAGGCCTGCCTCAAGGCACGCGGCTGCACAAAGATTTATCGGCTTTTGCCGACTTTATTCTCCAGCGCAGCGCACTGCTCGCAGCACAGCCGCGGCCAGCTGCTTAATTAACGCTGGCGGCTCTTAACATCGCTGCTTCAGCGTCACGCCCATCACTTGGACTTCTTCATGCCCTTTATCCGCTCAGTTTTACATCTTTTGTGGATGGCCATCACGGTCATTCCGTGGGCGCTGGCCGTCTTGGTCGCGTCTATTTTCGCCAGCAGCGACACGGTTTATTGGATGTGCGCCCGCTGGCTGCGTCTGGCGGTGGACAGTGGCACAGTCATCATGGGCATACAAAACCGTGTCACCGGTATGGAAAACCTGCCCACAGGTAAAACCAGCGCCGCAGTGTTGCTGGTCAAACACCAAAGCACTTGGGAGACTTTTTGCATGCCGGCGCTGATGCCGCATCCTCTGGCATATGTGTTTAAAAAAGAATTGCTATATGTGCCATTTTTTGGTTGGGCGATGTCGCGCATGGACATGATTCACATAGACCGCAGCTTGCGCGCGCAGGCCTTTAACAGAGTCGTTGCGCAAGGTAAACGCCTGATGGCCAAAGGCACTTGGGTCATCATGTTTCCAGAAGGCACGCGCATTGCCCGTGGCCAAAAAGGCGTCTATAAAAGCGGTGGTACGCGTCTGGCGATTGAGGCTGGCGCGCCGGTTATACCGATTGCCGTGACGTCGGCTAAGTGCTGGCCACGCAAGGCCTTTATTAAGACGCCTGGCATAGTCGACATCTCTATTGGTAAGCCTATCTCCAGCATTGGCCGCCAGCCCGAGGAGTTGATGCGTGAAGTCGAAGCGTGGATTGAGGCCGAAATGCGCCGACTAGACCCCGACGCCTATCCAGCCCTTAAATCAGGACTTGATACTGCCAAAAGTTTTTGAAGACGCTGTGACGCTAAACTTGTTCGATGCATAGGCTTTATCAATTCACTTTAGATTTTTTTGGGGCTTCGCCTATCGGTATACCTGTTGTTGCGCCTGTTAAGCACTTGGCTCAAGCGCCTTCGCCTATCCCTTTACTTCTGCCTATAGCATCTGCACCGGCGCAGCCGATTTTGCCTACGCAAACGCAAGTGCTGGCCAGCTTTTCTCATCCCCGTGCGACCCGAAGCATATGCCTTAAGGGCTTGACGATTGGCTATGAGTTCAAGCGCGGCAAGCGCTTAACCATAGGTTTTTCAGTGGGTCCAGACGGTTTGGCAGTGCGCGCGCCCAAGTGGGTGCCGCTGGCAGATGTCGATACCGCGGTGCTGGATAAAGCCGATTGGATTGTCAAAAAATTACACGAGTCTCAGGCGCGCCATCAGCGCCTAGAGTCGAGTCGTATTGAGTGGAAGGATGGCGCTAGCCTGCCATTTTTGGGCGAGCCAATTACTTTGGTACTAGACTCATGTCATGCTTTTCTTGAGCCCGGTGCAGCGATCAAAAAAAGTCTGCCGCGTGTCGAACTATTCGCTTTTTCGGGTCAGAACGGCGAAGATCAGGGTCGGCAAGAATTGCACATTGGACTTTCTAGCAGCGCGAGTGCCGAGCAAATTCGCGATGCGGTGCAGGCTTGGTTAATGCGTCAGGCTAAAAGCTTGTTTATAGAGCGGCTTAACCATTTCGCCCCTGCCTTGAATGTGCAGTGGCGAAAACTTAGCCTGTCCAATGCCAGCACGCGTTGGGGCAGTGCCAGTGCAGATGGCTCATTGCGACTGAATTGGCGGTTAATTCACTTTAAGCCTGCGGTCATAGACTATGTGGTGGTGCATGAACTAAGTCACTTACGGGTAATGGATCACAGCCCGCTTTTTTGGGCCACAGTTGCAGCCATAGTGCCAGATTACGCGGTGCTACGGGGTCAACTTAAAATCGAAGGAATGCCGCTGTTGTAGGTGTGTTGAGGTTTTTCGACGTCATTTTTGTAAATACTTAGTGTGTGTATGTCTCGGCGCTGATAAAGTTAAATTCTTATTGTACAAAAAATGCAAAATATAGTTACTTTGAGTTACGTTTAAAATCGTCTTTACATTATCACTTATCACTTATCAATTAGTATACCTTTTGGTGTTTTAGTGTTTCTTGGTGTTTACAGAAATTTTCCGTTTAAATCTAATAATTACTTTGCGTACAATTATTTACTAACGATACTTGAGTTAAATGCTTAAAACGATAATGTTGCAATTATGGTGAATCTTTATGTCGCGTGATCCAAAGTCTTTTGAAGACGCCATTTCCGCAGTTGATTTTTCTAGTGAAGATTACTGTGGAACCAGTTATGCCGCCAAGTTGCTAGGCTTGTCGGTGGCGACTGTTCAGTCGCTAGTAGAAAAGGGTGAGATCGAAGCGTGGAAGACGCTGGGCGGTCACCGGCGAATTGCACTGCAATCCATCAATGCCTATTTAGCCAAAAATAGTCCTCAATTAGCACGCATTAACCCAGACCCACAAAGCCGTTTACGCGTACTGCTGGTTGAAGATGACGAAGCCACCTGTGATTTATATCGACTTCAATTCGACGCCTGGGATTTACCAGTCGACTGCACTTTCATGCCCTCAGCGCTTGAAGCGTTGATGGATATTGCCAGCATGCGGCCAGATTTGTTGATTACAGACTTGTCAATGCCCGGCGTTGACGGCATTGAAATGCTTAAAGCACTCAAACGAAACACCCAGCTCTCAGATATGTTGATTGTGGTGATCAGCGGTCTATCTGCAGAGGTAATAGATAGTCGCGGAGGCTTGCCACCCCAAGCCCATATGTTACAAAAACCCGTCAATTTAGACTGGTTGCAAGGCTATGTGACGGCGCTGGTTAGCGCCAATGCCAAATGGCGTGTCGTGTTGCCGCGTGTTAATCGGCGCTCTAACACGGGAGTAAATTCTCGCAAAGTGGCTGTTCGTGATGAGTCTGGAGAGTTGGACATCATTGCTTAATTAGTTGACTCAGCATTCATTAGCTCTTAGCCGACTAATCGATAAACTTCAAATCTCTTTGTTGATTTTTCGATAGCATCAATTTGCAGTGTTATTTTTCGCTTTGTTCTCTGCTTGTAGCAAAGTTAAAAAGTGCATAGCGGCATTCCAAAGCAATTCATGTGCGAAATTTCTCGCCATGCACAACCACTCTAGTTGAGCTGTATTTTTTGCAATAAGTGCTTTTAGTAATTGCCAGTTTTTTGCTTACTCTGGGTGTTTAACGCCACCTATTTTTGAAAGTTTTCGCTGCAGCCGAATCTTTAGATTTAGACCCATTTGAACGTTGTCAGGTTTTTTGTACCTGAAGTTGAGTTTCAAAATTCAGAGACAAATCTGCATTCAATGCAGACCCAAAACAGAGCATAAAAAACTATGCTCTTAGTCAAAAATCATGAGTTAACATCGGTTGCAATTGACGTTTACGTAAACGTCAATAAGATGCCACTATCAAAGTCCAGCTTCTCGTCAGCTGTCATAGCGGTCAGTTAACTTTTCATGCACTTTATTTAGCGATGAGTGCCTCAGCAATATCCAACCGCATTTTCAGTACCACCATGGCTACCACCTTCACCATCAGCGATCTGGCAAAAGAGTTTGATCTGACCACGCGCGCTATGCGCTTTTACGAAGACATGGGCCTGCTCCAGCCGCAACGCGTAGGTCCAGGCGGGCGCAGCCGAGTCTACAGTGCACGCGACCGTACCCGTCTCAAGCTAACGCTGCGCGCTAAGCGCCTTGGCCTGTCGTTGGTCGAAGCCAAAGAAATTATTGACTCTTACGACAACCCACGCGATACCGCACCACAACTGCGCATATTTTTAAGTGTATTGGCTGAGCATCGTCAAAAACTAGAAGCTCAGATGGTGGATTTGCAAGCCAATCTTGAAGAGATTCGCAGCCACGAAAAAGAGTCAAGAACCTTGCTACGTAAGTGCGAGAAGCAATCACCTAGCGCCGACTAAACCAGTTAGACAGTGCATCAGTCATAATTGATGTTTGAATTGACGTTTACGTCAACGTCAATCAAGGTTTAGTCTCGGTATTTACCCACCACTCGCAAGCGGAAAACCACAGCATGAACAATCTCCCAGGTCTAGACTTTCAACTCGGCGAAGACATCAATGCGTTGCGCGATGCAGTCCAAGAGTTTGCCCAAAAAGAAATCGCACCGCGCGCTGCCGAGATTGATCGCAATGATCAATTCCCAATGGATTTATGGCAAAAAATGGGCGCGCTCGGCGTGCTGGGTATTACTGTTGGCGAGGAATACGGCGGCGCCGGCATGGGTTACCTCGCGCACATGATTGCGATGGAAGAACTCAGCCGTGCCAGCGCCTCGGTTGGCCTGTCTTATGGTGCGCACAGCAATTTGTGCGTGAACCAGATCAAGCGCAATGGCAGTCAAGAGCAGCGGCTCAAATATCTGCCCAAGCTCATTTCTGGCGAGCATGTGGGTGCACTGGCCATGAGCGAGCCTGGCGCTGGCAGCGACGTCATATCAATGAAGCTAAAAGCCGAAGACAAGGGCGGCTACTACCTGCTCAATGGCAGCAAGATGTGGATTACCAACGGACCAGATGCGGATACTTTGGTGGTCTATGCCAAGACCGAACCGGAACTCGGTGCACGCGGCATAAGCGCTTTTTTAATTGAGAAAGGCATGAAGGGTTTTTCAGTTGCGCAAAAGCTAGATAAGTTAGGCATGCGCGGCAGTCACACCGGCGAGTTGGTGTTTAACAATGTTGAAGTACCGGCGCAAAACATACTCGGCGGTTTAAACGGCGGCACTAAAGTCTTGATGAGCGGCCTTGATTACGAGCGCGCCGTGCTCACCGGCGGGCCGCTTGGCATCATGCAGTCGGTGATGGACAGCGTCATCCCCTACATCCACGACCGCAAGCAGTTTGGACAAAGCATAGGTGAGTTTCAGTTGATACAAGGCAAAGTTGCCGACATGTATACCGTGCTGCAAGCCGGCCGCGCATTTGCTTATACGGTGGCAAAAAATCTTGATCTGTTAGGCCTTGAGCACGTGCGCCAGATTCGCAAAGACTGCGCCTCGGTAATTTTGTGGTGCGCCGAAAAAGCCACCTGGATGGCTGGCGAAGGCGTGCAGATATTTGGTGGAAACGGTTACATCAACGACTACCCGCTGGGCCGGTTATGGCGCGACGCCAAGCTCTATGAGATAGGTGCTGGAACCAGCGAAATACGCCGCATGCTGATAGGCCGCGAGTTGTTTGCGCAAACCCTCTAGCTCTGGGCGAAAATAGCCCTTATGAAATCTTCCCTCGCTGAACTATTCGCCCATAACCGTGCCTGGGCCGCACAAATGGAAGCCGAGCGCCCGGGCTTTTTTACTAGCTTGGTCAAGCAGCAAACGCCTAAATACATGTGGATAGGCTGTTCCGACAGCCGCGTGCCGGCCAATCAAATCACTGGGCTGGAGCCCGGCGAAGTGTTTGTACACCGTAATGTCGCCAATATCGTTGTTCACTCAGACCTTAACGCCTTGTCTGCCATACAGTTCGCCGTAGAACGGCTTAAGGTCAAAGAAATTATGGTGGTCGGGCATTACGGCTGCTCTGGTGTTCAGGCTGCGCTAGACGGCGCGCGCATAGGCTTGGCCGATAACTGGATTCGCCATATCCAAGACGTGCGCCACCGCCACCGTCATTTGCTCGACAGCCTACCCGAATCAGTCCGTGCGAATGCGCTGTGCGAGATCAATGTCATAGAGCAAGTAGTCAACGTGTCCGTCAGCACCGTGTTGGTTGATGCATGGGCGCGCGGCCAGCAGGTTACGGTGCATGGTTGGTCTTTCGGCGTACATGATGGTTTGTTGCAAGACTTACAGATGTCGATTGCCAACTCCGATCAGTTGGACGACTTGTACCGACTGGCCATCGATAGGGTCTGGACTAATTGGAACGCTGATACGGTAACGCCAAGAATTGCCAGTTCAGAAAATGCAGCCAGCATTGCAAAAGGTTAAAGAATGTTTCCCCAGCGTCTTGATTCTGGCCTAGCCTACGATATTGCCAAGGCCATGATGGACGGCTTTAATCGCCATTACCAACTGTTTCGGTCGGAGTCAGCGCGAGCTAAACATCGCTTTGAGACCGCCGACTGGCACGGCCAACAGCGCGCTCAGCGTGAGCGAATAGAGTTCTACGACTTGCGCGTGCGCGAAGCGTCCAAGCGGCTAGAGCGTGAATTCAAAGCCGGTGAGCAAAGCATGGATGTGTGGCAGCAGGTCAAACTGCACTACATAGGTCTTTCGGTAAACAACCATCAGCCCGAGTTGGCCGAGACATTTTTTAACTCCGTCACCACCAAAATACTGCACCGCAGTTATTTTCAAAATGACTTCATCTTTGTGCGCCCCGCCGTTAGTACCGAGTACATCGAAAACGACGACCCCAGCGCCAAGCCGACTTACCGCGCCTACTATCCAGCCCTAGGCACCATGGCTGCAACGGTTGGCCAGATGGTGAACGATTTTGAACTACGCAACGAGTTCGAAGACTTGGAGCGCGACGCCGCCTATGTAGTCGCCGCTCTGCGCGCCAAACTGGGTGACGTCAAACTGCGGGCTAATTTTCAGATACAAGTGCTCTCTGGTTTATTTTTTCGCAACAAAGGCGCGTATTTGGTCGGCAAGATTATTAACGGCTTTAACGAGTTACCACTGGCCTTACCAATTTTGCACAATAGCGACGGCAAGCTGGTGATTGATGCGGCTCTTTTTGGTGAAGACGACTTGCTGATTTTGTTCAGCTTTGCACGCGCCTACTTCATGGTTGACATGGGCATACCGTCGGCTTTTGTTCAGTTTTTACGCAGCATGATGCCGCGTATGCCGCGTGCAGAAATCTATAACGCCTTAGGCTTAGCCAAGCAAGGTAAGACACTTTTTTACCGCGATTTTTTGCAGCATTTGCGGCACTCAACAGACAAGTTCCGCATTGCACCCGGCATCAAAGGCATGGTTATGCTGGTGTTTGATCTGCCATCTTTTCCCTATGTTTTTAAAGTCATCAAAGACTTTTACCCGCCGCCCAAAGACACCACGCGCGAGCAAATTAAAAGCAAATATCAACTGGTTAAACAGCACGACCGAGTTGGGCGTATGGCCGACACGCAAGAATACAGCTCGGTGGCTTTTCCGCGCATGCGTTTTGACGATGAGTTGATTGAAGAGTTGAGAAAATTCGCACCCAGTCAACTAGAAATTAGCGACCGCGATGGCGACGGCAATGTCGAAGTCATCATCAAACATGTCTACATAGAGCGGCGCATGATTCCGCTCAATATTTATTTGCAAGAAGCCTTTGATATTGGTGAGACCGAACCGGCAGCCAAGAGCCAGATAGAACGCGCCGTGATCGAGTATGGCAATGCGATAAAAGACTTGGTCGCGGCGAATATATTTCCGGGCGATATGCTGTGGAAAAACTTTGGCATCACGCGTCACGGCAAGGTGGTGTTTTATGACTACGACGAGATCGAATACATCACCGATTGCAAATTTCGCCGCGTGCCCCAAGCGCGTAATGAAGAAGATGAAATGAGTGGCGAGATCTGGTATCCCGTCGGCCCCAAAGATGTTTTTCCTGAAACCTTTGGTCCGTTTTTACTCGGCAACAACGCCGTGCGTGAGATGTTCATGAAGCACCATGCCGACTTGCTTGACGCGGCTTTTTGGCAAAGTCATCAGTCGCGCATTCAAGCCGGCCATGTCTACGACGTGTTTCCTTATGAGCGCGAAAAGCGTTTTATGCGCTTGAATGAAACTGCTATTCCTTAAATTATTTCAAGCGAAAAATCCCGAATCATTGACCCGGCCAAACTGGCCACGCGGGCTTAGCCCGTGAACTTTTTAAAGGAAATAAAAATGTCAGAATCAATAGTCATACTCGGCGCAGCACGCACACCCATGGGCGCTTTTCAGGGCGATTTTGCATCGCTCGCCGCGCATGATTTGGGCGGCGTTGCTATCAAAGCCGCGTTAGAGCGCTCAGGTGTTGCGGCGGAAAAAGTCGATGAAGTTTTGTTCGGTAATTGCCTGATGGCAGGCCAAGGTCAAGCGCCTGCGCGTCAAGCCGGTTTCAAAGGCGGTCTGCCGGCTAGCACTGGCGCGGTCACGCTGTCAAAAATGTGTGGCTCCGGCATGGAGGCAACGCTGTTAGCCCACGATCAGTTAATCGCCGGTAGCCGCGATGTGATGGTTAGCGGCGGCATGGAGAGCATGACAAACGCTCCCCACCTTTTGCTCAAAGGCCGCAGCGGTGTGCGTATTGGTCACGACCGTATTTATGACCACATGATGCTGGACGGCTTAGAAGACGCTTATGAGCCAGGCCGCTCTATGGGAACATTCGGCGAGCAATGCGCTGAGAAATACCAGTTCACCCGCGAAGCCCAAGACGCGTTTGCTGTCATCAGCGTGCAGCGTGCCAAGCACGCCACAGAAACCGGCGCGTTCACCGCTGAGATCGCACCGGTCACCGTCAAATCCCGCAACGGTGACAGCGTGGTGTCGATTGATGAAGGACCGGGTAAGGTCAAGTTAGAGAAAATTCCAAGCCTGCGCCCAGCCTTCAAAAAAGACGGCACCATCACCGCTGCGACCAGCTCGTCGATTAACGATGGCGCTTCGGCTTTGGTGCTGGCGCGCGAATCAACCGCCAAGGAATTAGGCCTCAAAGCCATGGCTCGTATCGTCGGCCACGCCACTTTCTCGCAAACACCCGAGTGGTTCACCACGGCGCCGGTGGGCGCTGTGCAAAAACTACTCAAGAAAATTGGCTGGAGCGTGAAAGACGTCGATCTGTGGGAAATCAATGAAGCTTTCGCGGTTGTGCCAATGGCTGCAATGGTTGAGCTTGGTCTTAACCACGACATCGTCAACGTCAACGGCGGCGCGTGTGCGCTTGGCCACCCGGTAGGCTCAAGCGGCTCG
Source organism: Polaromonas vacuolata (assembly GCF_012584515.1). Classification (NCBI taxonomy): domain Bacteria; kingdom Pseudomonadati; phylum Pseudomonadota; class Betaproteobacteria; order Burkholderiales; family Comamonadaceae; genus Polaromonas; species Polaromonas vacuolata. The sequence continues at coordinate 3,388,606 of NZ_CP051461.1, read as the reverse complement.
CGCATTATAGTCACCTTGATTTATGCACTCCAAGCGCGCGGCCTGAAAAAAGGTATTGCAACCCTGTGCATTGGCGGCGGTGAAGGTACGGCTGTTGCTATTGAACTGGTCTAAACCTTGTCCCTGCGGTCGGCTCAGCGCTACAAAAGCGCTGCTGCTGGCCGACTGCTGTGGCCGGTATTTACGTGATTATTCAGGCCTTCCCGCGCCGGATGCGGAAAGCTTGATGCGCTCGCGCTACAGCGCGTTTGTGCTGGGTGATGCGGCTTATTTACTGGCGACTTGGCATCTAGATACACGTCCGCAAGAGGTGCAATTCGATGCCAATGCGCGCTGGCTAGGACTTGAAGTGCGGCGTCATCAAACCAGTGGCGAGCAGGCTAAAGTCGAGTTTGTCGCACGTTTTAAAACCGCTGGCGCCGCGACGCGTTTGCACGAAACCAGTCGCTTTGTGCGCCAACAAGAACGCTGGTTTTATATTGACGGCGAGCAACGCTAAAAAAGGAATTTGTTTTGAATTTTCAAGCAGTGTTATTCGATTGCGACGGCGTGTTGGTCGACAGTGAAACGATTACCAACCAGATTTTGCGCGAGATGCTCGGCGAGATGGGCTGGCAACTCACGCAGTCTGAGTGCATGGCTATTTTTGTCGGTAAGGCCGTTAAGGATGAGGCCGCATTGATAGAACAGCGCAGTGGTCAGCCGCTGACGGAGTCATGGATGCAAGCATTCAGGGATCGCCGCAATGCAGCGCTCACGCGGGATTTAGAGGCGGTGCCAAATATCCACGCAGCGGTAGCGCAGCTACACGCCCACTTTGATGGACGTATCGCCTGCGCCTCAGGTGCAGACCGATTCAAAGTAGAACTGCAACTGCGAAAAGTCGGCCTCATGCCATTTTTTGAAAAGCGTATTTTCAGTGGCCATGAAATGCCGCGCTCTAAACCCGCACCTGATGTCTATCTCGCCGCTGCGCTAGCGCTGGGTATTGCACCAGTGCATTGTGCGGTGGTCGAAGACACGGTGACCGGAGTTACTGCCGGTGTGGCCGCTGGCGCGACAGTCTATGCATACAGCCCCGAGCATTTGGGTGATGAGCCGGCTCAAAGGCTACGTGACGCAGGCGCAAAACATATTTTTTCTGACATGGCGCAACTCGCGGGATTACTGGGTGCTTAAGTCCATTAGCAGGATTTTTTGCCAGATTCGTAGCGGTTAAAAAGCGTTTTGTTGGGTTTATTTTTTACACGTTCTGAGTTGCACTCAAACCTTGATGTAAACTTTGATATGAACCGCCATCAAGGCTTTTTCAAAGCCTGACGGAACTCCCCTGGCGACTGACCCGTCCACTGCTTAAAGGCCCGGATAAAACTTTTTTCATTGCCAAAACCAGACGCTGCGGCGACTTGCTTGACGGGCTGGTGACCGCGCAGCAACAAGTCCTTGGCCTTTCCAGTTCGCACTTCATCTTTTATTTTTTGCAGCGATGCACCTTCTTCTTGAAGTTGCCGGTGCAGCGTGCGCGAGGATATATTGAGAAGCGCCGCCAAGCTTTCCGCGGTGTGCGCTGTGCGGCTGTCCGCGCTAAGTGTTTGCCTGATCTGCTGCACCAGCAGTCGGTCGCGCCGGTATTGCTGAACGGTTAGTGGCAGCGCGCGTTTAAGCATTTGCTGCAAAGCTTTTTCGTCGCGCCGCAGCGGCAGTGCCAGATAACGCGCATCAAAATGCAGTTCAGCAAGCGCCGCGTCAAAGCTTAGTCGTCCCGGAAATATCAGTTGATAGACCGCACTATGCGCAGGTTCGGTAAATGGAAACTGTGCCGACTCTAGCGCAATGCGTGAGTCAATTAACCAGCTCGCCAGACCGTGAATATTGCGCAGCACATGCACCAAGCCGAACTCTTGCTGCGGCGCATTGGCCTGTACAGTGATCGTGGCCATGTTGTTTGAATGGCTCAGCGTTAAAGTGATGTCATCGGTCAACAAGCTGTGGTGGCGGCACCAGCGTTTGAGCGCCACACCCAAATTCGGTGAGCTGATGGAGGCGCGCGCCAGCATGCCGTAGCTGCCCCAAGGCAGGCGACGTGAGAAAGCGCCCAAGGCCTCGTCGCCGAGTTCTTGCATCGCCGCGGCAGACAGTAACTCCATCTGCCGCGCCGTGATGTGAGCCAGTGATTGACGCAATAATTCTGGCGCAATCTGTGCCAGCGCTAAGGCCTTGGCAGGACTCATGGATCGATTTTTGTAGGCCGCCACAATGGCTTTGACAAAAGCGATGGGCGTGGCCGCTTTGTCGGCATTGTGGAGAGAGTCCATGGTGCTTATCGCTTCCTCGATGGTCTTTTTTCGCATAAGGGAAGTCTGCAATAGTTTGGCAAGATTTGCAACCTCGCTGGCAGGCTGACAACGCCGCTTGTGCGTAAGCTAGAAGGCTTGTGTTGGTGCGCTGGCCGCAGGCGGCCAATAGACCAAAAATAGGTCAAAAATTTGGAGAATAAATGTCAGTTATCGAGACAAAACTCAATCCGCGTTCGGCCGACTTTCAGTCCAACGCCAGTGCCATGCTGGCCTTGGTAGACGATTTGCGTCTGCAAGTGGCCAAAGCCGCCAGTGGTGGTGGTGAGGTCGCCAGAGCCCGGCATATTGCGCGCGGCAAGCTACCGCCTCGGGAGCGCGTGCAAATGCTGCTCGACCCCGGCACGCCATTTCTTGAACTCGCACCACTCGCGGCCTACGCCATGTATAAAGGCGACGCGCCGGGCGCCGGATTGATTACCGGCATAGGCCGGGTCAACGGCGTGGACTGCATGATTGTGTGCAACGACGCCACGGTTAAAGGTGGGACTTACTATCCGCTCACCGTCAAAAAACATTTGCGGGCACAAGAAGTCGCCCAACAAAACAACCTCACTTGCATTTATTTGGTTGACTCCGGCGGCGCGAATTTACCGAATCAAGATGAGGTGTTTCCAGACCGCGATCACTTTGGCCGCATCTTTTTTAATCAAGCCAATATGAGCGCCCAAGGGATTGCGCAAATTGCGGTTGTCATGGGCAGTTGCACCGCCGGTGGTGCTTATGTGCCGGCCATGAGTGACGAGACCATCATCGTGAAAAATCAAGGCACGATTTTTCTTGGCGGACCGCCCTTGGTGAAAGCAGCGATTGGCGAGATCGTCTCAGCCGAAGACTTGGGCGGTGGCGACGTGCACACCCGCTTGTCTGGCGTGGCTGATCACTTGGCGCAAAACGATGCCCATGCGTTAGCGCTGGCGCGTCAGTCAGTCGGTAGCCTGAACAAGACCAAGCGGGTTGAGCAAACACTGCGTGAATCTCAGCCGCCACTGCACGCGGCTGACGAGTTGTATGGCGTGGTGCCAGTCGATACCCGCAAGCCATATGACGTGCGTGAAATCATCGCCCGCATTGTTGACGGCAGTGAGTTTGCAGAATTCAAAGCCCGTTTCGGCAGCACCTTAATTTGCGGCTTTGCCCACATAGAAGGCATGCCGGTCGGCATCATCGCCAATAACGGTATTTTGTTTTCTGAGAGCGCGCAAAAAGGCGCGCACTTCATAGAACTTTGCTGCCAACGCAAAGTGCCTTTGGTGTTTTTACAAAATATCACCGGCTTTATGGTGGGCAAAAAATATGAGAGTGAAGGCATTGCCAGGCACGGCGCAAAAATGGTCACTGCCGTGGCGACTGCGCAAGTGCCTAAGTTCACCATCATCATTGGCGGCAGTTATGGCGCCGGTAATTACGGCATGTGTGGTCGCGCTTTTTCGCCACGTTTTTTGTGGATGTGGCCGAATGCACGGATTTGCGTGATGGGCGGCGAGCAGGCCGCTGGCGTGTTGGCAACTGTTAAGCGGGATGGCATTGAACTGCGCGGCGGCAGTTGGAGTGCCGAAGAAGAAGCGGCTTTTAAGCAGCCCGTGTTAGACCAGTTTGCGCACCAATCCCATCCCTACTATTCCAGCGCTAGGCTTTGGGACGACGGTGTGATTGACCCGGCCGACACCCGCCGCGTACTTGCATTGGGACTTTCTGCAACCCTTAATCAACCGATACCGGACACCAAGTTCGGCATCTTCAGGATGTAATCAAAATGGACAATATCTACCTCACCCCAGAACACGAATTACTGCGCGAGCAAGTGGCCCGCTTTATTGCGCGTGAAGTTGAGCCCTATGCAGCAGCCTGGGAAGAACAAGGCTTTGTGCCGCGCGAAGTATTAAAAAAAATGGGTGATGCCGGCCTGCTCGGTCTGGCTTATGACGCCGAGCATGGCGGCGGCGAAGCCGATGCGCTGACCAATTTGGTGTTTGCCGAAGCGCTTTCACAATCGACATTTGGCGGCTTCATCATCACCGTTTTAGTCCATACCGACATGGCCAGTCCGCATCTTTTTCATGCCGGCACAGATGCTCAAAAAGCCCGCTATCTGCCGGGTGTGACGAGTGGCGAATTAATTACTGCCGTCGGTATCAGCGAGCCCGGTGCCGGCTCCGACGTGGCCGGCATGCGCACCAACGCCAAACGCGATGGCGACGAGTGGGTGATTAACGGCACCAAAATGTTCATCACCAATGGCGTGCTGGCCAACCTGTATTTCGTCGCCGCCAAGACTGGCCCAGGGCGTCACGACATGAGTATGTTTATTGTCGAGAAAGGCACGCCCGGTTTTAGCGTCGGTCGAGCGTTGAAGAAAACCGGCTGGCTTTCATCCGACACCGCAGAACTGATTTTTGACAATGTGCGGATTCCGGCAGAAAACATTTTGGGCGAAGAGGGCAAAGGTTTTTATTCGGTCATGAAAAATTTTCAAACCGAGCGCATTGCATTGGGCGCCATGGCAGTTAGCCACTGCAACCAAGCTTTGTTAATGACGCTAGACCACGTGCGCCAACGCCAAGCTTTTGGCGGCACGCTGTGGGATAAGCAAGTCATACGTCAGCGCATCGCCATGCTGGACGCCAAGACCCGCGCTGCGCGTCAGTTTATGTATCACTGCGCGTGGGCCGTGACACAGGGCAAAGATATTGTTCAGGAAGTGTCCATGCTCAAAGCTTTGACTGGCGAGTTGGTCAATGAAGTGTTGACCACTTGCCAGCAGTTTCACGGCGGCATGGGCTTTATCCGCGAAACCGCAATTGAGCGGCTCTGGCGCGATGCCCGTGTGCTCGGCATTGGTGGCGGCGCAACAGAGGTCATGCTCGACGAAGTCGCCAAGCGCTACTGATAAAACACTGCTGCGCACTGCGCGAAATTACTTTGAAAAATCCAGCCAAAAAATCTGCGCGCTTTGCGCAGTTGCTGCTGTAGTTATTGGGAAGACGCCATGAAACATTTACTTTTGACAGTTAACGCAGGCGTTGCCGAACTCCGTTTGAATCGCCCCGAAGTGCGCAATGCGTTTAACGATGAAGTCATTCTTGAAGTGACTCAGGCAATTAACGATTTGTCGATGCGCGATGATGTGCGCTGCATCGTGCTAGCGGCTAACGGCACGGCGTTTTGCGCTGGTGCGGATCTGAACTGGATGCGCAGTATGGCCGATTACAGTCATGCAGAAAATCTTGCTGATGCCGCCAAGTTGGCCGAAATGATGGCCACACTGTATGCCTGTCCCAAGCCGACGATTGCCAAGATTCAAGGCGATGTTTACGCCGGCGGTACCGGTTTGGTAGCGGCTTGCGATATTGCGGTTTGTGTTGACACAGCTTTCTTTTGTTTGAGTGAAGCAAGACTAGGTTTGACGCCCGCGACTATCAGCCCTTATGTGATTCGCGCCATGGGTGTGCGTGCGGCCCAGCGTTACTTTCTAACGGCCGAACGTTTCGATGCAGCCCAAGCCTTGCGCATGGGTTTTGTGCATGAAGTCGTAACGGCCGATCAGCTCGATGCCAAAGTTGCTGAGATCACAAAAGCCTTGTGTCAGACCGGCCCTGTCGCCGTTGGTTTGTGCAAAAAAATAGTCCAAGACGTGGCTGCTCAAGAGATTACGCCAGCCTTGGTTGAAATGACCGTCGCAGCGATTGCCGATGTGCGCGTCAGCCCAGAAGGGCGCGAAGGCTTGCAGTCTTTTCTGCAAAAGCGCAAACCCGCATGGCTGTTAGATAGCGCAGTTTAAGCGTTACTTTTTTTAAAAGAAATCAATCATGTTTCAAAAAATACTGATCGCCAATCGCGGTGAAATCGCCTGCCGCGTCGCCGCTACAGCGCAAGCCATGGGTATCAAAACCGTTGCGGTTTACTCTGACGCTGATGCCAATGCCAAGCACGTACAAGCCTGCGATGAATCGGTGCACATTGGTGCAAGTGCGCCCAGTGAGAGTTATTTGTGCTGGGAAAAAATTATCCAAGCCGCACTGGCTACTGGCGCGCAAGCCGTGCATCCGGGCTATGGTTTTTTAAGCGAGAACCAAGCTTTCGCACAAGCTTGTGCCGATGTGGGTTTGGTCTTCATAGGTCCGCCACCGTCTGCGATTAAAGCCATGGGTTTAAAAGCTGAGTCCAAGCAGTTAATGGAAAAAGCTGGCGTGCCTTTGGTGCCTGGCTACCACGGCAAAGACCAATCATCCGCCTTGCTTAAAAGCCAAGCCGACCGAATTGGTTACCCGGTGCTGATTAAAGCCAGCGCTGGCGGCGGCGGTAAAGGCATGCGTGCGGTGGAAAAAAGTGAAGACTTCGATGCCGCCCTAGCGTCTTGCAAGCGCGAAGCTATCAGCAGTTTTGGCGATGATGCGGTGCTGGTTGAGAAATACGCACAGCGCCCGCGGCATATCGAAATTCAAATTTTTGGCGATAGCCACGGCAATTACGTTTACTTGTTTGAGCGCGATTGCTCAGTGCAAAGGCGTCATCAAAAAGTGTTGGAAGAAGCGCCCGCGCCCGGTTTAAGTCCCGCTATGCGTGAGCAAATGGGTCAAGCCGCAGTCGCGGCAGCGCGCGCGGTGAACTACGTGGGTGCGGGTACGGTTGAATTCATCGTCGAGCAAAAATCCGACGGCAGTATGAATTTTTTCTTCATGGAAATGAATACCCGTTTGCAAGTCGAGCATCCGGTGACTGAAGCGATTACCGGCTTAGATTTGGTTGAATGGCAACTCCGCGTGGCCGACGGCCAAAAGCTGCCACTGGCTCAGCACGAATTGCAAATCAATGGCCATGCGATTGAAGCGCGGATTTGCGCTGAAACCCCAGACAATAACTTTTTACCCGCCACCGGCACGCTACTGGTTTACCGTAAACCGATTTGCACCAGTTTTGAGCGCGCCAATGTGCGCATAGACGATGGTGTGCGCGAAGGCGATAGCGTCTCGCCGTTTTACGACTCCATGGTTGCCAAGCTCATAGTCCACGGCAAAACACGTGAAGAGGCTTTGGCGCGTATGGATGCGGCTTTGGCGCAATTTCACATTGTTGGGCTGAGCACCAATGTGCAGTTTTTGCGCCACGTGGTTCGCAGCGCTTCATTTGCCAACGCTGATTTAGACACGGCATTGATTCCGCGTGAGGCGGCTGTTTTATTTCATCAGGAACCGATTGGTTTGTCGCTGGCGGTGGCTGCTGCGGTCGCGCAGACCTTGCAACATGAACGCACGCTACAAGGTGCTGATCCTTTTAGCCGACGTGACGGTTGGTCTTCGCATGGCGTGTTGACACGGCTGTTTGATTTTGAATTTCAAGACCAAGCGGTGCGCGCTAGCTTGACATATTTGCATGACGGCGCACTGGCTTTGTCGGTTGGTGATGTCAGTAGCGCTTTGGTTTTTTCTGCTGCGCAGCAAACGCTGGATGTGCAGTTTGCTGGCCAGCGCTTAGTCGTCACGGTTTATAAAAACAAACAAGTACTGCATATTTTCTCCAGCATTGGCGCAACCCGGATTGTCAACGTAGACCGGTTAGCTCACGCTGGCGAGAGTCATGACAGCGGCGGCCGCTTGACCGCTCCTATGCCGGGAAAAGTTGTGTCGTTTTCGATCAAAGCTGGCGACAAAGTTGTCAAGGGTCAGGCTTTGGCGGTGATGGAGGCCATGAAAATGGAGCACACTATTGCAGCACCCGCCGACGGCGTGGTGCAAGAGTTGCTCTATGCGCCAGGCGATCAGGTGGCCGAGGGCGCGGATTTGCTCACCATGAAGGTTTGAGAAAGTTATAAGTATGCGTATTGTTTTTTGCGGCCAAGGCATGCAGTCCCAGCCTTGGCTTGATGGTCTTAAAGCTTGCCTGCCAAGCGCTGATGTTTATGACTGGGTGCCGGGCGCGCCAGTTGCCGACTATGCGGTGTTGTGGGCACCACCGCAACAATTTTTAGATGAGCAAACGGATTTAAAAGCCATGTTCGTTATCGGTGCCGGTGTTGATGCACTGATAGGCTCGCAATTGCCGGCCGGTGTGCCTTTGGTGCGCCTAGATGATGCGGGTATGTCGGTGCAAATGGCGGAGTTTGTTTGCCACGCGGTTATTCGTCATGTGCGTGAGTTTGATGTTTATTCCGTCGGTGCGCAAAGTGCTAGTTGGGCTTACCGCAAGCCGCGCTTGCGCGAGGATTTCCCGATCGGCGTGATGGGGCTTGGCGTACTCGGCGAGCGTGTGAGCCGCACGTTGGCGCAGTTTGATTTTCCAGTTAATGGCTGGAGCCGATCAGAGAAAAAAATACCCGACGTGCGCTGCTATTCGGGTGCGCAAGGTTTTGAAGAATTTCTCGCCGCCAGCCGAATTTTGATTTGTTTGCTGCCGCTCACACCGGCTACAGAAAATATTTTGAATCGTGAAAACTTAGCGCGTTTGCGGCCTAACGCCTATCTGATTAACGTGGCGCGTGGTGCGCATTTGGTCGAGCAAGACTTGCTCGATTTAATTGGCAGCGGTCACATGGCTGGTGCGGCGCTAGATGTGTTTCGCACCGAACCCTTGCCCGCAGCGCATGCCTTTTGGTCGCAGCCTAAAATTAGCGTCACGCCGCATATTTCGGCGCGTACTTTGCGTCAAGCCAGTATTAGCCAGATCGCCGGCAAGATTGAGGCCTTAGCGGGCGGGGCGAGTATTGCCAGTCTGGCCGGCGTGGTTGATAGGTCTAGAGGATACTGAAGTTTATGAATCTGCCTTCCAAAGTCAAACTGGTTGATGTCGGTCCGCGCGACGGCCTTCAAAATGAAAAATCGCCGGTGCCAGCCGCCGTCAAAATTGAGTTGGTGCACCGTTTGCAAAGCGCTGGTCTTAGCGAGATTGAAGTGACCAGTTTTGTCTCGCCCAAATGGGTGCCGCAAATGGCTGATAACGCCGAAGTCATGGCTGGCATCAAACGCAAAACCGGTGTGCGCTACTCAGTGCTCACGCCGAATATGCAGGGCCTAGAAGCGGCGCTGTTATCGAAGCCGGATGAGATTGTGGTGTTTGCCGCAGCCAGCGAAGCCTTTAGCCAGCGCAACATCAATTGCTCTATCGCAGAAAGTATTCAACGCTTTGCGCTGGTGGTGCAGGCCGCACGCGACAAAGGTATTTATGTGCGCGGCGCCATGTCGTGCACCGTCGGCTGCCCTTACGAGGGCGAGATTGCACCAGAGCGCGTGGCCATGCTGGCCAGCATGATGAAAGACATAGGCGTGCAGCATGTGGGCATTGCCGACACGATTGGTGTAGGCACACCGATCAAGGTTCAGCGTGCGATTGAGGCAACTCTAAAGCACTACGCTATTGATGATGTTTCGGGTCATTTTCACGACACCTATGGTCAGGCGCTGGGCAATACGCTGGCGGCTTTGCAGCTAGGCGTTTGGCAATTCGATACCTCGGTTGCAGGCTTGGGTGGCTGCCCGTTCGCCAAAGGTGCGACTGGCAATGTGGCCAGTGAAGACGTGGTCTATATGCTGCACGGCCTGGGTATTGAGACCGGTATAGATTTGGAAAAATTGGTCGATGCAGGGCAATTCATCAGCGACTTTTTAGGCCGCAAACCCAACTCGCGCGCGGCCACGGCTTTGCTCAACAAAAGGGCTTTTTAATGTGCGGTTCTGAATTAATAGCTTTGCCTGAAAGCGTGCAGCGCGTGGCTAATTTGTTGCAAGAAAGAGGCCATGCCAATATGCCCATCATGTTGGGTGCCGCTGCGCGCACCGCGCAGCAAGCAGCGGATGGTCTGGGCGTAGCGCTGGGGCAAATTGCTAAGAGCATTATTTTTCGGCGCAAGTCAGATGATGCGGCGGTACTGGTCGTGACCTCGGGCGACCAGCGCGTGGATGAGAAAAAAGTCGAGGCTTTGGTTTGTGCCGACGGCAAGCGTCTGGGCCGCGCGGATGCAGATTTTGTCAAAACGAAAACTGGCTTTTCGATTGGTGGTGTTTCGCCGCTTGCCCATGCGGGGCCAGTGCTAACCTTGATTGATCGCTCGCTGTTCCGCTTTGAAACTGTCTGGGCGGCTGCGGGTCACCCGAATGCGGTGTTTGAAATGTCGCCGCAAGAACTCGAACTTCTGACCGGTGCGCCGGTGGCTGATATGGCGGTTACTAGCTCGGTGCCGGGCGATCCAGCGCCAATGGCCAGCCGGCTCAGTGCACAGTCGCACGCCATGGCCTTGGTGTCGCAGCGGCTTGCTTCTATTAACGACTTTGAATCAGTGCCTTCACCCTGCATTTCGGTTTGCTTTATGAGCGCCAAGACTGGTTTGTGCGAAGGCTGCTTTCGCACCGGTAACGAGATAGGCGGCTGGAGTGGCGCGGATGAGGTGGCTAAGCGTGAGGTATGGGGCTTGATTGAGCAGCGCATTCAGCAATTATCAAAGCTTGCCCTGTAAGACAAGCTTTGAGGATAAGGTTTAGAAATTAGGAGTGGTGCATGCATCCATCAAAAGCGCTTAAACACATCACTTTTTATTTTGACTTCATCTCTCCCTATGCTTATTTAGCGTTTGAGCAGCTACCCAAAGCACTACTCGGCCTGAGTTGTGAGGTGCACTATAAACCCGTGCTTTTTGCCGCCATGCTCAAGCATTACGGCCAACTTGGACCGGCGGAAATTGCGCCCAAACGCGATTGGACTTATCGGCAGGTGTCATGGCTGGCGCACACCCACAACATAGCGCTAGATATGCCATCGACACATCCCTTCAATCCGTTGCCGCTACTGCGATTGGCGCTGGCTGCAAGCCCTGCTGACAGCGATGGTTGCTGCAACCGTTATGTTGCAGAAACTATTTTTCGCCATGTCTGGCAAGGCGGCTTAGAGGCCTTTGATCCGCAGCGACTACAGGCGCTAAGTGCGCAGTTTGAGCGCAGTGATTTACGCCATGAAGACGCCAAAATTGAGCTGAAAAAAAATACCCAAGAAGCGATTGATAAAGGCGTTTTCGGCGTGCCTGCTATTTGCGTAGATGACAAGCTTTTCTGGGGGCTTGATGCTTTGCCTATGCTGCGTGAATGTCTGCAAAATAAAGACTGGTTTGAGGGCCAAGAATGGGAGAAATCTGTGCAGGTTGGTAAGGGTGTCAAACGCACTCAGACCTAGACCCTTAAGTGTTTTCCCTTGACTTCATCACATGCTGAAAAGTTCTCCACGGGTTATTACTTAAACCGTCAGTCCAGCGTAAGTCCAGTGAAAGTTTGTGTTATTTTCGCGTCAGAGCTAGGTCAGGCTTAACCAAAATAATCTAGACAACTTCTAAACAGGAAGTCTTTTTATTTTGGAGACATAAATTATGGCAATTGCAGCCGATAACAGTCCGATGACCGCTGAGCAGCGCAAAGTGATTCTTGCCTCCTCGCTGGGCACGGTGTTTGAGTGGTATGACTTCTACCTTTATGGCTCACTCGCAGCCATTATTGCCAAGCAGTTTTTCGGCGGCTTGGACTCTGGTTCAGCCTTTATTTTTGCGTTGCTGGCTTTTGCTGCCGGCTTTATCGTTCGCCCGTTTGGCGCGTTAGTGTTTGGTCGTTTGGGCGACATGATTGGTCGTAAATACACCTTCCTGGTGACGATCGTGATCATGGGTTTGTCGACCTTCATCGTCGGCTTGCTGCCAAGCTATGCCTCTATCGGTTTGGCCGCTCCCGTCATCCTGATCGCACTGCGCATGCTGCAAGGCTTGGCGCTAGGTGGTGAGTACGGTGGTGCTGCAACCTATGTGGCCGAACACGCGCCACAAGGCAAACGCGGTGCCTACACCTCATGGATTCAAACCACGGCCACCATGGGTTTGTTTTTGAGCCTGCTGATTATTCTCGGCGTGCGCACTGCGCTCGGCGAAGCGGCTTTCGCTGATTGGGGCTGGCGCATTCCTTTCCTGGTTTCTATCTTGTTGTTGGGTGTCTCGGTGTTTATCCGTATGTCCATGCATGAGTCTCCAGCGTTCCAAAAAATGAAGGCCGAAGGCAAGACTTCTAAGGCCCCTTTGTCCGAGTCTTTCGGTCAATGGAAAAACCTCAAGATCGTAATTTTGGCTTTGGTGGGTTTGACCGCCGGTCAGGCTGTGGTTTGGTATTCGGGTCAGTTCTATGCGTTGTTCTTCCTGACGCAAGCGCTCAAAGTGGACGGCCCAACCGCTAACATTTTGGTGGCTTACTCCTTGATTTTGGCCACGCCTTTCTTCGTGATCTTCGGCACGCTGTCGGACAAGATTGGTCGCAAGCCCATCATCATGGCCGGTTGCTTGTTGGCTGTGTTGACCTACTTCCCAGTCTTCACTGCATTGACCAAAGCGGCCAATCCTGATTTGGCTAAAGCGCAAGCGGCCAACGTTGTGGTGATTTCTGCTGATCCTGCTGAATGCTCGTTCCAGTTCAACCCAACCGGTACTGCCAAGTTCACTAGCTCTTGCGATATTGCCAAGCAAGTGTTGGCCGGTGCTTCTGTGAGCTATGAAAACGTGGCCGCACCTGCGGGCACTGTGGCGACCATCAAGATTGGTCAGACCGCTATTTCTAGCTATTCTTCTAAAGGCTTGCCTGCCGATGAAGCCAAGAAGAAAGATGTTGAGTTCAAGGCCGCTGTTGCCAGCGATCTGTTGGCCGCGGGTTACCCAACAAAGGCTGACCCAGCAAAAATTAACAAGGTACTTGTTACTGCGATATTGTTCTATCTGGTGTTGTTAGTGACTATGGTCTACGGCCCTATCGCCGCCATGCTGGTGGAGATGTTCCCAACCCGTATTCGCTACACCTCTATGAGCTTGCCGTACCACATCGGTAATGGCTGGTTCGGTGGCCTGCTGCCCACCATGGCTTTTGCTATCGTGGCGCAGACCGGCAATATGTATAACGGCTTGTGGTATCCCATCATCATCGCTGGCGCTACTTTTGTAATTGGTACTTTGTTCCTTAAAGAAACCAAAGACTTAGACATCTACGCTGACGACTAATTTGACGTCATCATCAAGCCCTTAACGGGTTTGATGAGGGTTGAAGAATTTCTTCACCGTAATGGCTAGCCGCTCAATTAAGAAGCGGCCAAACCAAGCTTTAAAAGCGCTTCAATTTTTGATTGAGGCGCTTTTTTTATTACTGAAAACGCAGGTGCGTAGACGCAGATAATTTCTGTTTTAACGCAATACAAAAAATGCCCGAGAGCATGTTTGTTGTTTTGATTGATTGCTGACTTTTTGCTTCTGCCAAGGTGCTAGGTTAAGCGCTGCGATTGTGATGTCACGGCGTATCTGGCAACTTGAAACCTCTGTCCTGTAGCATTTTTGCCCAGCGACGAATGCGAGCTCTTAGGTCGCGTTTTTTGTCTTCGCTCACAGGCATTAGCGCTACTTTATCGATGGTTTGCGCTAGCGTTACATAGCCGTAGCGCAGCAAAGCCATGTTGAACTCCCTGTCTTTTTCGCGATTGGCAAAGGCTTTGGATAAAAACAAGTCGGTCACATCTAGGCAGTAACCAATCTTTAGATCAGTCGCTTGTGTCTGCACCCGATGCAGCCGAGTTTGCCAGCCCTCAGGGAGGGTGGCGGTTTCTGGGCCTACACCTTGGGCGTAGTAGCGGTGTGTGTCATGAAAATAAGAGCCTTCTCCCAGCGCACCGTCTATGAGGTCAAACTTTTCTGGCGCGTGCAGCGGATACATATCCGCCTCCATGGACATTTTTAGCGCTGCAGGTGGATGCGGAACAGAGCCCAGTAGAGACTGGCTGCCAATGACGATTAGCTCATATTCCTGAGTGACTTCTGCCGCTGCACGAATCAGGTGTTCTAGCTGTTCACGTTCCATAAATGGTTAATTTTTAGTTTGAGCAGACTTTGCTGGAGCGCTAAGCGAGCCAATTGGGATACCGATTTTCAACGCACTGACTTGATCCAAGATGCGCTGTCTGACTTCGCGTGGCAACACGGTCGCTAGCGGCGACGCCTGCCTTAATTCTTTACCGCGTCGCGTGTGTGAAAGTGCTCGTCGCCATGCTCTGCGGTGCAAAATAACGGACCATTCGTCCCAAAGAAACTGCGAATTCGATTTGCCGCCTGAGCGCCAGCGCTCCAACGTTTCGACTGCTTGGCTTATCAGTTCTGGTTGCTTTCGCATCAGACGAACCGCCTCTTGGTGAAGCATGAGGCTTTGCAAGTCTTGTAGCTCATGCCCTGCATCGTTCACTGCGAAGACTGGTTGGCTTGTGATGGGTGAGGCTTTTGCTTGCGCAAAGGTTTCCAGCACATTGCCCGCTAAAAGTGCCAGATCTTTTGAGACGCCCAGAACACTCATGACGCGCAAATAGCTTCCCATAGTGGCAGAAGGCTCGCCGGCTTCAATCGCGGCAAGCGTCATGCGTGAAATACCGGCTTGTTGTGCCAAATGGGTAGCGGTCAGTCCTTGTTCAAGCCGCGCGCGCTTGAGTCTTCCACCTAGTTGCAAAAGAAGTTGTTGGTCGAGAACGGAGGTGAGTAAGGAAGCTGCTGGCATATGTATGATATTTTAGACATCCTGCATATATTTGTCCACAATGCTTTACATATTACAGCGTCGGTTGGCGTGTGGCTAAGTTTCGCGCTGTCAATGCATTTTTGTAACGACTAAGCCTCGCAATGCAAGCCGATTTTTCTCGCGCGTCAACCAGCATCTCAACGAAATGCAGGTTTCCTATAGCCCGCAAAAAAGGGCTTTACCGGTCCCGAATTAGCATCCGGCCTGCGTGTCTAAAATGTTTTACCTCACCAGTAAAAGAGTCATTCATGCCACAGGGAACAATCCGAATTCGCGGTGCACGCCAGCACAATCTTAAAAACATTGATCTGGATATACGCACCAATGAGATGACCGTGGTCACCGGGCCGAGTGGCTCGGGCAAGTCCTCTCTGGTGTTTGACACTTTGTTTGCCGAAGGCCAGCGCCGCTACGTAGAGACCTTTTCGGCCTATGCGCGCCAGTTCCTAGACCGCATGGATAAACCTGCGGTAGACAAAGTCGAAGGTGTGCCGCCAGCCATTGCGATAGACCAGACCAATCCGGTGCGCAGTTCGCGCTCTACCGTCGGCACCATGACAGAGCTGAACGATCATCTCAAACTTTTGTATGCGCGCTCGGCGCAACTGTTTGACCGGCAGACCGCGCAGTCAGTGCACAGCGACACGCCAGAATCAATTTATGCAGCACTCGCTGAACGCACCCGTGATGGAGATCCACGTGTGGTGCTGACTTTTCCGGTGGAGTTGCCGGGTAATACCAGTCTGGAGCAAATCGAGCAGTGGTTGTCCGCCAGTGGCTTTACCCGCATCCATGCCCAGCGCGAAGTCGCTACGCCGGCCGGGCCGCACCAGTTACTCGATGTGGTGGCCGATCGCTTTCGCTTGCATTCAGTCGAAAAAGTACGCGTTGTTGAAGCCATAGAAACTGCACTTAAACGCGGTGGCCGCATCAATGTTTACCTGCAAAATGCGGACTCAGCGCCAGAAGAAATGCTGCGCTTTTCCAGCGGTTTGCATTGCCCGCAAAGTGATTTGCGTTACGCCGAGCCAACGCCTTCTTTGTTCTCGTTTAATTCTGCATTGGGCGCTTGCGAGACTTGCCGCGGCTTTGGCCGTGTGATTGGTGTGGACTACGGACTAGTCATTCCGAATGACAAGCTCACGCTACGCGGTGGCGCCATCAAGGTGATGCAAACACCGGCTTGGAAAGAAGCCCAAGATGACTTGATGCGCCATGCCGAAGCCGCGGGTATTCCGCGTGACACGCCTTGGTATAAGTTGTCGCCTGCGCATCAAGCCTGGGTGATTAATGGATCGCCCAACTGGAATGGAAAGTGGAGCCAGCACTGGTTTGGCATTAAGCGTTTCTTTGAATACCTGGAAAGTAAATCCTACAAAATGCACATCCGTGTGCTGCTGTCTAAGTACCGCAGCTACACGCCTTGCGATGTTTGTGGCGGCGCTCGCTTAAAACTTGAAGCTTTGCAATGGCGCTTGGGCAGCAAAGAATCTGCTGATGCAGTGTTGCCTGCTGCGCAGCGTTTCATGCCGGTGGGCGTGAGCTGGAGCCGTGAGCAACTAGAAGCTATGCCGGGTTTGAGTTTGCACGACTTGATGCATTTGCCGATTGATCGTTTGCAAAAGTTTTCTGCCAGTTTGTCGCTTGCAGCGTTGTCGGATGACGCTGAACAAAAAGCCTTGAAGTCGCTGTTTGAAGAAATTCAAACTCGGCTCAAATACCTTTGCGATGTGGGTATTGGTTACCTCACGCTAGACCGGCAAAGCCGCACGCTGTCTGGCGGTGAGGTGCAGCGCATCAACCTAACCACAGCGCTGGGCACTTCGCTAGTTAACACTTTATTTGTGCTCGATGAGCCTTCCATCGGCCTGCACCCGCGTGATATGAATCGCATCACCCAAGCCATGCACCGCTTGCGCGATGCCGGCAATACCTTGGTGGTGGTCGAGCATGATCCGGCCGTGATGCTGGCCGCCGACCGCATGATTGACATGGGCCCGGGCCCCGGCGAGAAGGGCGGGCAGATTGTGTTTGACGGCACGCCGGATGATTTGAAACATGCGGATACTTTGACCGGTGCTTATCTGGGTTCCCGTAAACGCGTTGGCATGGGCTTTAAGCGTGCGGTGACTGAGAGCACGCCGCGTTTGATTCTCGAAGGCGCGCGCGACCACAATCTTAAAAATCTCACGATTGAATTTCCACTGCAACGCTTGGTCTGTGTGACCGGCGTGAGCGGTTCAGGAAAATCGACTTTGATGCAAGACATACTCGCGCCAGCATTGCTGCGCCAGTTTGGTAAAGCCACCGAAACTCCGGGTTTGCATGACCGGCTAATGGGTGCTGATCGCCTCAGTGATGTGGTGTTTGTAGACCAATCACCGATTGGAAAAACCGCACGTTCTAACCCCGCCAGCTATGTCGGTGCATGGGACGCCGTGCGTGAATTGTTTGCCCAAGCCCCGTTATCGCGTGAGCGCAGTTACACCGCGTCTAAGTTCAGTTTTAACGGTGGCGACGGACGCTGCCCGACCTGCGGCGGCTCTGGTTTTGAGCATGTTGAAATGCAGTTTTTAAGCGACGTGTATTTGCGCTGCCCAGACTGTGACGGCAAGCGCTATCGCCCCGAGGTGCTAGAAGTCACGATTGAGCGCCAACCGATTGGTCAGGCCAGTTCCCTTGCTATGAATGTGTCTGACGTGCTCAACCTCACGGTCAGCGAAGCGGTATTGATTTTTGCCCAAGACCGCGAAGTAGTGCGAGCTTTGCAGCCCATCGTTGATGTCGGCTTGGACTACGTCAAGCTAGGCCAGCCCGTGCCTACGCTCTCAGGTGGTGAGGCGCAGCGCCTCAAGCTTGCCGGCTATTTGGCCGATGCCAGCAAAACGCTAAGCGCCAGCAAACAAGCTTTGGCTTTGAAAACACCTGGCCGCGGTATTTTGTTTTTGTTTGATGAGCCAACCACTGGCCTGCATTTTGACGACATCGCCAAGCTGATGCGAGCGCTGCGAAAGCTTCTCGATGCGGGTCATTCGCTCATCATCATTGAGCACAATTTAGACGTGATTCGCTCGGCCGACTGGCTAATAGATTTGGGCCCTGAAGGCGGCGAGGGCGGTGGTTTGTTAGTCGCCCAAGGCACACCCGAGACGGTGCGTGAGCACCCCAGCTCGCACACCGCCAAAGCGTTGCGCGATTACGAGCAAAGCATGGGCAAGATCTATGCGGTGCAAGACATCAAACCCAGGGCGCCGGCTAAGCGGCCGGTGTTTTCGAATCTGATTCAAATCGTTAACGCCAAAGAGAACAATCTCAAAAGCCTGTCGGTGAACATTCCGCGCGGCAAGTTCAATGTGGTCACTGGGGTGTCGGGTTCAGGTAAATCGACGCTGGCTTTTGACATCCTTTTTAACGAAGGTCAGCGGCGTTATTTAGAGTCGCTCAACGCTTACGCGCGCAGCATTGTGCAGCCGGCTGGTCGACCCGAGGTAGATGCGGTCTACGGCATTCCACCGACGGTGGCGATAGAGCAGCGGCTGTCCCGCGGTGGCCGCAAATCCACGGTGGGCACGACTACCGAGGTCTGGCATTTCCTGCGCCTGCTCTACGTCAAGCTAGGCATTCAGCACTGCACCAAAGAGGGTGCAGCGGTGATGCCGCAAAGCGCCGACTCGATTGCTGCTCAGTTGCTCAAGACTTATCGCGGCAAGCACATCGGTTTGCTCGCGCCTTTGGTGATCGCCCGCAAAGGTCTGTATAACGAGCTCGCCGATTGGGCCAAACCGCGTGGCTACACGCATTTACGGGTTGACGGTGACTTCGTGCCGACCACTGGTTTTCCGCGTATTGACCGTTTTAAAGAACACACGATAGAACTTCCGGTCGCCGACATTCATGTGCGCGCCGACCAAGAAGCCGCACTGCGCCAAGCACTCTCGACAGCGCTGCAACATGGCAAAGGCGTGGTCAATGTATTAGCGCCTTTGGACGGACTGAAGCTAGCCATGCAAGAGGGCACTCCCACCAAAGCTTTGGGCCATATCGAAGTGTTTTCGACCAAGCGCGCGTGCCCGGTTTGCGCGACGTCTTATCCCGAGCTAGACCCTAGACTGTTTAGCTACAACAGCAAACACGGCTGGTGCCCCGATTGCGTAGGAACTGGCGTGCGCTTGAGCAAAGAGCAGCGCAAAGTATTTGATGACTCGGTGCGCGACGACGAGACCAAAGGCCGTGAACAAAGCTTTGTTGAGGCCGATGCCGACGATATGACAGACGCTGCCTGCCCAACTTGTGCTGGGACCCGACTGAACGCACAAGCCAGAGCCGTGCGTTTTGCCGGCGTGGGCATTGCCGAGATTGCGCGCCTTTCTGTTACCGATGTACGGGCTTGGGTTGAAACCCTCACGCTGACCGGGCGCGAAGCCGGCATTGCCCGTGACCTGATTCCCGAGATCAAGAGCCGGCTAGAGTTTCTCGCCGATGTGGGTTTGGGTTACCTCACGCTAGACCGTGGCGCGCCCACCTTGTCGGGCGGCGAAGCGCAGCGGATTCGGCTGGCGGCTCAGCTGGGCTCGAATCTGCAAGGGGTTTGCTATGTGCTCGACGAGCCAACCATTGGCCTGCACCCGCGTGACAACCAGATACTGCTTAGCGCACTGGGAAAACTCAGCGAGCGCGGCAACACCTTGGTGGTGGTCGAGCATGACGAAGACACGATTCGCCGTGCCGATAACATCATCGACATAGGCCCGGGCGCCGGCAGTCGTGGTGGCCTGTTGGTCGCGCAGGGAACGGCGGCGCAAATATCCGCAGTGCCTGAATCGCTCACTGGTCGCTATTTAGCTCACCCTTTGATTCACCCGCTGCATGCGCGTCGTCCGACGCTGCCTTTTGCTGAGCCCGAGCCCGAAGCATTGGGTTCTGAATTGGACGCTGGCGAAGCCAAACCCGTCATAAAACCACTGAGTAAAAAAGCGCTGGCAGAACAAAAAGCGCTGGCAATCAAAACCAATGCCGCTGCCGCCAGCATCGCGCACAACGCGCTGCCAGCGGCCGTCAACCCGGTCACCGCTTGGCTGGGCATAGTCAAGGCTGACTTGCACAACCTCAAAACGGTATCCATAAAAGTCCCGCTCTACCGACTGGTGGCGGTGACGGGTGTTTCTGGTTCTGGCAAATCTACCTTGGCCCGAGACGTGATGCTGAGCAACGTCCACGCAGCCGTTTCCCAGCGCTCGACCAAGGCTGGCCGCGAAGAAGATGCAGCCGGTAAACACCCCACTTGGACTGGTTGCGAAAGCATTGACGGTTACCGCGTGGTGGACCGTGTACTTGAGGTTGATCAAACGCCAATCGGCAAAACGCCGCGCAGTTGCCCAGCGACTTATATCGGCTTTTGGGACACCATACGCAAGCTGTTTGCCGACACGCTGGAAGCGCGTGCACGCGGCTATGCGGCGGGGCGTTTTTCATTCAACACCGGTGAAGGCCGCTGCCCGACCTGCGAAGGCGCGGGCGTGCGCACTATCGGCATGAGCTTTTTGCCAGACGTTAAAGTGTTGTGCGAGACCTGTAGCGGTGCGCGTTTTAATCCCGAAACGCTGGCCGTGACTTGGCGTGGAAAAAGCATTGGCGATGTGCTGCAAATGGAAGTCGATGAAGCGGTCACCTTCTTCGCTTCCATGCCCTCGATTGGTCATCCGCTGCAACTGCTTAAAGACGTAGGTTTGGGTTATTTGACGTTGGGTCAGCCGTCTCCCACGTTGTCGGGCGGCGAGGCTCAGCGCATCAAGCTAGTGACTGAACTGAGCAAGGTGCGCGACGACATCACCCGACGTGGCCAAAAAGCCCCGCACACTTTGTACGTGCTGGACGAGCCCACTGTAGGCCTGCATATGGCGGACGTTGAAAAGCTAATCCATGTGCTGCACCGCTTGGTCAATGGCGGCCACAGCGTGGTGGTGATTGAGCACGATCTGGACGTGATCGCCGAGGCCGACTGGGTGATTGACCTAGGTCCTGACGGCGGTAACGCCGGCGGCAGCGTGGTCGCCGCAGCGCCGCCTGAAGAGGTAGTGAGATTGCGCACCCATACCGGCAATGCGCTGCGCAGTGTCTTAGCGCGGGTTTGAAAAGAGTCTGGGCTGGTGGTGCATAGGCGACAGAACTAAGGTCTTGCCCTGATGCGTCAGTGCTAATTTGAAAGCAAAATGAAAGGTGCTTTCAATCGATTAGCATTATTTTCCTTCAGTACTCACGAGTACCTCATACAGTCAGGACGACGCTTATGCAACGCCGCCATCTTCTTCAATCCGCCGCCGCTCTTGCTTTGCCCGCCTTAGGCGCGTCAGCTCAGGCTCAGCCGGCTGGCTTTCCTAGCCGACCTATCAAGCTGCTGGTGGCCTTTCCACCGGGCGGCCCTACCGATCTGACCATGCGTTCGTTGGCCGATGGTGCTTCGCGCGTTCTGGGTCAGCCAGTCATTATTGAAAACAAGTCCGGCGCCGGCGGTACGCTGCCGGCGCAAATGCTGCAAAGCAGTAGCCCTGACGGCTATACCTTGGCGCAGATTCCCCTGGGCGTGTTCCGCTTGCCGTACACGACAAAAATTAATTGGGATCCAGTCAAGGACTTGAGCTACATCATCAATGTCACTGGCTATGCGTTCGGCGTAGTGGTTCCTATGAATTCGCCGATCAAAGATTGGGCTGATTTTGTGCGCTTTGCGCGTGCGAATCCTGGCACGCTGAGTTACGGCTCTACTGGCACGCTAACCAGTCCGCATCTGACCATGGAGCTGATCGCACAGCAGTTGGGCATCGAGTTGCTACATATTCCCTACAAGGGCAGCGCGGATCTGGCGCAAGCTATTTCGGGCGGCCACTTGATGGCGGCAGCCGACTCCACCGGCTTTGCGCCGCTGGTCGAAACGGGCAAGCTGCGCGTTCTTAATACGTGGGGGGAAACTCGGTTGGCCAAGTTCCCGACAGCACCTACGCTCAAGGAGTTGGGCATAAATATTGTGCAGAATTCGCCGTTCGGTATCGCCGGTCCACGCGGTACACCGCCGGATGTGGTTAAGCGCTTGCATGATGCGTTTAAACAGTCCATGGAGCAGCCCGGATTTTTGACCGCGCTGGAGCGCTACGACATGCTGCCGATTTACAAGAGTTCAGCTGATTACGGAAAGTTTGCGGATGTGACTTTCACGCGTGAGAAAGCGCTGATTGAAAAGCTGGGTCTGGCTAAAGCCCAGTAATGTCGGCCGGGCAGCGCTTGATCTTGTGAATCGCTCAATGCGTATTGTGAGTTTCCCGTGCTGCTAGCAGTTGAGTGACCATCTGCGCAAACCCAGCACCGCGCTCACCTGTGGTGACGTAGCGCGGCAGGTGCGTGAGCTGCGGCACAAAGCGCGCGATATTGGCCACGCCCATGCTGCTGTTAAAAGCGCCAAACATCAGCTGGTCGTTGGTTGAGTCGCCGACGAAAACCCAGTTGTCCATCTCGCTTGCAAGACGGCGTTGCAGCAGTTTTTCTACCACCCAATGCGCGCCTTGCAGCTTGTTGTGCTGGCCATACCAAGCGTTGATGTGAATGCTGCTGACGCTCGCTTGCAGGCCGCAGCTTTGCATGCGCTTGAGCACTGCCTCAATTTGCGCTTGGTCTAATTGGGCAAATTCGCTGTGGTCTATGGCGATATCGGTTTCGCGTCCTGCCGAGTCGGTGGCGCGTTTTGCGCCGGGTATATCGCGCTCGATTTCTTTCAGCACCTGCTGCATGCGCGCAAAGTTTTGTGCGCGCATTGCTGCACTTTGCTGATAAACCTTGGTGATGCCTGTATCGGCTGCGGCGGTGATGATGACTGCGCCGTTTTCAGCGACTATGGCGTTTACCGGCCAACTGCGCGCAAACGGCTCGCTCCAGCCCACCGGTCTTCCGGTGATGGCGATGACTTCAACTCCTGCGGTTTTGAGCGCGCTTAGCGCTGCTAATGCATCCGGCGTGATGACGCCTTCAGTGGTTAATGTGTCGTCGATGTCAGTAAAGACGCCGGTGATTTTGCGCCGCGTTTCTAGCGGCCAGTTAACAAGTGCTTGCATGCCTCAAATTTTCGCATGTCCCCTAATCTGCGAAGGGCTAGTTACTGGTTACAATAGTAGCTTCCTGAGGAGCGTTGCAAGCCATACCATGTGGACTAGGCTCAGGACTCATCTGCAACCACGCTCACCCGCATGTGCTTTTACGCCGGGTGAACGATCTTTCATCACAGCCTCTAATCGCATCGTGCCTGTGGCCATTTTGCCCAGTTAGATGTTTTGTCATTTTTGGAGAACCGCATGAACGCCGTCCTAAAACCTATCGCCAGCGCAGTCAATGACTGCATTATTGCTGACCCATCCCTCGCTGCATGGGGCCGTAAAGAGCTCAAAATTGCTGAGACTGAAATGCCCGGCCTGATGGCTATTCGCGAAGAATTCGCCAATTCCCAGCCACTGAAAAACGCGCGTATCACTGGCTCGCTGCACATGACCATTCAAACTGGCGTGCTGATTGAGACCTTGCAAGCTTTGGGCGCCGACGTGCGCTGGGCTTCTTGCAACATCTACTCGACCCAAGACCATGCAGCTGCTGCGATTGCGCAAGCCGGCACGCCAGTCTTCGCTATTAAGGGCGAAAGTCTAGATGACTACTGGGATTACACCCACCGCATTTTTGAATTTAAAGGCGCCAAGGGCACGCCCGAAGAAGGCCCAAACATGATTTTGGATGACGGCGGCGATGCGACGCTGCTGATGCATTTGGGAACCCAAGCCGAGACCGACGCCAGCGTCATCTCCAAGCCGGGTAGCGAAGAAGAAATTTGCTTGTTCAACGCCATCAAGGCCAAGCTCGCGATTGATTCGACTTGGTATAGCCGCCGCCTGAAAAATATCATTGGCGTGACAGAAGAAACCACGACCGGCGTGCTGCGCTTAAATGAAATGTCGGTCAAGGGCACTTTGGCTTTCCGCGCGATTAACGTCAATGACTCGGTCACCAAGTCCAAGTTCGACAATTTGTACGGCTGCCGCGAGTCATTGGTTGACGCCATCAAACGCGCGACCGATGTGATGATTGCTGGCAAGGTCGCTCTCGTGGCCGGTTACGGTGACGTGGGCAAGGGCTCGGCACAGGCGCTGCGCGCACTCAGCGCACAGGTCTGGGTGACAGAGATTGATCCTATCAATGCGCTGCAAGCAGCCATGGAAGGCTACAAAGTCGTGACCATGGAATACGCAGCCGATAAGTGCGATATTTTTGTCTCCGCTACCGGCAACAAAAACGTCATCACTTATGACCACATGGCCGCCATGAAGGACCAAGCGATTGTTTGCAATATCGGCCACTTTGATAACGAAATCGATGTGGTCTCGCTCGAAAAATGCGAGTGGGAAGAAATCAAGCCGCAAGTCGATCATGTGATTTTCCCAGACGGCAAGCGGATTATTTTGTTGGCCAAAGGCCGCCTCGTGAACCTCGGTTGCGGCACTGGCCACCCAAGCTTTGTGATGTCGTCTAGCTTTGCAAACCAAACCATTGCGCAGATCGAACTGTTCACCAAGCAAGCCCAGTACGAGTCCGGCAAGGTCTACGTGCTGCCCAAGCATTTGGATGAAAAAGTGGCGCGCCTGCACCTGAAAAAGGTTGGCGCAGTGCTCAGCGAACTCAGCGATGAGCAAGCTGCTTACATCGGCGTGTCCAAAGCCGGCCCATACAAGGCCAATGCCTACCGGTATTGATTTTCCCGATTGAATGCTGGTGGCCGGGGCTGGCGCTAAACGTTTAGCCAGTCCGGCCGCTTGGTATTTATTAACTGTTTTTTTTGAAGAACCCACTATGCGTGCTGATTTATTTCTCGTCGAACATGGCTTTGCCACTACTCGTTCCCAGGCCCAGCGCCTGATCGCTTCGGGTGTGCAGTGGCGTGTCGATGTGGAGGCTGCATGGAAACGCGTTGCCAAAAACGGCGACGAAGTGCCTGATGTTGCCGAGCTCCACGTGCTTGACAACACCGAGGCCAAATTTATCTCGCGCGGCGGTCTCAAACTCGAAGGTGCTTTAAACCGCACCGCCCTGAGCGTGACCGGTCTGCGCTGCCTAGACATAGGCCAATCGACTGGCGGCTTTACCGATTGCATGCTGCAAGCCGGTGCCAGCCAAGTCGTGGGTGTTGATGTTGGCCACGGTCAGCTACACCCCAGCATGCGCTCCGACGAGCGTGTCGTGTGTATTGAGGGCGTGAATGCGCGCTCGCTGACTGCCGAAGACATGGCGGAACACTACAGCCGCGCTCTGCATATCAAACTCAATGGTTCGGAAGTCGACGAGCGTAAAAATTCGTATGACGACGAGGACGCTGAGCCTGCCGATTTGTTAGAACCCTTTGATTTCTTAACCGGCGACTTATCCTTCATCTCGCTGACTTTGGTATTGCCTGCAGTAGTGCGCTTACTCAAGCCGGGTGGTCATTTACTCATGCTGGTGAAACCCCAGTTTGAACTCCAGCCCGGCCAAATCGGCAAGGGCGGCATTGTGCGTGACCCGGTGCATTTTGAGTTTGTTGAGCAGCGCCTGCGTGATACCTGCGAGGGTCTAGGCTTTAAAGTGCTGGCCTGGATGGAGTCACCGATTGCTGGCGGCGATGGCAACCGTGAATTTTTTATTCATGCGGAAAAAGGCTTGTTAGTGGAGGGCGAAGACCAGCCACTGGCGGCTGCGCCACCGCGGCAATCCCCTAAGCGTTTGCCGCGCTCCATGCTCCATCCATTGACGTACGAGCCGCATGAGGACCCAGAAGCCGCACACGCCGGCCAACACGGCCCAGCGCGGGCCAAGCGCCGCGTCAAGCCAGAGCAAGAATAATTTTCAATAGCCAATACTTGTCGACACCGACCCGATTGCAAAAGTGAGCGCGTAATGACTTTGCCTATTAGCTTTGAATTTTTCCCCACCAAAACCGAGGAAGGTGCGGCCAAGCTGCGCCTGGTTAGGCAAGAGTTGTATGCGCTAAAACCTGAATTCTGTTCGGTGACCTTTGGTGCGGGCGGCTCTACTCAGTCTGGTACTTTCGCGGCAGTCGGCGAAATTCTGGCCGAGGGCGTGGACGCCGCCAGTCATTTTTCATGTGTTGGTGCCACAAAGAGTTTGGTGCGCGAGCAACTCGCTACCTTGCGCGCCATGGGTGTGAAACGCTTGGTGGCGTTACGCGGCGATTTGCCCAGCGGCTATGGTGCAGCGGGTGAATTTCATTACGCCAGCGATTTGGTGGAATTTATTCGTGCCGAGACGGGTGATGCGTTTCATATTGAAGTTGCCGCCTATCCAGAAATTCATCCTCAGGCCAAGTCGGCCGAGGCTGATTTGCAGGCGTTTGCGACCAAGGTCAAGGCCGGTGCTAATTCCGCTATCACGCAGTATTTCTTTAATTCTGACGCTTACTTTAGGTTTGTTGACGACGCTTTTGCATTGGGCGTGGATGTGCCGGTTGTGCCCGGCATCATGCCAATTAGCAACTCAACCCAACTGATGCGTTTTAGTGATGCTTGCGGCGCCGAAATTCCGCGTTGGATTCGTCTGCGCTTGCAAGGCTTTGGCGACGACACGGCATCGATCAAAAGTTTTGGTCTAGATGTGATCACCGACTTGTGTGACCAGCTCAGCATGGCGGGCGTTCCGGGGATTCATTTCTACAGCATGAACCAGAGCGCCGCTACGCTTGAGATTTGCCGGCGTCTGCATTTTTAAACAATGAAAAAATGGCCAGTATGACTGACCATTTTCGGATTTATGCCCAGCCTAAATCCCAAATTCAAAGCCTGCGCTTAAGTCAGCGCAGGAATCTTTTTTATCCGCCGTGCGTGAGCGAAAAGCTGGCGTTGCGGTCTTGTCCCAATAACTCAACCATTTGCGGCAATGCCGCTTGCAAGTCGGCCTTGAGCGTGTGTGGAGGGTTGATCACAAACATGCCGCTGGCGGGTAGGCCGGGGCGCACGACTTCGCCTTCTTCGTCGGTCGTGAGTTTGCTGGATTTAACGGTTAACACCGCGTTGAGCCAACTACGGCCTTCGCGGGTGGCGATAGTCTTGAGTTTGCGCGGCAAGTCATGTGCTTCAGGACGCGGAATCACGGGATACCAAACCACATAAGTGCCGGTCGCAAAGCGCTTGACAGCGTCCGCCATGCAAGCGCTGACGCGGGCGTAGTCGCTTTTCATCTCATAGCTCGGGTCGCACAAAACCATGGCGCGACGCGCTGGTGGTGGTAAAAACGTTTTCAGCACTTCAAAGCCGTCTTCGCGCGCTACAGTGACTTGGCGACCAACGCCAAGTTGCTCGATATTGCCGGCTAGGGATTTGTAATCGGTGGGGTGCAGTTCAAACAGCTTGAGCTTGTCGCGACCACTGAGAAACTGCTGCTCAAGAAAAGGCGAGCCAGGATAAATTTTCAGGTGAGCCGGATCACCGGTGCCGGCAAACTGCGGGTTGAGCGCTTTTAGCGCATCAACATAAGCCTGTAGAGCTGGCGCTAAGGGTGCTTTGACGGCGGTCTTGGCGCTGGCTTTTTTACCTGCGACAACTTCAACCACGGCTTTAGGATCCGGGAATAAGCGAAATACGCCGTCCTTGGCTTCGCCGCTGGTCTCGGTGTAGTCGCCGTCTAGCCGGTATAAACCGGCTCCGGCGTGGGTATCGATTACCGTCAGAGCGGCATCTTTTTGGGTCAAATATTTCATCAACGCGATAAGCGTTGTGTGCTTGAGTACATCGGCGTGATTGCCGGCGTGAAAGGCGTGGCGGTAACTAAACATGCAAGGATTTTAGTCGCTACTGACACAATATTTTAAATAATACGCGCAAGGCACGTATTATTCATATAATCGAGGGCTTCGCAGCGCCAAAGTGGTTCCGCGGCGAGGATGCAAAACCATTTGTAAATCTATTTACTAGTATTTTCTTATGTTTCTTGTAGCTCCCACCTAAGAGGTTCTCATCAGAAGAACGCCGACCGTGGAAAAGAACCCAACAAACCCTTTCTTAAAGAAAATCTCATGAAAACCTTCAGCGCAAAACCCGCTGACGTGACGCACGAGTGGTTTGTGGTTGACGCGACCGATAAGGTCCTCGGACGAGTAGCCAGCGAAGTTGCTCTCCGTTTACGCGGCAAACACAAGGCCATTTACACGCCTCACGTCGATACCGGTGACTTCATCGTCATCATCAACGCAGCTCAGCTGCGTGTCACCGGCGCTAAGTCGACTGACAAAATTTACTATCGTCATTCCGGATACCCAGGCGGCATCACTGCTACCAGCTTCCGCGACATGCAAGCCAAACACCCAGGCCGCGCTTTGGAAAAAGCCGTCAAGGGCATGCTGCCTAAGGGCCCGCTCGGCTACGCGATGATCAAAAAACTCAAGGTCTATGGTGGTGCTGAGCATCCACATACCGCTCAACAGCCTAAAGTGCTGGACATCTAAGGAGCTATAGATGATTGGTGAATGGAACAACGGCACCGGCCGTCGCAAATCAAGCGTCGCCCGTGTGTTTATCAAAAAAGGCACCGGCAAGATCACGGTTAACGACAGAGACATCCAGGTGTTCTTCGGTCGTCAAACCTCTATCATGATCTGCCGTCAACCCCTGTTTCTGACGAATCACGTCGAGACGTTTGACATCATGATCAACGTCCACGGCGGCGGTGAGTCCGGCCAGGCCGGTGCAGTCCGTCACGGTATTACCCGTGCACTGATTGACTATGACGCAAGCCTCAAGCCGGCTCTGAGCCAGGCTGGCTTCGTGACCCGTGATGCACGTGAAGTCGAGCGTAAGAAAGTCGGTTTCCGCTCAGCTCGCCGTCGCAAGCAGTTCAGCAAGCGTTAATTCGCCGCTGCAGCTTTGCTGCCCCGAAAAAAGCCGCCGCGTTTTATGCCTGGCGGCTTTTTTCATATGTTTTTTCTATTTAAGTCGATGCTGCTTAATGCCGCATTAGCCATGCTTTATACGCACGGCTATTGTGGTTGAAGCACTTGCTGTAGTATCACTAGATCAAGCCTAGAACAACGGAGTACCCCATGAGCGCAGCTGCAGAACTTGTCACCACCGAAATGCCTTCCCCATTTGTCTTCACCGACAGCGCAGCGTCAAAAGTTGCCGAATTGATTGCTGAAGAGGGCAATCCCGATTTGAAGCTGCGCGTGTTCGTTCAAGGCGGCGGCTGCTCCGGTTTTCAGTATGGTTTTACCTTTGATGAAATCACCAACGAAGACGACACCACCATGACTAAAAATGGTGTGTCACTGTTGATTGATGCGATGAGCTATCAGTATTTGGTAGGCGCTGAAATTGATTACAAAGACGACCTTGAAGGTGCGCAATTTGTGATTAAAAACCCTAACGCCACCAGCACTTGCGGCTGCGGCTCTAGCTTCTCAGCCTAAGTTTCTGCGCTCTTTTGCGCAAACATTAAAAGCCGCCTTTGGGCGGCTTTTTGCTTTTCTCTACATCCTAAATTAGATTAGCAAAAAGCAAAAAAGCAAAAAAGCAAAAAAGCAAAAAGCAAAAAGCAAAAAGCAAAAAGCCAGAAGACGCTTTATGCCGGATAAATCGCACCCAGTACGCGCAATCCTTTGGCACCGGTGGCACTGGGTAAGTTACCTGGCAGTCGCAGCAGGGTCTGGCGCGCTAGCCAAGCAAATGCTGCTGCTTCTACTTCTAAGGGCCCCAGGCCGTGCTCTTGTGAAGACATGACCCGAAGTTTGGGTAAGCCCGCTTGCAGCCTTTCCATCAGGTACAGGTTGTAAGCCCCACCGCCGCAGACAATCAATTGATCGCTGCCTGCTGCGTAGCGGGTCACGCAATCAATACAAGTTTTAGCAGTGAATTCAGTCAATGTGTTTTGAATGTCGTTCGCTGCGCAGTCTGTAAAAGGTTCTAGCTGCTTGGATAGCCAGTTCAAGCTAAAAAGGTCTCTGCCGGTGCTCTTTGGTGCGGGCAAAGCCAGATACGGCTCTGCCAACAGGCGGTCAAGTAGGGCGGGTATTAGCTGCCCACTAGCGGCCCAAGCACCGCCTGAATCGAAGGCTTGCCCGGTGTGGGTGTAGCACCACGCATCCATCAACGCATTGCCAGGACCGCAGTCAAAACCCAGTACCGATGTGGCCGGGTTCTCTGGCAAAAGACTGATGTTGGCGATGCCGCCTAGGTTGAGGACGGCAGTGCTGCGTCCGGCCTGAGCAAACACTTGCTGGTGAAAGGCTGGCACCAAGGGTGCACCTTGGCCGCCGGCTGCGATGTCCCGACTGCGAAAGTCGGCCACTACATCTATGCCGCAGAGCTCGCTCAAAAGGGCGGGATTGTTGAGTTGAATCGTGTAGCCGTTGCCATCCGCCATGTTGGCAGTCTGCGGCTGGTGCCTGACGGTTTGACCGTGTGCACCTATGGCTTGAATGTCGGCTGGGCTAAGCCCTTTGGCGCTAGTGCTAGCTAGCAGGCTGCTGACAACCCGCGCATAAGTGCGCGCAAGGGTGTTGGCGGCTAAGGCCGCGCGGTGCAGTTCATTGCCCGCTGGACTATTGAGTGCCAGCAACTCGGCCTTAAAGTTGGGCTCAAATGGCTCTGTGGCCACTGCCATCACAGTCAGCGGTTGGGTCGCAAAGTTAACCAGAACGCCGTCTACGCCATCTAAGGAAGTGCCCGACATCAGGCCAATAAAGTAATCATTCATGTCGGCATTTTGCCGCAGTCGCCGCGGCCGCTGGAGACAACCAGCCGCACGGCCAAAATCGATTTATTCAGCGCTTCTAGGCGTCATGCTGGCGGCTGCCAACAACTGCTGTTTGGCGATAGCTGACTGTTGTTTGAACACCGGTAATGCAGCGGCTGAAAGCGGAATAGTCATGCTTTTTTTGGCAATCTTCATGGGGTCTTCCTGTACGCCGTTGACTCGCACTTCAAAGTGAAGGTGTGGGCCGGTGGCCCAGCCCGTCATGCCGACCAAGCCTATGGTTTGACCTTGGTCTACTTTTTGGCCTTTTTTGACATTGATTTTGCTCAGATGCGCATAAACGGTTTCGTGATGGTTGGCGTGCTGAATGAAAACGACATTGCCAAAGCCGTTTTGAACGCCTGCAAACGTGACGACGCCATCACCAATGGTGCGTGCGGGTGTGCCCGTGGCTGCCGCAAAGTCGGTACCCAAATGGGAACGCCATTTCTTCAGTATTGGATGAAAGCGCATAGAAAATCCGCTGCTAATACGCGAGAACTCTACCGGCGAGCTGAGGAATGCACGGCGTTGGCTTTTGCCATCGAGTGTGAAGTAACCACCTTTGTTAGGCTTGCCTGCGCTGTCCATGCCAGGCGGCTGAAACCACATGGCTTGGTAAGTTTTGCCGGCGTTAACGAACTCGGCTGACAGCACGCGTCCGCTACGAATTTGCTCACCATCGGCTTCCAAGGTTTCGTAGACCACGTTGAAGCGGTCGCCTTTGCGTAAATCGCGGCGGAAATCAACATCGGTGGAGAACATCTCTGCGATTTGAACTGCCACGCTGTCGGGTATTTGAGCATCGTCGGTAGCGGCAAAAAGCGAGCTTTGAATGCTGCCGCTAGCTAGTCGCGCATTGCTTGTGTAGGGTGCTGTCTCGATGCGGGAGGTCAATCCCGCAGGCGTGCGTTCAATCACCAAACGTTTAAAGCGGGTCTCGTCGTCGCTGGCCCAGCGTGTGCTTAGCTTAAGCAGTTGTTGGTTGTCGCTGGCTTCGGCGGTGACGTTCTTACCCGGACGGCCGGCTAACAATAGGCGCGCGGTTTCGTCATTGCGTAAAAAGGCGCTGGCCTGAGCGTCGTCAATATTCAGACGTTTGAGTAAGGCGTCGGCGCTGTCACTTCTGCGAGTGGTTTCGCTGCGGTAAAGGTTAAAGCGGAAATCAGCCAGAGCTTCTGATTGTTTGGCAACTGGCATTTCCTGCACGTTTTCTAACACTTGGCGCACCGGTAGCAGTGCGACATCGGGGGCGACTGGTGCGACACCAAATGCGGTCACGCCAGTGCCCAAAAGTAGCGCGGCAAGGCCAGTGGCGAAACGTTTTGGATGGCGGCGTAAAGACTCAGCCACTGTATGAAAGAGCTGGATAGGTGTAGCAGGGCGCAAGGCAAATTCCTAAAAGGGCAGCAGCAGTCCACCAGATCTTCTATCCATGGAGCGACTGTCAATGGCTGCAATCAGGCGGCAATGGCCGCACTGAAGGTGGCATAAAAAACCAGCCGGTCAGGCCACACTGCAAAGCAGTAAAACCCGTCCTTGCTGGACTCTAAACTAGACATTGATTCCTGAAACCAGTTAGCAATCTTCGGGTCAGCAAAAGCTGCCTTGACCACGCACTAAAATAGTTCAGGGGATGTAGGCGAACAGCAAGTATATCTGTCGGACTACTCCCCAGTCTGTAAAGAACCCCTATGAATCAACAAGCCGTTACAAAACATCCCGTGACCGACAGTGTCAAACATGCGCTAGCCGTCTCCCTGCGCGGCGTAGAAGAGCTACTTCCTCAGGACGAGTGGCTACGCAAACTTGCTCGCAGCGAAGCCACCGGCGTGCCGCTGCGCATTAAGTTGGGACTAGACCCTACTGCGCCCGATATCCACATCGGCCACACTGTCGTGCTAAACAAAATGCGCCAACTGCAAGACTTGGGTCACACGGTGATCTTCTTGATTGGCGACTTTACCAGCACGATTGGCGATCCCTCAGGCCGTAACAATACCCGCCCAGCGCTCACCCGTGAGCAGATCGAAGTCAACGCTCTGACCTATAAGCGCCAAGCTGAGCTGGTGCTAGACCCGGCCCGAACCGAGCTGCGTTACAACAGCGAATGGAGCGACCCTTTGGGTGCGCGCGGCATGATTGAATTAGCCGCCAAGTACAACGTCGCCCGCATGATGGAGCGAGATGACTTTAGCAAGCGCTTTAAGAGCGGCCAGTCCATCAGCATCCACGAATTTTTATATCCGCTGATGCAGGGTTACGACTCAGTTGCGCTTAAAAGCGATCTGGAACTGGGCGGCACCGACCAGAAGTTCAACTTGCTGGTGGGTCGACATTTACAAAGCGAGTACGGACAAGAGCCGCAATGTATTTTGACCATGCCACTGCTTGAAGGCTTAGACGGCGTGGATAAGATGTCTAAGAGTAAGAATAACTATATTGGTATCTCAGAGGCACCTAACGCCATGTTCGCCAAGGTGCTGAGCATCTCCGATGTACTCATGTGGAAGTGGTACACGTTGCTGAGTTTTCAGAGCGAAGCGGCGATTGCTGCATTCAAAGCCGAAGTCGCCGGTGGGCGTAATCCCAAGGACGCCAAGGTCGCATTGGCCAAGGAAATCACCGCACGCTTTCACTCCGCCGCAGACGCAGACCTCGCTGAGCAAGACTTCATCAACCGCAGCCAAGGCGGCGTACCTGACCAGATTGACGACATCAGCATTGCCGGCGCGCCCATGGGCATAGGTGCATTGTTAAAAGCGGCGGGTCTGGCTGCTTCTGGCGGTGATGCGAGTCGTTTGATAGAAGGCGGCGGCGTACGCGTTGACTCTGGTGTGGTCAGTGACAAGGCGCTCAAGTTAGAGCCTGGCACCTATGTGTTGCAGGTTGGCAAGCGCAAGTTTATGCGCGTCACGTTGAGTTGATCGCGCTGCCGCTGAACTGCTCAATTTGCTGGCCATCGCCTTATGAGTAGCGCTGCGGCTGTTACTGTTTAGCCTGAGCTAGCGATGTTTGCAGGGTATTGCCTGCGTCTAATAAACCGAGGTTTACTTGGTGCACAATTTCTTCATGAATTTTCCTAGCACCCAGTCACTCACCCCCACGCGCCTGCTTTGGGTGTCGGTGGCTGTGGCAGTTATCACCATAGTGCTCAAGACTAGCGCCTGGTACATCACAGACTCAGTTGGTTTGCTGTCCGACGCGATGGAGTCTTTTGTCAACTTAGCCAGTGCTATGTTTGGCCTAGCCATGGTGACCATTGCCCAGCGCCCAGCTGATGAGGATCATCCTTATGGCCACCATAAGGCCGAGTATTTCTCGTCGGGTTTTGAGGGTGCTTTAATTGTGGGCGCCGCTCTGGCCATTATCTGGGCTGCTTCTCATCGCATGTTTGATCCGCAACCGGTTCAGCAGCTCGGCTGGGGTTTGGTTCTGTCTGTCATTAGCTCAGTGCTCAACGGCTTGCTGGCTTGGGTGATGTTTCGCTCGGCTAAGCTACACCGATCTATTGCCTTGCATGCCGATGCCAAGCACTTGGTGACGGATGTTTGGACCTCAGTCGGCGTAGTCGTCGGCTTAGGTGTGGTGCTATTGACCGGCTGGCTTTGGCTGGATGCAGTGGTTGCAATAGGCGTGGCGTTGAATATTTTGTGGGAAGGCTGTCAGCTCATCTGGCGGTCTACCCAAGGCCTGATGGATGAGGCGCTAGAGCCTGAATTGCTGGCCGATATTGATAGCACCCTGGAGCAGTTTCGTCACCCCAGTATTCGCTTTGATCACTTAAGCACACGTCGCTCAGGACAACGCTGTTTTCTCGATATGCATATGCACATGCCAGCGCGCTGGTCCTTGGGCCGAGCTGCTGCGGTACGTGCCAATGTGGAGCAAGCCTTGATGAAAGCCGTGCCGGGTTTACGCGCCAGCATTCAGTTGTTGCCTAGCGATGTGGAAGCGTTTTTAGAGGATGAGCAAGACCCGAATTGAATCCAATGTCTGTCGCTGAGCTTGGTTTTTAGTTATTTGAAGTCATGCGTTGTAATCGTAAATAGTTGTTTGAGATGACAATTTATTCGAATCCTGTTGAGTTCTTAAAAAAGTAAATTGACTGACTGCGTCGCGCTTAAATCGACGGAATCTGAACTGAACATCAGTCAAAAAAGTAGACAGTGCTGTCCTTTTCTTTCCTTTCCTCTCAAGGTTTAAAGCTAACCTTGAGAAGGAAACTCATCAGCAAACGTCACAGCGAACAGCTCTTGCAGCAAGCGGTCGAACACGTTGGAAGCCGCCTCAAGCAATCCATGGCGAACCCAGTATTCGCACCTAACTTATTCGGTTTTAACGCTTGCGCGTCCACTTAAGGTAGATGTGGGCGTCGTTTGGGTTTGCTTGTCTCAGGCAGTAAAAATACTAACCACGGTAAATAAGTCTGGCCTAACTTGCTGGAGCGTTAGTTCGACGTATCCGCGTCCAATCAGGTGTGGCTTGACAACGCTATTTATAGTTGCCCAGCGCAAGGCTGGCTTTATGTTGATCTGACTGTGTACTGCTCATCTCGGCAATGTCCGGTCTGCATCAATTTATAGTTGATGTG
This sequence comes from Polaromonas vacuolata, assembly GCF_012584515.1. Classification (NCBI taxonomy): domain Bacteria; kingdom Pseudomonadati; phylum Pseudomonadota; class Betaproteobacteria; order Burkholderiales; family Comamonadaceae; genus Polaromonas; species Polaromonas vacuolata. The sequence continues at coordinate 3,353,300 of NZ_CP051461.1, read as the reverse complement.
TTTTTGTCGGCACTTGTTTGGGATGACTTCTTCACTAGGTGAGCGCTTTAGGCATAGCTGGCACAGTGTTTTTGACGTTGGCTTAAAGGCGCAACTGGGCACCAACAAAACTTGTGATGCTGCAAAATTCAAACTACGCAAATGTGAAAAGGGTTGCGTGAAAACTATATGCCTATGTTGTCAGCAGCATATTTTTTAGCCTATATTTTTGTCTGGCTGCACGTCTTGAGTGTGTGGAAAGGCCAAAGTAAAGGCGGTGATCACTTCTCTAACCGTTTTACGCTGCATGGTTGGCAGTTTTAGAAACGCATCAAATGCTTCGCGCTCTATATATGTAGAGCCTTCACCCCAGAGTTTGCCACTTTCACCGACTGAGTGACGCACCGAGTCGCCAAAGCGCAGCGACTGTGCATCGACTTTTAACCACTCGGCTAGTACCTGTATCTTGTCCTGTAAAGGAATAGATTTATTGTTAAGCCAGCTCCACGCAGCTTGTGTGCTGATGGACGCGCCGTGCCAGCGTGTATTGAATTCATGCACCACGATAGAGGGCCTCGGTGGGTAGCCCGCGGCCAGTATGGCTGATCGAAGGCGATCGCTGAATTCAAGCTTTTCGTTCATGTCAAAGGATTAAAAGTAAGCTGTTGGCCATAATATTTTTAATTTTATTAATTAAGCAACTATCCGCCGATTTGCAATTATTGAGCGCGAGTGTTAATTATTTTTAACAATAATTGCAACTTTGTTATGGCAATTGTGTAAATCACCAGAACTAGTTGAAATAATAATTATTACATTTATTGTGAGTACATGTCCTTAAATGTATTTTTATCTCACTTTTATCAAGTTTTAAAATACATCAAAAGTGGTGTTGATCACTGTCAAAGCTGAATCCTGAAACTTTTTGAGTATTAAAGTTCAGTTACTACTTATTAACTATTATGGATCGCGGATTCAAGTCTGAAGTGCAACTTTGAAATTAACCGTACGGGTGGGTGAGATGTGAGAGCATCCAAGCTTCCCGACTACCAAGTCAAAGTTGCCCAGAATGATTTACACACACCTCACCCGTGACGAACGTTACCAGATTGCAATCCTCGTCAAAGCAAACTTCAATCAAAGTGAAATTGCAAAAATGATGGACCGTGATAAATCGAGCATCAGCCGTGAGTTGCGTCGTAACCGCGGTCTACGAGGCTATCGCCCTAAGCAGGCAAATGACAAAGCCCAAGAACGTAGACTTGCCTGCGCCAATAGTCCTAGAGTTGCTGACTCGACATGGGCTGTAGTGGAGGAAAAGTTGGCTGAGGCTTGGAGCCCCGAGCAAATCAGCGGCCACCTCGAAGCTAGCCACCAACCCGGTGTTAGCTATGAGAGCATTTACCAGTACATCTACGCTGACAAACGCGCGGGCGGCACCTTGCATAAAACACTGCGTTGCCAGAAGACGCGAAAAAAACGCAGCAGTGGCCGTGAACGGCGCGGCACCATCTCTCACCAGGTCTCAATAGAACTGCGACCCGACATCGTGCTTGAGCGTGCGCGCTTTGGCGACTGGGAGGCTGATCTGGTGATTGGTGCCGGGCAGAAGCAAGCACTAGTGACGATTAATGAGCGTGTCTCTCGCTATTCAATAATTTTCCACGTGCCATTCAAAACAGCGCAAGCCGTAGGGGACGCGTTAATCACTTTACTCAAACCGTTCGCTCATTGCGTGCACACTCTCACGACTGATAACGGCAAGGAATTTGCCCAGCATGAACGAATAGCTTCTGCGCTGAGTGCAGATTTCTTTTTCGCCCATCCATACGCCTCGTGGGAGCGTGGGGCGAACGAGAATATGAACGGTTTGATTCGCCAGTTTTTCCCAAAGGGGATGCGCTTTAATTGCATCACCGACGATGACATTGCTTTAGCGATGCACAGGCTCAATCATCGTCCTAGAAAATGTTTAGGGTATCGAACGCCGCATCAGGTTTTTATGGAACAGTTAGAGTCCTATCAGCATACGGTTGCACTTCAAGCTTGAATCCGCCGATTAAAAAAAGGGGTTCCCCTGCGCTCTAGTAGGTTAATTGTCCCAAGCGCAGGCTTGACCGCAGGACTTGCAGTTTTTAGACCCGTTCTAAAATCAAAGCAATTCCTTGTCCAACACCAATACACATGGTGCACAACGCATAGCGTCCGCCGCTTTTGTGTAGTTGGTTGACAGCAGTCGTGGCTAGGCGAGCACCGCTCGCGCCTAGCGGGTGGCCTAGCGCAATGGCGCCGCCGTTGGGATTCACGCGAGGGTCGTTGTCTTGCAAGCCGAGCATGCGAAGCACTGCCAAGCCTTGTGCTGCAAAGGCTTCATTGAGTTCAATTACATCCATTTGGGCCAAACTCAAGCCGCACAACGCCAGTACTTTTTGTGTCGCTGGCGCTGGTCCCATACCCATGATGCGCGGCGCAACACCTGCCGTTGCCATGCCAACGATGCGAGCGCGAGGTGTCAAACCGTTTTTTGCTGCGCTCACCTCATCGGCTAGTAGCAGCGCGCAAGCGCCATCGTTCACGCCGCTGGCATTGCCGGCTGTCACGCTACCGTCTGGCCGCACCACGCCTTTGAGCCGGGCTAGTGACTCCATGCTGGTGGCTCGTGGGTGTTCGTCTTGACTCACGATAAGGGCGTCGCCCTTTTTCTGCGCGATGCTTACCGGTGTGATTTCGGCATCGAAGTAGCCGGCCTGCTGTGCGGCCACGGCTTTTAACTGGCTGGACAAAGCCATCTTGTCTTGGTCTTCGCGGCTAATGTTGTAATCGCTGGCCACGTTTTCAGCGGTCTCTGGCATCGAGTCCACACCGTAAGCTTCTTTCATCAAACGGTTAATAAAGCGCCAGCCTATGGTGGTGTCGTAGACCGCGTTGTTGCGACCAAAAGCGCTTTCAGCTTTGGGCATCACAAAGGGCGCACGGCTCATGCTTTCCACGCCGCCGGCAATCATCATGCCGGCTTCGCCGGATTTGATGGCGCGCGCTGCCGTACCAATCGAATCCAAGCCGGAGCCGCACAAACGGTTTATCGTCGCACCTGGCAGCTCAATTGGCAGACCGGCTAGCAGCGCCGACATGCGGGCTACATTGCGGTTGTCCTCGCCGGCTTGATTGGCGCAGCCGTAAATCACATCGCTGACGGCTTGCCAGTCGACGCCGGGGTTGCGGGCCATCAGTGCGCGCAGCGGTATAGCGCCCAAATCGTCGGTGCGTATGCTGCTCAATGCGCCGCCGTAGCGGCCAAATGGGGTGCGAATAGCGTCACAAATAAAAGCTTGCTTGATCATGAAGTGGTCTCCTTGGGGTGAATAAAAAAATAGTCGGTCTTAAAGCTCAAACCGTGAGCGCAGGCGAGATGGGTAAACCAATCAACGCTTCCAGCTCTGACAGCGTTAAACCGTCGACTAGGTCTATCAGCACCAGTCCCTGCGGCGTACAGGCCAGTGTGGCGAATTCTGAGTAAATGCGTTTGACGCAACCTATGCCAGTCAACGGATAGGTGCACTCAGCGACCACCTTGCTTTGACCTTGTTTGGTCAGCAAATCCATCATCACCCAGGTTTGGCGCGCGCCTATGGCTAAGTCCATTGCCCCGCCTACGGCTGGAATTGCGCCCGGTGCGCCGGTGTGCCAATTGGCCAAGTCGCCGGTGGCTGAGACCTGAAAAGCGCCCAACACGCAAATATCCAGATGACCGCCGCGCATCATGGCAAAGCTGTCTGCGTGGTGAAAGTAGGAGCCGCCCTTGAGCAGGCTTACCGGCTGTTTGCCGGCGTTGATTAAGTCGTAGTCTTCTAGTCCTGGCGCTGGCGCTGGGCCCATGCCCAAAATACCGTTTTCGCTGTGCAGCACCACCTCTAAATCTGCCGGTATGTGGTTGGCCACCAGCGTTGGCATGCCTATGCCAAGGTTGACGATGTTGCCTTCCCCAATGTCTTGGGCAACGCGAATGGCGAGCTGCTCTTTGCTGCGTTTTTGGTAAGTCATGTTGGATTCCCGTGTGAATTAAATCGGCTTATGCCGCAAGCTTGGTGCCACCGGCTTGGGTTGCCACGCGGTCTATCAACACCACTTGGCGCACGAAAATGCCGGGTGTGATGATGTGCTCGGGATCGAGCTCGCCCAAGGCCACAATTTCATGCACCGTCGCCACGGTTTTGCGCGCCGCTGCGGCCATCACAGGGCCGAAGTTTCGCGCCGCCATGCGGTAGGTGAGGTTGCCCCAGCGGTCGCCTTTTTCTGCTTTGATTAGCGCGACGTCGCCAAAAATCGGTAGCTCCAGCACGTAGTGTTTGCCGTTAATTTCCCGGGTTTCTTTGGCTGAACCGTCGGTGTTATTGGCCAACTCTGTGCCATATCCAGTAGGCGAGAAAAATGCGCCTATGCCGGCACCGGCTGCGCGTATGCGTTCGGACAAGTTGCCTTGGGGAATGAGTTCAAGCTCAAGCTTGCCACTGCGGTAGAGCGCATCGAAGACCTGACTGTCAGCTTGGCGTGGGTAGCTGCAAATGATTTTTCTCACCCGACCCGCTTTGAGTAGCGCGGCCAGTCCGGTCTCACCATTGCCGGCGTTGTTGTTGACCACGGTTAAGTCACTAGCGCCTTGTTCTAGCAAACCGTCAATTAGCTCAATCGGAATACCAGAAGTGCCAAAGCCGCCTATCAGTATGGTCGCGCCATTTTGGGTGTCGGCAAGCGCATCGGCTACAGACAGTGCAATTTTATTGATCATTTTTTCAAATCCTCTAAAAGTCATTACCGGCAAGTTGTTCCGTCTGTCGGGCGGACTGGCGTAAATTGTTCGTCATAAGAACATAAGTTCGTATAATGAAACGCGCAATTGAAAGATCATTATGGCAAACGCAGCATCAAACCGAATTTCGGGTTTAGAGCCAAGCGACGGTTATGTGCAGTCTTTTGCACGCGGGCTCGAAGTGATTCGATCCTTTAGTGCGCTTGCACCCAGTCAAACGCTGAGCGAGGTAGCCGAAAATTCGGGCCTTAGCCGCTCTGGCGCACGCCGGATTTTGCTCACTTTGCAGGCACTGGGCTATGTGCTGAGTGACGGCAAACGCTTTACCCTGACGGCGCGTATTCTCGATTTAGGTTTTGCTTATCTCTCGTCAATGCCGATTTGGAATTTGGCTGAACCGAGCATGGAAGCGCTGGTGGAAACGGTAAGAGAGTCTTGCTCTGCAGCCGTACTTGACGGCACTGACATTGTTTATGTGCTGCGCGTGCCTACACACAAAATTATGAGCATCAACTTAGGCGTGGGCTCGCGGTTGCCGGCTTTTTGCACTTCATTGGGCCGCGTGCTGCTTGCCGGTTTGAGTGAGTCGGAGATGCTGGACTGTTTGCGCCAATCCGACCGCACTGCGCGCACCGCGCATACCTTGACCACGCTAAAAGATTTGACTGCCAGTATTTCGCAAGTGCGAAAGCAGGGTTGGTGTCTGGTGAATCAAGAACTTGAAGAAGGCTTGATCACCATGGCTGCACCGGTTATTAATCGCGCGGGTAAGACGGTGGCGGCGCTCAACATCAGCGGTCAAGCCAACCGAACCAGTGCCCGTGTGATGCAAGACCGTATGTTGGAGCCGCTGCTGCTGGCCACTCGAAAAGTCTCACAGCTGTTGGGCGCACCGCCATCTTGATGCGTTTGCGTTGGCCGCTCTGACGATAAGTTAAGGCTTGCGAAAACCCATCACCAACACCACGGCGCCTAGTGCCAGCGCGCCAAAGCTGAGCCACTGCGGGATGTTGACGGTTTGCTCTTCTTTCACCGTCAGCTCGAGGGTTCCTATCTTGGCTTGTGTTTTTTCGCGGGTGAAGTTAAAGCCCCCGGTGAACAGGCCGGCCATACCGGCCAGTAGCAAGATGATGCCGGCAATTTTGCTTGCGTTCATGTGAAGCACTCCTAGGTTTTTATAAATTTAATCACGCTTAGCGTCTGCATTGCGTAAATCAGACGCTTGCTATTGAATGTAATGAGTCGCTTAGCTGCCCACTGTAGGACTGTAGCCAGAGGCCGCGTCAAGCAAGCGCTGCTCATATTTTTGTGTGTGCTTTAAATTTGAATTTGGCTTTTCACTCGCGTTCGTAAGGCTAGGCCTTGCATGCTATTCTTTGAGAATGTTTACGCCCTCACAAGCCGATGTACGCCGCTTTTTTTGCGCCGTCTATGCTAAAAATCAATCCGGTGCGCCCATGGAGGCAATAGAGACTATTGCCGATCTGTGGATTGCTGAGCACCCCGAATACCATGCTGATTTTTCCAACGAAGCCGCGGCATTAGAAAAAATGTACGACGCTGAAGATGGCAAAACCAATCCATTTCTGCACCTGTCCATGCATCTGTCTATCAGCGAGCAATGCTCGATTGATCAGCCGCGCGGAATACGCCAAGCCGTCGAGCTGCTAACGGCGCGGCGTGACTCTTTGCATCACGCTCACCATGAGACGATGGATTGCCTAGGTCAAATGGTATGGGAAAGTCAGCGCGCAGGTCGACCGCCAGATGGTGCTGCTTATATAGACTGCGTGCAAAGGCACGCTACGCGGGACTAATAGCGCAATCGAGATGGTTAAACGCTGAACGCAGATAGTGCAAAAAAAAGCCGCTTAAAAAGCGGCTTTTTGTATGTGCTTAGCTAGGCTTAGCGAAAACGGCTTTGCGGCACTACTTTGAGATCTGACGGCAATGATGAAATATAGCCAGCGATCTGCTTGAGCTCAGCATTGGTGTATTGCTTGGCCATGCTAGCCATGATGGCGTTGTTACGGCCAACATTGGGATTGTTCTCTACCTTGTAGGCCTTTAGTGCGACTAGCAAGTAATCTGAATGCTGACCGGCAAGCTTTGGGTAGCTCGGGTCAATTGGCTTACTGAAGTTAGCGCCATGGCAAGACGCGCAATTAGCTTTTGCCAACAGCGCTTGCACTTGGGTATTGGCTTGCATCGCTGGCATGGCCGGCAATTCGACACCGTCAACCACGCCGCGTGCGCTGTAATAGGCGGCCAGATCGGCAATGTCTTGCTCGCTCAATGTGGTGGCAACACCGCGCATGGTGGGGTGTTTGCGATCGCCTTTTTTGTAGGAATGTAAGGCGGATGCTATGTAGGCCGCGCCTTGGCCCGAAATCATAGGTACTTTATAGACCTCGGGAAATGTGGACTGATAGCCGGCGATCCCGTGACAGCCAATGCACATGGCGTTTTTGGTACCGCCAGCAGCGGCGTCGCCCTTGATTTCCTGAGCATGACTAGAAGTCGCCGCGAAGGCCACAACCGCAGAAAATAGCAGAGTAAAAAGCTTGTTCATTTTGCGCGCACAATCGATTGATAAGTCGGGTGAAGAATGATCTTGTTAGGCATTGATTGTATCTGCGTGCGCAGAGCAAAAATTTGCTGAGATTAATTGCTATCCTGCACGCGCTCCAAAGGGTCGCAAATACGACAGTAAATCGACTGCCCTAGACCGCACAATAGTGTGATTTACGGGCAACCGCAATCCTTACCCGGCACCATACGATGAAATTTCAAGGCTCTAAAAACTACGTCGCTACCCAAGATTTGATGCTGGCGGTTAATGCCGCGGCAACGCTGAAAAAACCTTTGTTAGTCAAAGGCGAACCGGGTACCGGCAAAACCATGCTGGCTGAGGAAGTCGCTCAATCCATGGGACTGCCGCTGCTGCAGTGGCATATTAAATCCACCACCAAAGCGCAGCAGGGCTTGTATGAATACGACGCGGTTTCGCGTTTGCGTGACTCCCAGCTCAGCACGCTAGACGGCGGCGCTAAGGTCAAGGACATCAATAATTACATCGTCAAAGGTGTGCTTTGGCAGGCCTTTACTTCTGAGACACCGGTGGCGCTGTTGATCGATGAAATCGATAAGGCTGACATCGAGTTTCCCAACGACTTACTGCGCGAAATCGACCGCATGGAGTTCTACGTTTATGAGACCCGTGAACTCATTCGTGCCAAGCACAGGCCACTGGTTTTTATCACCTCCAATAATGAAAAAGAGCTGCCTGATGCGTTTTTGCGCCGCTGCTTTTTCCACTACATCAAGTTTCCCGATGCCGACACCATGCGCAAAATTGTCGACGTGCATTTCCCGGTGCTGAAACAAGAGTTGTTGGCCGCAGCGATGAAGACTTTTTATGATGTGCGCAACCTGCCGGGGCTAAAGAAAAAACCCTCGACAAGCGAATTGTTGGACTGGCTCAAGTTGCTAGTGGCCGAAGACATCTCGTTAGAAGCCCTGCAAAGCCAAGACGACAAAGTCGCCGTTCCGCCATTGGTGGGCGCCTTGCTCAAAAATGAGCAGGATGTCAATCTGTTTGAAAAATTAGTTTTCATGCAGCGTAATAACCGTTAATTGAGTCAAGCCACATGAAACAAAAAACACTGCTCATAGAAGGTCTGTCGGACGCTATAGGTTTCCTGGGCGGCGCTTTGCTGGGCTACGGCATAGGCCTGCTAGCCGGTCTGGACATCATGGGTGCGGGCTACGGTAATGCGGCTATTTTTGGCATTGTGCTGGTTGGCTTAGGCGGCGGTTTTGGTCTGCAACTGGCGCGCACTTGGCGTAAAAGTCGACAAGCCAAAGCCAACGACAACAAAGCCCCAAACAGGGATTGATATGACGTTTGCGCAAGCCCAAAACCTTGCCGGCTACGGCCTGCTGTTAGTGCCTTTGGCTTTGGCCCATGAGTCAGGTTTAAAGGTTGCGGCTGCTGATGGCGAATTGTGGAAAATTCGCGTGACCTCGATACCCGAACCGCATGAAACCCTCGCCTATATTCAGACCGCATTGCAAACGCCCAATCGCGCCGCTTTCGCCGTGCTAGATGAGGCCAGTGGCCGATTGCTCGGAACCAGCAGTTACCACGACATATTGCCGGAGGTCAGCCGCCTAGAGATTGGTTTTACTTGGTATGCAGCGAGTGTTCAACGCAGTCATGTCAACACCTGCACCAAACTGCTGCTGATGACGCAGGCTTTCGAGGTGTTGCATTGCGATGTTGTCGGCTGGCGAACGGATAACTTTAATTTTGCTAGCCAGCGTGCAATTGAACGCTTGGGCGCTCAAAAAGATGGCGTGCTGCGCGGTCATGCATTGCGCCGTGACGGCACACTCAGAGACACCGAGATGTATAGCATGCGCGCTGGCGAATGGCCAGAAGCCAAAGCGCAGCTGCTGTATTTACTCAATAAAAAACGCACCGACTAAACCGGCAAAAACCATGCTGATTGATTTTTTCTACACTTTGCGTTCGGCTAAATTGCCGGTATCCGTGAATGAATTTTTGATGTTGCTGCAAGCTTTGCAGGCCGGTGTTGTCGGCCCCAATAGTGGCAGTAATGAAACTGAAAATGACGTCAATGGCTTCAATGGCGTTGATGATGGTGCTTGGTCGGTAGACGATTTTTACTATCTCAGCCGCACCATTATGGTCAAAGATGAAAAGCACTACGACAAGTTTGATCGCGCTTTTGCGAGTTACTTTAAAGGCGTGGAGCGACTCGCCGATTTCACCCAAGACATACCGCTTGAGTGGTTGCGAAAAAATCTTGAACTTGAACTCAGCCCAGAGGAGAAAGCCAAGATAGAAAAAATGGGCTGGGACGAACTTATGGAAACGCTTAAAAAACGTTTCGAAGAACAAAAAGAGCGTCACGAGGGCGGCAGTAAATGGATAGGCACGGGCGGCACCTCGCCGTTCGGCGCAAATGGCTTTAATCCCCAAGGCATACGGATTGGCCAAGAGAAAAGTCGTAACAAAAGCGCCGTTAAGGTCTGGGATCAGCGTGCTTACAAAGACTACGACGACAGCCAAGAGCTGGGCACGCGCAACATCAAAGTGGCGCTGCGCCGCTTGCGTAAATTTGCCCGCGAAGGCACGGTCGAAGAGCTCGATTTAGCTGACACGATTCAGTCAACCGCGGCGAATGCCGGCTGGTTAGACATCAAGATGATTCCCGAGCGGCATAACAACGTCAAAGTGCTGCTACTCATGGATGTGGGCGGCACCATGGATGAGCATATTGGTCGGGTGGAGGAAATGTTCTCGGCCGTCAAATCCGAATTCAAACACCTTGAATTTTATTATTTTCACAACTGCGTCTATGACTTCATGTGGAAAAATAATCGTCGACGCTTTAGCGAAAAATTTGCGACATGGGACATCATTCGTAAATACAACAAAGACTACAAACTGATTTTTGTCGGTGACGCGACCATGAGTCCTTACGAGATATTGCAAGCCGGTGGCAGCGTGGAATACAACAACGAGGAATCCGGCGCTGAGTGGATGCAGCGATTGACGAATGCCTTTCCTAAGTTCGCCTGGATTAATCCCGAGCTGCAAGGCATCTGGCAGTACAGGCAAAGCATTAGCGTGATGCAGCAACTATTGGCCCAGCGCATGTATCCACTCACGATTAAAGGTCTTGAAGAAGCCATGCGATTAATTTCTAAGTAACTGTCCGCTAAACTTCTGCGGTGACAACTGCCAAACCAAGCGCAGTCCAAGGCGCGATAGCGGCTTGCGGCTGGCTACTTATTTCTCTTTTTCTCACTAGCGTGATTCCTGTCAGAGCCCAAAGCTCTGTGCTTGGATTAAGCACGCCTGCTGATATCTCGCCGGCCAGTAATGCAGCAGTTGCGGCCGACGCAAAAGTGCCGCCCGAACTCAAACCTGTACCAACCCCGCAAGGTAAAGTCGGAGCTAAAGATGCGGAGCCCGTGGTCAGTGCTTTTGATATTGAAGTGCGCGCACCTGAGCCCTTTAAAGGTTTGCTTGAGCAGCACATGGAGTTAAAGCGCTACCGCGCGGTGACCGATTTAGACGCTGCTGAACTTGCGCGGCTACTGCAACTGGCCGACCGCAATGTGCGCAATCTGGTGGGCACGCTTGGGTTTTTCAGTCCTGAGGTCGATATCACTCAAGTCAGCGCAGCCAGTGGTAGGCCTTCCATAGTGGTTGTGGTCGAGCCCGGCGCACCTAGCGTGGTGGCAAAAACCGTTTTTTCGTTCACCGGTGACATTAACAATTCTGCTGATTCTGGCGTGCAAGAGCAACGCCAAAAGATAGAGCAAAATTGGCGTTTGCCGCCTGGCCAACGCTTCACTCAGCAAACCTGGGATGGGGCTAAAACCCAAGCCTTGCGCGATTTGGTTGTGCGCCGATATCCCGCCGGTCGATTGGCGCAAAGCCTTGCTGATATTGATGCACCCATGCGCAGCGCGAATCTGTCACTGACCTTGGATTCGGGCCCGCTGTATCGCCTAGGCGAGTTACAGGTGAGCGGCATAGAGCGCTATAACCCGGTGCTAGTACCGCGTTTAGCGCGCTTAAACCCCGGTGATATTTACGACCAGCAAGCTTTGCTGTTGGCGCAGCAAAGGCTGGCAGCTAGCGGCTACTTTGATTCGGTAACGGTTTTTATCAATCCAGACGACACACCTGATGCTGTGCCGGTACAAGTTCAGGTGCGCGAGGCCAAACTGCAAAAAGTCGTTCTCGGCGTGGGCGCATCAACCGACAACGGGCCGCGCTTATCTTTAGAGCACACCCATTTGCGCGTGCCCGGCACCGACTGGCAAGCCGTGAGTAAATTGCAATTGGAGCAAAAGTCCCCTTCGCTGCAAACCGAATGGACGGCACTGCCGGACGTGGACAACTGGCGCTGGCAAGGTCTGGCCAGAATTGAACGCATAGAAGACAACCGCTTGATCACTAATTCTGAGCGTTTGCGTTTTGGACGGTTTCAGTTGGGTGATCAAATTGACCGCAATATTTATGTGCAGTTTGACCGCGCCAGAGTCACAGGCGTGGGTTTGGCGCAGGCCGATGCAGCTCAGGTCGGCAACGGCTCGGCGCTGAGTGGCAACTTTGTTTGGACCGGTCGTTATTTTGACGATCAGGTATTTCCTTCTCGTGGCTACGGCCTAGGGTTTGAATTGGGCGGCGGTGTGACGCTAACCGAAAAACGCCAACCCTATCTGCGCAGCGTGGGGCGTTGGTTAAGTTTTGCGCCCTTATCGACTGGACGTATTGCCATGCGCGCCGAGGCTGGGGCGGTGCTGGCCAATGGCAATGCTGCCATTCCTAGCTCAGCACTGTTTCGCACCGGTGGCGACGGCACGGTGCGTGGCTACGGCTTGCGCGATATCGGTGTCGATCATGCCGGCGTGATTGGCCCTGGTCGCTACATGACAGTGGCCAGCATTGAATGGCAGCGTCCCTTGCGCAGAAATGGCTTGCCAACCGAATTTGAAAATACGTTTTTCATGGATGTGGGTGCAGTCGGGGACAGGCCGCAAGACTTCAAACCTGCCGTTGGCATAGGCACGGGCTTGCGTTGGAAAAGTCCGATTGGGCCACTACAAATTGATTTGGCCTATGGCGTCAAGTCTCAGCAAATTCGTTTGCATACCAGCGTGGGATTTGTATTTTGATGCGGCGCATATTCAAAGTTTTGGCGATCAGTTTATCGGGTTTGCTGCTGACGATTGTTTTACTGGTCGCGGCTTTGTGGTGGTGGGCTGCAAGTAGCGGCTCACTCGGGCAAGCATTGCGTTTAGTCCAAAGTCAATTGGGCGCAAGCGCGCCGCTAAGCGCGAGTGGTGTGAGTGGCTCTTTGCGTCATGGCGGTCATATAGATGGTTTGCTCTGGCAGCAAGATGGCCTGAGCGTCGCGCTTAAAAATCTAGATTTAGCTTGGCAGCCTGCGGCTTTGTTGCAAGGCCGGCTTTTGTTTAAAAATATCAGCGCTGAAAGTGTCAAGATCGATGATCAGCGAGCGTCGTCTGATGCTGCACCAAGCGGGCCACCGGCTAGTTTGGGTTTGCCACTGCCAGTAGTTTTGGATCAGTTTGCACTGGCGCAATTGACTTTCTCGCAAGCGCTTTCTAAACCCATTGAGGTCAGTCAAATAAAGGGCCGCTATACGTTTGACGGACAGCGCCACCAGCTCGATTTAATCGGTGCAGCGTTTGCCAGTGGTTCCTACCGCGGCCAAGTTGCTTTGAGCAGTAACACTCCTTTAACCCTCAGTGCTGAACTGTTTGGCGCAGTCGAGCTTGCCGTGCCGGGTGGCGCTAAGGTCTTGCCGCTAGACTTTAAAGCCAGCGCCAAAGGGCCTTTGACAGCGCTTGATATTGCCGCTTCGCTGCTGGCGAAAACGCAATCTGCATCGCTGCCTAATGCCACGCTAACAGCCCGTATTACGCCGTGGGCTGCGCAGCCGGTGCAGCAGGCGAATGCCAGTTTTAAAGATTTCAATTTAGCCGCACTTTGGCCAAACGCACCGCAAACATTGCTCAGCGGAACGGCCAGTGTTGAACCCAAAGCCGACACACAGGCACTGAGTGCATGGCTGGTGCAGATAAACGCCAGTAATGCATTGGCCGGGCCGTGGGATCAGAGCAAACTGCCCGTCGAGAGTTTGCAGGCAAACGGCGAGTGGCTAAATGGTGCAGCGCTGGTGCGCAGTTTCAACGCAAAAATCGCCGGCGGAAAAATTAGCGCCCAAGGTCAGTGGATGGCTGCTGTGGGTAGTGATGCCGCTAGTGATCCAGCTAGTCATGCGGCAGAGCCCAACTGGCAGCTGGTCGCCCAACTTGATAATATCAATCCGTCAAAAATCATGCGCCATTTCGCCGCACCGGCGCTCAGTGGTCAGGCCAGTGTGCAAAGTCGAGGCGGCTTGAATGGCATTGATTTTCAAGCCTCGATTCGCACCAGTCGCGCGGCCAAAACCAGTGACCCCAAAACTAGTGAAGCATTGCTCGCGCAATTAAATTTGCAAAGCGCCAGTGCAAACGGAAACTTCAATGCAAAAACTGCGGGCGGCACGCTCACGCTGTCAGCGTTGAGTCTCAAGACCGACGACGCACAAATCACCGGCAGCTTGCAAGCCCAAACAGCAGCGCTTGCTGGCAAAGCAGATTTAATTTTTAAAGCACCAGGCCTTAACGCCAGTGTGCGCGGTGAATTACGTCCCGCCAGCGGCAATGGTCAGTTGCAATTACAAGTGGGCGACGTGGCCAGTGCGCTGCGCTGGATGCAGCACTTGCCAGCCTTGCCGCCAACGCTGACAGAGGCGCTCAACAGCGGTATTGCGAGTGGCAATGCGGATCTGCAATTGCAGTGGCAAGGCGGCTGGAAAGACCCGCAACTGCAAGCGAGTTTGACCCTGCCGCGTTTGGATTGGCAAGCGCGTCAAACATTGGCGACCAGCCCGCTCGCTGCCAATGCGGCGCGTGCTGCGGGCTCGGCTAATCCGCTGGCTCGGGTTGCTGCTACATCTACTCCTACTGCTGTTAGTTTGAGCAAGAGTGATACCGCCACCGCCACTGCCGCAGCGACTCAGGCGACGCAAAACAAAGCCAGCAGTTATAGTTTGCGAAATCTGCAGGCCAGTGTTTCTGGCCGCTTAAGTCAGGCGCAGTTAAAAATCAACGCTGAACTTATCGCTGGTGTGCGGCGCTTGCAACTTGTGCTGGGTGCCACTGCTGGACAGAGCGCCGGTGTCTGGCAGGGTGCGCTCACGCAGCTTAGTTTGACATTGCAAGACCCGGCGTTGGGTGAAGGCACTTGGCGCTTAGAGACCAAAGAATCCTTAGCCTTGAAATGGACGCCGTCGGCCAGTGGCGGTCGGTTTGAAAGCGCTGCAGGTCAAGCGTTTCTCAGTCCACCCAATACCGCTAAAAGCAGTGCCGCAGCAGCCAAAATTAGCTGGCAACCGGTGCGCTGGCGGAGTGGTGAATTTATCAGTACCGGCAAAATTACCGGTTTACCGCTGGCTTGGATAGGACTGGTGGGCGGGCCACAATTGGCTGACGCCGGCTTGGACGGCAATCTGATATTTGATGCTCAGTGGGACGCGCAGCTAAGTGACACGCTGCGCTTAAACGCCAGTCTTGCGCGCAGCAGCGGCGACATCACGGTGCAGGGCGAAACCGGCGGCACTGCACGCATTGCTGCCGGTGTGCGGCAAGCCAGCATCACGTTAGCGAGTGATGGCGAGCGACTCAATTTAGCCTTGCGCTGGGACAGCCAACGCGCCGGTAGCGCCGACGGCAAAATCAGCACCCGGCTTACACGCAGTGCCGAGTCTGGTTGGCTCTGGCTAGATGACGCACCACTCGATGGGCAGCTGCGTGCGCAACTGCCGCGCCTAGGTGTGTGGTCTGTGTTGGCGCCGCCCGGTTGGCGCATACGCGGCTCGCTGGCTACTGATTTACGTATTAGTGGCAATCGCGCTGCACCGCAACTCTCGGGTAGTTTGTCGGCTAATGATCTGGCTTTGCGCTCGGTTGTCGATGGCTTAGAGTTTGGCCGTGGCCGACTGCGCGCCACACTTGACGGTAATCGCATGCTGATCAGTGAATTCACACTGCAAGGCGCAGGTGAGACGGACAGTGGCGGCCGTCTTAGTGCGCAAGGTCAAGCGGCTTGGCTAAATGGAAAACCAGAGGTTCAACTAAACGCAAAAATTGAACGCTTACGCGCCAGCATACGTACGGACAGAGAACTGACTGTGTCGGGCAATCTTCAGGCTAGCTTGATAGGCAGCGACACCAAACTTGAGGGCGCACTTGTGATTGACCGTGCCCGCATCGTGTTGCCGGAAGAAGGCACGCCCCAGCTTGGCGACGATGTGGTGGTGCGTAGCAGCACGGGTATTGCAGCAGGTAGTAAAGTGCCGGCCGAGACTAAAGTGCCGCAGGCTAGCTCGGCTAAGCCAGGCAGTTTTAACCTGGCCGTAGACATTGACTTGGGCCGAGACTTTAGGGTTCAGGGCAAGGGTTTGAACACCTTGGTTGCTGGCAAGCTAAAACTCAGTGCTGATAGCAGTAGCAGCGTGCCGCGTTTAATTGGTACGGTAAACACCGTGGGCGGTCAGTACCGCGCCTACGGTCAAGCACTCGATGTTGAACAGGGCTTGTTGCGCTTTACCGGCGCAATAGATAACCCGTCGCTAGACATACTCGCCATAAGACCTAATTTGACGCAGCGAGTCGGCGTGCAAATTGCTGGCACTGCTTTGCTGCCGCGTGTGCGCCTGTATGCGCAACCTGATTTACCGGATGCTGAGAAACTTTCTTGGTTGGTACTCGGTCACTCGTCTGCCAGCGGCGGTGCCGAGTCAGCTTTGCTACAACAAGCTGCGCTGGCGCTACTGGGAAATAGTGCTGGCGGTATGTCGGGCGGTCTGGCTAGCTCGCTTGGACTAGATGAGCTCTCATTTAAAAGCGCAAGTACTAATAGCGATGGCAGTACTGCGGCTGGCGCGGTAACACTGGGTAAACGTTTTTCGAGAAATTTTTACGCCGCTTATGAGCGCAGCGTATCTGGTGCACTAGGCTCGTTGTATATTTTTTATAACTTGTCGCAGCGCTTTACAGTACGCGCACAAACTGGCCAACAAAGTGCTGTCGACCTGATCTTCACCATACCCTACGATTGAGCGAATACAATCGCTGTTCTTGATGTCAATCAATCATGGTTAGCGGCTCCGCAACAGAGTCGTTTTTGATAAATTTGTCACCAATCTCGCCGTAGCACAATGGATAGTGCGCATGCCTCCTAAGCGTGAAATATGGGTTCGATTCCCGTCGGCGGGACCACCGTGCGGCCCTCGCCGCAGGTTCACTTCACAACTTCAGCACACCGAATTTTTTAAAGCCAAGCTGGCTCGCACTGCCGCGAGCGTTTGCATCCTTACTTTTTAAGTCGTCAGGCCATGCTTGGTCTGAATTATCAATTGCTTGAAATAGGCAAAAAACAAAACTTAAAAATTCGTCTTGAATAAACCGTCGCTATGTAAAAACAGGTGCTTAAGTTTGAAGTAAGACGCAACAGATCAGTATTTAAAAATGATGCAAAAACAATGCGCCATCAATTTTCTACAGACAAATATGAATATCCGAGATAATCTAGACAACACAAATATAAGACGGCTAAAAATTTGTGGTTTAAAAAACGTTTTGCCGAACTAAATAAAAGGAAATTAAAAATGGTAACTGCGAAAAAAATGGCTCCTAAGGCAGCAACTGCTGCTGCAAAACGGGCTGCTAACAAAATCCAAAAACCAGTTGCAGTCAAAAAAGCACCGGTTTCAAAAACAGCTAAAGCACTCGCAAAAATAACAATTAGCTTGGCCAAACTTGGCGAGCGTAAGACTAAAGTTATTGCCGATATCAATGCGCTCAAAGCTCAGCGCGCCGATATCAAAGCGCAAGCTTCAGTGTCCGCTCCTGCAAAAGCATCCACCAAAGTCGCTGTAAAAGCCGCTGTTAAAGCGCCAGCCAAAGCAGCGGTCAAGCGCGTTGCAAAAGCGCCAGCAAAAGTCGCTGTTAAAGCAGCTGCAAAAGTTGCCGTTAAAGCGGCCGTTAAAGCACCAGCCAAGCGCGCAGTAAAAGTACCGGCAAAAGTTGCCGTCGTCGCAACTGCAGCCGCTCCTAAAGCGCCACGTAAAAATGCTAAGGCTGTGAAAGCTGCCTAAGTGAGTTGTTGCAGCGCTACGGCATCAATGCCAAAGCCGTTTGCATAACTGTTAAAAAAGCCCCGCTAAGCGCCACGCCTAGCGGGGCTTTTTTTTGTGTTTGAATGTTTTGTAGAAAGACGACTGACAGGATTTTTGCCTGAGAATTTCCCTGCATACCTGAGGCAAATCGTCGGCTACAAGGGCATTTTGCACATGCTACTATTCGTTTTTCCTTGCATGTCTGTGATGGGCGTAAGGGGCCAATTTTCCTGCAGCTTTGCATGCTTGCACCTGTAGACCAGAACCGGAAATCATGATGCGAATTCATAAAACATTAGCGCTGTGCACACTCTCATTAGCTATATTTTTGTCCCTAAGCGCGCAAGCTCAAACAGCAGTACGGGTTGGCTCTAAAGATTTCACCGAACAGTTTGTGTTGGCTGAAATCTATGCGCAGGCGCTGGAAGCGGCTGGAGTCAAGACCGAGAAAAAGCTCAACCTCGGCGGCACTTTGATCGCACAAAAAGCACTGGAAGAAAAGCAGATTGATTTTTATCCCGAGTACACCGGCACCATGCTGTTAGTGGTGCTTAAGGCTCAGACTATGTCTGACCCTAAGGCGGTTTACGACAAGGTAAAAGCGGCTTACGCCAAGATGGGGCTGGCTGTGCTTGATCAGTCAAATTTGAACAACGGCTACTCCATAGTGGTTAAACCCGAGACGGCGCAAAAATACCAGCTCAAAACACTCAGCGATTTAGCCCGTGTGTCCAAGCAACTCAAGCTTGGCGCAGGCGCTGAGTTTCGTGATCGTATCGATGGCCTGCCCGCCATGAAGGCGACTTACAACATTGAGTTTGGCGACTATCTGCAGATGGCTGTCGGTCTTCGCTACCAAGCGATTCAGAGCGATCAGGTTCAAGTCGTCAATGGTTACTCGACTGACGGCATGATTAGCTCGCTCGGTTTGACACGTCTCAAGGATGATAAAAATCTCTGGCCACCGTATTACGTCGTGCCCGTCATACGCCAGCAAGTGCTGGACGCGAATCCGAAAATCGGCCCGGTTCTTAACCGCGTAAGTGCCTTGCTGGATGAGTCCAGTATGGCGAAGATGAACTATCAAGTTGATGGCGAAAAACGCGAACCCAAGGCGGTTGCGCATGATTTCCTGAAATCCAAAGGCTTGGTCAAGTAAGGCCGAACTGTTATGCAGTGGTTATTGGCCAACTGGCCTGATGTGCTTATTGCGCTGTGGCAGCACATCACGATTTCAATCACTGCACTGGTGATTTCATTCGCGCTCTCACTATTGATTGGTATGCTAACGGCGCGGCGTGAACGTTTGTATGCAGCGGTGATGACAGTCACCGGCATTTTCTACACACTGCCCACGCTGGCCTTGTTGGCTTTTTTAATTCCCTTTTTTGGTTTGGGTCGGGTCAACGCCATCATCACCATGGTGGCTTTTTCCATGATGATTTTAATTCGCAGTGTGGTCACCGGCATGCGCGAAGTCTCTGCTGAAGTATTGGATGCGGCGCGTGGCATGGGCATGAGTCGCTGGCAAATTATGCGCGCCATAGAGCTGCCGCTGGCCTTGCCTTTGATTATTGCGGGTTTGCGTGTGGCAGCTGTCACCATCATCAGCGTGACCGTGGTAGCGGCCTTTATCAGTGCGGGCGGGCTGGGCACACTTATTTTTACTGGTATTTCTAACAACCACACGGCCAAGATCTGGACGGGTGCACTCACGGTTTGTGCGTTGGCAGTAGCCGTCGACATTTTGCTGGCGCTGGCCGAACAAAAACTCAGGCGCCGTTATGCTGCTTGAGACATGGCAATACCTGATGGAGCACCCGGACCGATTTTCGGACGCATTGCTCACCCATGTCCAGTTGTCAATTTCGGCGCTACTGCTTGCCGCCATGCTGTGTTTTCCAGCTGCCATCGTCGCGGTAAGGCGTGAGCGTCTCGCGCTTGGTTTTGTAAATGTCGCTAACGTTTTACGCACCTTGCCATCGCTGGCATTGTTGGCGCTACTCATGCCGCTGTTGGGAACGGGGTTTGCACCTTCACTGTTTGCCCTCACGCTAATTGCCTTGCCGCCGTTGCTGACACACAGCATTACTGGTTTGCGCGGTGTCGACGCGGACTTGGTTGACGCTGCGATTGGCATGGGAATGACGCGCCGCGAACTACTTTTTAAATTACAACTGCCGTTGGCACTGCCTACTTTGTTTGCGGGATTGCGAACTGCTGCGGTGCAAGTGATCTCGGGTGCAGTGTTGGCTTCTTTTATTGGCGGCGGCGGGTTGGGCGACTTTATCACCGCGGGGATTGCTGGCATGTCTATGGCGCAGTTGCTGGTCGGTGCGATTCCAGTGGCGCTCATGGCATTGTTAGCGGATTACTTTTTTGGCGCATTGCAGCGCCTCATGACTTCACCTGGACTGCGCGCATGATTGTTCTTGAAAACCTGAGCAAGCGTTTTGCTAACACCGGGCCGGCGGCTGTCGATGGCTTGTCGCTGCATATCAAGGCCGGTGAGATTTGCGTGTTGATAGGCCCTTCGGGTTGCGGCAAAACCAGCTCTATGCGCATGATTAACCGAATGCTAGAACCCGATGCTGGTCGCATTTTGGTGGATGGCCATGATGTCATGCAAACCGACGCGGTGACGCTGCGTCGCTCGATTGGTTATGTGATTCAGCAAGTCGGTTTGTTTCCGCATATGACGATTGCACAAAATATTGCCACGGTGCCCAAGTTGCTGGGCTGGGATGCAGCGCGCATCAATCGTCGGGTGGATGAATTACTGGCGCTGGTTAAGTTAGATCCCGACCGTTATCGACAGCGCTTTCCTCGCGATTTATCCGGCGGACAAAAGCAGCGTGTGGGTGTGGCGCGTGCTTTGGCCGCAGACCCGCCGGTGATGCTGATGGACGAGCCTTTTGGCGCGATTGATCCGATTAACCGCGCACTGCTGCAGGATGAATTTTTACGCATACTGCGCGAGCTTGGTAAAACCATTGTGTTCGTCACCCATGACATTGACGAAGCCATACGCATGGGCACGCGCATCGCGATTTTGCGCGAGGGCAAACTGGTTCAATACGACACGCCAGAGCGTTTGTTGGCGCGACCCGCGAATACTTTTGTCGAGGCCTTTGTGGGCACTGACCGTTCGCTTAAACGTCTCGCGCTGCTGAGTGTGGGTGCTTATTGCCAAGCCGGTGCAGCGGCTTGGCAAGCGCCGCGTTTGCCGCAAACTGCCGGACTGCGTGACGCCTTATCGGCTATGTTGATGGCCGGCACCGAAGAAGCTGGAATAGTCGACGCGCAAGGATTAGAGACGGGGCGTGTGACGCTGCTGTCCATACGCCACGCCGCAAGCGGTGAGTAGACTGTCAACTCATGGCGCTGCACGCGGCCATTTTTTCAGCGATAAATTCCAAGCAGACTAAGACCGCAAACTACGATTTTGTCCCTTGATACGAAAGGCACTGCAAACGCCTGCCAACGCTGCAAATGCTGAAGCAATGCACAAGGCCACAAATCCACCTTGTCCGCTGTGCGCGCTAAAGCTGCTAAATACGACGGCCAGCATGACCGCGCCCGTGGTCTGGCCGGTTAGCCGCGCAGTGCCCAGCATGCCACTGGCGCCGCCGCTGCGGTGCTCGGGCGCTGAGGTCAAAATCGTGTGGTTGTTGGGCGACTGAAACAGACCAAAACCCAGGCCGCAAATAAGCATGCGCCAAACAATGTTCGCGTCGGCCGGCTGTGCCGGTAAAAAGGCCAGTAGCAAAAGACCGAGTGAGAGCAGCGCCAGCCCTATGCCGGCCAGCAGCCCGGCCGCATAGCGCCCTATAAGTCGACCGGCAAACGGTGCCACCATTACTATGCCCAGCGGCCAAGCGCTGAGCAGTAAACCGGTTTGCCAATGGCTGCGGCCAAAGCCTTCGAGAAGTAAAAAAGGCAGACTTATATAAGCCAGTGTTTGGGCCGCGAAAGCGCCTACCGACGTGCCCATGGATAAAGCAAAAATCGGAATACGCAGTAAATCTAACGGGAATAACGGCACGGCTTCGCGCAATTGACGCCGCACATAAATCACACCGACGACTAGCCCTGCCAGCAGTTCAGCCAGCGGCAACCACAGCCATGCAGCCGCTTGCCCGGGCTCTGGCAGATTGCGCACGGCAAGGCCATCAATGCCCAAAATAATCAAGCCGAACATCAGTCCATTGAGCACAACGTCGAGTGGAGAAAAACGTGCGCCGCTAGCCAGTTCACGGTTAGCCGGCAAAAACTTCCGGCCTAGAAAAAAGCATGCCAAACCAATCGGAATATTGATGGCAAATAGCCACGGCCAACTGCCGATAGATAGCACGGCAGCGGCTATGGTTGGGCCGGCAACCGAGGTGGTAGCGACCACCATGGAGTTAATGGCTATGCCTCGACCCAACATATGGCGCGGATAAATCAGCCGCACCAAAGCACTGTTAATACTCATGATGCCGGCACTCCCTACGCCTTGTAGCATGCGCGCTAAGGACAGTGTGGTGAGTGAATCAGCTGCGCTGCAAGCGAGCGATGCCAATGTAAAAACCAACATGCCGGCCAGATAGACTTTGCGGTAACCCACAATGTCGCCGAGCGTGGCCAGCGGTAGCAGCATGGTTAAGGTGGCAATTTGATAAGCGTTGACTATCCAAATAGATTGCGCCGGTTCAATCATGAACTGCTGCGAGATGCTGGGTAAGGCTAGATTGACAATCGTGCCGTCAAGCACGGCCATGATGATGCCGGGAATGATCACCAGTAGTGCTAGCGAGCGTGCACGTGTCGGCAATCCATCTTGGACGTTCATGGCTTGCCTTGGTTAAAGCGAGAAAAGATTTTCAAAGTGATAGCCAGCTAGGCGTGAAGCGGCAAGCTTAGAGCAAAATCAAGAATGTAATTCTAAGATCACTAAGAAAAACTTAGATATGTCCAGTCGTATATCCCTGATGCGGGCTATGCCAGCGTTGTCAGCGATCACTTCATGTCGTACTCGGTTTTGGCATCTTTGACGCAACTGTCTTTGGCTTCGCCGGCTAGACTGTCGCAGCGCACTTTCACTGCAAGGTAGGCGGCTTCTCGTTTTTCTTTGAGCGCGTCTTTTTGCGCAGTCTTGAGTTTTTCAGTTTTGTTGGCGCCACTTCCAGCCGCAACGCTAGCGAGCTTGTTGTCTTGCTCTGCGCTGACGTGGGCGGCATTGGCGTCTTCGATGCAAACATCTTTCACATTGCCGGCAAAGTCGTTGCACATTTTTTTTGCGGTCTCAAAGGCCGCGTCGTTGCGCGTTGTACGCAGAGCTTGATCATGCTCAGTGCCAGGTTCCTGTTTGGTCAGCAGAGCGGCCCGGGCAATTTTGTCAGCGCCATTGAGCTCTGACATGCAGACGTCTTTGGTGTTGCCAGCCATTAAATTGCATTTGCTCACGTTGGTGCGGTAGCTCGCTGAAATCTGTTCCTGCTGAAGTTTGTACTCGGCCTGCGTCATGGCGATAGCACTGCCCATCAACGCACTGGACAGGGAAAAGGCGAGAATTAAGATTTTGTTTTTCATGGCGATATATGTTTTTGTAATCTACGCGCAGTACTGCTGCATTGAAATAACAACCATAAACACAATGCGTTCGCAGCCCGGTAGGCCGAGGCATTGATCCTCGGTAGGAACACAACTACAGGCTTGAAAAACTATTTTTTAGGCGCAAAGCATCAATCTCAGCGCGCACATCGCGCGACCATTCGCGTCGGTCTCGGCCCCTTGCTAATTGCGGCAGGCCATAGCTGATGACAACGCTAATGCCCGGCGTGCACAGCGTGCGCCAGAACGAGGCCATTAGCGTGTCATCGTCTATGTAGCAAGGTGCAAAACTCGGCTTACCGCTGGTGCTGTCGACAAACTGCAACGACACCGGTTGCACCGGCGCCTCGGCTGAAATCGCCGCTTGAAATAAATTGGCATGAAACGGCAGTAGGCTTTGGCCGTCGCTAGTCGTGCCTTCGGGGAAAACCGCCAACACGTCGCCAGCGCGTAGGCGTTCCGTCATGTGCTGAACGACTCGCATCGCGTCGCGACGCGACGTACGCTCTATAAAAAGACTGCCTACGCCAATGGCTAACTTGCCGATAAACGGCCACTGCATAATGTCGGCCTTTGAGACAAAGCGGCAAAAGCCAGCTGAATGCAAGGCGCTGATATCTAGCCATGAAATGTGGTTGGCCATTAAAAGCGCAGGCCCGTTACGCGCCGGCTCGCCATTGACGACTAAGCCTATGCCTAGACAGGTCAGTAGCTGACGGGACCATACTTGAATGCGCATTTCCCGCTGCGCTTGGGATAGCCTGGGAAACAGCAAAGCGATGGTGACAAAGCCGACCGCAATATGCAAAAAAGCCCGCAAAGCTTTGATGCAAGCATGCAGCTTATGACTGAACTTATGCCCGGCTTTGGGACTGACTTTTTGGTCAGCCTGGTGATCTAGCCTCACACGCTTGACTCAGTGTGATCTGCCAAGTGATAGGCCACTTGACCGCCGACCAATGTGTAGCGCACTCGCGCTGGCAGCAGGTAGCTAGAGAACGGCGTGTGTTTGCCCTGGCTGCGCAGCGCCGTTGGCGTGGCCATCCATTCGGCCGCCGTATCTATGATGCAGATGTCTGCTACGCCACCTTTGACCAGTCGGCCGGCGCTGGCTTCTAAACTGCCTAAGGCAATTCCCAGTACGCGGGCTGGCTCGCAGGTCAGCACAGCCAGAGCGCGCAGCAAACCGCCTTCGCTGTCTTTAGGCAGGGACGCATTCCATTTAAGCGCCATGGAAAGCAGTAACTCCAGTCCAGTAGCGCCCGGCTCAGCTTCTGCAAATGGCAGCGTCTTGGCATCTTCGTCGACTGGCGTGTGGTCAGATACCAGCGCGTCAATCGTGCCATTTGCTAGGCCTTCTGAGATAGCATCTCTGTCGCGCTGTTGGCGCAGTGGCGGCTCTAGCCGCATGCGGCTGTCAAAGTAGCCAATGTCGCTGTCGATTAAATGCAGACTATTGATGCTCACATCGCAGCTGACATTGAGGCCTTCGGCTTTGGCTTGGGCTACCAATGCGACACCGGCGGCGCTGCTGATACGGCACAAATGAACCCGCGCACCGGTTGAGCGCATGAGCTCAAAAATCGTGTGCAAGGCAATGGTTTCGGCCGCCACTGAAACGCCGGACAGACCTAAGCGAGTGGCAAACGCACCGCTGGCGGCAACCCCATGGCCGAGATGAAGTTCTTGCGGCCTGAGCCAGACACTGTAACCAAAGCTAGACGCGTATTGCAAGGCGCGCAGCAGCACTTGGGTATTGGCTAACGGCACTTCGGCTTGGCTAAAAGCGACGCAACCGGCTTCGGTGAGTTCGGCCATTTCGGTTAAGGCTTCGCCTTTGAGGCCGCGGGTTAGAGCACCGAGCGGAAAGACGCGGCTTTGGTGCAGTTTTTCGGCGCGAAACTTCAGCATCTCCACCAGACCTGGCTCGTCCAGCACTGGGTCGGTATCGGGTGGACAAACTACGCTGGTGACGCCGCCCGCAACTGCTGCGGCGAGTTCGCTTTCCAGCATGCCCTCGTGTTCGTGACCGGGCTCACGCAGTCGGGCCGATAAATCGATCAGGCCGGGTGCGACTATGCAGCCGCTTGCGTCTATGGTTTTATTCGGTAAAAAATCAACCGGCAAATTTTGAATGCCAATGATGCGTCCGCCCGCAATCGCCAGATCGCAGACCGCGTCAAAGCCTGAGGCGGGATCTATGACACGACCGTTTTTAATCAAGATTTTCATGCTTCATTCCCCGCCACAATAGTCATGGCCGCCATACGTACGGCGATGCCGAAAGTCACTTGCGGCAGTATCACGCTCTGCGCGCCGTCAACCACTTCTGAGTCGATTTCAACCCCACGATTAATCGGACCCGGGTGCATCACGATGGCATCGGATTTTGCCAATTGCAACTTCTCCATGGTCAGACCAAAGCTTTTGAAAAACTCTTGACTGCTAGGCAGCAAAGCGCCTGTCATGCGCTCGTTTTGCAGCCTGAGCATGATGATCACATCAGCGCCGCGAATGCCTTCTTCAAGCGTGTTGCAAACCCGCACGCCCATTTGTGCCATCTCGGCCGGCACAATGGTTTTAGGGCCCACCACGCGAACTTCAGCGCAACCCAAGGTGGTTAGCGCATGAATGTCTGAGCGCGCTACGCGTGAATGCAGCACGTCACCGACTATGGCCACGGTGAGGTTTGAAAAATCTTTTTTGTAATGCCGAATCGTATACATGTCGAGCAAACCCTGAGTCGGGTGCGCATGCCGGCCGTCACCGGCATTGATCACATGCACATGCGGCGCTACGTGCTGGGCGATTAGGTAGGGCGCGCCAGACTCGCTGTGGCGCACGACAAATATGTCGGCAGCCATGGCGCTGAGGTTGGCGATGGTGTCTAACAGCGACTCGCCCTTGGAGGCGGAGGAGCGCGCGATGTCCAGGTTAATCACATCCGCCGAGAGCCGGGTGGCGGCAATCTCAAACGTAGTGCGGGTGCGCGTGGAGTTTTCAAAAAATAAATTGAACACGCTTTTGCCGCGCAGCAGCGGGACTTTTTTGACCTCGCGGTCGCTCACGCTGACAAAATTCGCAGCCGTGTCCAAGATGTGGGTAAGCAGGTCGCGGGACAGGCCTTCGGTCGAGAGCAGGTGAATTAACTCACCGTTTTTATTGAGTTGGGGATTGCGTTTGTACAGCACGTCTTACGCTCCAGAAAAATGAAATAAATGGAAAGAAAGCATCAGCGTTCTTGGACTTGAAAACTCAAGTCTCCGTCTGGGCTACGGGCTAGTTCTAGGCTTTGCGAGTCAGGCAGATAAACCCGCGCAATGGCTAAGTCGGCTTGCACTGGTAACTCGCGCCCGCCGCGGTCTACCAGTACCACTAGCTTGACGCTGGCGGGGCGGCCGTAGTCGAATAATTCGTTGAGCACGGCTCTTACCGTGCGGCCGGTGTAGAGCACGTCATCGACCACTATGAGATGCGCGCCATTGACATCTATGGGCAGCAGCGTGGGCTCACTTGGTGCCAAGCCGCGTTTAGAAAAATCATCGCGGTGCATGCTTGAGGAGAGCACGCCGGGTTTGCCGGCTAAGCCCAAATCAGCATGCAGTCGTTCGGCCAACCAAACGCCGCCAGACGCAACACCGACGAGTAACGGCGGCTGCGTATATGCCGCCAGCATTTGCCGCATGGCTTTGAGAAGCTCTTGGTAAAGCGCTTGCGCGTCAAGCGTCAGACTGGTCATTCAATACTCCTTAAATACTGCTCTAGGATGATGCAGGCAGACGCCGCATCGGCATCGGGGGCGCCCGAGGCAATCGCCTCGGTCGTGCTGTAGCGCTCATCCACTTCAAATACCTGTAGGCCGTAACGGCCGCGCAATTGGCGCGCAAACTTTTGCGCGCGTAAGGTATTTTCATGACTCGCGCCATCGGGGTGAAACGGAATGCCGACGACTAAGGCATCGGGCTGCCATTCTTGAATGCGGCGTGCGATCAGGGGAAAGCGCGCATCGCCTTCGGCTTTGATGGTCGACTGAGGTGTGGCGCTGCGGG
Organism: Polaromonas vacuolata; assembly: GCF_012584515.1. Lineage (NCBI taxonomy): Bacteria > Pseudomonadati > Pseudomonadota > Betaproteobacteria > Burkholderiales > Comamonadaceae > Polaromonas > Polaromonas vacuolata. The sequence continues at coordinate 3,326,073 of NZ_CP051461.1, read as the reverse complement.
TAAGAATATTGCCGGTGGCAACGCCAGTGCGTTTGAGACCGAAATCAAAGGCCAAAAAAGTTTGCAGGCCGGCAGTCGGTGTCATGAACGCGGGCTCACGCGTGGCCGGCGTCGGGGGAAATCATCCAGCTCTCAAAGCCGAGCAAGGCGATGGCTTTGTCGTAGCGTTGCTCTATAGGCGTGTCAAAAATTAGCGCGGTATCGGCGGCTACTGTCAGCCAGCTATTGTCGGCAATTTCAGATTCGAGCTGACCTTGGGCCCAAGACGAGTAGCCCAGTGAAACAAAAATGCGGCGTGGACCGTTGCCTTGGGATAAAGCTTCGAGGACATCTTTTGATGTAGTCATCTCTAACCCGCCTGGAATTGGCATGGTTGAGGCGTAAACCGACTCCATGCCCGGCATCATGGACTCGTGCAGTACAAAGCCGCGCTCGGTCTGCACTGGGCCGCCTTGGAAAACTGGTGCGTCGCTGAGGTCTTCACGGTTGAGCGGCAATTCGACTTTGTCGAAAAGTTTTTTCAAACTGATGTCGCTGGGTTTATTGATGACCAGCCCTAGCGCTCCGCGGCCAGAGTGTTCGCACATGTAGATAACGCTGCGAGTGAAAAGAGAGTCCTCCAAGCCTGGCATGGCTATGAGGAAATGATGTGTCAGATTGATCGGTTCTATGTCGAGTGCCATGGCTGGATTTTAGCCGCACTACTCGGTCAACACGAGGCTTTCGTTACCATGCCCCCATGGATAAAAAATACCTTACCGGCTTGATCTGGTTCCGGCGCGATTTGCGCGCCAGCGATAACGCAGCACTTCACCATGCGCTTAAGTCTTGTGCCCACGTGCACTGCGTTTTTGTTTATGACCGTGCGATATTGGACGGCCTGCCGCGGGTGGACCGCCGGGTTGAGTTCATTCACGCCGCCATCGCTGAGTTGCACCAAAGCCTGCAAGCCTTGGGCGCGCAGCATGCGCAGCCGGGCGCGGGCTTGATCGTGCTGCATGACCAAGCCGACGAGCGCGTGGCTCAATTGGCGCTTGAGTTGGGCGTAGAGGCGGTTTTCACCAATCACGACTATGAGCCACAAGCGCTGGCGCGTGACGCTAAAGTGCAGGCGCAACTAGGCCGTCAAGGCCAAGCCTTTCATAGTTTTAAAGACCACGTGATTTTCGAGCGCGCTGAAGTGCTCACCTTGGCGTCCAAGCCATACAGCGTATTCACACCGTATAAAAATGCTTGGCTTAAAAAAGTCGATGCCTACTATCTCTCGCCCTATGCCATAGACGCACATGCTTCGGCCTTAAGCGCCTTGCCGAAAAAATATAAAACCAAGTTACCCAGTCTTGAGGCCTTGGGCTTTGAGCCAAGCAATCTCAAAGATTTGAAAATCCCCACCGGTGCATCTGGCGGCGAGACTTTGTTGGCAGATTTTCTGCCGCGCATGCAGGCTTATCAAGAGACTCGCAACTTTCCCTCAGTCAAGGGGCCTAGCTACTTGGGTGTGCATTTGCGCTTTGGCACAGTCTCGATTCGTAAGCTGGTGCAACTGGCCATGAAGGAGGACAGCGAAGGGGCGGCGGTGTGGTTGAGCGAATTAATTTGGCGTGATTTTTACGCGCAGATTTTGAGTAATTTTCCGCACGCAGCTAGCCAAGCCTTTAAACCTGATTACGACCGTATTGAGTGGGAGAGTGGGGCGTCTGCCAAGGCCTTGTTTGCCGCTTGGTGCGAAGGCCGTACTGGCTATCCGCTGGTAGATGCGGCGATGGCACAAATCAACCAGACTGGCTATATGCATAACCGCCTGCGCATGGTGGTGGCGAGTTTTTTAGTGAAAGATTTAGGCCTTGATTGGCGCTGGGGTGAGCGTTATTTTGCCCAGCATCTTAACGATTTTGATTTGGCGTCAAACAATGGTGGCTGGCAGTGGGCGGCCAGCAGTGGCTGTGATGCGCAGCCGTATTTCAGAATTTTTAATCCCACCAGTCAGAGCGAAAAATTCGACGCAGATGGCAAATTTATTCGCCGCTATTTACCCGTGCTGGCCGGACTGCCCACCAAGGTTTTGCACTGCCCGTGGCTGGCTGGGCCGCTAGAGTTGGCGGCGGCAGATGTTCGCTTAGGTGACAACTATCCCCTGCCGGTGGTAAAGCATGACGAGGCGAGAGCGTTGACTTTGACGCGCTATGCAGTGGTCAAAAAGACCTAGAGAAATCAGTCTGAAAATACCAATTTGAGAAATGCAGTATTGGTTCAGTACTGCATTTTTTTTTGTTTTTTTATGGCGCAGGTTTTGGGCAATTGATGGGCTTGCTTGTCAGCTTTAAGTGGTGGGCGTTGCAGTGCAATATTGCCGTACCAATGTCATTAACTCATCTTCTGAAAACGGTTTGCCCAGATAGTGGTTGACGCCCAAGTCCATCGCGTGTTCTCGGTGTTTTTCTGCAATGCGCGAAGTGATCATGATTATGGGTAGTGCCGCCAGACGTGAATCGCCGCGAATATTGCGCGCTAAATCAAACCCATCCATGCGCGGCATTTCGATATCTGACAAAACCACTTGAGGAACTTCTGTTTGCAGGCATTGCAAGGCCTGCAAGCCGTCCGCCGCCAAGGCCACGCGATAGCCTTCCCGTTGCAGCAGCCGCTGGGTTACGCGCCGCACGGTGATGGAGTCGTCGACGACTAAGATCAGCGGCGCAAGACTGGGCTGAGCAAGTGGTAAAAAGTCTGGTGTTGGCGAGTCTTGTGCGCCAGATAATTTTGTACTGGTGAGCGATTCCGACATGCTTGACTCGGCGCTGTCGGCACTCCAGCGCTTGGCTTGTTGGCCGTAAATAGCAGCCAGTGCGACTGGGTTGTAAATCAGCACTACCGCGCCCGATGCCAGCACCGACATACCGGCCAAGCCTGGTAAGCGAGACAGTTGTGGACCGAGATTTTTTACCACCACTTCACGGTTGCCCATGACTTCGTCGACGTGCAGAGCAATGCGCTGTGAGGCGCTGCGCAAAATCACAACCGGCGTAGTTTTTTTCTGTATTTCGGTGCTGCGCTGCGACGCCTGTAGCAAAGCGCCGGCCCAAAAAAACGGTATCAGCTGGCCTCCCACATCGAGCTGGCCAGTGTCGTAGGCTTGCTGTAACTCTTTGGCGCTGGTGCGGCGCACCGTCTCTATTAGATTGGCGGGCACACCCCAGTTCAGCGCAGTTGCACGCATCATCACGACTTGTGTCACGGCCGTAGTTAGCGGCAACACCAGCTTGAAATGCGTGCCTTGGCCGGCTTGGGTGAGGGTTTCTATTTTGCCGCCAACGCCATTTACTTCGGTGCGCACTACGTCAAGACCTATGCCTCGGCCAGAGAGTTCGGTGAGTTTGGTGGCAGTCGAAAAACCGGGTTGAAAAATCAAATTAGCCGCTTCATTGTCTGAGAGTGTTTGCTCTTGCGACATCAAACCTAAGGCCAGCGCTTTTTCTTTGATGCGGCCCAAATCGAGGCCCGCTCCGTCATCACTAATCGTTAATGAAACGTCATTGCCATCTTGACGCACATCGATGGTGATGAGTCCGGCGGCGTCTTTGCCAGAGCGCACGCGCAGCTCTGGACTTTCTATCCCGTGGGCCACGCAGTTGCGCAGCAAATGCTCAAAGGCCGGTGTCAGGCGATCTAACATGCCCCGGTCCATTTCCATGTTGCCGCCCAGCAGATCTAGTTTTACCTTTTTGCCCGATTCCTTAGCCGCTTGACGTACCAAGCGATAAAGCCGCTCTGAGATGGAGTCGAATTCCACCATCCGGGTGCGTAGCAAATCGCGCTGCAATTGTCGAGTCTGCCGGGCTTGGGCGACCAACTCATCCTCAGTCGATTGCACGGTACTTTGCAAGGTACGCTGTACGGTTGCGACGTCGTTCACCGTCTCAGCCATCATGCGAGTCAGCTCTTGAACTTGAGTGAAACGGTCAAACTCCAGGGGATCAAAGTCGACCTGATCTTTAACTTGCGCCAGCCTTGACTGCATCTGCGTTTCGGCCTGTAACTCGATCTCACGCAGTTGCTGGCGCAAGCGGTTTAAATTACCTGTCATGTCACCTAAAGCGCTGCGCAACTGGTCCAGTGCTATTTCAAGCCGCGAGCGCGTAATTATGATTTCACCGGCTTGGTTGACCAGCCTGTCTAGAAGCTGTGAGCGCACCCGGACGTTGGCTGATGCGGCTTGATGCAGCGGCTGCAGCTTTATGGCCTGCGGTGCTGGGATCGGCAAATGGCTGGCCTCTGTCATCAGCGCAGCGGCGTCAGACATTAGGCTTATGTCTCTTGGGCTCGCAGTGGGTTCAGCAATTTTTTCGGCATTGCGCGGCTCGTGAGTCGGGCTAGCTTTTCCGGCTGCGCGCAAGCCTTCAAGGCATTGCTGCATCGTATCGAAGCGACTGAGCAGGCTGTCGAAGTCTTGGCCGGCAGCGGCATCCGAGCCTTGAAAAATAATTTCAGACTCCATGCGGTGCGCCATCTCACCCAGTCGCATTGCACCGGCTAGACGTGCGCTGCCCTTGAGGGTGTGAAGCAGGCGCAGCACTTCTGAGCGTGCGCCCAAGTTGTCCAGTCTGACAGACCATTGGCGCAAGGCGCCGCCTAGCTGAGGCATGAGCTCTTCGACCTCTTCGTTAAAGATAGGAAAGAGTTCTGCATCGATTGCATCTTTGGCGTCGATGTCATCGTTTTTAAGGTCTAAGTCCAGATCCAGATCCAAATCCAAATCCAAATCCAAATCCAAATCCAAATCCAAATCCAGATTTAGATCCAAATTTAGACCCTCGAGGGCAAACACTTTTGCATGCTCAAAAGCGGGCGTAAATGTCTCGACTTCTGACACGGCTTTAATCGGCAAAGGCAAAGGCAAAGCTGGCGTTGAGAGCGGGGTGGCTAATACGGGCTTGATGCTGAATTGCCCAAGGTCGCTGCTGGTTTCGGACTCATAGTCCGCGTCCTGCGTTGCCGACATAGGCGGCAGCTCTGGGTAGTCAAGCGCTTTGAGTTTTGCCAACAAAGCTGGATCGGGTGTTTTCAGAAAACCGGCCGCGAACTGATGCAGCAAGCGGCGTATTTCTTCGGCGGTTCTGACGAATAAATCTATGTGCGATGTATCTTCGCTGAGGTCGTAGTGCGCTTGCGATTTTTGCAGTCCATGCTCGAGCGCGCGGGCAATTGATGACAGGCTGTGAAACCCCACAGTGGCGGAACTCCCCGCTAGCGAATGGGCTAATGTGACAAGCTTGTCGCCGGCAGGATGTTGGCGCTCTAAAGACCACTCTGACATTTCTGTAACTAAGCGGCGCGACCACTCATCGGCCTCGTTCAGGAATACGTTGTAGAGCGGTATGCTGATGCGCAAATCACCAATAACTTTGGTTTGATCGGCATTGCTGTCAATGTGCTCGCCGTGGTCTTCACTCTCGGTGGCTTTTGGTGTGGCTGCGGTTTCTTTAGGTACCAGTGTGTCCGAGGACTGCGCCACATTTAGAAAATGCGAGTCAAAGTCGGCGTTGGACAGCTCTAGCTCGACGCTTTCATTTTCCGAGCTGAGAGCCAATGCATCTTGGTTAGTCGCTAGGTCGTCAAGCTCTGGCGTGAAATCGGGAAAGTCAAGAAACTCGGCTTGGTCGGATATATTTTTTGCGGCTTGGCTTTCTTCTTCATCGCTCTGTAGCGTTTGCGGCAAGCGGGTCAACGGTTCTACAAATTCTTTTTGATCTGGCTCCGGCGAGGGCGGCTGATCTAGGACTGACGTCGGCATGGTGTCTAACTGCGAGAGCGTAAAGTTAAGCATCTCGTCACCCGTCATTGCATGCGGGGCTGGCTCGACTTGGACCAGCTTGAGGCTGGATGAGTCAGACGTATCCGACCTCTGAGGCGAGCTCGTCGGCGCTGAGATCGGTAGGTCTAGCGGCAGTCGCTGGTCGTGCAATCGCATGGCGTCAGCAACGGCGCTAAAAGTCGTTGCTGACCAGTCGCTGTCGCTTCCCGCAGCGATGTCGTCGACCCATCTGGAAAAGCCATTCAGTGACTCTATACAAATTTCTCTGAGCTCTAGAGTTGCCGGCTTTTGTTCAGCCAGCCAACGGTTGAGCAGTTGTTCGACTGACCAGGCGGCTTCGCCAAAAGTGTTCAGCCCGACCATGCGCGAGCTACCTTTAAGCGTGTGAAATACGCGCCGCAAAATGGTCAGGTGGCTGATGTCGCGAGGTGAGTCAACCAGCGCTGCTAGCGCTGCTTGGCCATTGGCACAGACTTCTCGGGCTTCTTCGAGGAAAATATCGCGCAAATCGTCTTCTTGCCAATCGTCCTGTTGCAGCGCAGCGTTTTGTTTTTTCTGCGCAGGAGAAATTGGTGTTTCTAGCGCTATGACGGGCTCGGTATTCGTTTGAGAGCCAGTATCGACAACTGGCGCACTGATGACAGTTCCGGTCGCAGTATTAGCATTTGATAATGCTGACGCGGCAAGGGTTGGCGCGGGGATCAACACTAAGCCGTCATCGTTTATGTCGAATGCGGGTGACGTTTTCGCTGGGTCAGCCGGCATCTCGCGGCTAACTGTGACGCTGGCAATTAGCGAGTCGGCGCGTTTGGCGCGGCCCATGCTAGGCCGAAGTTCGCCCTTGAGTTCGTCGTAGACGAATAGTTTTTTTGCTAACTTTGGTTGGTAGTTCAGCATGTCGATCAGGAAACTCAGAGCGCTAAGGTTGTTGCCCAAAGGCTCAAAGTTGGCCAGCGTATGAGCGGCGAACTCACCGGGCAGAGTGGTTTCTTCGATCAGCATTTCCTCTACGCCAATGCGCATGTGCTGCACCGCTTGAGCCGCCTGATCTAGGCCTAGTACTGACAGCACGCCGCGCATCTGCGCGAGTTGGTTTGGTACTTGGCGCAAGACGTTTTTGTCCTGCGAATTTCGAAAAAATAGGTCTAGCGACTTTTCCAGAACGCCCAGCGCAAGGCGCAGTTCGCCGACCACGCTGCCCATGGTTTGTTTGTCACTGACTCGGCGGTATAACTCCTCCATCCAAGATTGCAGCGGTTGCGCCGCGCCACCGTTTTGCACCTGCACAAGGCGTTCTGCCAGATAGGCAATGCGGGAGGCGAGTTGTGGGTCGTGCGGATCCAGATCGCCAAGCGCCGCCTCAAGGTAAAGCACAGAGGTCGCGACCTCCATGGCTAGCTCTGTACTGGGTGCTTGAGCCGTGTGTGTGGTCACCTCAACTGCATGGATTAAGGCATTGGCTAAGGGCTCGCTGGGTGGGTGTAACTTCAATAGCGACTCAGTCACTAGGTTGAACTGCTCTAGCACTAGCTTATATTTATTACTATCGCCGGCGCAAATCGAAGACCAGGTCTCTTTGGCCGAGGCGATGCGCTTACGCGCTTGGCTTAGCAGCGCTGGATCGAAGCGGCCGAACTGTATTCGCGTGTAATCGACTGGCTTATCGCTGGACAACTGATAGACGGCGCGCACTGCCGTTAGTACTGGCGTATCGCTTGCGTGCGGGGGAACTGCTTGGGCACAGAAAAACAGCAGGTCTTGGGCCAGTCGCTCATTGATGTTTGTGTCGTTCTGGCTAAATGCTGCGTATTGCAGCAGCAGGCGCGAAGCTGTGCGTTTGGCATAAATATCGGCGTCAATCAGGCCTTGGTATAGGGCTTGAAAAAAAGCGGCGGCAATCAACCAAAAAATCCGCGGCTCTTTTGTTGCTGCGCCGGCGGCTAGGCTCAGCGCAAGAGTCTGAAGGTCGAGCGCTGCTGGATCCAAAGCGCCCCTCATGATTTGCAACACCGAGCGGTCAAATACGGCGCGGGTTGCCGTGTCATAAGTACCACCAGATGGCGGTAGTGACAGCTCTGGAGAGAGCCAGCGCCAGTCATTGGCCCACAGATCGGCGGGGTGAATGCGCTCGGCTTGGCTTAACTCCATGACTTCGCAATACTGCGGAAACAGCGCGACAGCCGACAAGGGCTTGGCTGCTAAGACTGCATCGAGGTAATCGGTTAAAGCAAAGCTGGCCCGCTCTATGCGGTGTATGGCGTCCTTGCTGCACAGTCCAGGCTTTTGTACAAACCGCTTTATAGCCGTTTCCATGCCGCGCAGCAACAGCGCTGGATAGCTGAATCCCACCATTTCTAGCGCGCCAACAGCTTGTTGTAGTTGTAGTTGAGCAATTCTGAGCTGATCGGTGTCTAGCGCTGCGCTGTCTAAGCCTTGAGCCGCCTCAGCCTCCCTGACGAAGCGTCTTAGCGATTTGGCGGCGCTGTCAAGTGACTTTTTGAGCTCATCGAGTACCCATGCTAACGGGCCGAGGTCACTGTCGATCTCGTTATCGTTGAAATCTTGGTTCAGGGTGGCGTCTTGCATAAATCAGGCAATCTTGAACCGGGATACAGACTTGCGCAACTCATCGGCTATTCGAGACAGATCACGCACTTGCTCGGCGGTAGATCGCGTGCCTTCGCCGGTTTGCTCGGTCACCGCAAAAATGTGTTGGATGTTGCTGGCCACAATATTGGCCGATTCCGCTTCGCGTGAAGCAGAGTTTGAAATCTGCTCAATCAGCTCGGCCAATCGGCGCGATACGCGGTCAATCTCGGTGAGCGCTGTGCCGGCGTTGTCGGATAGCTTGGCGCCTTCCACCACGCCCTGGGTAGAGCGCTCCATGGCGGCAACGGCGTCTTGGGTGTCGGTTTGAATCGCCTTGACGAGTGCAGAAATTTGTCGTGTGGCGTCAGCCGATCGTTCGGCTAAGCGTTGTACTTCCTCGGCCACTACAGAAAAGCCTCGGCCGGCCTCACCGGCGGAGGCCGCCTGAATGGCGGCATTCAGCGCCAGTACATTGGTCTGCTCGGTGATGTCGGAGATCAGTTCGGTGATTTCACCAATTTCTTGGGACGATTCGCCCAAGCGCTTGATGCGCTTAGAGGTCTCTTGGATTTGGTCGCGGATGGCGTTCATACCGCCTATGGCGTTTTGCACCGCTTGCAGACCGGACTCGGCCGCAACGAGTGAGAGGCGAGCGACGTGGGAGGATTCTTGGGCCTGCGCCGATACCACGTTGATTCGTGATGCCATGTCAAGGACCGATTGACCGGTTTCACGGATCTCATGCAGCTGTTCAGTGGAGGCCGCGAGAAGTTCCGTGGAGGTGTTCTCAACCCTGGCAGTGGTTTGCGCCACCCGGCTCGCGGTGTTTTGCACGTTGCCCACCAGCTGACGGAGTTCTTCGATGGTGTAGTTGACCGAGTCGGCAATCGCGCCAGTGATGTCTTCAGTGACGGTCGCTTCTTGGGTCAAATCACCCTCGGCGACGGTTTGCAATTCGTTCATTAGTCGCAAAATGGCCGCTTGGTTGGCGTCGTTGACGCGCTTGGCATCGTGTTCTTGACTGCGCGCTTCTATTTGCTGGCGCTCAGCCAGTAATTGGCGTTGGCGGCTGTCTTGTAGTTGCACGCGTGCAATAGCGATTGCGCAGCTCAGACCAAATAAAGCAGCGACCAGCAGCGCGGCGATTGATTCGATACCCAGACCGGTTTGTGAGGACAACTTGTCCTGCAGCGTCTCAAGGCCGCGCCGCAGCGGTTCGCTGTCGATGATGATTGAGGACTGGGCTTGCCGAGCTGCCACCAAACCCTGCAGATTGCCTAAAATAGCACTGGCTTGGACTCGAGTTTGTTCAAACATTGTCAGCAGTGCGTCGAGACGCTCACGCGTTTGAGGCTCTTTGGTTCCGCCTAGACGCAACTCGGGACTGCCATTTTGCAAACCAAGAGCGATTTCTTTGAATGAGTTCAAGTCTTTGCCCAGCAAGAAAACGGCTTCGGGATTCACGCCTTCGGTGGTTAAAAATTCGTTGGCTGACTTGCCAATTCGCTGAGTCAGCATCACCAGCTGGCCAGCAGCGGAGATCTCAGTTGGCGCTGCACCTTGTTGCAGCTTGAGTGAGGATACCGTCTCAGCGATTTCCAGTAGATCGGAAGACTGGCGGTTGATGGTGCGCAGAGCTGCGCTGATTTGAGTCAAGATGGCTTGTTGGCCCATGACGACAGCAGCATTTTTCTCGGCTTGTTCCATCAAGGGCATTACTTTGGCGACGTCACTTTGCAGTGCTGCATCGACGGGTTTAAGGCGTATTGACGTTGCCCCAGACTTTAGGCCGCGCAGAGTTTTAGCCAGCACCTCGGCACTTTCTTTGACGTCAGGAAAAGCCTGAGCGCTGCCCACCAACGCTTGCGAGACCGACTTGGCCAGACGCTGGGACTGCATCAATGATTGGCCAGTGGCGGCGACCTGTTGGGCAACGGCGTCGGCCTGACTGACGGCTTTGTAGGCAACGCCGCCCAGTACCAGTATCGACAGGCCTAGCATCATGAGTAGGCTGCGCTGGTGTTGGGCGGCGCTTTTGCGCCCCAGCAGCGGTAGGTTTATCAGGTCTGAGTTTTGCGCGCTATCAGCCGCGTCGGACTGGGCCATGTTTAGGCCCGCAAAAGAGTTTTCGTTGCTGGGTTCTGTGCGAAATGCGTCTTGTAAATTAGACCCTAGTAAGTTCGAGTCACTAATGTCTTCGGGCTGTGACGGGCGAGGCGCAAACAGTTGGCGGATTTTTTTCAACACAGACATGTGAATCCTTAAAGAGAGTCGCGCTAGGCGCCTAGGGTCAAAAAACTCGATTGTTGGGCCAATAGCTGCAGGTCTATCTCCTGCCAAACTACGCCCGCGTGGTCGGTGTAGCGGTTGCCGAAATAGTCGGGCGATTCGGGTAGTTTTGGGGCGAACGCGGTGAATGCTTTTTGGTTGCGCATGCCTGCCAATCTGTCTACCAGTAGCGCGCAATTGACCTCTAGCGAAGCATTCAGAGTGACCAGCATGGATTCTTTGTTCGGTGCCGCACGCCGCGGCACCGCTGCCGGTCCGGTCAGATGACTTTCTAAGTCGACCACCCCAAACAGTCCACCGCGTAGATTGGCTACGCCCAAAAACCAAGACTTGGTATAGGGGACGGGATGGGTTGAAACCCAAGGGAAGATTTCTCCGGCCTGCGCCATTGAAAACAGATAGTGGTTTGCACCAACTTCAACCGCTAACCACGATGGTGCAACACCTTCGGTACGGGCTAGTTGCAGCCGTTCTGCCAGACGGATTTGCAAATCTTTAAGTGCTTGCCGGTTTGCCATTTTGGGGTCGAACCGGTTTAGCCAAGGGCCTTGATTTTCGCGAGCAACTCGGCAGCATCTACCGGCTTTGTAATGTAGTCTTTAGCGCCTTGACGCATGCCCCAGACCTTATCGGTTTCTTGATTTTTACTGGTGCACATCATGATGGGAATGTCCGCGTACTGAGGGTCGCGTGAGATGGAACGTGTGAGCTGAAAACCGTTTTGTCCGGGCATGACGACATCCATCAATATCAGCTCAGGCTTTTCTTCAACGAGGCGGCGAAACGCGTCTTCTGCATTTTCTGCTGTCTTGACAGAAAAGCCATTTTTAATCAGTAGATCGCTGAGATACATCAACTCGGTTTTCGAGTCATCAATGATCAAGATTTTTTTAATCGCCATTACTTTTCTCCATTATTTGCGTAGCCCAGATTTTTGACTGTTTGCAACAACTGGTCTTTTGTAAACGGCTTGGTGAGATAGTCTTCTGAGCCCACCATTCGGCCTCTGGCTTTGTCAAAGACACCGTCCTTGGAGGACAGCATGACAATCGGTACATTCGTGAATTTGATGTTGCGCTTGATGATGGCGCAGGTCTGATAGCCGTCCAGTCGTGGCATCAAGATGTCGCAAAAAATGATATGGGGTTGGTAGTCGTTGACCTTGCCTAAAGCGTCAAAGCCATCTTCGGCAAGCATGACCTCGTGGCCGCCCTGTTTGAGAAATATTTCAGCGCTGCGACGTATGGTGTTGCTGTCATCGATGACGAGAACCTTGAGTCCAGAACTTACAGCGCTTGTACTTGTAATACTCACTTGGTTTTGCTCCTCTTTAGCTACGGCGTACTTGCCTTTACTTTAGCGATTGTCCGCAGCTTTTTCAACTGAACATGCTCACGAAATGACTGCTTAATTACAAAAGTCCTTGTGCGTATTACTTTGACTGACAAAAATTGGGCTAAGTCGAATCTGACTGATAAACAGTTAGATCTAGCTTAGCCCTAATTGATGATAAAAATTTTTGAGGATTGCTTTTTACAGCTGAACCATCTCAAAATCTTCTTTGCGAGCCCCGCATTCGGGACAAGTCCAGTTCATAGGCACTTGTGCCCATGGTGTACCGGGCGCAAGACCGTGGTCTGGTGCTCCAGTCTCTTCGTCATAAATCCACCCACAGATTAAGCACATCCAGGTCATTGATTGAGTCACAGCTTAGTTTGCCTTCCAATAGAATGCAACAATTGTATAGATGCAGCGTTGCTTATTCGCGCACAAGGCAAAATCGCACTATGGCAAAAACTACAACTCCTACAGCGGACAAGCTGCAAACGTCGACCAAGCCAGACATGCCGCTTGACAACACCAGTGACGTTGACAGCGATAGCTCGCCTGTTTGCGTCATGACTTTTAATGCAAGTGACCCAAGTGGTGCCGGCGGACTGACCGCAGACATCACTGCCATGACCTCGGCCGGCGCTCATCCCCTGGCTGTTGTGACGGGTGCTTACGTGCGGGATAGCTCAGAAATTGTCGAGCACTACGCGTTTGACGAAGAGGCTGTCACAGAGCAGGCCAGAGTGGCTTTGGAAGACATGACGGCAGGCGCGATCAAAGTCGGTTTTGTTGGTAGCCCGGAAAATATCTCGGCGATTGCGGAAATCGCCAGTGATTACGCCGAGTTGCCATTAATAGCCTACATGCCCAGCCTGTCGTGGTGGCAAGACGACAAAATAGACGACTATCTAGACGCTTTTCGTGAACTGTTACTACCCCAAGCTACGCTTTTAATTGGCAACCACAGCACGCTATGGCGCTGGTTGCTGCCGGAGTGGCCAAGTGACCGCAGCCCTTCGGCTAAAGATATTGCCAAAGCCGCTGCCGAGTTTGGCGTGCCCTACACGTTGGTGACTGGCATACCGCTGCCGGATCAATTTATAGATAACGTATTGGCCGCACCGCAGTCGGTGCTTTACAGTGAAAAATTCGAGCGTTTCGAGGCGGTGTTCACGGGGGCGGGAGACACGCTTTCAGCTGCACTGACGGCGTTGCTGGCCAATGGCCATGACTTGCAGACCGCCACCTCAGAAGCCTTGACTTATTTAGACCAGAGCCTTGATGCAGGCTTTCATCCCGGCATGGGACATATCTTGCCTGACCGTCTATTCTGGGCTCAAGCAGATGAAGATGATCCAGCCTTGGATAGCAATGCGCAGCAAGCGCCAGAAACGCCTATTACCCCAGCCGCCTTGGCCGTACCGGCCATCATAGGCAACGTGCTGGACCTCAACCCGACTAAACCTTTTTTTGATCTACCCCCTAATGGCACTACAAAACACTGAGAATCCTGTCGGTCATTCCGAAACCTCCCGCAGCCAAGCGCTGTTTGAACGCGCTAAAAAACGTATACCCGGCGGCGTTAATTCGCCGGTGCGTGCGTTTAAAGCGGTTGGCGGCACACCGCGCTTTGTGCAGCGAGCACAAGGCGCTTATTTCTGGGACGCAGACGGCCAGCGTTTCATAGACTACATAGGCTCATGGGGGCCAATGATTTTGGGCCATGGTCACCCGGCGGTCATTGAGGCGGTGCAAAAAGCCATGCTGGAAGGCTTTTCCTACGGAGCGCCGACAGAGCGTGAAGTTGAGCTGGCCGAGCAAATTGTCGAGCGCGTGCCGTCGCTAGATATGGTGCGTCTGGTGAGTTCAGGCACAGAAGCGGCCATGAGCGCCATCCGACTGGCACGGGGTGCGACGGGTCGTAGCAAAATCATCAAGTTTGAAGGCTGCTACCACGGCCACGCCGATGCCTTGTTGGTGAAAGCCGGTTCTGGCTTGGCAACCTTTGGCAACGCAACAAGCGCCGGCGTGCCGCCAGAAGTGGTGCAGCACACCTTGGTGCTGGAGTACAACAACATCGTCGAACTGGAGGAGGCCTTCTCACTGCACGGCAGTAGCACGGCCTGCCTGATGATTGAGCCGATTTGCGGCAATATGAATTTTGTGCGCGCCAGTGTGCTTTTTATGAAGCGCTGCCGCGAGCTTTGCACCCAGTACGGTGTGCTTTTTATCTTCGACGAAGTCATGACCGGTTTTCGGGTCGCGCTTGGTGGCGCCCAAAGCGTTTACGCCAAAAGCATTCCGGGCTTTAAGCCCGACATGACAGTCATGGGTAAAGTCATAGGCGGCGGTATGCCGCTGGCGGCCTTTGGCGGCACACGTGATGTGATGGAACAGCTCGCGCCACTCGGTGGGGTTTATCAAGCCGGCACGCTGTCTGGTAATCCTATCGCCACTGCTTGCGGACTAGCGACTTTGCACGAGCTCAGCAAGCCAGGGTTTTACGAAGCGCTGGGCGCACGCACGCAAAGTCTCATGACGGGTATGAGTGCTGCGGCAGCCAAAGCAGGCGTGCCTTTTAGCACCGACAGCGAAGGCGGCATGATGGGCTTTTTCTTGCTCGATAAATTACCCCACAACTACGCGGCGGTAATGAAGACCGATAGCGCGCTGTTCAATCGATTCTTTCACTCAATGCTGGCGCAAGGTATTTACTTGGCGCCGGCTTTGTTTGAAGCGGGCTTTGTGAGCGCGGCGCATACGGCAGAAGATGTTGAGATCACCTTGGCCGCTGCGACTAAGTTTTTCGCTGAAATCTAAACGCAATAGTTGGAAGCGGATCTGCTGTCAGATCCGCTTTTTTTAAAGTGTTTTTTTGAGAATTGAGAGCGCAAAGTTTTTTTAACTTTCAATTCTCAAGCGCTAGCTCCTAAGCTCAATGCCGGAAGTGACGCACGCCTGTCAGCACCATCACCACGTCACGCTCATTAGCCGCCGCAATGACTTCTTCATCACGCATGCTGCCGCCGGGCTGAATCACCGATGTCGCACCGGCGTCTACCACCACGTCGAGTCCATCGCGGAAGGGGAAAAACGCGTCACTCGCTACCGCCGATCCGGTCAGAACTAATCCTGCATTGGCCGCCTTGATGGAGGCGATACGCGCTGAATCGACCCGGCTCATTTGACCCGCACCAACGCCTAGCGTCATGCCGCCGGAGCAGAAAACAATCGCGTTGGATTTGACGTATTTAGCAACCTTCCAGGCAAACAGTAAATCTTCTAGTTGCGCTGGTGTTGGCTGGCGTTTGCTGACCACTTTGAGGTCGGCCAGCAGCAACTCGTGGTTGTCCGCGGTTTGCATCAAAAGGCCAGAGCCTACGCGCTTAATATCGACTGCATTGCGGCCCTGTGCCCATGGCGTTTCGCCGCCTGCTGGTAGATCGATTTGCAGCAACCGCACATTGGCTTTGTTTTTAAACACTTCAAGCGCTTCAGGCGTGAAGGCCGGCGCCATCAACACCTCGACAAACTGCTTGGAAATTTGCAACGCGGCCGCACCGTCTAGCGTGCAGTTCAGCGCAATAATGCCGCCGAAGGCAGAACTTGGATCGGTCTCAAACGCCTTGCTATAGGCCTCTAGTGCATTCGCGCCAACGGCCACGCCGCAAGGGTTGGCATGCTTGACGATGACACAGGCCGGTTGGCTGAAACCTTTGACGCATTCCCACGCCGCATCAGAGTCGCCAATGTTGTTGTACGACAGCTCTTTGCCTTGCAGCTGCTTGGCCGTGACCAAAGAGCCAGGCGCAGGATGCAGATCCCGGTAAAGCGCTGCTTGCTGGTGTGAGTTCTCGCCGTAGCGCAGGTCTTGAACCTTGATAAAGCGGCCGTTAGACTGGCCAGCAAACTGGCTGTGGCTGCCGTCATCGGCGATGCCGGAGAGGTAGTCGCTGATCGCGCCGTCATACAAACTGATGCGGTTGAAGGCAGCAACAGCCAACGCGAAACGGGTTTTCTTGGTCAGCTTACCGTCGTCAGTCAGTTCGGCCAGCACGCCAGCGTATTGCGACGCATCGGTCAGCACGCCAACGTCTTGCCAATTTTTGGCCGCCGAACGCACCATGGCGGGCCCGCCTATGTCGATATTTTCAATCGCGTCTTCCAGCGTGCAGCCAGGCTTGGCAACCGTGGCTTCAAACGGGTAGAGGTTAACCACCAGCAGGTCTATGGTGTCAATGCCGTGGGTCTTGAGTGCTGCCATGTGCTCGGGCAAGTCGCGCCTAGCCAGCAGGCCGCCATGCACTTTTGGGTGCAGGGTTTTGACACGGCCGTCTAGCATTTCGGGGAAACCGGTTAGCTCGGCGACCTCGGTGACCGGCAGACCGGCATCGGCCAGCAGCTTGGCAGTGCCGCCGGTAGAAAGCAGCTTGATGCCTAGCGCATGCAGCGCTTGGGCAAACTCGAGTACGCCAGTTTTATCGGAAACGGAAATCAGTGCGTTCATATTTAATATCTTTTTAGTTTGAATTTTTATCGGCCAAGCGCCATACGAGGCAGCTTTGAAAAGCTTTTGAGCGCTTTTGCTTCTTGGGTTGAAAGTTACTTGACCAGTTTGTGTTCAAGTAGTTTTTTACGCAGGGTGTTGCGATTCAGGCCTAGCCATTCGGCGGCGCGCGACTGGTTCTGGTCAGCGTGTTGCATGACAACTTCTAGTAGCGGCTTTTCCACCACGTTGACCATCATGTCGTACATGCCGCCCGGCTCGCTGCCGCCCAAGTCTTTGAAATAGCCTTCTAAGCTGTCTCGAATGCATTCATCTATCTGTTTTTTGCTCATGCGGCCATTCGCTCTTCAATGTTGTTGTTTTGTGCTGGCTGGTCTGCTGCCGGGATGCGCGTTGTGCTGCGACCCAGCGTATCGAAAAAATCTGCTACTGCTTCGAGCTGTGCTTGGCAATCTTCTAGGCCATTCATCTGCGCGCGAAACGCTGAGCCACCCGGCAAGCTGTTGACATACCAGCCTATGTGTTTGCGGGCGCTGCGCACACCAGTGAACTCACCGTATAAAAGATAGTGGTCTTGCAAGTGGTCTAGCAGCAGGCGTTTGACTTCACTCACCAGCGGCGGCGCTAAATGCGTGCCGGTGGCGATGAAGTGGGCGACCTCGCGAAAAATCCAAGGTCGGCCTTGTGCGACGCGGCCCAACATCACCGCATCGGCACCGGTATAAGCCAGTACGTCGCGGGCTTTTTCTGGGCTGTTGATGTCACCGTTGGCGACTACCGGAATGCGCAGCGCGGCCTTGACCGCGGCTATGGTGTCATATTCGGCCGCGCCTTTGTAGCCTTGCTCACGCGTACGGCCATGCACGGCAATCATTTGCACACCGGCGCTTTCGGCTGCGCGGGCGATTACCACAGCGTTTTTATGACTTTGACACCAGCCGGTGCGCATCTTAAGGGTGACCGGCACGCCGCGCGGCGCGCAAGCGGCAACCACCGCTTCTATGATTTGCAGCGCCAGCGTCTCGTCCTGCATCAAGGCTGAGCCGGCCCATTTGTTGCAGACTTTTTTCGCTGGGCAGCCCATGTTGATGTCTATGATTTGTGCGCCACGGTCTATGTTGTAGGCGGCTGCGTCGGCCATCATGACGGCGTCGGTGCCGGCGATTTGCACGGCAATCGGTTTGGCCTCGCCCTCATGATTGGCACGGCGCGAGGTCTTCAGGCTGTCCCACAAATCTGGCCGCGAGGTCACCATTTCGCTGACTGCGTAGCCTGCGCCCAGCTGTTTGCACAAGATGCGAAACGGCCGGTCTGTCACGCCGGCCATAGGCGCGACGAACAGGTTGTTGGCTAGGGCGTAGGGGCCTAAAAGCATGGATTTGTAAAAATTTGAAGGGATAAAAAAGGGGAGTGTCGATTGTAGCTGCCTAAAATTTCAGCACTTGAAACTCAGCTGAGGCAGTCAAGTACCCGAACAAGTCCCTGCACCGCAGGGCTTTGTGTGTCCTCCATATACTCAGTGCCAATGCAAGCCTGGACCCAACACCTGTTAGATATTCTTTCCCTGCCAGAGTACGGTCTGAGCACGGTTTTTTTAATTTCTTTTATTTCAGCTACTTTGCTGCCTATGGGTTCAGAGCCAGCAGTGCTGGGTCTGATAAAGCTCAATCCGTCTTTGTTTTGGCCCACCATACTGGTGGCTACCGCTGGCAACACGCTTGGCGGTGCTGTCGATTGGTGGATGGGTTATGGCGCTAACAAGGTGATGAATAAATACCAAGACTCCCGCAGCCATGGCTGGGCCGCACGCTGGCTAGAAAAACTCGGCCCCAAGGCCTGTCTTTTGGCTTGGCTGCCAATTGTGGGTGATCCCTTATGCGCCGTTGCTGGTTGGCTCAAACTGCCGTTTTGGCCATGTTTGGCGTATATGTGCGTGGGAAAATTTTTGCGCTACCTGAGCATGACCGGCGGGTTGGTCTGGCTTTTTCCCAGCTTTTTTGCCGCCGGCTTTAGCATGCACTGAGCTTTAGCTCAAACGCGAAACGAAGGCTTAAAACCGCTCATTAGGCGCCAAGTAGCGCCATTGACCGGGCAGCAAGCCGCTCATAGAGACTTGGCCTATGCGCAGCCTGCGCATGCCGGTGACCTTCAAACCTACGGCTTCGCATAGATAAGCCAGCTGGCCAGGTATTTCGCCCTTGACAGCAAAGCGCAGACGGGTCTCACTCTGCCAACTTGCACGGGTAGGCGGCAGTGGCCGGCCGTTAAAGGTGTAGCCATGGTCGGCGCGGTTTAGGCGCTCCAAACCGCCGGATTTGATGTCGCCTTCTACATCGACCAGTACTTCGTGCTCCATTTGCGCCGCGTCTTCGCGCAGCTTGCGGACCACGCGCCAGTCTTCGCTAAACACCACCAAGCCGCTGGCCGGCAAGGCCAAAGGCGTGACCAGTTCGGCCCCCGTCATGTGTTTTTTAAGCTGGCGTATGCCGGATTTATCGTCTTTAGAGCGTGTCGCTAAGCTCAGGTCAGCCACGTAACCCGCGGGTTTGTGCAGCAGCAGCGTGACCGGCGCTAAGGCCAGCAAGCTGGCGTCTTTGTCAACGGTTATGGCTTGGTTGGCAACGCGGAACTGCGGCTCTTCGACCACTGTGCCGTCAACGCGCACCCAGCCGCCGGCAATGTACTGCTCAGCTTCGCTGCGTGAGCAGCGGAGCATCTCGGCCAAGCGTTTGGCTAGGCGAATCGGTTCTTGCATGTGTTGGTCTCAGCTTATGAGCTGAAAAGGAAGTTCATCACATCGCCGTCTTTGACAATGTAGTCCTTGCCTTCGCTGCGCATTTTGCCTGCGTCTTTTGCGCCTTGTTCGCCTTTAAAGGTGATGTAGTCTTGAAAGGCAATTGTCTGCGCACGAATGTAGCCGCGCTCAAAATCGGTGTGAATCACGCCGGCCGCTTGCGGGCCGCTAGCGCCGACGGCTACGGTCCAGGCGCGCACTTCTTTCACGCCTGCTGTGAAGTAAGTTTGTAAACCTAGTAGCGAGTAAGCCGAGGTAATCAGGCGATTCAGACCGGGCTCGGTTTGGCCGAGTTCAGCCAAAAACTCTCCCTTGTCAGCGTCATCCATCTCAGCGATCTCCGCTTCCATCTTGGCGCAAATTGCGACCACGGGTGCGTTTTGAGTCGCGGCATAGGCGCGCAGCTTGTCCAGGAAGGGATTGTTTTCAAATCCACTTTCCGAGACGTTGCCCACAAACATAGCGGCTTTGGCAGTGATCAGGCACAGCGGCTTGAGCAGGGGTTGCTGCTCCTTGTCAAAGTCAATCGAGCGAACTGGCAGACCTTGGTTGAGTGCGGCTTGGCACTTCTCCAAAATCACCACCAGCTTGGCCGCTTCCTTGTCGCCCGAGCGGGCGGTCTTGGCATAGCGGTGCAGGCTTTTCTCGACGGTGCTTAAGTCAGCCAAGCAAAGCTCGGTTTGAATCACTTCGATATCGTTGATGGGATCAACTCGGCCGTTCACGTGAATCACGTTGTCGTCTTCAAAGCAGCGCACGACGTTGACAATCGCATCGGTTTCGCGAATGTGGGCCAAAAATTGATTGCCTAAGCCTTCGCCGGTACTTGCGCCAGCAACTAAGCCGGCAATGTCGACGAACTCTACAATCGCTGGCACTATGCGTTCCGGATCAATGATGAGGGCTAATTGCTGCAAGCGCGCATCCGGCACTTCGACCACGCCGGTGTTCGGCTCAATGGTGCAGAAAGGGTAGTTCTCGGCTGCAATGCCGGCTTTGGTCAAGGCATTAAACAGGGTGGATTTACCAACGTTGGGCAAGCCCACGATGCCGCATTTCAAACTCATAAAAATTCCTTAAGTATCAATATCCGGATCGCACAGCTTGATGGTGTAGTGGCATGGCGAGAGCGCCTTGGCCGATTCGGTCAGGCCGGGGGGTGGCACTGACAAACCTGGGGCGCTGGGCGCTAGTGTTGTTCCGGGAAAGTTGGCGCAATTGTACTGACCCCTGTCACCCAGTCAGAGCCGGATGCCGTTTTGCCCGCTGTTAGATTTCGTCTGGCGCTTATGTAGCCGCTTGTACGTGCTGCAACTGAGCGGTTTTACGGCTGTTCAGAGTTTTGAAATCAAGCGACGGCGTTGATTTCTTTTTCTAAACCGACTCAATCAAACTGATAGTTACCGTGGACTGGTTGGCCGACTTTTAACGTCTGTTCCCAGCCTTGCAAGACGATTAAGTTCATGCCAAAGCTAACTGCGCCGCCTAGACGGGCGTCTTGGCGATAGCTTTGCAGCATGTCGCCGACAGTTGTGTCGATCTCGGCACTGATCGGGTCTATGTTGGGAATAGGGCAGCGCGGGCACGGTTTGACGGGTTTTAAAATCACTTTTCCCTCAGCCGTGAGCACCATTAGCTGCGCCAGTCGGTCTTCGTCGTGTGCGGTCATGGCTAGGTCTGGGCGTTGGTTTGGCGCGTCAGCGATCACTATGTTGGGCCGAAAGCGCAGCATGTCCGCGCTGGTCAAACCAGCGGCTTTACGTTTGGTATTAAGACCGTCTAGCGACGCTTCGCTCAGTAGTAGCAAAGGGTAGCCATCGCTGAACTGGTTGAGGGCCTCAACGCCGTCTGTCCAGTCCATGCTGGAGGCCCGTGTTTGTTCCGGATCAAAACGCACCAGCCGCGCTGTCACGCCCAAAAAGTCGCTAAACCACTGCGCTGCCAGCGGCCCCATGTCAAAAGCTTTAAACGCCGCACCCCAGATATTGACCTGCACCGGCTGCTCAGCCCGGAAAAGCGCAATTTGTAGTGTCAACATGCCGGGGGCGCGCAGCGCCATCTCCTCGTGGCCTAGCTTGGGTGTAATTAAAGCCATGCGCGGCAGGTCGCGCTGGGTCAGAAAATTGCCTTGAGCGTCGACCACCATCCAAGCGCGGTCAAACGCCAGTCCGGTCTCAGTCAGCACGGCTTGCTGCACCGCAACGCCAGCGCAGGACTTGATGGGGTAGACGATTAAGCGAGAAATTAACAGGTTGAACGCGCTAGAAAAGCCGCTATCGATGCTGTTGGCGTCATTGGAATCATTCACGGTTTGCAACTCCTTTGTTTGAAAGACTTAACCCTAAAGCATGGCGAGAATGCGGGGCCAAACGATTGACTTTGGCGTTGATTTTGCCTTGCCTCCTAAAATGCACTATGTCCCAGCAATTTGATGTTTGTATTCGCGGCGATGGTGTGGTTGGCCGCACCCTCGCTTTACTCCTTGCGCGTGAGCGCTTGCGTGTCGCATTAGTCAGTCCGCCGCCTGAGGTGCAAAGTGCGCCAGCGTCCCCCGATGTGCGGGCTTATGCGCTCAATGCCGCGTCGAAAACCTTGCTAGAAGATCTGCGTTCTTGGCCCGATACGCTGCTCGATCAGACGCCTGCTGTCACGCCTGTGCTGCAAATAGAGGTGCAAGACAGCAGCCTCGCAGACAGCTTGTTGGACTTTTCTGCCAGTCAACTCGGCCAGCCAGCGCTGACTTGGATTGTGGATGTGCCCACGCTTGAGCAGCAACTCGCACAAGCAGTGCGCTTTTCACCGCAGATCGAGCAGTTGACCGCACCGGTTAAAGCCGCGCTACAAGTCGTTTGCGAGGGTAAACACAGCAGTAGTCGGGAAGAATTTGGCGCTAGCTACAGCATCAAACCCTATGGCCAAAAAGCCATTGCCGCGCACCTTGAGTCCAGCTTGCCGCACCAAGGTGTCGCCCGGCAGTGGTTTGATGGCGGCGACGTACTGGCTTTGCTGCCACTCGCTGGCCCAGACGCAAACGCCGTGGCTTTGGTTTGGTCGGTCTCTAACGACCACGCTGATGCACTGCAAGCCATGACGGATGAAGATTTCTGTGCCGCCTTACAAAAAGTTTGTGGTCCAGCCGTCGGGCAGCTGAGCTTGACCAGCAAACGCGCTTGCTGGCCCTTGGCGCTAGCCAGTGCAGATCGCTGGGTAGGCCCAGGTTGGGCGTTGGCGGGCGATGCTGCGCACACGATCCATCCGCTAGCCGGTCAAGGGTTAAATCTAGGGCTGGCCGATGCGCAAGCCCTCGCTAAAACTTTGGCAGAACGCGAGTACTGGCGCGCTTTGGGCGATGAGAAACTGCTACGTCGTTATGAGCGCTCGCGTCGTGCGGATGTGGCTGCCATGGGCATGGTGACGGACGGCTTGTACTCAGCTTTTTCGCACAGCGCTGGGCCGCTACAGGCTTTGCGGCAGTGGGGTATGCGTGGGTTTGCGCGCAGCGGTCCGCTTAAAAGCTGGGTCATGCGCCGTGCCACGGGCTTGTGATTTTTATCAACACTTTTACTGAAAACGACATCACGAATGAAATTATCAAAGTTGGCCTGTATCGCGGGTTTGTTGCTGGCCAGTCTGGGTTCAGCTGTCGCACAAGAAGCGGCGATCCGCAAAAATCTAGCCGAGCGCCTGCCCGCATTTTCAAAAATCGATGAAGTCAGCAAGACTGGTATGAACGGTCTGTATGAAGTGCGGGTCAACGAGAGTGATATTTTTTACACCGATGCAGACGGCAGCTATTTGATTCAGGGCATCTTGATAGACACCAAAGCCAAGCGCAATTTGACTGAAGAGCGAATTGAAAAACTCAGCGCGATTGACTTTGCAGCCCTGCCTTTGAAAGATGCTTTCAAGGTCGTGCATGGCAACGGCAAACGCAAAATGGCGGTGTTTGAAGACCCTAATTGCGGCTTTTGCAAACGCTTTGAGCGCGACATGCAAAAAGTCAATGACGTCACCTTGTATATGTTTTTGTATCCCATACTCGGGCCCGACTCAGTCGAGAAATCTAAAAACGTGTGGTGCGCCAAAGACAAAGGAAAAGTCTGGCAAGACCTGATGCTGCGCGATGTTGCCGTACCCAAAGCCAGCTGTGATACCAGCGTACTAGAGCGCAATGTTGAGTTCGGTAAAAAGCACAAAATCACCGGTACACCGACTCTTTTCTTTGTTGATGGCACGCGCGTTCCAGGCGCGATTAATGCGCAACAGGTCGAGAAATATCTCACTGAGGCCAAGCCATAAGCCGCTTGCCGCTTCCGCCGGCCCAATTCGGGTTGGCTGATTTAGACGCACTTTCTGTACCGCTTCATCTGCAGCATTTCAGCCCAGATGCAGAGTCAATAGTTAATCGTTTGCACGCGATTATTCCCAGCACTTATGCGCGCAGTCGCAACGCGTTGGACGGCGCTGTCACCGGCTTGTCGCCTTACCTCACTCACGGCATGTTGAGCTTGCAAGACGCGGCCAGAGCCGTGCATGCACGCTACCCATTGAGCTTTGAAGACAAGCTGGTGTTTGAGTTTGGCTGGCGCGAATTTTTTGCCCATGTCTGGCAAAACGCTGGCCAAAATGGCGATGCTGTTTTGCAAGATTTAGGCGGTAGTGCGCCGTGGTCTGGCCACTACGCAGCGCATTTGCCAGACGATATTCGCCAAGCCCGCACCGGCGTTCCTGCCATTGATAATGCGGTGCGCATTCTCTACGCTACTGGTTATCTGCACAACCACATGCGCATGTGGTTGGCGAGCTATGTGGTGCATGTGCGCAAGGTGCACTGGCGTGTTGGCGCCGACTGGCTGTATGCACATTTGTTAGATGGTGACTTAGCCAGTAATCATTTGAGCTGGCAGTGGGTGACCGGCACTTTCTCTTCCAAGCCGTATTTATTTAACGCAGAAAACGTGCGTAAATACTCGCCCGCGAACGCGCAAGCAGCTTGGGATTCGTCGGGTACTGCGATAGATATTTCTTACGAAGCCATGGATATTTTGGCCAGACAGCGACCCGGTCGGGGTGCCGAGTTCGGCCCGCGCGAAGGCGTTCAAGAACCTGCACTTTATGCCAGTCCAGACAGTGCATGGCTGGTGCAAGACGGGCAGCAGTCAGCACAACAAGTGATTGATGCGATTGATGGAAATAATGGAAAAATGCTTGAGCTGATTCATCCTTGGAGTCTTTCCCCACGCAAAGGTAATGCGCTGCGTCTAGGCGTGATCGATGTGCCGGCGCATACGGCATTGCCGTGGTCGGCCAAGCGCTGGCAGTTCGTGCTCGCCGCCATGACTCAAGTGACAGACGCGATTTGGATTGGCGACTTAAGCACATTACGCCTGCCTCTTGGCAGCAAGGTGCAAGCGCAAGCCACCCAATTTCCGCATTACCGCGAGGCACTCGCTGATTTAACCAGTTTGACCGCAGTACCGCGTTTATTGCCAGAGCCCAACATGGCGTGCCGGTCTTTTAGCAAGTTTTATGAACGTTCACGCCGCGGTGTGGATGACTTTTCGAGTTTGCTTTAAACCGTTTTTTCGGCATTTGGCAGCTCACCCCAACCCTCAATCGCCAAATAGTAACGGGTTGAGCGCCCGGCGCCCACGCTCAGCACCACACCCGCGCTCGCCATCTCGATTAAATCTCTGGCGGCGCTTGGTTTTGAGGTTTTGCATAGGCTGGCGTGTTTGCGTGTGGTCATAGCGCCGTCAAAGCCAACCGGGCCGGCTTCTAACAGTTTGGTTAAAGATTTTCTTTGTCGCGGGTTAAGTGTGACCTGCGAGATCTTCGCTAAAAACCTAATTCTTTCCAAAGAAATATCGACGCTGAGCGCTGCAAAATCGCAGGCTTGGCCGATCTGCCCAATCATCCAAATTAGCCAAGGCGTGATGTCCATCGAGGTCGCCGACTGTGCTTGCTCTAGTTGTTGGTAGTAGTTCTTGCGCTGGCGTTCAAGCTGGCGCGACAGGCTAATAATGCGTCCTGAAGCACCCATGTCTTGACCTATGGCGAGTTGCAAAATAGCCCGTCCAATCCGGCCGTTACCGTCATCAAATGGGTGCAAGGTCTCAAACCACAGGTGAGAAATGCTGGCCCTTACTATGCCGTCTAAAGGCGTCGTACCGGTTTTTGGGTGACTGGCGTTAAACCAATCCACAAAGCCTTGCGTCGACTCAGCCAAGCTTTGCGCCGGTGGGGCTTGAAAATGAATTTTGTTTTTGCCCACTGGGCCGCTGACGATTTGCATCGCCGAACTACGCAACGCTGCGACCTTGATTTTTTGCATACCGGAGTAACCAGTGGGAAACAGCGCGCCGTGCCAAGCGCACAAACGCGCTAGGGTGAGCGGCTCGTCGAGCCTTGTCGAGGCGTCTTGCAAGACGTCTACAAGGCCTTCAATGTGTTGATCTGCCGCAGCCGCGCCGTGAACATCGAGTCCTAGCCGTTTCGCAATCGATGAGCGAACACTCTGCGGATTAAGCGTTTCCCCTTCAATCGTAGAGGTGGTGACCGCCTCCCGTGTGAGCGCGTCAACAACATTGCTTTGCAGTCCCTCCAGCCCAATCGCCGAGGCCTTGCCCAGCAACACGCCTTGGCCATGCTTGGCGCTTGCAATTGAGGCTGCAATTGACGCGTGGTCATACACAAATACTGGCCAGTCGGAGTGCTGCCAAAGCCATTGATGATCTGAATACATGTGCTAATCATATCAAAAAGTGATTTGATTGCATGACGTAATCGCATCATAGCTATGCCGATGTGTGTACTGGTTCAGCGCGGCTGTGCTGTTTTGTGTGGCCGCGCGGCGAGTAAAAAAGTGAGTTTGTCGTCTTTGAATAGGTTTTGTCAGACCTCTTGCTTAGATCTTTTGCTTAGACCACTTACTAAGCCATTTACTCAGACTATTTTTATCTCGTTCAGGTCTTTATCGCTAAGTATTACTTGATGACGATACGCCTTTGTCCGCTTAACTTTTGCGCATATGGCGATAAACCAAACCACGTGACACGCCTAGCAAACGCGCTGTTTTTGCCACGTTGCCATGCTGATCGATTAAGGTTTGTCCAATCAGGCGTTGTTGTGATTGCGCCAACGACGAGATGCAGTCGTTATGACTTTGCGCCGCTGGCGAGAGTGGTGCGCAATCTTCTGCATTGAGCGATGGCGATGGCTTTAAAGGCGGGACGCTAAGCGTTGCGCTTGCCTGCATTTGTGATGTTTGTGATGTTTGTGCAGCGGCGGATGCGCCTGTCATATGAAAGTTACTAGCGCTTTGGCTGCCCTGCATAAAAGCCTTGACCCAGATGCTCAGACCGCTGGGCAACTTTATCTGCTGTCGTTGGCTGGCAGCATACAAGCCTACCAATGCGTGCAAGTCGATACCGAGTACGTCATTTACGTGCAGCATCTCTACTTGTTGATCCACGCCCAGCAAGCTATGGCCGACGCGGTTGACCCAAATGACGCGACCATTTGTGTCTATTCCCATCAGACCTTCCATAGGTGTTCCCAACAGGCTGTGAACGGTTTGGAAATGCAACACCAACAACTCTGGCGATTGCGAAACTTGCAGTCGGTTGCCTATCATGGTGGCAAAAAGGCCGACTACCGCAGCCGGATCAAAACCAAAGTCATGCGCTTCGGTAGACAGATTTAAAACACTTGCAAGCTGGCCATGAATATCACGAATCGGCGCTGCAGCACACTGTAATTCGCGAAACGGGTTATAGAAGTGCTCACCGCCCTTGACTTGGCTGGCATGACCTGTGTGCACCACTATGCCGGTGGCTGCGGTGCCCAAGCGGCTTTCAGTCACATTCACACCCACGCGCGAGACTTTATCCAGCACCGTCTGATTCGCCTCGTCCGTGTCTTGCGAGACGTGCATGATCACGCCGCGCTCGTCGGTCAGCAAGACTCGGCAATGGGTGCCGCTGAGCGACGTTTGGAGTTGATCGAGCTCCAAGCGGGCCGCTTGCATGAGTTTTTCATTGCGGGCCAGCGCAGTACTCAAAGCAGCTCTGCCTACGGGGTCCAAAGTCGGTAGCTTATCGCGCTGCTGGCCGAGCTGGCGGCACCTATCCCAAGACTGAATCACGGTTTCGCTGACGAGGCCAGAGGGACGTATGCCATCTTCAAAAAATTGCTCTCGCGCCAGTGCAGTGCGCTGCTCCTGCGTGCGAAAAAAAATCTGCGTCGGCAGGTTTTGGGTGTTCATGTGGCAAAGGCTTTCTGAACAATTTATACAACTTACAGCTTGGGAAACTAGCCACAACATGGTAACCGGAAAAACCCTCGGTTGCTGTCGCTTTAGTTGCTCATCTGTTCCGACTCGGAACAGATGTGTCCAAGGGAAAACACCTTGGTGCGCAGGGTCGATGAATTTTTTAATATGTGTATGAGAGCGAACAAAAGCGATGCAGCAATAACTACGACAAGGATGCACAACATGTTTATCAAACCTACCCTTTTTTGCAGCGCGGTGTTGCTGTTGGCGCTGGGCAGTGCTCACGCGCAAAGCCTTGACGATTTAAAGCGCGACGCCGCCACTAACGGTGATGTACTGACCTACGGCATGGGTTACAACAATCAGCGCTACAGCTCGCTGAAGCAAATTAACAAAGGCAATGCCAGCAAGCTGCATCCGGTTTGGGCCTACAGCCTGAACAACTCGCAAAGTCAAGAGTCTCAGCCCATCATCTACCAAGGCGTTATGTATGTGACGACCCACAACACCACGGTGGCCATCAACCCTGTCACCGGTAAGCAAATTTGGAAACAAGAATTTGACTTGCCGCAAGACGTTTTCAAAATGGCTTGCTGCGGAATCTTGAACCGCGGCGTCGCAATCTACGACGGCAAGTTATTTCGTGCCACCTTAGATGCGCATATCGTGGCGATGGACGCCAAAACCGGGAAGCAGCTCTGGAAGAGTAAAGCCGCTGATTATCAAAATGGCCAAGCCATGACCAGCGCGCCGTTAATTGCCAACGGTGTTGTCATCACCGGCATCGCTGGCGGCGAATACGGCACGCGTGGTTTTATCGATGGCTGGGATCCTGAAACCGGTAAAAAACTCTGGCGTTTCTACACCACCGCAGCGCCAGACCAAAAAGGCGGCGACACCTGGCCGGGCGATACCCATCTAAAGGGCGGTGCACCGACCTGGCTGACAGGTGCTTACGACCCCGAGTTGGATCTGGTTTATTGGGGCACAGGCAACGGTGGTCCTTGGAACCCCAATGTACGCAAGGGCGACAACCTCTACATCAACTCAGTGGTCGCGTTTCGGCCCAAAACCGGTGAGTTAGTCTGGCACTATCAGTTCAGCCCCAACGATCCCTACGATTACGATTCGACAGAAGTAGGCATGTTGGTTGACATGAAGATAGCTGGCAAAGACCGAAAAGTGTTGACGCAAGCCAATCGCAACGGCTTTATGTATGTGCTGGACCGTGCCAGTGGTGAGTTATTGGCCGCTAATCCGTATGTGAAAGTTAATTGGGCTGATCGCATAGACCTCAAGACCGGTCGCCCGGTGCACAGCGAGATGGACAAGAAAGCGCGCGCGGGTGAAGACGTAGAAATTTTCCCTTCGGTACTGGGCGGCAAAAACTGGTCGCCGATGTCTTGGAATCCTCAGACCGGCTTGGCCTATGCCAATACGCTCAATATCAGCTGGCCTTACCAATTGTCCAAACCCGAATACAAAAGGGGTGAGTGGTATGTGGGCGTAAATTACCGTGGCGTGAATATGCCCAAGGATGAACCTCACGGATTCCTGAGCGCTCTCGACCCCATGACTGGCAAGAGTAAATGGCAGATGGCGTGGCCCGGTCAGCCCAGCATGGCGGGCACTCTGTCTACCGCCGGCGGCTTGGTCTTTACGGGCGCGGCCACGGGTGAGTTTATTGCGGTGGATGCAGAGAACGGTAAAAAGCTCTACGAGTTCCAGACCAGCTCCGGCATCATCGGTTTACCGGTGACTTTTGTACAAGACGGCAAGCAGTATGTCAGCGTGGTGTCTGGCTCCGGTGGTGTCTGGGCCTTGCTGGGCGATGAGCGCATGTCGCAAGTGCCGGCTGGTGGCTCGGTATGGACGTTTGCGGTCGAATGAAGATGAGAGGCCTACATCTTTTGCTACTGTGTTTGGCCGCCTCTTCGCAAGCGGCCTACGCACAAACCAATACCGACCCCGCTATGATACCGGCGCCCGGCCCAGCGACTCAAGCGCTGGTGAACCAAGGCAAAACCCAGTACGACCGCACCTGCGCGCAGTGCCATGGCCGCAACATGGTGAGCTCGGGGACTTCGTCTTACGATTTACGCCGTTTCCCCACAGACGCGCCGGACCGGTTTTTTAACTCCGTGACCCACGGTAAAAACAATATGCCGTCATTTAAGGATGCACTAGAGCCAGGCGCGATTCAGTGGTTGTGGGCCTATGTTTCTACCCGCGGCGGCAAGGAGATGTGAGATGTTGAGAGTTACTTTCAAACTCGGACGGGTCGTTTTAATGACCGCCTTGAGCTGTCTTGCCAGTGCTGCGTTGGCTCAGTCAAGCGTCAGCAAGCCAGTACTAACGGTTTGCATGAGCGAAGACAACGCGCCTTTGTCAGTGGCGCACAAAAGCCAATTGAGTGGTTTTGATGTGAGCATGGCAAAGGCCGTGGCACAAGAGTTGGGTAGACCCCTGCGCCTAGTGCCGTTTGAGTCTGAACTGGAACAAGACGCTAATTTTGCGGTTGAAGTCAATGCGCTGCTGTCAGCGGGTGTGTGCGATTTGGTCAGCGGCTTTCCCTTGCTTGCGGCTGACCTTGGTCCGCCCAGTCGTCTCAAGGCTAAGACGCCTGACTACCCGGGTGCCAAGCGGCCGCGTGAGCGTGCCGATGTGGTCCTTGGCCATGTGGTGGCGAGCGATCCCTACCAAGGCATGGCCTTGCAGTTAGTGCAGCGCGAGGACGCGCCGCGGGCCAACACTTTAGGTGAACTACGTGGTCAAAAAATAGGCGTGATTGCTGGCACTTTAGAGGGTACGTTGATCGCCACCTATCAAGGCGGCGCACTGGTGCCAAACATGGTGTCCATGAGCAAGTTAGATGACCGCTGGGCGGCGTTAGAAAGCGGCAGAGTCGACGCAATGTTAATGCCCAGCACCGCTTGGGATGTTTACCGCCAACGCACGGCTTCGCCACTGCGTCTGCGCGCAGGACCAGCCCAAAGTTTAGGCATCAACATGGGTTGGGTCGCGTTGGCTGGTAAGCCCGAAGTCATCGCGGCAGTCAACCTTGTCGTTGCGCGCGAAGCGCAGTTGCAGCAGTGGGCGCAAGAAGTTGGTTTGCAGCGCCTTGTTCCTAGCTATCCCGCGGTGGTGCAGTCACTTTCACTGGCGGCGCTACTCAAGCCTTGACGCGTGGCTGAATCGGTTCGAGACAATCCGATTTTTAGTAACGCCAGAGATTGAGTTTTGACAAAAAGACCGCGCCAGTTCTGAGACGGACAGTGGTTTTTTGTAGGTGACTTTAGGCGCGCTTAGTAATGACGCTTAGTAAGTAAGCTTAGTAAGGGTTTTCTATGCCTAAACCGGCCAAAATTTCGGTCTCCCTGGCTTCCATTTCTTCGGCATCTTCTTGGCTGGTTTCATGGTCCCAGCCTTGCGCATGCAAGGTGCCGTGAACCAGTAAATGCGCGTAGTGGTCTTTCAGACTTTTGCCGTTTTCCTGGGCTTCTTTGGCAACCACTGGCGCGCACAGTACCAAGTCGGCCATGATCATGGGCTCTTGGGTGTAGTCAAAGGTCAGCACATTGGTGGCGTAGTCTTTTTGCCGATAACTATTGTTAAGCGCTTGGCCTTCTTGGGCGCCGACTATGCGCACTGTGATTTCGGCATCTAGGTCTAGCGCATGGCGAATCCAGCGTGTCACGCTGTGGCGCGGCAGGGCGGCGCGGTGCAGTGCGGCGTCATCGAGATCGCCAAATTGCAGCGATAAGCTCAAGTCTTTAAGTGCCATTTCTGCTCCTGGTGCGGCCGGGTCTGGCAATCGGTATGACGACTTCTTGGGCGTCAGAAATATCTACCTCCGAGTCCTCCCCAGCTGAGCCACTCTGAGTTTTGTCGTAGGCGTCAACTATGCGTGCGACCAAGGGATGGCGCACCACGTCGGCACTCGTGAGCCGGGTAATCGCAATGCCTTTGACGCGTTTGAGCACGCGCTCAGCATCGACCAAACCACTGAGTTGGGTGCGCGGCAAATCGACTTGGCTGATGTCGCCCGTCACCACGGCGCGGCTGCCGAAACCGATGCGGGTTAAAAACATTTTCATCTGCTCTGGCGTGGTGTTTTGCGCCTCGTCCAAAATTACAAACGCATGGTTGAGCGTGCGGCCACGCATAAAAGCTAGCGGCGCGATTTCAATTTGTTGGCGCTCAAAAGCTTTTTGTACGCGCTCAAAACCCATCAGTTCATGCAGCGCGTCATACAGCGGCCGCAGATACGGATCGACCTTTTGATTTAAGTCGCCGGGTAAAAATCCCAGACGCTCACCGGCTTCAACCGCCGGCCGCGTCAGTACGATGCGCTGCACCACGCTGCGTTCAAGTGCATCGACAGCGCAGGCCACGGCTAAATAAGTCTTGCCCGTGCCGGCCGGACCAATGCCAAAGGTAATGTCGTGGGTGGCGATGTTGTCTAGGTAAGTGGCTTGGTTGACAGTGCGCGCGCGTAAATCGGCGCGCCTTGTTGACAGTGCGCTGCTGCCGTCAGGCGCTTTAGCCAAAGCCGTGTCGCCAGCCAGCATGAGTTGCACGGTTTCTTCTGGAATCGGGCGCTGGGCGATTTCATACAGCGCTTGCAGCACCTCTAGCGCTTGGGTGGCGCGGGCTTTGTGGCCGTCAATTTTGAATTGCTCAAAGCGGTGGGCGATGGTTACATCGAGCGCGGTTTCTATGCTGCGGATGTGGCCATCCATGGCCCCGCAAAGATTGCTCATACGGGTATTGTTGGGTGGCGTGAAGGTGTGGCGTAGTATCAAAAGTGGACTTTCCTTGGCTTTGCCTAGACGGTTATCGGGCGCAATCTACATTGTCCGCTTGTCTGCTTGACCCGTGCGGCTTGACTGATAATGACTCTGAAAAATAGGACTTACATGATAGGCAGAATACAGGGCCAACTGGCCGAGAAAAACCCACCAGAAATTCTGGTGGATTGCAATGGCGTAGGCTACGAGCTACTTGTGCCCATGAGCACTTTTTACAACCTGCCCGGATTGGGCGAGAAAGTCAGCCTGCTGACGCATTTCGTGGTCCGGGAAGATGCCCAAATTCTCTACGGCTTTGGCAGCTCGCCAGAGCGAGCCGCGTTTCGCGAGCTGATCAAAATCTCTGGCGTTGGCCCGCGCACCGCTCTCAGTGTGCTGAGCGGTATGAGCGTGCAAGACTTGGCCCAAGCCATCACCAGTCAAGAAGCCGGCCGCATCATCAAAGTACCCGGCATTGGCAAGAAAACCGCCGAGCGTTTGCTGCTCGAACTCAAAGGCAAGCTAGGCGCAGACATTGGCGTGAGTGCGACGTTTAAAGACGACAACTCATCGGATATCTTGCAGGCGCTGATTGCCCTCGGTTATAGCGACCGCGATGCGGCCTTAGCACTCAAGGCTTTGCCCTCTGAGATTGGCGTGAGCGACGGTATAAAGCTTGCGCTCAAAGCGTTGGGTAAATAGTCTGAGTGCAATAGCGCTGCGAAAGTAGCCGAGCAAAGCGCCCACTCAGACTCGGTAAGGCAAGCGCTAGCCAGTGCTGTTAAGAGCAAAAAACCAAACCGCTGACATAGGCAGGCCTTGAGCAATAAGGTCTAGCGCCCAGCCCGCGCTGCCTACAATGCAAGCTACCTATGAGCATACAAACCGATAATTTCCTGCCCGGCCCGCCACCACCCAAACGCGTCATTTCCGCCGCACCTGCGTCGCCCGGCGAGGAGGCGATAGAGCGCGCCCTCAGGCCCAAGTTGTTTGACGACTATGTGGGCCAAGTCAAAGCGCGTGAGCAGTTGCAAATTTTCATAGGTGCAGCCAAAAAACGCGGTGAAGCGCTTGACCATGTGCTGCTGTTTGGGCCACCCGGTTTGGGTAAAACCACGCTGTCTCACATCATTGCCCACGAGTTAGGCGTGAATATGCGCCAGACCAGCGGGCCGGTGTTAGAAAAGCCTAAAGACTTGGCCGCACTGCTGACCAATCTAGAAAAAAACGATGTGCTTTTCATTGATGAAATTCACCGCCTAAGCCCGGTCGTCGAAGAAATTTTGTATCCCGCGTTAGAGGACTATCAAATTGACATCATGATTGGTGACGGCCCGGCTGCGCGCAGTATCAAGCTAGATTTACAGCCCTTCACGCTAGTGGGCGCAACCACCCGTGCCGGCATGCTGACCAACCCGCTGCGCGATCGTTTTGGCATAGTCGCCCGGCTGGAGTTCTACACCCCCGAAGAACTTGCCCGCATCGTCAAACGCAGTGCTGGCTTGCTCAATGCTCCGATGGATGCGGACGGCGGCTTTGAAATCGCCCGCCGCTCGCGCGGCACACCGCGCATCGCCAACCGCTTGCTGCGCCGCGTGCGTGACTATGCGGATGTCAAAGGCGACGGCCAAATCACCTTGGCGATCGCCAATCTTGCACTGGCCATGCTGGACGTTGATCCCAAAGGTTTTGATGTGATGGACCGCAAGTTGTTAGAGGCCGTGATTCACCGCTTTGATGGTGGGCCAGTCGGTCTGGATAACATCGCCGCCAGCATAGGCGAGGAGCGCGACACGATTGAAGACGTGATCGAACCTTACTTAATTCAACAAGGCTTTTTGCAGCGCACGCCGCGTGGGCGGATTGCCACCTTGGCGGCGTATTTGCATTTGGGTGTAACGCCGCCGAATCGCGGCAATGAGACGCTGTCTTAAAAGTTAAAAAAGTTTAAAAACTTTTTTAGGCCACGCTAGTTTCATCGAGCGCATCGTCATCCAGGTGATTGGTATCTGCCCAACCCACCAAACTAAATCCTTCGGGCGTCCAAAGCAAACGGTTGATGGCTGCATTGCCCAACTCCCACGTGCGCGGTGCCTGAATTCCCAGCCGGGTTGCGGCGCGGTAAAGCACATCCATTACGCCGCCGTGGCCCACTAGCGCAATCAACTCGCCCGGGTGTTGGGCAGCGAGCCGGCTAGCGGCTTCCAACACGCGCAGGCGCAAATCCGTCAACGACTCGCCGCCTAGAGGGCTAAAGTGCGGATCGCGGGTGCGCCAGAGTTGGGACTGGTCGGGTAACTCAGCCTGTATTTCGGCAAAAGTCTTGCCCTCAAAGTCACCAAAGCCGCGCTCACGCAAACCTAGCTCTGGCACCACATCGAGTTCTAGCGCACGGCCCAGATATTGCGCAGTTTCCCAAGCCCGGGTCAAACTGCTGGCATAAATCGCACGCACTGGCTCATCTTTGAGCGCCTGAGCCAAACGACTGGCTTGACTGCGACCCAGCGCATTGAGTGGGATGTCTAGCTGGCCTTGAATTCGGCTATCCACATTCCAGTGCGTCTCGCCATGGCGAATAGCTATGATTCGGGTCGGTTCTTGCATCATGTGGTTTACGCTTTAAACGGTTTAGCTAGTCTTGAGTTCGACGACTTGCAAACCGGGCCGCAGCGTGAAGGCCGGGTCTTTGAAGTCTTCCGAATCAAATGCTTTATCGCCATCATCATCGGCAACACCGGTTGTTTTGATATTTTTAAAATCATGACGATCAGTGTCCAACAAATGCGAAGGCACTATGTTTTGCAGGCTGGAAAACATATTTTCAAGACGGCCGGGAAACTTCTTGTCCCACTCGCGCAGCATGTTGCCGACTTGTTTGCGCTGCAAGTTTTCTTGACTGCCGCACAGCGTGCAGGGAATGATGGGAAAGTCTTGCACCGCAGACCAGCGGATCAAGTCTTTTTCAGTCACATAAGCCATCGGCCGAATGACGATATTTTTGCCGTCATCACTGACTAATTTAGGCGGCATGCTTTTGAGTTTTGCCGCAAAAAACATATTCAGAAAAAACGTTTGCAACATGTCATCGCGGTGATGGCCAAGGGCTACTTTAGTCGCGCCCAATTCGCCGGCCACGCGGTACAAAATGCCGCGGCGCAGCCGTGAGCACAGCGAGCAAAGCGTTTTGCCTTCAGGTATGACGCGTTTGACTATGCTGTAAGTGTCTTGGTTTTCAATATGAAACGGCACGCCTAAGCGGCTTAAATACTCGGGCAATATGTGCTCGGGAAAACCGGGTTGTTTTTGGTCTAAGTTAACGGCGATAAGTTCGAAATTAATCGGCGCACGTTTTTGTAGCTTGAGCAAAATGTCCAACATGGCGTAGCTGTCTTTGCCGCCCGACACGCAAACCATGACTTTATCGCCCTCTTCAATCATGTTGTAGTCAACAATCGCGCGGCCAACTTCGCGGCATAAACGCTTTTCTAGTTTGTTGTCTTCACGCTCAATTTTGAGATGGTTTTGCACCCGCGCTGAACTGTCCGCTTGTGCGCCAGTCCAGTTTTTTTCGTCGCTAGTGGGGGAATTTATTACTGATTGCATAAGGTCTACCATTGTCCGGTTTCGACGCGAATAGCTACTTCGCAGTCATCAAATATTTCAAGCTTGGCGATTTTTACCCGCACACCCAAAACGCCTGGCAGTTGCATCAAGCGGTGCGCCAATTTGCCAATTAAGCGTTCGAGTAAATTGACATGGTCGGCCGTGCATTCGGTGATGATGATTTGCCTGACCTTACGGTAGTCCAGCACATTGTTGATGTCGTCATCTGGCAGCAAAGCCTGCGTTCCTAAGTTGAGTTCGGCGTCAACTTGAATCGGTTGGGGCGCTAGTTTTTCGCTTTCTAAGATGCCTAAGTTGGCGTCAAAGCGTAGACCGGTGAGGGTCAAAATTTGGGTGCCACGGGTGTTGTACATGGATTTTTTCAAGGGTTTGTGTGGTTGGTCATGAGCGAGAAATCGCGCTCAAACTTCATCAGGTGTTGGCCGCCATCGACGAGTAAAGTTGTGCCGGTAATCGACTGGTTGTCGAGCGCGAATTTCACTGCCGAGACCACGTCTTGCGGCGTCGAAGAACGCCCCAACGGCGAGAGTTTATGCAGTGCTTCAAAGTCTGCATCGCTCAGCATATGGCTAGTGAGTGTCAAACCTGGCGCTACGCCGACTATGCGCAGCACCGGCGCTAAAGCCAGCGCCAACATGGTGTTGGCCGCTTCTAGTGCAGCTTTGGACAGGGTGTAACTTAAAAAGTCTGGATTTTGATTCCAAAGTTTTTGGTCCAGCATATTGACTACTGCGCCTTTGGCCTGACGACCACCGAGATGCTGGTGCAGCGCCTCGGCCAACAAAATCGGCGCGCCTACGTTGCTGCGCATGTGCCGCTCTAACGCGTCAAAACCAAAACTACTCACATTGTCATGCTCAAAAGCTGAAGCACTGTTCACCACTGCATCGACTTGGCCAAAGCGCGCAATCACACGCGGCAGCAAGGCGCGCACGCTGGCTTCGTTGCCCAAGTCGCAGTCAAATCCGTCAGCATCGTTAGACAGTGCGGCGCAGTCGGCCACAGTGTGCATGGCTTCATCTGCAGAGTGACGGTAATGCACGGCAACACGCCAGCCACTGGCGGCCAGCGCTAATGCGATTTCACGGCCTAGGCGTTTGGCGGCGCCGGTCACGAGTACAACGGGAGCGGGTGTTGCAGCAGTCATCGATAAATCATCAGGTGGTATCCGAGTGGAAAGGTCAGCGAGCAAGCAGAAGTGGCCATTTGCGGCGCTAGGTGGCCGCTATCGCCGACAATCGGCAGCAGGGGTACGTATGAAAAAAGAATCTATTTTACCGACCGAGTTGCAAATCCAAATTCAAGAGGCCATAAAGTCCGCCGGGGGCTGGCTGGGTTTTGACCGATTCATGGAGTTGGCGCTGTACACGCCGGGCTTGGGCTACTACGCCAATGCCTCGCGCAAGTTCGGTTTGATGCCGCAATCCGGTAGCGATTTTGCCACCGCACCCGAGCTCTCGCCGCATTTTGGTCGGGCGTTGGCCAATCAAGTACGCCAAGCGCTTGAAGCGACCGGTACGCACGAGGTGTGGGAGTTTGGCGCCGGTTCAGGCGCGCTGGCCGAACAATTGTTGTCGGTACTTGGCGATGCGGTGGGTAGCTACACGATTGTTGATCTGTCCGGCAGTTTGCGTGAGCGTCAGCAGCAGCGTTTGCAGGCCTTTGCGCATAAGCTGCGTTGGGTAAGTAGCTTGCCAGAAAAAATTCACGGCGTGGTTGTCGGCAACGAAGTGTTGGATGCCATGCCTATTAAGTTGCTAGCGCGTGTTAACAGCTTGTGGTTTGAGCGCGGCGTAGCCATACACGAAGGCGGCTTAATGCATGCGGATATCGCCACTAATTTGCGCCCACCCATTGAGGTAGTGGGCAGGCACGACTACCTGACCGAAATCCACCCCCAAGCCGAAGGCTTTATGCGCAGTTTGGGCGACCGCTTAGAGCGCGGCGCAGCATTTTTTCTGGACTACGGTTTCCCCGAGCATGAGTACTTCCATGCGCAGCGCAGCATGGGCACGGTGATGTGCCACCGCAGCCATCAGTCGGATGCCGATGCGCTGGCCGATGTGGGCGAGAAAGACATCACCGCCCATGTCAACTTCACCGGCATTGCCGTGGCCGGCCAAGAAGCCGGTTTGCAAGTGTTGGGCTACGCCGGTCAAGGTCGCTTTTTACTCAATTGCGGACTGCTCGATCAGATGGAAAATGTCAGCCTGGCTGAGCGCAGCATGCTGCAAAAACTCATTAACGAGCATGAGATGGGCGAGCTTTTTAAGGTGATAGGTTTTGCCGCAGACAACCCCAATAATCCTTGGAATGGCTGGCAAGCGCTGGGCTTTTCTCAAGGCGACAGAAGCCACACTTTGTGAAAATTTAAATCATGATTCGCTGGATGATTGTGATTTTTCTAGCCCTGATGTTCATCGGCTGGCTGACGCCATTTCTCAACAAACTCGGCTTTGGCCGGTTACCGGGCGATTTGCGTTTTCGTTTATTTGGGCGAGATTGGTCGGTGCCGCTGACGTCGACGATTTTGCTGAGTTTTATTCTCAGTTGGATTGCTAAGTTGGTTTGAGGCAGGCCTGCAATGGGTCTTACTACCATTAATTGATTTTTACAGCGTTCACCAGCTAAATATGAAGTTGCGTGTTCGATTTAAATTAAACGTAATGCCTAGGTTATTTACGGATTGACTCATTTGTTTTTCTCTTTGAGAAATTTTTTTTTAAACTATTTTGCTTAAATTGACTTTAATTAATTGATTCGTTTAGCACTTATTCACTTCAGAAAATTATTAAACAAGGACTATGTTTTGAAAAATTTTGTAAGACTTTTTTACAAGAGAATCACAACTGCATAATCATCTGTGTACGCAAAAAAATGCATTTTTTATATAACCAGATAAGTCACTTAATTTTTAATGCAGAGCCAAAAAAATACGCCTATTGAGCTCGAACTCACTTCTAATCTTTATGAATGGCGAGCATTTCTTGCCATCACACAATGCGGCAGCTTGACACGCGCAGCCTTGTCTTTGGGGACTAGCCAATCTTTGCTCAGCCGTAAGCTCAACGCACTTGAGAAGATGTGCGGTGTGTGTTTGTTTTATCGCACGGGTAGAGGCATGGAAATTTCTGATTGTGGAAAGCGGATTCTCCAATCAGTCAAAGACTTGTTAAGTAATGCTGAACAGTTGGAGCTGGCGATAAGAACGCAAGCCAACGAGCCAGCAGGCGTTGTCACCATAGGCTCGCTCCCCAGCCTCAGTCACCCGTTAATTGCGAAGTTATTTAAAACGGTAAGTAGTCAGTACCCTAGTATCCAGTTAAAAAATTTACAAGGTTCAAGCCAAGAAATTGATGCGTGGATAGCAGACGGACATGTTGACGTGGGCATTGTTTGCCGTGATGAGCGCAATCTGGCTGATAACGAAGACGCACTTTGCACCATTGACAACTATCTTGTCGGTGCCGTTGGTGATGTGCTGACGCAGCCTGATGAGATTGAACTGGCGCAACTCGATGGCTTACCCTTTATCTGGTCTAGCACGCAAGTGGGTCTACGCTTGGCGTTAAATGCATTATCGAAAAATCACCAAATCACACTAGATACCAAGGTCGAGGTCGATTCACTGCCTTTAATTCGCTACTTAGTGACTGAAGAGCGTCTATATGCCGTTCTGCCCATTTATGCGGTGTGGGAGGATGTTCAAGCCGGCCGCTTGCAGGCCTCACGTATTATCTCTCCCGTCATGCAGCGAATAGTCACCATGGTTTTTGGGAAATCCAAAGGCTCTAGTAAAGCGGTATCGACAGTGAGAATGCTGATCAAACGCGGCATAGAAAAAGAAGCTGGTTGCGGCTTGTAAAACACGAGAGAGTTAAAACTATTCACGCCGTCTATGTGGGTCACTTTTAAAGTGACTTAAATGCTTCGTTAATTATTGAGTTAAAAATTCCGAGATTTTGAGGCTTTAGATTTTTTTAAATAAAGCTAAAACCTCGGAAACCGTTAAACCTATGCTGGTGTTTTAAAAGCTGTGACGAATACCTAAATCAATACCAGTCGACGACTGATTAGCCTCGGTGATAGACCTGTTGAGCGAAATAGCAGCGCCACCATTATTTGACACTCTGGCTAAGGTGCCGTACAAAACGCTTCGCTTGGACAGACTATGAACTATTCCAATGGCGAATTTGTTTGTTTTTGGGTCCCCTAAAATATCGGTTCTGTAGGTGGAAATTGACGCCTTATAGTCATTTAAACCGTGGCGATAAATACCGCTGAGAATGTAGCCTGATGCTTTAACCGGTTTAATCATATTGACTTTTTCTTCAGCGTAACCGGCGCTGATTTTTCCATTATCAATTTTATAAGACGCGGTAATGGTGTTGTTTTTAACTTCGCCAAATGTAGTCGTCTGCTCGTCTTTGGTGGTGCCGTTTCCCACCGCGAGATAGAAAGAGTCAATTGTGTATGCACCGCTAAGTGAGTAGCCATCGCCATTTTTTCTATTCGCATTGCTTGTGGAGTTTTCTCCAAAAAAGTACTGGGCTTGTCCTTTAAAACCACCCAATGTGTCGGGAGTGAAGTAACCGACCATATTGGAGGCTCGAATGGCTGTTGCGCCACCAACACGGCCTACAAAAACTTGACTTGCGCCGGTACCAATTGATCCAAAAGGATCGGCTGTGAATTGGACTAAGTAGTTGGCGGTGTAGTCACGGCCAATTCTGACCTCGCCTAAGTTGCCTATCAGGCTGACGGTTGATCGACGACCAAACAGGCCTGCTACATCAGCTTTTGAATTATTAATATTGGTGGTTCCGCCAGATCCAGTATCTACAGCGATTGCGCCTTCAAGCCAGAAACCTGCTTTGAGCCCGCCGCCCAGATCCTCAATACCTCTAAAACCAAATCGGCTTGAGGCATTGCCGCTGGAACTTATGGAGTTCATATTTGACGTGCTACCAGAGCCGTAGCTAAACGCAGTGTCAACAACACCAAAAAGAGTGACAGACGATTGTGCAAATGCACTGCCAGTTACCAACAAAACGCCAAATGCAGTCAATATTTTTTTCATGTAGAAATGTCTCCGTAATTTTTTTGAATCATCTATTGACGAGCGACAGTCCGACTGCCATTTTCTCGCCCTCACCCTTTAAAAGATGAACTTTTATTTTGCTGTTGTAGAGAGCTTCAAGGAAGGCTGTAAAACATAAGACAGCTATGCAGTTTTTGATGTTCCGGGTTATCCCTAGACATCGTTAATAAGCTTGCATAGATTGAGATTGCGGTTGAGATTTTTTTCAATTCGACCTTTTTTGATTCGGGCGGATTTGTAGCATCTGCACAATAGTCTTGTCTTTTTTTGTGCGTGCTAAAACCATCCGCCCAATCGACGCCAACACGGTTTCGTACTTTTTAATTTGTCGCTGCTGCTGCTGCGTAAGCTTTTATTTGGCTCTGCGTGTTGTAGTCGTGTGGCATCGGCGGAGAAGAAATGGCGGTTACGTGAAGGATCGCGCTTTATCTGGGCTGCCGGCGAATCAAACCTGTGTCACTGAGGTGTGACGGCGATGTCAGTATGGTTTTCGCCAACTAAGCTTTGTTTGCGGTTATTTCGAAGAGTGTTTTTTAGCATGTGCCGCATTCGTAAACGACTGCATTAAACACGTGGCTAATAATATTCGCGAGAGTTTCATCTCATGTGTGGCTATCGGGTTGACTGTCTGTAACCCATGCTTTGTCTGCATACGAATTTTTTTGCCACATGATTTCAGTTAGTTACTGTTTGTGGAAAAGCTGATAACTGACTTTGGCTAAGGGCTTAATGAAGTCAGCTCGACGAATACTATATGTATCGCGATCTCGTTGATAAACACCATAAAAGAGTTGTCGATACTTACAAAAAAAATTCGTAATGAAACACTAATTGATAACGTGTGTATGTCAGCTTTTGAACTGCACATCATGATTTTTCGGCTTAACAGGTAGAGATATGGAGAGATGTCGCTAAACAAGCCCATAGCGAAATGAATAAAAAGAGCTTGTAACAGCGTAGATTGCTTAGGCTTCTAAATTTTTAACGATAGTTGTAAATATTTTTCCGCGCCACGTTGCAGTCGATCAAAATATTTTCATTGAAGTAATTTGTTACATATAGTCTTAATGCCATTCGTAATGGCAAATCAAATTCACATTTGAGCTCTTTTGTTTTACAAAAAAGATGCACTTCTGCTTAGTAAAAATATTTATAAAGTACTGAGTTTCGCTTATGTGTAATAAATTGTGTACTCTTTTGTAAAGATATGAATCCATTTAGTAAATCACTGCGTAAACTAGATATCGGAAGCTAATGCCGAGAACAATCAGCAATCAGCGGCCGGTTTTTTTTGAGATCCAACTTAACTGGAGATAGACAATGCAAATGAAATATTCCCGCCTTTTCAAGGCTTGCCTTTTACTTGCTGTCAGTGGGGCAGCCATGGCTTCTAGCCACCGTGAAGCTCCTTTCATCACGGGTTCGCCAAAAGTTGATGGCACCGATTTCTATATGTTTCGCAGTTACGAAGGTGTTGCAGCTAATGGCACCGGTGGTCGTTCTGATTTCGTGACTTTGATCGCCAACTACCAGCCGCTGCAAGCTCCGTACGGCGGCCCTAACTATTTCCAAATGGATCCTAACGCGCTGTATGAGATTAATCTCGACAACGTGGGCGACGCCAAAGAACACCTGACTTTTCAGTTTCGCTTTAAAAACACTCTGAAGTCGATTGCCCTGCCAATCGGCTCTAAACAAGTGGCTATTCCACTGATTCAAGCCGGCGCAGTGTCTAATCTTAATGACGCTAACCTTAACGTTAACGAAACTTATACGGTCAAAGTCGTGCGCGGCGATCGCCGCACTGGTGTAGCGCAAGACGTATTTAAAACGTCTGGCCTGAGCACTACCTTTGAAAAGCCGGTTGACAATATCGGTAGCAAAACCATTGCTGACTATGCTGGCTATGCCGCCAAGCACATTCACACCGTCACCATTCCTGGCTGCCCAGCCGGTATGGATCAAGCCAAGATATTTGTCGGTCAACGCGCTGAAGGTTTTGCCGTTAACCTCGGCGTGGTGTTCGACTTAGTCAATGCGCCAGCGGGTATCTTGTTAGATCCGGCCCAAAAAGACATCGCTGGTGGCGGTGGTGGAAATAATGATATTCAAAAATTAAACGTCACCAGTATCGCGATGGAAGTGAATAAGGGCTGTTTGACTGCCGGCAATGAGACCGTTATCGGTGGCTGGACAACTGCCAGCGTGCGTCAAGCGCAGCTGATCAATCCAGCACCTGGTGCTGGCAATACCAATGGCTCTAAAGTCGGTGGTGCTTGGACTCAGGTATCGCGTTTGGGTAACCCTTTGATTAATGAGTTGGTGATTGGCTTGCCAGACAAAGACAAGTTCAACGCCTCTATGCCAAAGGACGACGGTCAGTTTCTTAACTACGTGACTAATCCGACTCTGCCAGCGCTTCTGAGCGTTGTCTTGGGTGCGGATGTCGCGCCTAAGAACTTGCCACGTACCGATTTGGTTACGACTTTCCTGACTGGTATTACCGGCGTTAACAAGCCAGCAAATCCAACCCCGTCAGAAATGTTGCGTTTGAATCTGGCCGTAGCGCCAGTGCCATTCGCTAACCAAAATCGTTTGGGTGTTGCTGGTAATGCACTGACACCAGGCGGTACAGACAATGCAGGCTTTCCAAACGGTCGCCGTCCAAAAGACGACGTTGTTGATATTGCATTGGTTGCAATGGTCGGTGGCTTGTGCGCGATCAATGGTTCCGGCGATGGTTTGAAGCTGAACTCAGTGCCTAACGTACCGTCACTCACTTCCAAGTGCGATGCAACTGCACTGTCCACTTTGATGGCTACTACTGCATCTAACGGTTTGCCTAATGCCGCCAACATCCATGACGGTGTAGATCAGGCTAATGTGCGGTTTCTCACCAGCTTTCCTTACCTGAACACGCCTAACAGTGGTTCGCAGTAAGTTTTAGGCTCACCATAAATTGCAAAGGAATAAATGATGCAAATATCTAGTAAAAAATGCCTCGCCGGTATATTGCTAGCAACCGTCGTGTTAGCAGGTTGCGGTGGTGGTGGCGGCGGTGGCGGTATCGCTGCTGATATCGGTCAGTCACTCTCGGCTTTAATCAACTTTATGAATGGGTTGATTGCTAACACCAGTGAGACGGTGCAAGCGGTTGATGTTAATAACCTCAATTTGGTGACTTCTGAGACGGCGTCACCTACGCCGCAGTAAGCTTTACCAAGG
This sequence comes from Polaromonas vacuolata, assembly GCF_012584515.1. Taxonomy (NCBI): domain Bacteria; kingdom Pseudomonadati; phylum Pseudomonadota; class Betaproteobacteria; order Burkholderiales; family Comamonadaceae; genus Polaromonas; species Polaromonas vacuolata. The sequence goes on along the minus strand of NZ_CP051461.1, from coordinate 3,281,735 downwards.
TTTTGATGTAGTGTCAAAGCAGTCAGGCCGGTCGTTGGTGATACTAACGTCCGGCTTTTCTTTTGCCTAAATTTTTTGTTCTTAAATTTCTCACTGGCTTTGAGCTGAGAAGAAAATGTTGAAATACCACTTTATGAATTCTCGTTTTTCCATTTCTCTTCGATGGCTTTTAGCTTTTTCGCTGCTATCTACGGGTTTGAATGCCGTCGCCGTTAGCTTGTTAACGCCGGGTCGCGATGACGAGGTGCTCGAAGTTTTGCCCGGCATTACCCAAGCCCGTCCCGCACGAGTCAATGCAGGTTCTACAGCCGCCGCAGCGAGTAAAAAAATCTCGCCCGCCGCCGCCGTGCTGCAAGCCAGGCAAGATATAACTATCGCTCGCCAAACCGGTGACACCCGCTACTGGGGTCGTGCACAGGCAGTGCTTGGCGCTTGGTGGGATAAGCCGGATGCACCGACCGAGCTGGCCGTATTGCAAGCCACGGTGCAGCAAGGTCGGCATGAATTTGATGCCTCCCGTAAGACTCTCACAGCAGCACTGGTGCGAGCACCGGATAGTGCGCAAGGCTGGTTAAATTTGGCGGCGCTAGAGCGTTTATCTGGCCGCTACCCGGATGCGCTTAAAGCGTGCGATTCAGTAGCGCTTGCCGGTCAAGGTCTGCATGCCCAAGCCTGCCGACTTGAGACTGAGTCTTTGCAAGGCCGACAAAGCGAGGCCGCAACAGGCTTGCAAGCCTTGATAGACCGATCATTAGACAGTGGCCAACGCAGCTGGTTACTGGGATTGCTGGCGGAAAGCCAAGAGCGTGCGGGAAGCCTGCCGGCTGCAGGGCGTGCTTTCGAAAACTCTCTGGCGCTGGAATCAGATTTATACACATCAATTGCACTCAGTGATTTTTTACTGCGCGGGGGCAATAACCAAAAAGCCCTGACTGCGTTAGAAAAAGCGCCCGAGACGGACGCGGTATTGCTGCGCCGCGCCACTGCCTACAAACGCATGGGTGATGAGCGCTGGAAGGCCATTCGCAGCCTGCTCACTGAGCGGGTTGCAGAGTTGGTGCGCCGCGGTGATGACCCTTATCTGCACGGCCGTGAATTAGCTCTGACAGCACTCTGGCTTGACGACGATGCGGCTAGCGCGCTAAAGATCGCTACAAAAAATTTGCAATTACAAAAAGAGCCGATCGATTGGTGGATAGCGCTCGCAAGTGCGGCGCAAACTAAAGACAGCGCAGCGCAGAATGCGCTGAGCGCGCAGCTACGCGCAACCGGCTTAAAAGATAATCGAATAACTGGTCTCTTAAGCAAGGCCGCTTCGTGATGATTAGATTTACAAAACTAAGAAGCCAGACCATGTTGACCCGTTTTTCTCGTCATTGCCGCAGCGTGTTGTTGCTCGGTTTACTAAGTACTTCAGCGGCTTGGGCGCATAAGGGCAGTGATGCCTATCTCGATGTTCAACAGCTCGAGCAAGCCAGCCAAGGCGACACCCGCAGCTTGTCTTTCACACTGTCGGTAGCGATCAAAGATTTGGATGCCGTGCTGCCTTTAGACGCCAACAGCGACGGCAAGGTGAGTTGGGGAGAGCTCAAGGCCGTGATGCCGGATGTGTTGACGCTTTTTAATCAGACTGCTCAGTTAGATAAATCAAGCACTGGCAATACTGACTGCTCACTCGATTGGAAAGCTGCTGGTGTTGAGCGCCGCAGCGACGGCGCATACATACGCGCGACTGCGCTTGCCAATTGCGCACTGACGCAACCAGTGGCATTTAAATACACGCTACTTGCTGCGCAAGATGCCAATCACCGACTGCTGTTGGCCGGAAAAATCAGCGGTAAAGACTTTTTAAGTACTGCATCGCCACTGCAAGCGAGCAGCGTGCTGCTCAGTCCTGCGCTTGACAGCGCAGCGGCCACATCCGGTGCAAATATTAATCAAAGCCCTAATCTAAGCGCTGGCGCCGCACTGGCCAATTCCAGTCAGTGGTCAACGTTAAAAGATTATTTTTTATTGGGTGTGCACCACCTACTAGAGGGCTATGACCATCTGGCATTTTTGTTAGCGCTGGTATTGCCTTTGCAATTATTGCTGCGCTGGCCAGGTGGGGAAAAGCCGCGCGTGTTGCTGCATTCGACAGCTTCTGTGCGCAATGTTTGGCGCACCTTGCTGTTCACGATAACGGCTTTTACTATAGGCCACTCGATTACTTTAATACTGGCAACACTGGGGCTAACAAGCGCCTCGCCAAGTTGGGTCGAACCCATGATTGCCGTCACTATCGCAGTAACGGCTTTGCTCAACATAAGGCCTGTACCTTGGATTCGTGTTGATGTGTTGGCATTGCTGTTCGGCATGATCCACGGTTATGGTTTTGCCGGCTTGATGTTAGAAGCTGCTGCACCCACCGGTTTGCTACCGTGGGCGTTAGCCGGCTTTAACTTGGGCGTAGAGGCGGGTCAGTTAATTGCTGTTAGCGCTTGGGTGCTGGTGTCGCAGCCACTGTTAAACCGTAGCTGGTATGCGCCAGTGGTGGTGCGCGGAGGTTCTGGCCTTTTGATCTTGTTGGCTAGTTGGTGGTTTTACCAACGGGTAATTTAAGTTCTACCAACGGGTAATTAAAGACGACTTGCCACCATCGCAAACGCATTTTTAGAAATCGCGGATTCAAGTCTGAAGTGCAACTTTGAAACTAACCGGACGGGTGGGTGAGATGTGAGAGCATCCAAGCTTCCCGACCACCAAGTCAAAGTTGCCCAGAATGATTTACACACACCTCACCCGTGACGAACGTTACCAGATTGCAATCCTCGCCAAAGCAAACTTCAATCAAAGTGAAATTGCAAAAATGATGGACCGTGATAAATCGAGCATCAGCCGTGAGTTGCGTCGTAACCGCGGTCTACGAGGCTATCGCCCTAAGCAGGCAAATGACAAAGCCCAAGAACGTAGACTTGCCTGCGCCAACAGTCCTAGAGTTGCTGACTCGACATGGGCTGTAGTGGAGGAAAAGTTGGCTGAGGCTTGGAGCCCCGAACAAATCAGCGGCCACCTCGAAGCTCGATGCCAACCCGGTGTTAGCTATGAGAGCATTTACCAGTACATCTACGCTGACAAACGCGCGGGCGGCAGCTTGCATAAAACACTGCGTTGCCAGAAGACGCGAAAAAAACGCAGCAGCGGCCGTGAACGGCGCGGCACCATCTCTCGCCAGGTCTCAATAGAACTGCGACCCGCCATCGTGCTTGAGCGTGCGCGCTTTGGCGACTGGGAGGCTGATCTGGTGATTGGTGCCGGGCAGAAGCAAGCCCTAGTGACGATTAACGAGCGTGTCTCTCGGTATTCAATAATTTTCCACGTGCCATTCAAAACAGCGCAAGCCGTAGGGGACGCGTTAATCACTTTACTTAAACCATTCGCTCATTGCGTGCACACACTCACGACAGATAACGGCAAGGAATTTTCTCAGCATGAACGAATAGCTTCTGCGCTGAGTGCAGATTTCTTTTTCGCCCATCCATACGCCTCGTGGGAGCGTGGGGCAAACGAGAATATGAACGGTTTGATTCGCCAGTTTTTCCCAAAGGGGATGCGCTTTAATTGCATCACCGACGATGACATTGCTTTAGCGATGCACAGGCTCAATCATCGTCCTAGAAAATGTTTGGGGTATCGAACACCGCATCAGGTTTTTATGGAACGCGGATTCAAGTCTGAAGTGCAACTTTGAAATTAACCGTACGGGTGGGTGAGATGTGAGAGCATCCAAGCTTCCCGACTACCAAGTCAAAGTTGCCCAGAATGATTTACACACACCTCACCCGTGACGAACGTTACCAGATTGCAATCCTCGTCAAAGCAAACTTCAATCAAAGTGAAATTGCAAAAATGATGGACCGTGATAAATCGAGCATCAGCCGTGAGTTGCGTCGTAACCGCGGTCTACGAGGCTATCGCCCTAAGCAGGCAAATGACAAAGCCCAAGAACGTAGACTTGCCTGCGCCAATAGTCCTAGAGTTGCTGACTCGACATGGGCTGTAGTGGAGGAAAAGTTGGCTGAGGCTTGGAGCCCCGAGCAAATCAGCGGCCACCTCGAAGCTAGCCACCAACCCGGTGTTAGCTATGAGAGCATTTACCAGTACATCTACGCTGACAAACGCGCGGGCGGCACCTTGCATAAAACACTGCGTTGCCAGAAGACGCGAAAAAAACGCAGCAGTGGCCGTGAACGGCGCGGCACCATCTCTCGCCAGGTCTCAATAGAACTGCGACCCGACATCGTGCTTGAGCGTGCGCGCTTTGGCGACTGGGAGGCTGATCTGGTGATTGGTGCCGGGCAGAAGCAAGCACTAGTGACGATTAATGAGCGTGTCTCTCGCTATTCAATAATTTTCCACGTGCCATTCAAAACAGCGCAAGCCGTAGGGGACGCGTTAATCACTTTACTCAAACCGTTCGCTCATTGCGTGCACACTCTCACGACTGATAACGGCAAGGAATTTGCCCAGCATGAACGAATAGCTTCTGCGCTGAGTGCAGATTTCTTTTTCGCCCATCCATACGCCTCGTGGGAGCGTGGGGCGAACGAGAATATGAACGGTTTGATTCGCCAGTTTTTCCCAAAGGGGATGCGCTTTAATTGCATCACCGACGATGACATTGCTTTAGCGATGCACAGGCTCAATCATCGTCCTAGAAAATGTTTAGGGTATCGAACGCCGCATCAGGTTTTTATGGAACAGTTAGAGTCCTATCAGCATACGGTTGCACTTCAAGCTTGAATCCGCCGAAGAGTTAAAGTCCAACTAACACCCTGTTGCACTTCAAGCTTGAATCCGCCAATCAAGAAAATACTGCGCTTTGGTTTATAGCGCAGTATTTTTAATGCTTTAGATTTGGTTAATGGCTTTAATTTCTGCGCAAATTAAAGTGACAACAAAGTAAAAAAATTATTTTGTATTTGATCGAAAAATATTAAAGTTACGTCGACAGTTTTCACGTTAAGCTCAAGCAACATTACGTCAAAGTTTGGTAAATTTTTTTTAAAGTCAGTTAAATTTTTCTCCAAATTTTCAAATAATTAATTTGTAAAAACTTTGTTTTCGATTTGGCTAGTTTTAATTTAAAAGGATATCTTCATGTCAAAAATGTTGTGGACTGTTGTTGCTTTAGCCGCTGTTGGCGTTAGCTTAAGTGCCCCGATTCAGGCTCAAGTTTCTATGCCCGAAGCCCAGGTTAACGCGCTGGAAGGTTTAGCGGGAAAACAAGCTATGTTTCGCCGCGCGCAGGCTAAAGGCGTTTGCGCCAGTGGTTATTTTGTCGGTAATACAGTGGCGCGCAACTTGTCGTCAGCAACGGTTTTTAGTGGTGAAAAAGTCCCAGTTGTTGCCCGTTTTTCAGTCGGTGGTACGAGTCCAAAGGCTAACGACAAGGCGCGCTCCGTGCGGGGTCTTGCCCTGCAGTTAACGCCTAGCACGGGCGATATTTGGATGACTGCCAACATCTCGGCGCCGGTCTACTTCGTCAGTAAACCAGAGCACTTCGTGCCCTTTATTCAGGCCCGCAGTCCTGACCCGGCCACCGGTAAGCCGGATGCGGCCAAGCTCAAGGCCTTTAGCGATGCCAATCCTGACACATTGCGTCAGGGCGCGTACTTGGCCAAAGCACCGATTCCTGCCAGCTACGGCCAGGTTGGGTACTGGGGCGTTAATGCGTTTGAGCTGGTCAATGCTAAAAAAGAAAGTCAATTTGTACGTTGGCAGTTCGTGCCTGATGCGGGCACTCTAGGCTTGACTGAAGAGCAACTCAAGACTATGCCAGATGATTTTTTAGCCGATGAATTGCGCAAACGCGTGGCGCTTGCGCCGGTGTCTTTTGCCTTTAAGTTGCAACTTGCCGAGGCTAACGATCAACTGGTTGACCCAACACTGCAGTGGCCTGACAGCCGTCCTGTGCTGACCGCTGGCACGCTAGTGATTGACAAAGTCGAGCCAGGCCTGGACGGCGCATGTAAGAATTTGACCTTCAATCCGTTGGCGCTACCAAACGGCATCATGGCATCGGCTGACCCTGTATTACTGGCCCGTCCGGCGCCGTACGGCATCTCGCTTGGTCGTCGTCTGTCAGAAGCTGTGGCCAAGTAATCTTTTTGTCCAACATTAAAAAACCGCCTAGGTAACTTGGCGGTTTTTTTTCGTTAGCTAACTGCTTGTTTTATTTAAATATTTAAAAAAATAGCTTTGGACAGAAACAATCTGTTCGCCAGCTATTTATAGCTTTCAAGGTTTACGCTTGTTATTGACTACGCAAAAAATCAGACCTAAAAAGTCGATATGTATTAGTGCTTTGCCTATTTGGATTCTTTCTTCCTATCGTGTTGATGAATGTCTTTAATGTCGACTTTGTTCACTGTGAATTTTCATCAGCTCCCGCAAAATTCAGTTTTACAAATAAATTCTCAATGCAATGAAAGACACTACCCTTTACGAACATCTTCTTGGTCTGAAGACCCCGTGGTCGGTCAATAAAGTTGACTTGTCGCTCGAAGACCAGCGCGTAGTCGTAGAGGTCGTTTTTAAGAAGGGGCAAGTCTGGGCTGACCCAACTGATCCAGTTAAATGCGCGCATATCCACGGCTGGACTAATAGCGAATGGCGGCACTTGGATACTTGTCAATTTGAGACGCTTATCAAGGCCCGTGTGCCTCAACTCAAGTACAGCGACGGTACAGGCCAAGAGTTGGTCGTGCCCTGGGCTGAGCGCTACAGCCGCGTGAGCACATTGATGGCCGGTTTTGTCATTAAGCTGCTCGAGGTTTGCCCTAGCACCCAAGGCGTTTGTAAGCTCACGCGCCTGTCTTGGCGCACGATCAATGTCATCACGGTCAGCGCGGTAGAACGAGGCAAGCTCAGACGATGCGAGGATAGCATTGACTATTTGGGAGTCGATGAAAAAAGTTCTCAAAAAGGCCACAGCTACGTGACTGTTTTGACCGACATAGCTAGCTCTCGAGTGTTGGACTTGGTCAAAGAAAGAAAGCTCGCCGTAGCTAAAAATTTGATGGAGATGTTGAGCCAGAACCAGCGTCAAACGGTCAAGGCAGTGGCCGTGGATATATGACCAGCTTTTATGAATGCAGCACGTCAATGCATCTCGCAAGCTGATATCGTGCATGACAAATTTCATGTCTCTAAATGTCTCAAAATATCTGGGTGATGCGGTGAACACGGTGCGAAAACAAGAGCATTGCAGACTGTCTGAGCAGGGAGCTTAGCCGCTCACAGGCAGTCAATGGGCGTGGCTCAAAAGCTATTCAAAGGGACGCAGCGCTGAGGCGATAGCATCTCGCCGCTTGAATCAGCTCAACCTCAAAACGAGTCGCGCGTGGGCGATTAAAGAAAACTTCGGCGCTTTCTGGCAGTACAGCTACAAAGGTGCGGCGAATCGTTTCTTTGATGTTTGGGCTATTAGCGCCATACGCAGTCAACGCTAGCCCATCAAAAAAGTTGTAGAAATCCTTAGAAGACACAAGACTAAACTGCTTAATTTAAGCCAACAAAAAATTACTAACGCCTGGGCTGAAGGTTTCAATAGTGCCATCCAACTCATCAAAGCTAATGCGCTAGGGTTTCGTCATTTCACTAACTACCGAGCACGGATTTTGTTTCGTTGCGGCAAGTTTAATTTAGGCTTGGTTTGAGATAAAAATCGCAATGAGATTAACGAAGAGCCTTAAAAACTAAGCTCGAACCGATATTCTAATTAAGTTAAATTTTGCGTTCTAATTTGGAGTCAATACCTTTTGCGTATACCTCCTCGTGTGTTACCACAGCTTCATAAAATTGCTGTAATTGACCTGTGATCACTTGGCCTAATTGTCTAGGCATGCTGCTTTCTTTGACTTGTTGATTAATTTGGGTGATCTCATTTTTAATAAATTCTGGTGTCATATGAGGCTGAAAATTTTGATAGAGTGCTAGGTACTGTTGACGTTGCTTGGCAAGTGCTTGCCCAGCCGGTGATGCAAACGTAAGATCTGTTTCTAAGTCTGAAAAAATACTGTATTTTTCTTTTTCAAATTTACCTACTAAGCAGCTACACACGGCGCGAAATTGTGGTTCACCTAATTGGCCGTGGTTGAAAATGAGTCCGATTGCGCCCAGCATTAAATCGGGGGAAATATTTGGCGTAAATAAAACGCTAGCGAGTTGCGTCTCAGTTTCTTTTTGCGTCAGAAAGCCGGGATAGATATAAAAAATTTCTAAAAGGTTTAGTTTTTCTAGTGTTGTGATTTCTTGGTTTTCAAGAACTGCTGCGCTATTACAGCAGCCTAGATCAAACCCTAGCGCTACATGTTGTTGGTATTGAATTGCGAGTGTAGGACGTGTTGCGGATAAGTTAAGTAATCGCTCGCGTATTGCTTGGCGCTGCTCTGGCTGCACCCCTCCTATGGTTGTTCCACTTACTACTGCCGTGATTATTTGTCCCATTCTTTGTGGTGAGCTATTGGCTTGAACTATGCCGCTTAGTAGGGCGTTTATGTCTTGCTCGCGTCTATTCGCCGACAGTGCCCAAGCCCAAAATGTTGCTATTGTGTTACGCACAGAAATCACAGGAACTGCCGCATTTAATGCGTTCAAAACTTGTTTGATTTTCGCTATATTGCCATTTGTTTGCGTAAACAATAAAGCGTTCGCATTTTCTGCAAGACTGGGGTCTTGGGCGGCGACCCATAATTGGGTTAATCGTGGTTGAAGTAAAGGCCAAATTGCCATACTTATCAGTGGCTGATTTTGTAATTTTGATATTAAAACAAGAGCTGCTTTAGTTACATTTTTAGCCTCAGGCGTCGTTGCCGATGCGACTAAAGATGTGCACCCTTCCTCACCTAAGATCGCCCATATTGCTGTGGTTCTGTCGTCAGAGCCAATGCATAGACTGGTCAATAAATTTATAGCACTTATTTTTATGCTCGACTGACCGTTCGCTGTTGCTATTGATGCGATTGCGGCACGTTCAGTCGACCCCATCGAGACCCACAATATATTTTTTTCTACTTCGGACGTTTGTGCAAGATTACCTAATAAAAACAATGTGTTTAGGGTGATATCTGGGCGCGTCTGTGTTGCTGCTGCATTGATTAAGGCGAGAATGTCTGCCTCTCTCAACTGTGCCCACAGCGTTTCAGTCTTGGCCGGTGAGTCAAATGTGAGGGTCGCTAAAAGTTTTAAGGCTTCGTTAGCTTCTTCAGGCTGATCGAGATTGGTTGCTGCAATGAGGATGGCAGCGCCTTCATCCAACATTAAAGTGGTCCACAGCGCATCACGGGTGGCGGTAGATTTGTCGTTGAGAAGGTTCAATAGAGTTAGGGAATACTTAGCTATTTTTGGCAATTCCGAGGTTACCGCAGTATTGACTAAGTTGGCGCGCCCCGTCTCTCCAAAGGTGAGCCAAATCTCATTTCGAACGTGAGGTGTAGTCGTAAATTTTGCTAGCAAACTTAAAGTTAAAAGTGCTATTTTGGGCGAACTTAAAGCGGTTGCAGCGGTGACTAATTTTTGTTGACCAGTCTCGCCTAAGGCGGCCCACAACTCGTTTCCTCTGGCTGAAGACAAGCCAATGAGATGGTTCAGCAAAAGCAGAGTGGGTATGGCAAGTTCGGCCTCCTCTATGGTTAGTGCTGTTGTCATTAATGCTGCGCATCGGGTATGTCCTAGGCTGACCCATATTTCATCGGCCTTATCTCTCGTATTAATTATTAATTGAAACAGCAAATCATGGGATATCGCTACGAGTGCTTGTGGCCCAGCTGACGTTGCAGCTGCAAATAAGGCTGCGCGTCCGGATACACCCAGGTTTTCCCATAATTTCGCTTTGTTAGTTTGTGATGTAGCTGTGTGGTGATTTAAAAAATGCAAGGCTTTAATGACTCCGTTTTGCTGTCCTGGAGTTGATGCAGTGATGAGTAAATTAGGCAGTACTGCCATAAGGTCTTGATACAAATCGGCTTGCTCTTCAGGATTACTTTTTTCACTTTTATGTATCTTTTCTAATAGTATTGAATAGGATAAGTGTTGTTCAAGTACCGTACTTGTTGGCAAGCCGAAAGCGATGGTATTTGAGTTCAAGTTGCTTGCGCTAGTAGCGCTACTAGTACTGCTTGCCACAGACGAATTTTTTTTTGCCGGTGTTAAGTTCGGACTTTTCGTTGTCGTAGTCGTAGTCGTAGTCGTTGTCGTTGTCGTTGTCTGTTGGACGCGGTAACGTTTGAGAGACTTTTTCGGTAAAGGCAGTAACGATTGTGTTGGTATTTGTATTGACAGGCCGTGCTTAGCGTCAAGTTCTAAAGTCGGTGTGTTTTTTTGCGCTGTCTGTTGTGTCGGTGCTATCTCGTTGAGACTTTTTTGTCTGATTGGATTCATGTTCTAGTACCGGTAGAGATGAAATTTTTACAAAAATAAGATCAGTGATGGAAAAGTCTTTGAAACAGCTCTTGTGCTTTTCTATTTCATATTTTCATTTTTATGATGACTTCTTTCACATATATTTATTTTTCAAATAAAAAATAGACAGACATTACAAAAAGTTTATTTATGCTGACGATTGTTCTAAAAAGATTGTCTTTTTTCGTCATATCTGATCGGCGTATTTCGAACCGACGATGGCGATGGCGTTGGCGATGACGATGACGACGATGTCGTAGACGTAGACGTAGACGTAGACACTAGTGTTTCGAGAAAATTCTGTAATTGATATTTAAGAATATCGCCAAAATCACTAGGTATTTTTTTTATTAAAATTTGCTGGTTTATATCTGCAATTTCGGCCTTAATAAAATCAACCGTCATATGTTTTTTAAAATCCCGATAGAGCATTAGATATTGATGGCGTTGACTTAGTACCGATTCAACTTCTTCTACATTTGTTGATTCAGTACCTCCAAAATCAGTAAACACCGTATATTTTTCTTTTTTGAACTCACCCCTTAACCAGTTAAGCAAGGTGTGAAATTGGGCAGTATTGGCTTGCCCATGTTTCAAAATTAATCCTAAGACGCTTATTTTTAAATCGCGTGAAATAGCCGGTGCAAATAAAACATTTGTTAATTGCGCTTGAGTTTCGTTGGCTGTAAGAAACCCTGGAAATATATAAATATGCTCTATGAGTTCTAATTTTTCTAAATCTTTTAAGCCGGGTGTGTTTAGTGCTGCCGATACATTTGTTAAAACTGTATCGAACATTAAAGCTAAGCGATTTTTATATCGATTACGATCAATTCCTGCTGCGTCAGACAAGGTTAAAAAATAATTAAATATTGTTTCACGTTGATTTTGAGGCGTCACTTTAACGTGGAACCAATTTGTTGTGATAGCCAATAACACGCCCATTCTTTGCGAAGAACTATCGGTTTGTAAAATAGCGTTTAGTAACGCTTCTTGCATTCCAGCCTGGCCAGCATTTACTTGACGCCACTCATTAATTTTTAATGCTATTTTTCGTGCTGCTATAGACGGACTAACTGCGTTTAACGCATTGAAAGTTTGTCTGGTTTTATCTACGTTTCCACGTATTTGTTCGAATAAAAATTGATTTGAAATTTGAGCTGTAGTAGGTACTTGCGTCATAGTCCACAAGTTTGCAAGGCGTGGCTGTAGCAATATCCACACAGCTTCGTTTGCAGCTGGCTGCAAAAGACGCAGCAATCTTAAGGCTAGCTCAGCGACTTCTGGCTGCGCTGGTGTTGTTGCCGCTGTAACAAGAGCTGTTAGCGCAGTGCCAAGCAAACTTGTCCATAGCTCGGCTTTTCGCGCGACTGAGTTAAAGCATAGATTGATTAACAAATGCAAGGCACTCATAGCCATGTTAGGTTGATCCGCAGTCGTTGCCGCAGTAATTAAGGCTGCACGCTCTGTAGCGCCCAAGCTAGTCCACAATTCATTCGTTCTGGCGACTGAGCTGCCGGCAAGATTAACCAATAAATACTGCGCTTGGATAGCAGTTGCTGCTAACTCTTGATTGGTTGCCAAAGCGATCACGGATGCGCGTTCAGTCGGCCCTAAGCTGGCCCAGAGTTGACTTGTTCTTGTCTCTGAGCCATAGGTGAGATTAGTCAGTAAACGTAGTGCTAACTTGACGACTTCTGATGCTTCTGGAGTGGTCGCTGCAGCGACTATGACTGCGCGTCCGCTGTCACCTAAAGAGCCCCATAACTCGACTCTAATGGCACCTGCGCCTGAGGCTAAATTGGCTAATAAACTTAAGGCTTGCTCGGCTACTTCAGTCTGGCCTGGTTTTATCGCCATAGTAACTAAGGCTATGCGTTGCGTTGCGCTTAAGCTGGCCCATAGTTCAGCTTTGTTGGTGTCATTATCCGCTGCAAAATTGGCTAGCAAAGCTAGGGCCATCTCGGCTACTGCTGGTTGCTCCGCAGTTGTTGCCGCGGTTATAACGCTGGCGCGGCCGGACTCCCCTAGGCTGAGCCACAGCGCTGCGGTTGTATCTTGTGATCCCCCGGCGAGTTGGCTTAATAAATGCAACGCTTGTCTTGCAACGTCTGCTTGTTCTCGATTTTTTGCGGCAGAAATTACTGCGGCGCATCCCGTGTCCGCTAAGTTGCTCCACAACTTAGCGGACATGATTTCAGAGCCATCGGTAAGGTTGATCAATAAACGCAGTGCTTGCGCTGCAGTTTCGGGAATTTCTGAGTTTGTTATTACGGCCGCTATTTCAGGTATTCGATCTGCTAATTCGCGCACCACTACCGCACGCTCATCTAGATTGGTGTTCGTGCGATCTAGCAATTGATTTAATTCGTTGATAGCAATCTGTGGGCTTTGCAGTTGCACAGTCAGTGAGGATGAGGATGAGGATGAGGATGAGGATGAGGATGAGGATGAGGATGAGGATGAGGATGAGGATGAGGAGGAGGGGTGAGCACTGGCGCCAGCTATTGCGCGGGTCATACGACTAGCTTCATGTTTTGCTGATGTTCGTTCTGGGCTTGCGGTTGTTTGCTCAACGCGAGAAGCCGTTATTGGGTTCGAACTTCCTGATGCGCTTGGTTGAGAAATTCTGCGTGCAGTTAATGCAGGTAGCTCGCTTGCTGCCGTGTGTTTGGAGTCTGATATCGGCTGCACTAGATTCTTATTTTCTTGCGCTGTGCTTAAAGTACTTTGGCTGGATTTGTGAGTTGGAGTTCTTTGTGATGGATTCATGTTCTAGTACCGTTTGATATGAAGTTTTTTCAGCAGGATAAATAAAATGATGAAAAAGTTTACCTATCGATGGAACAGGTTCACCCCAATAAACCCCCGCTTTTATAACTTTGGCTGCGCGTTCTGACAAGTCTTAATTCAACAGCAATGTCGTTAAGCTAAGGTGCGAGCTTTTTTAAGCTGTATTTTTTTGAAGAAAGATTATCTTTTTTGGTCGATGCCTAAAAAAGAAAAATTAACCTAATTACACAATTGCTGCGTACTATAGTTTTTGATGTCGTACAGAAAAAAAGATGCGTAAGTTCGTCATAAAAAAGTGCTATTTCAACACCTCATATGAGTTCGTTTTTAACTGAATTTAATGCTGAATGTGGGTGGCAGTTAAATTCGCAGATCAAAATCATAACGACTTATTTTTTAGTTAAAAAATTGCGTTGACGTGTGATGAGTTTTTGGCTTGTCTGGGTGTCTTCGCAATAGCCAGTTAACGAAGTATCAAATTAATTTAATACAGGCTTATTTCTGCATTGCGCTATGAACTGCATCTACGCGCGCGATATAAATAAGTTCACCAATTTTTTTGCCATCAATACCTTGGGCTTGCGCGGCCTCAGCGATTGATGCGGTGGCTACTGACTGCGCTGTAGCGAGTACTAAAAGCAGTTGCTCACGCGGCGGGTATGCTGTGTTCTGTAGTGCGAGCGTGCCATGTGCAGCGCATTCGCAGGCCAGTAGTACTTCAGCAAATCGCTGGGGTTTGCGAAAGGCGTCGCAGCGCTCTAGTAATCGCACCAATGCTGCTGCATTTAACGTTGCGCTGCTGTGAATATTGTTATGCTCTTTGGCCACAACCTGGGCCAGTTCGCGGCAATCTATGGGTACACGCAGGCGTTCGCAAAGGATTTTTGATAAGCGCGCGCTGCGCTCTTCGTCGCCGATGTGAAAGGGTAGTTCCTCTGCTGCGGTTGTGCCCTTACCTAGGTCGTGCACTAGGCAGGCAAAGCGCACACTTAGCGGCGCTTTGATTTTTGCGGCTTGGTCCAACACACTCATTAAATGCGTGCCGGAGTCAATCTCGGTTTGACCGTCAGGGCGTTGCGGCTCATCCCAGAGTTTGTTAACTTCTGGCATTAAACGCGCCAGCGCGCCGCAGTCTCTGAGCACTTGCAACATGCGTGACGGTTGGCTTTCCATTAACGCGCGGGCTAGTTCTTGCCAGACACGCTCGGCCACCAGTGCGTCTATCTCGCCTTCGTCCACCATGGCACGCATTAAGACTAAGGTGTCTGGCGCGACGGTGAAATCCGTAAAGCGGGCGGCAAAACGCGCTAATCGTAAAATTCGTACCGGGTCTTCGCGAAAGGCCTCGGTGACATGCCGAAAAATTTTAAGTTCTATATCGCGCACGCCGCCATAAGGATCAATTAAGGCGTCAAGATCAGGAATCAATGCCGCGCTAACTGAATCGACTTTTGTATGCGCTGCAATCGCGTTAATCGTTAAATCGCGTCGAGCTAAATCTTGCTCTAAGGTGACTTCGGGCGCGCTGCTCACTTCAAAACCTTTATAGCCACGCGCCGTCTTGCGCTCGGTTCTGGCCAGTGCGTATTCTTCGTGGGTTTTGGGATGAAGAAATACTGGAAAATCTTTACCGACTGGTACAAATCCTAGCGCGCCCAGTGCCTCGGGTGTGCTGCCTACGACGACCCAGTCGCGGTCCACCACCGGTAAACCTAGTAGGGCGTCTCTAACTGCGCCGCCGACTAAATAAGTTTGCATTAAGGCGTTGCGCGGTAGGGTTCTTGGAAGGCGATAAAGTCACTTTCTAAATGGGCTTGATCAATCCAAGCTTTGACGCCGGGTAGGGCTGATAGCCGTTTGATATAGGCCTCAATTTGCGGTGCAACCGGTAAGGCATAGCTTTGAATTCGCATGGCGACTGGCGCATAAAACGCATCGGCAATGCTGAAGTCGCCAAACAGCATAGGGCCTTGGTGTGCGTTTAATAGCTCGCTCCACATCTGTGTAATGCGCGCTATATCGGCGCGTACTGCCGCTTGATCGCGCCAAACAATCTGGCCGATGTGGCTCAAATCGGCTTCTATATTCATCGGGCAGGCCGAGCGTAAGGCGGCAAAGCCGTTATGCATTTCTGCGCAAATACTGCGCGCCCTGGCGCGGTCTTTTATCGACTTTGGCCAGAGGTTTTTCTCAGGAAATTTTTCTGCTAAATATTCCGCTATGGCTAATGAATCCCAAACCGAAAATTCTTCATCCATCAATACCGGAACTTTGCCGATTGGACTGACTTTTTCTAAACCTTTTTTGAATGCGGAGTCTTGGCTAAAGCCATCAAATCGGAGCATTACTTCAGTAAACGCAATGTCGCTTTGTTTAAGCAATACCCAAGGCCGCATAGACCAAGAGGAGTAGTTTTTGTTGCCAATAAATAAGCGCAAAGTCATCGCTGTAGTCCTAGAGTTTGGATTTAAGTTTACTTGTTCTGCGGTGCAGACTTGGCTAGAAATTTATCCAAAATAGCAATTTCGTTTTTCTGAGCGTCGATGATGTCTCGAGCGAGTTTACGCATCGCTGGACTTTTACCGTCCTTAGCCTCTGGTATCGACATGTCTATAGCGCCTTGGTGGTGGATTTTCATCATGCGAGCAAAGTCAATATCTAAGTTTCCAGACATTGGCATGGCGGCCATTTTGTCGTTCATATCTTTCATCATGTTCTTCATGCCGCTTTTGTCCATGCCCGCCATATCACCGTGCTTCATGCCTTGCATGGTTTGAGGTGCGCTTGCTGGTGTGCTTGTTGTCGCTGGGGACGTTTGTGCTTGAGCGGCAGTTATTGCCAGACCGATTAAGGCTGCGGCGGCTAGTTTTTTTATGTTGAGGTTTGAAGTCATGAAACGTTGTCCTTTTAGTGAATTAAAACAGGCAGAAGAAATTTGGAGCACATTAAACCGGTGGGTAGCCAGCTTCTGTCAGTGCAGCTTTCAGAGATGCAGTGTCAAGCTGGCTGTCTATGCTGACTTTTTTGCTTTCTAAATCAGTCGCTACCGTTGCTTGTGGATCTAATGTTTGTACTGTTTGGGTAATGCTTTTTACACAGTGGCCGCAGCTCATGGCGTCTATCTTGAATTCAATCATGGGGTCGCTCCGTCTTTAGTTAGCCTTTACTCTAATCCTTGCCATCGTGGTAAGGTCAAGCGCTCTTCTTTTAAACAGTCACTAATTATGGTTATTGGTTAAAAGCTTGACCTTGACATCATGGCAAGCTTCAAAATTAGTCTATGAAAATTTTGAAGCAACTGGAACAAGCGAATCATCAGCTATGAAAACTTTTCAACCTAATCATTTGTCAAACTCGCAATTGGCGCACTGGGATTTCCCGGTCGAAGGCATGACTTGCGCGTCCTGCTCTGGGCGGATTGAAAAAGCCCTTGCTAAT
The DNA here is from genome assembly GCF_012584515.1 of Polaromonas vacuolata. Taxonomy (NCBI): domain Bacteria; kingdom Pseudomonadati; phylum Pseudomonadota; class Betaproteobacteria; order Burkholderiales; family Comamonadaceae; genus Polaromonas; species Polaromonas vacuolata. Next base: position 3,265,061 of record NZ_CP051461.1, on the reverse strand, counting down.
TTTCCCGGCGTGGCCAATGCCAGTGTCAATCTGGCCACTGAAGTCGCTAGTTTTGACGCTGACCCTAGTTTGTCTGCTCAGAGCTTACGCCAAGTGATTGAAAAAGCCGGTTATGCCGTGACCCAGCAGTCGCTACGTCTTGCCGTGGGCGGCATGACTTGTGCGTCTTGTTCCGGTCGGGTTGAAAAAGCGCTTTTAAAAGTGCCTGGCGTTTTGTCCGCACAAGTTAATTTAGCCACCGAAATTGCGCAAGTCGTCATGCTCAGTCGTACACCCGATATAGCTTTATTAATTAACGCCGTAGATAGCGCCGGCTACAGTGCCAGCCTTGCGCTGGATGCCGAGCAGGCTGCGCTACCCACTCAATCTGCTGCGCCTTGGTGGCCGGTGGCATTGGCTGCGGCGCTGTCTTTGCCCTTAGTGATTCCTATGTTTGCAGCCGTCTTCGGTGCTAATTTGATGTTGCCCGGATGGCTGCAATTGGCACTCGCCACACCGGTTCAGTTTTGGTTGGGTGCGCGGTTTTACCGCGCTGGTTTTAAGGCCGTGATGGCCGGCGCAGGCAATATGGATTTGCTAGTGGCGTTGGGTACTTCTGCGGCTTATGGACTCAGTGTTTACCAGCTTATCGTCAATGGCTTTGACAGCATGGCGCATCTTTATTTTGAAGCTTCCGCAGTCGTCATCACCTTGGTGTTACTCGGTAAATGGATGGAGACTCGCGCCAAGCGCCAAACCACTGAGGCGATTCGTGCGCTCAATGCGCTAAGACCAGACGTCGCGCGGGTTAGGCGTGACGGCGCTGAGCTTGAGCTGCCGCTGGCGCAGGTAGTCGTCGGCGACTTAGTGGTGGTTAGACCTGGCGAGCGTGTGCCGGTAGACGGTTTGGTTCAAGAAGGCGTGAGTCAAGTCGACGAATCTTTAATCACCGGTGAGAGTCTGCCCGTGACTAAGCAGGTGGGCGACAACGTTACCGGTGGCGCGGTGAATTCTGAAGGCTTGTTGTTGGTGAAAACCACCGCAGTCGGCGCGCAAACTACGCTCTCGCAAATTGTCGAAATGGTTGAATCTGCACAAGCTAAAAAAGCGCCGATACAGCGTTTGGTCGATAAGGTGAGCGAGGTTTTTGTACCGGTAGTTTTAGGCATTGCCTTGCTGACTTTGTTGGCTTGGAGTTTGATAGGCGGCAACTGGGAAACCGCCATTCTCAATGCGGTAGCGGTGCTGGTGATTGCTTGCCCCTGCGCTTTGGGACTGGCCACGCCAACCGCCATCATGGTGGGCACGGGCGCGGCGGCGCGGCGCGGTATTTTGATCAAGGATGCAGAAGCCCTAGAGCTGGCTCACAAAATCAAAGTTGTGGCGTTTGACAAGACCGGTACCTTGACCGAGGGCCGGCCTGAGTTGGTGGCGCTAGAAGCCGTCAACGGAAAGACTAACGATTTATTAGCCGATTGCGCAGCGATACAAAACGGCAGTGAACATTCGCTAGCCCGCGCTGTGATGGATGCCGCTAAAAAGGCCGATATCACGCTGCAACCGGCCTCAGAAGTCAGAGCGCTGGCCGGTCGCGGTATGGCCGCTGTGGTGAGCGGGCGTGAGCTGCGCTTGGGCAGCAGCCGGTTGATGCATGAGTTAGGCGTTGACCTGTCGGCCTTGGCTGATCGCGCGGCAGAACTCGAAGCCCAAGGCCGCACCGTGTCTTGGTTGGCTAAGGCTGGCAGCGAGCCCGTATTGCTGGGTTTACTGGCTTTTGGGGATGAAATAAAACCTGCTGCGCGGCAGGCAATTGATCAGCTTAAAAGCTTGGGTATACGCTCGATTTTGCTCACTGGCGACAATCTTGGCAGCGCAGCAAGGGTCGCGAATGCACTGGGCATGGATGTCGAAAAAGATGTGCGTGCACAGGTTTTGCCCGCAGACAAGGCCGGCATTGTGGCCGAGCTTAAACGTGGTGGCGTAACCGTTGCCATGGTGGGCGACGGCATTAATGATGCGCCGGCGTTGGCGGCTGCTGATGTGGGCATTGCCATGTCAACTGGCACTGATGTGGCCATGCATGCGGCGGGCGTGACCTTGATGCGCGGCGATCCGGCGCTGGTGGCCGATGCGATTGAAATTTCGCGCCTGACCTACGCCAAGATACGGCAAAACCTGTTCTGGGCTTTTTTCTACAACGTTGTCGGCATACCGCTGGCGGCGCTGGGTTTCCTCAATCCGGTGGTTGCCGGTGCGGCGATGGCCCTCAGCAGTGTGAGCGTGGTGGGTAATGCGCTGCTGCTGCGGCGCTGGAAAGCAAAACAATGATCAAGACTAAAACCCAGACACAAACTGACCCTGATAGCAGCCGTATTTTTAATATCGGCCAAGCCGCCTCTGAGGCTGGTGTCTCCGCCAAAATGGCGCGTCACTACGAGAGCCTAGGCCTGTTGCCCGTTGTAGCGCGCAGCGCTGCTGGCTACCGTCAGTACAGCGACAGTGATGTGCATACGCTGCGCTTTATCAAGCGGTCAAGAGATTTAGGGTTTGGTATGGCTGAGATTGCCGAACTTCTCAAACTCTGGCAAAACAAACGCCGCAGCAGCGAAGGCGTAAAACGTATTGCAGCTGCGCATATTGATAATTTAACGCTGCGAATCGGTGAGCTTCAAGCGATGCAAAGAACGCTCAAAACACTGGTCGATTGCTGCCATGGGGACAAGCGGCCCGACTGCCCGATACTCGATGAGCTCGGGCTTTAACTTGGGCTTTAACTCGGCTTTTAATACGGGTCTAAAAACGGATTAAAAAGGCGAGGCAGTCAGTCACGCAGAAGATTTTATTAAGCCTTAAAACCGGCCCGCAGTTTTACGTTTGGCCATTAAACCGCTGCGCAAACCTTGTTGGCCTAAGTAACTCGGTGCAATTGCATCTAGCGCAGCGGGCTCTATGCCCAGCGCTCGTAGGCCGGGCATTTGGCCGCTGGAAATATTGTCTACCTTCATGGCCGCTAAGTTGTCTCGGCTCATCAAGGGCTCGCCGGGTGCGAGCTCCATCATCGCCGCTTGCAATTGGCCTAGCGCGTCGGGCAAACCAAATACAGGCCTGCCTTTGCCCTCATTAATGCCGCTGTAAAGACCGGCTTTTTGCACCAACTCTTTGAGGGTGAAGATGTCCGGGCCACAGGCTTCGTAAATCTTGCCTATGCTTGCCTGCGCATACTCGCCTTCAAGGCAGCGCACGATGGCGGTGGCAACGTCTTCTACCCAGACTGGCTGAAAGCGCGCCTGACTTCCCGCTAGCGGAATCACGGGAAACACTTTTTGCAGTTTTGCAAACACATTGAGAAATTTGTCGCCCGCACCAAACACCACGCTTGGCCGAATCATGCTCAAGTCCAAGCCAGCGCTTTGCAACACGGCTTCGCCGCGCGCTTTGCTGCGTTGATACATAGACGGTGCGTCTAAGCTGGCGCCTAACGAGCTGACATGGATCAGGCGGCGTTGACCAACGGCTTGGCAGGCGCGGGTCAGCTCCAGCGGCAACTGAACATGGGCTTTGTCAAACGAGGCTTCATTGCCGTGCAAGATGGCGATTAAATTAATCACTGCATCATGGCCGTCTATTAGCGAGGCCAGCGACGCACTGTTGAGTTCATTGGCTACTGCCACGTCCAGCATGGGCAGCATTTGCAGGTGTCGGGCATTTTCGCGGCGCCGCGTCACCACTGTGATGCGGCAAGGCAATTGAGCGAGTTTTTCGCACAGGTGGGCACCTACAAAACCGGTACCGCCTAGTATCAAGATTTTTTTCATAAGTCCTAATTTAGCCGGTTTGATCGGCCTTGCTACAGTTGATTTTTATTGCCCCCGGATTATGCTGACTCTGGGCTCTAGGGCAAGGTCTTGTCTGGCTCGGGCAAAGTCAAATCACGCGGACCAATGCTGCCTAATCTGGCTTTGAGTGACTGCGGTTTGCCGGTGATGATTGCGGCGTAGTTAGTGGTGTTGGATAAGACTTTTTTTACATAGTCACGGGTCTCGGAGAAGGGCACGTTTTCCGCCCAGATCGCAGCTTCGAGTGCCGGATCGCCGGTTTTGCCGCGCCACACGCGCGGCCGTCCCGGGCCGGCGTTATAGCCGGCAGCGGCCATCGCTATTGAGCCCGACATGTCATCTAACACCATCTTGAGGTAGCCCGTGCCAATCGCGATATTGGTGTCGCGATCGGTGATCTGGCTGGCGGTAAAGCCGGTCATGCCGAGGCGGCGTGCGGTCTCTTTGGCGGTGGCTGGCATCACTTGCATCAGGCCGGACGCGCCCACACCAGAGCGGGCGTCCATCACAAAGCGGCTTTCTTGGCGAATTAAACCGTAGACAAAAGCCGGGTCTAGGTCTATGGCTTTGGCGCGCTTGAGGACGGCGTCATGAAACGGCATGGGAAAGCGCTGCTCGTAGTCGATTTCAACTTTGCTGCGCTCGCTGGTGTTGATGCAGCGATCCCAAATCTGTCGGTCGCAGGCAAATTGGGCGGCGGCCAGTACTTCGCGCTCTGGCATGCCACCGGGCTGGGCTAGGTTGGTGCTGTAGTTCCATTCGCGCACGCCTTCTGAGCGCAAGCCAATCGCAATCGCATAGGCGGCGCGGTTCAGGCCTGGATGCACGCGTGCGGCTTCTTTTTCTGCACTGGTCAGTGGCGCAGGACGCGCTGGCACGCTGATGCGCTGGCCTAATTCTTCTAACGCCAGTTGCTCGTAAAAGCCTTGGCCCGAGGCGATCGATTGCAGCAAAGCCAAGGCTTCGGCGCGCTGTGCAGACATGCCTGCTGGCGTGGCGTTTTTGTCGGTTGGTAAGGCCATTAGGGCGCGGGCTTTCCAGTAAACCCAGGTGGGATCGTTGCGCTCAGCGGGCGTCATGGTGTTGATGCTGGACAGCACCAAGCGCCAGTTTGGCTGGCTGCCGGCGCGCAAGGCGGCGCGAACTTTCCAGCCCAGCATGTCGTCGTTTAAGTCACTGTCTTTGCTGACTTTTGCATAAAACGCCAGTGCATCGCTGCCGGGCACGCGGCCTATGCGGGTGGCGGTTTGCTTGCCGATCAGACCCCAGACCCAGTTGCGTTCTTCGCTAGTGAGCTGCACGCCCCATTTGCTGTCCATCATTTGAGCTGCGCCGTCGCTGTCGCTGGCGGCCAGCCGTATCAGCGCTAGGACAATGATTTCCTTGCGCGTCTTGCGAATTGCAATTTGCTTAGTGGCTAAAAATTTAATCGGACTGGCAAACAGTTCTGAGACCAGACTCAGCGAGTCGGGCGCAACAATCGCTACCGCGTCGCTGACGGCGCGGGAGCGGTTCGATTCGGTGGCTAGTCTAGCTTTGAGCCAGATGTCGTCGGCGGTCAATGCCTTGGCCTCAAACAAGCGGGCTGCGGCGTTGCTGCAGCCATCATCGGCATCGCGCTGAGCCAGCCAGTTAGTTTTAACTTCTTGGGCGATGCGTTGGTTATTGGCGCTGTTTTTGGGCGCTTGTTGCTGCTCTATCTGAAGCGCGTAACAGCGCACCTCGCGGTCGTCGCCCATACGAAACTGCGGATGCTCCGCTGCAAAGCCGGCCCAGTCGCGGCGTTGGCCCAGCAGCAGCAACCAGTCGTTGCGTAGCCGGTCTTCTTGGTAGCTGCCGGCATAGCGCTGGATAAAACTGTCAACTTCGGCTGGAGTCGCCTCGTCAAGCCTGGCTTTGAGTTCCCAGTAAGCGGCCCAGGGCTCGAGCGCATGGCCTTTGAGTTGAGGCAACAATTGGCTGAGTTTTTTCTTATCGCCGCTGCGGTAAGCCTGATTCATGTCCAGCATCAAAGTGTCGGCCCTGCTTGTGGCAGTATTGGGCTGCGCGTTGGCGGTCATTCCTGAGCCCAACGCGAGGATTGAGGCTGCGCATACGCCCATTAAAAGCTTGAAATTAAATTTAGATAGCATCGTCTCATTATGGACAAACAAAGCAAACGTAAAACACTCATCGAAGAACGTCTCAATCTTCCGGACCGACAAATGCGCGCCGACATGCTCCAGCGTGTCATGCGCATCTGGTTAGTCGGCCGTACTGACGAGGTAATTGGCGCTTATTGGCCTATTAAAGGAGAGTTTGATCCACTTCCAGCGCTTTATCGGTGGCAGGAAGACGCAATGCTGAGTCAAGATTCGGCGTCGAATGGTGCTGGTCTTGACAAACCTTTACAGATTATTACGGAGAGCTTGGCCTCTCGATCGCCGCGCAAGATCGGTTTGCCGGTGGTCGACAAGGTGCACAAGACCTTGAGCTTTCATGCCTGGTATCCAGGCTGCCCTATGGAAGAAGATGCTTACGGGATTCCCAAACCCAAAGACACCGAACTGATAGTGCCGACTTTACTTTTTGTGCCCTGCGTGGGTTATGGACCGGGCGGCTTTAGGCTAGGTTATGGCGGCGGTTTTTATGACCGTACCTTAGCGACTTTGCAGCCGCGCCCGATCACCGTTGGTCTGGGTTTTACCCATGGTTGGCTGCCGGATATGGAAGCGGAGCCACACGATATTGCACTCGATGCTTTGCTCAACGACAACGGGGTAGTCTGGCCAGTGTGAGGTAAGTTTTAGTTTCATTTTCAAAGTCAACAGCTCTTATTCGGCGACTTTTTTTTGTGACCTGAATGAGCGTGTCTTTCGGCCTTTGTACTTGGTTTTGGACTTGCTTTTAATGCCCTTGTGCGATTGATGTATCAGTGATAATTCAGCGATGAATCATGACCATCAGGGCGTATTTTGTCCGGCTCCCTCTGAACCCGTCGCTGGCCCTTCATCAGCCTTTTGGGTTGTTGTGATGGGCGTATCGGGTTGCGGAAAATCAGCAGTAGCGCAGCTGCTGGCCCAAACTTTGGGCTTGCCGCTGATTGAAGGCGATGATTTTCATCCGCCTAGCAACATAGACAAGATGCAGCGCGGTATTGCGCTAGCTGATGCGGATCGTGCTGATTGGTTGCTTATTTTGGGCGCTGAGCTGGCACGCTGTTGCGATGGTGCGGTATTGACTTGCTCTGCGCTCAAGCGGTCTTATCGCAACACTTTGCGCAGCGCGGTCACCGATTTGCGCTTTGTTCATTTAGCGATTTCACCGGCCGAGTCACTCAAGCGCGTAGCGCAACGGCCGGGTCATTTTTATCCACCTAGCTTGGTGGCTAGCCAGTTCGAAGCTTTGCAAGATCCTGCTGGCGAGCCGGGTGTGCTGTGTTTGGCCGGTGATGCGGCGCTGGCCACACTGGTGCAGCAGGCTCATGTGTGGCTGGGCCGGACCAACGCGACTTGTGCTGAATAAATTTAAGCTTGCCTTTTTGCGGCGAATAAAAACGTTTTTCCTTTGGCTTTACACGTTTGCCGATGCGGACGCTGATGGCTGGGTTGATCACGCTGGCGTGAGTCGCGTCAAAATTTAGTTGCTACCTTGCGCGTTCAAAGTACGCATGTCCGACTCATAACCCGCTAGCACTTGCTGCGCATTGCTACGCTGCGCGGGACTGGTGCTGGCGTGGATTTCAGAGAAAAAACGGCAGCCGTCGCGCATGAAGTTTTCTTGATAACTGCGGTACACCGAGTTGGGGGACTTCAGGCTGCGGTCCAATAAATCGCGCATGGCGGTTTTCTCTCCCGCTAAGCTGACTAAGGCTTGCCCTGTGCTTTTTTCTACGGCCAGTCTTGCCATGGTGTTGATGGCGTCTTGCTGGCGTCTTTGTCGTTCGGCTAAAAACAGGGTGCTCTCAAACTCTGTGCTGTCCACCAACCGGCCCACAAGGCTGATTTGCTTGGCATCAAGCCGACCGTAAAGCATCTCGCTACGGCTGATGGCTAAGTCCACACGTTTTTCGCGCAGTTGCATTGGCGTGATTTGGATAAATTCTTCGCGGTAGTCGGCATTGCTTTGGGTAAATTTACTCTGCATTTTTGCTAACTGAGCGGGTTTTAGTGTGACAGCCAGAGTGCGGGCAATTGGCAGGGCCTGCAACGATAGTGTGGTCAGTTGCGCGCGAACATCATCTAGCAGGACGCAAGCTTGGGCTTGGCTTATTTCTCCTGGTAATTGGGTCTGTATTTTTTGCAGCAAAGCGATATAGAGCGGTAACTGGGTTTGCCTGTGCCAAGTTTGCAGCTGTGCCAAGTCTGACTTGATTTGCAGGCTTTGCACGCCGGTGAAATCAACATAGCCGTCCATATACCAATAAGCCAGATTGGGCGATTGGTTGTAGGCCAGTTTGACGGCGCTGCAAGCGGGTAGCAACAAGGCCACAGCCAGCAGGCCCATAATCCTAAGACAGGCCTTGCGCCAAGGCGCGCTGGATGCGCGCCGTGAGGCAGTTAAAAAATTAGTCAAAAAATTCAAAGGAAAACGCATGGCAAGCCCAATCGAAGTCGTCATCATGGCCGCAGGCAAAGGCACACGGATGAAAAGTAAATTGCCCAAAGTGTTGCACCGTTTAGGCGGTCGCGCTTTGCTCGGGCATGTACTGGACTGCGCCGCCAGTCTTGCTGCGCGTCGGGTGGTGGTGATTACCGGCCATCAGGCAGAAATCGTGGAAACCGCTTGCGCAGCGTTAGTGGCCAGCCCAATCGTATCTGACGTGGCAATGGACATTAAGTTCGCCCGCCAAGAGCCGCAACTAGGCACGGGACACGCGGTGCTGCAGGCTTTGCCGCAATTATCCGATGACGGTGTGACCTTGGTGCTGAGTGGCGATGTGCCCTTGACACAGACCGATACTTTGATGGCCTTGCTGGCCGAGTGCGATGGTCAGCGCTTGGCTTTACTGACCTTGAAAATGGACAACCCCGCCGGTTACGGCCGGATTGTGCGCGCTGGCGATCAGCCCTCCAGCCAAGTCAGTGCCATCGTCGAGCAAAAAGATGCCAACGCCGAGCAGCGCAAGATTCAAGAAATCTACAGCGGCATCATGGCCGTGCCGACGCGTTTTCTGCGCCAATGGTTGGCACGCTTGGGCAACAACAATGCCCAAAAAGAGTATTACCTCACCGAGATCGTCAAGTTCGCCGCCGAAGACGGCGTAGCGGTGGTGGCGCACCAGATTGATGACGCGGTGCAAGTCGCTGGCGTGAACAGCCCGGTGCAACTGGCCGAACTGGAACGCGCTTTTCAGCAGCGCCAAGCCTTGCGCCTGATGGAGCAGGGCGTGCGCTTGGCCGATCCGGCCAGGTTTGACCTGCGCGGCAGCTTGAGCTGTGGCCAAGATGTTGAGATAGATGTCAATTGCGTATTTGAAGGCGCAGTCAAATTGGCTGATGGCGTGCGAGTGGGCGCTAACTGCGTGATGGCTAATTGCAGTATTGGTGAGGGCGTGGTGATACATCCCTTTACCCATATTGACGGCGAAACGCTGGGTGTGAGCGTCGGCGAAGGTTCGCTAATTGGCCCCTTTGCGCGGCTCAGACCCGGTGCGCAATTGGGCGCTGAGGTGCATATCGGCAATTTTGTGGAGGTTAAAAACTCTATTTTGGCCAAGGGCGCAAAAGCCAATCATCTGGCCTATTTGGGCGATGCAACTGTCGGCGAGCGGGTCAATATAGGCGCCGGCAGCATCACGGCCAACTACGATGGTGCGAACAAACACCGCACCGTGATTGGCGACGATGTGCATATCGGCAGCAACAGCGTGTTGGTTGCGCCGGTGACGATTGGCCAGGGCGGCACGGTGGGTGCTGGCTCGACGATTACTAAAAGCACACCCGAAGATTCGCTCAGCGTGGTGCGCGCCAAGCAAATCAGTCTGGCGGGCTGGCAGCGGCCGCAGAAAAATCTTAAGTCTGGCGCTTAAATAGTCTGGACTAGTCTTTAATAGTTCTTATCCATGCCGAGTAAAACACTGGGCATGAACTTGGCTCTCTTGAGGCTAAAAAAAGCTTTCACATTGCGCACATTGGCGTTTGCGGTAAAAAGCCGCTGTGCCAATGCTAAGTAGGCCGGCATGTCGGCCACCTGCACCAGCAGCACAAAGTCTGGCCCGGGCGAGGTGCGGTAGCACTGCTGCACGGCGCTGTCGGCGACGACGCGGAGTTCAAAGTATTGCTGCTGCTCCTCGGTCTGTTTATCCAGCGTGATCTCAACAATTGCAGTCAGCCCATGGCCGAGCACGGCGGCTAGCTTGTCGGGGCTGAGTAGCGCGATTTGCCGCTCTATCAATCCCGCCTCGTGCAGGCGCTTGACGCGGCGCAAGCAGGTGGGCGGCGAGACATGCACGCGTTCGGCCAGCGCTTGATTGCTGAGCGACGCATCAGTTTGCAGCGCCTGGAGCAAATGCAGATCAATGCTGTCTAGATTTACCGTGTTTGTATTGTTATTTTGTTCCATAAAAAATTATTTTATGGAATAAAAAACCATATAGCTATTTTTTTGAAATTAAATTTCAATAAGTAGAAAAAATTAATCAGATAAAAAAATACAAAGCGCCTAGTATTGGATTCTTGATTTTTTAGTTCAGGAGTAATTTTTATGTGCGGTATTGTTGCGGCGGTTTCTTCCCAAAACATCGTTCCTATTTTGGTTCAAGGTCTGCAACGACTCGAATACCGTGGTTATGACTCCTGCGGCGTAGCCGTCTATGCCCAAGGTAAAGATGCAGCGCACAGCGGCTTGCAGCGCGCCCGCAGCACCTCACGAGTGGCTGAGTTGCAGAACCAAGTCAGCAGCGACAACATCCAAGGCGGCACCGGCATCGCCCACACCCGCTGGGCCACCCACGGCGCGCCAGCGGTGCACAACGCGCATCCGCATTTCAGTTGGGGCCGGGGCCCTGAGACTGCCGGTGTTGCCCGTCCCGGCAAGATAGCGCTGGTGCATAACGGCATCATAGAAAACCACGAAGAGCTGCGCGCAAGCCTAGAAGCCAAGGGTTACGAGTTCACCAGCCAAACCGATACCGAAGTCATAGTCCACTTGATGGACAGTCTGTACGACGGCGATATTTTTGAAGCCCTCAAGGCCACTACCGCACAGCTTCACGGCGCTTACGCGATTGCTGCGTTTTGCAAAGACGAGCCGCAGCGCGTCGTCGGCGCGCGTGCCGGCTCACCTTTAATCTTGGGCGTTGGTAAAAGCCATGCAGAAAACTTTATCGCCAGCGATGCCATGGCATTGGCCGGTGTAACCGATCAAATTGTTTATCTTGAAGAAGGCGATTTGGTGGATTTGCAATTGGGCAAATACTGGGTCATAGACCGTGATCACAAGAGCGTAGAGCGCGAGGTTAAAACCGTTAACGCACACAGCGGTGCCGCCGAACTTGGCCCGTATCGTCACTACATGCAAAAAGAAATTTTTGAGCAACCGCGCGCGATTGCCGACACGCTAGAAGGCGTGGTCGGCATAGTGCCAGAGCTGTTTGGCGATGGCGCCCACCGGGTGTTTAAAGAGATTGACTCGGTATTGATTCTGGCTTGCGGCACCAGCTACTACAGCGGCTGCACCGCCAAGTACTGGTTGGAGTCGATTGCCGGCATACCCACGCAAGTCGAAGTCGCCAGCGAATACCGCTACCGCACCTCAGTGCCCAATCCCCGCACCTTGGTCGTGACCATTACCCAAAGCGGCGAGACCGCCGACACCTTGGCTGCGCTGCGTCACGCCCAAAGCCAAGGCATGCAGCAGACACTGACGATTTGCAACGTCGCCACCTCCGCCATGGTGCGCGAATGCAAATTGGCCTACGTCACCAGAGCCGGTGTTGAAATTGGTGTGGCCTCAACCAAGGCTTTCACGACCCAATTGGCCGGCTTATTTTTGCTCACGCTAGCACTGGCCCAATCGCGCGGAAAACTCACCGACGCCGATGAAGCCGCTCATCTCAAAGCCATGCGCCACCTGCCTGCTGCATTGCAAGCGGTGTTGGCACTAGAGCCGCAAATCATCAGCTGGGCGGAAGATTTTGCAAAAATGGAAAACGCGCTTTTCTTAGGCCGCGGTTTGCATTTCCCAATTGCGCAAGAAGGCGCATTAAAGCTCAAAGAAATCACCTACATCCACGCCGAAGCCTACGCCGCCGGCGAGCTAAAACACGGACCGCTAGCGCTGGTCACCAGCGCCATGCCAGTCGTCACAGTCGCACCCAACGACAGCTTGCTAGAAAAATTAAAAAGCAATATGCAAGAAGTGCGCGCCCGCGGCGGAGTGCTCTATGTGCTGGCCGACGCCGATACCCGCATCGCCAGCGGCGAAGGTATACATGTGATTCGCATGCCAGAAAATTACGGTGATTTGAGCCCGCTGCTACACGTAGTGCCGCTGCAATTGCTGGCCTACCACACCGCCTTAGCACGCGGAACCGACGTCGATAAGCCGCGTAATTTGGCTAAGAGTGTGACGGTGGAGTGAGGGATTTTTTAGTTGCGCAAGCTGGTTTTTTGTGCGATTAAATTTGTAAATAAGGGTTCTGCACAAAGACGCTACTACCGCGCTGAAAATTTTGTGCCGAGGCCCGAATCAAAGCGCCATTAAAGTTTAAAACGGTGAAAATCTTCGCCGACGAGTGGCAGGGTTTTCTGCGCTTTATGGATTGCGCTATGTTGCGGTAAGTCTTGAGCTTTGCTTTCTACTTTTCTACTTTTCTACCTTTTTAACTTGCTACTGTGGACTGTCTGGGAAAAGCACAGCAGCTCTTTCCTTGGTAGTTTTCAGCGCCAACGAAATCCTTGGTCCAGCCGCAAAACTGCAGCCAAGCGCAGCGGTTTCTGAAGCTTCTTAAAACCCATGTTTGCTAAACACAGCGATGTTGATGGCGTTCAAGGTGCTTGCCCTATTTGATCTGCTTGTTGCGTTTTACGGCGAAAGCTTTTCTAAACCACAGAAGTCGTGACGATTAATTCTGATTTATCGCTTTTGATAATAAAAAATAGGTATCTTGCTTGCTCGATCAGACACTTACCATCACCTGGCCGAGCTTGCGTAGTGATTAAAGTCTTATCACACGTGAATCCGGAAAATTAATAAAAACCTATACAAATCAAGTACTTGCTTTCACATGGCTACAAAATACTGGATTCCTGATGCGTCGCGAAGCTTGCTCGAGAGCTTGGTGCCTGTGGCGCACGAGGTTAATGAGTTGGACTGGAAAGCCCGACTGTCTTAAAACAGCTCTCGTCTCACTTACACCGAGCTATCTCCGACTATGCACATGTCGCAGTTCAAAGTGCGCGCGTTCTATACAAATTTCAGAAGCGTGTTTGTTAAGAGAGTTAAATCGCACACATGCTCTGGTCATGCTTGTAGTCTGGCCATTCCGGCGAAGGCCGCTATGTGAATCACCCTGCTGACGGGGGTGGCCGACTAACGACGGCATCACGGCAGACACTGGGCGGCTGGCCCAAGCCGGGATGCGCGACCAACGCCAGCGAAGTCGCTGAGTCAACAAACGATTTCCCTTGATGCGGTGTCAACCATAATGTAAACTGACAACCCCTGTGACAACCGGGGCGATGACTTGCTAAGCGATTAACCAAAGGAGAGAACGCGTGAAAATGACCAAAGCGCCTGTTTACTACGCCCTAGCTCAAGCGCAGTTCAATCCTGTTGCCGCCATGGCAAAGTACGTCGATGAAATTCAAGACATTCTGCGTCGCGAGGGATATACCCTTTTCGAATCGCAAGAAATTACGCAGTTGCAATTCGCGGGGTTTGCAGGACAAGTGCCGACTAAGCCCGAATTAATGCAGGTGACCAATTGGATAATTTCAAAGTCCGATAGGACTGCTGGTTTTATTTTGAGTTCATCCTCTCTTGCTTTCCACACAACGCATTACGAAACTCGAAATGAGTTCTTGCCGGAACTAGTGCAAGGACTACAAGCTGTTCATAAGGTTGTTTCTTTAGAGCACATTGCGCGTTTGGGACTGCGCTACCTTGATGCAGTGATCCCCGGCGAAGGTGAGACCGTGTCGCAGTATTTGGCAGGTGGCCTACAAGGGGTATCGTTCGGTGCGAAGCAGCGCTACTCGATGAGCGAATCAGTATTTGAAACGGAAACGGGACCACTGGTGAAATCCGGGACTTTGGTTGCGCGTATATATTGTGCAACAGCTCTCTTGGGCTATCCGCCAGATCTGATTCCTCATGGACTGCAGCCTATGTCTCGCTTTCAGATAAACGATGTAGCCTCCCACGCCGTGATGGATGCCGATCATTTCGTCGAAGGCACAATGCCTATTGATTTTGAACAGATCAAACAACAGATGGCGTCGCTACACGCGGGAATTAAGCAGTCTTTCGAAGCGACAATTACGCCTCATGCCGAAGAAGTTTGGCGCTGATTAAGGGAGATTAGAAATGTATGCAAATTACCCCGTAGGTGTAAATCCGCTACAACCTTTGCGCAGCGCCGTACAGACCGCTTTTGTGGTGATGTTGGTGGGGACCGGCAGCGCTTACGGAATGGATCGCTCGGACACTTGGCTGCCTTACCTTAAACACCGGGTTCCGTTCATCCAGGAGACATGCGCACCTTCTGATAATTATGCTGAGCGTGTTGACGTTCGCACTCCTCTTGAGCATCTGGAGAATATTCGTACGGTACTGAATCCTGCTGTTTCAGATTTGGCATCGGTCTTTGATGTTTCGAGACAAGCTATTTACAAGTGGCTGTCGAACGATTCAAAACCAGAGCCTGAAAAACTTTATCGTATTCAGGCCTTAAGTTACATCGCAGATTCTTTCAAAGAGGCTGGCGTTGCCCGTGCTGGCAGCCTTCTGAAAATGAAGACCTTTGGTGGTCGTTCTCTCTTGGACATCGTGAAGGCCAGAGATGATTGGTGCGCGGCCGTGGATGTGTTGATTTCTGAGTCTCGTCGCATGGACCTTGCCTACGAGAGATCAGGTCTTGCCAAATCGAAGGCAAAGTCGACCTCGGACTGGCTGGCCTCTCAATCGATCCCCGCTTCGCGCGAAGATGTATAAGGGAAAACTATGCTCGGACGTGCAACGCTTTGGAGGCAGGGCAGCGTAATAGCCCAAGCTGAGGCCATCGCGGCCAGCTTATTCGATGAGGCATCTTCGAGTCTTAAACGGGCCATCGTCATCACGCACGACTGTGATTTATCGAATGACAAAGAGGCGAAACTCGAGGTAATGGTTGGGGATGTGGTCGACAAAAAAGACAAGCAGTATGCTCGCGCTCGCAATATTCGGCGTCTGCACTTGGCGTTCAACACGTCAGGTGGCGCCCAGCAGTTTCTTGAACTGCAAATAACGCCCAAGCAAACTATCTCCAAACAGTTTCTTGCAGGACGCGCCAAGCCAGACAGTGCTTGGGTGCTTCCTGACGACGAGAAGCGAGCTCTCAAACAATGGCTGGCTGCGCGGTATGCTCGCCCCGCATTTCCGAACGCTTTCGAAGCGCATCTACGGAAAACAGTCAGTAAAAAGCAAACCGTTGAAGATCAACTTGGCAAAGCGCTTGAAAAGATCAGCGCTCATTTGATCGGGGTGTTTTTTGACTTGGGCGAAAACCGTGCTGCTGAACTCACAAACGGAACACCTTACGACCTGAAGGTCACCGTTGTCTATGATGCCAGTGAAGGTGGCCAGCCGGCGAGATTGGCCGCTGAAGAAGGAGTCTGCGAGATTCGGGGAGTTTTCAAGGCAGCCTACGGCGATCCCGCGTTAGCGACGGAAATTGCTTTAGAAACTTGTGAAGCAGTGGCAGATACTTTCTTTCCGTTGTCTGACCTGCGAAAGGTCGATCAATGGCGTGCCCAATACATCAGTTTGCGCCAAGATCCTCCTGAGCCATTTTTAGCTTTCGGCGAATTGCCTGCGTAACGATAACCCCACCAAATTTCCTACAACATTCGCCGCCTCGATTAATGCCCCGGCAACAAGTGCGCGTAGTACATCGTCACCTTCGGATCGTGTTGGCCCAGCAGCATTTGCACCTTGTACAAGTTGCGCTCGGCATTGGGTGCTGCAAAGGCTGGGCGAATTAAGCGCAAGGACGTCGGCAGTGGCAAGAAGTTTGCAGAGTACGTTCCCTATTGGGGTTAATCAGCTACCTTTTTAATTTCTGTCTAAATGGCTGCTTATTCTGCAGTACTTGGCTGCAGCTTTTAAGCGGGGCCAGCGAACGCGCTTGCTTAGCTGATCGACCAACGTCGCCCCACCCCTTCAAGGCGCCAGCGCAATCTGGACTTCATTACGCCGCATAAACCAAGGCGTCCACGGCGGGTTGTAGCGTGCCAGTGCCGGCGGGCCGGCTGCTTGCAAAGCGTGTTTAGTCATGTAGGTGGTCAGTTCGGAGGTTTTTTCAGCGACATCGTCCTCATGCGCCAAACCGGAAAATGTGACGACTGCATAACGTGCTGGCGGCAGCTCCAGCAGTTGCACTTTGTCGTCATTTGGGATTGGTAATGTAGCCAAGGTGAAACCCGCTGGCATGGTGAACCTAACCGTCCAAACGTTGGCGCTATTTGGGACAGCTATTTGTGTGACCGGCGCGGTCATGGCAATGGTTTGGCTAGTTGATTTTGATTGCACGACTGGCGCTGTCATGTCTAGCTTTTGACGGCTTGTGTTGGCGCCAAAAATATAACCGGCGAGCAATTTAAATCCGGCACTTGAGGCTTCATCACGCGTACCGGTCACGCTCACTTGCGCGGCTAACAGCGCGGGGTAGCTGCGCACTTCAAAGTCACTTTCTTTCAAGCTGGCGGTGAATGAGGGCTCTTCAGTTGCCATGGCGAGTTCTCCTGAAAATAGGACTAAAAAAATGGTGCTTATATAAAAAATATGCTTTTTTGTCATCGTGCAAATTTCCGTCATTTAAGTTTGCAACATCTTAGTAGTCAGTACAAAAGTTTCTAACTGCAAGGGCAATATATTGATGGCGATGTAAGCAGATATTTTTAGGAAATCCACAGCTGAGCAATGATTTAGACGTGGGTATTTTTAGTTTGATAAATGAATATTAGGGCCGGTTTTAAAGGGGCAAAAATCGACTCCGTAAACACGTCTATGTCACGCAGAAAATATTTTGCAAACCTGCCGGCGCCACCAAAAAACCACGCCGCATAACGCGGTGTTAATTCGATGCGCAGTGCGTGGGGCGCTAAGTGGAAATTATTTTTTTTGATTGTCAAAAAACAAATACTTAATCAGTGCGCCCAAGCCAAGCACTAGCAACAGCAAGACCAGCAATCCGATGAGACCCATGCCCCACATCATGCCTCCGCTCATCATCTCTCCCATTCCGTTCATTCCATTCATCATTTTTTTATCCTCTGCTTTCTTGTGTTGCGCCTCACAAATGGACAGCATTGTGAAGCATTTATTTAAAGACTAACTTCATTGCCATAACCCATTTCACTTGGGCACTACCGTGATAGTTTTCAAGCAATACGTCGCAAGGACTAAGTGCTTGACTCGATTATTTTTTTTCTTATTGTTGAAAAAATTAGTTGATAAAAAGTCTATGAATACCGACGAAGACAGATAAAAACTATCTCCGTCGGCGAACAAAAATTTAGCGCGCAGAGATCTCACTCGCCGCGCTACGACGCGTCCAAGGCGCCCGTCTGCGTCCCGGTCTGCGCATCAATAAAAAGACCGCTGGAACCACAAACATAGACAGTAACGGGGCGGTAATCATGCCACCCACCATGGGTGCGGCGATGCGCTGCATGACTTCGCTTCCCGTGCCCGTTCCCCACATGATGGGTAATAAGCCCGCCAGAATCACCGCTACCGTCATGGCTTTGGGTCTGACCCGCAGCACAGCGCCTTCACGAATAGCGTCCAATAAATCCGCCTCGCTGGTCTTGTTTTGATTTAGCCTTTCGGTCCATGCTTGCTTGAGGTAGAGCAACATAATCACACCGAACTCTGCGGCCACACCGGCTAGCGCAATAAAGCCCACCACACCGGCAATCGACAAGTTGTAGTTCAGCAGATAAAGCAACCAAATACCACCTATCAAAGCGAAAGGCAGGGTAGCCATGATGAGCAGCGCATCGCCAAAGCTTTTGAAGGTAATGAAAAGCAAGACGAAAATAATCAGTAGCGTAAAAGGCACCACTAATTTGAGCTTGGCCGTTGCCCGCTCAAGAAACTCAAACTGCCCTGACCACGACACCGCGTAGCCGGGCGGAAGTTTTACTTTTGCGGCCACAGTGCTTTGCATCTCACGCACCGCCGAGCCCAGATCGCGACCACGAATGTCCACGTAGACATAACCGGCAAGTCTGGCGTTTTCGCTGCGCAGCATGGGCGGGCCATCCGTGATGCTTAGTTTGGCAACATCGGATAACACCAGTTGCTGGCCGCGTGCTGTGACTATGGGCAGCGTGCGCAGATTCGTTAATGAGTCCCGAATCTCACGCGGATAACGCACGTTAATTGGAAAGCGTTGTAAGCCTTCCACCGTCTCGCCAATATTGATGCCGCCTACTGCTGAGGCGATGATGGCTTGAACGTCGTTAATGTTCAGACCATAGCGCGCTGCTGCGTCGCGGTTGATATCCACATCGACATAACGCCCACCGGTTAGCCTTTCGGCAAACGCACTGCTCACGCCCGGCACGGTTTTAAGTGAACGCTCAATCTCACCCGTTAGTCGGTCTATGGTGGCGAGGTCGGGCCCCAAGACTTTCACGCCGACCGGACTTTTAATCCCCGTGGCCAACATGTCCAAGCGGTTGCGAATCGGCGGCACCCAGATGTTGGTAAGACCGGGTACGCGGACAATTTTGTCGAGCTCATCAACCAATTTGTCGGTAGTCATACCGGGCCGCCAAGTCTCCTTGGGGTTGAATTGGATGATGGTCTCTAACATCACCAGCGGTGCTGGGTCAGTCGCGGTCACAGCGCGTCCGGCTTTACCGTAAACGCTTTTGACTTCGGGCAGGCTTTTAATCAAGCGGTCAGTTTGTTGCAGTAATTGCGCTACTTTGCCGGCCGATAATCCCGGTAGGGCGGTAGGCATGTAGAGCAAATCGCCCTCGTCCAAAGGCGGCATGAATTCGCTACCGATATGTTGCAGCGGCCACAGACTTAGCCCCAACAACAACACCGACACACTGATGGTGGCTTTTGGAAACCGCAGCACGGCGTTAAGCATGGGCCGGTAAATAGCGATCAACCAACGGTTCAGCGGGTTGGCGGTTTCTTTCGGAATACGCCCACGAATCAAGTAGCCCATTAAGACCGGGACCAGCGTCACCGCCAAACCAGCGGCAGCTGCCATGGAGTAGGTTTTGGTAAAAGCTAACGGCGAAAACATTCGCCCTTCTTGCGCTTCTAGCGTGAACACCGGCACAAAAGACAAGGTGATGATGAGCAGTGAGAAAAACAGCGCAGGCCCAACTTCAGCCGCCGCATCGCCTATGACATGCCAGCGCGTCTCACCGCTGAGTTTTTCACCCGGGTGTTTGTGCTCCCAAGCTTCCAAGTGTTTATGCGCGTTTTCTATCATCACCACCGCCGCATCGACCATGGCGCCAATCGCGATAGCAATACCGCCTAAAGACATGATGTTGGCGTTAACGCCTTGGTGTTGCATGACGATAAACGCCATCAAAATACCTAGCGGCAAAGAGACGATGGCGACCAACGCCGAGCGCAAATGGAACAGAAAAATAGCGCACACCAAGGCCACGACTATGAACTCTTCAATCAGCTTATAGCTTAGATTGTCGATGGCTCGCTCTATCAGTCTAGACCGGTCGTAGACCGGCACAATCTCTACGCCCTTGGGCAGGCTTTGCTGCACGCTGGCCAATTTTGCTTTCACTGCTTGAATCGTTTCCAGCGCGTTCTTGCCAGAGCGCATGACGATCACGCCGCCAACGGCTTCACCCTCACCATCGAGCTCGCCTATGCCGCGGCGCATTTCTGGGCCGAGTTGAATTCGCGCCACATCGGCTAGCCGCACCGAAACACCGGCATCGGTTGTCATCAAAGGAATGGCGCGAAAGTCATCCAGTGTTTTTAAATAACCCGAGGCGCGCACCATGTATTCGGCCTCGCCCATCTCCAACACCGAGCCACCGGCTTCTTGGTTAGCGCTGCGAATCGCTTCTATGACTTTGCTTTGCGGGATGCGATAAGCGGCCAATTTGTCGGGGTCGAGCACGACTTGATACTGCCGCACCATGCCGCCTATGGTGGCGACCTCGGCGACGTTGGGCACGGTTTTTAATTCAAACTTTAAAAACCAATCTTGCAACGCACGCAGTTGTGAAATGTCTTGCGTGCCTGATTTATCGACCAGCGCGTATTGGAAAATCCAGCCAACGCCAGTAGCGTCCGGCCCCAAGGAAGAAACGGCGGTGGGCGGTAAGCGCGACTGCACTTGGTTTAAATATTCCAACACCCGGGAGCGCGCCCAGTACAAGTCCGTTCCATCTTCAAACAGCACGTAAACATAGCTGTCGCCAAAGAAGGAGTAACCCCGCACCACCTTAGCACCGGGCACTGACAGCATGGTGGTGGTGAGTGGATACGTCACCTGGTTTTCCACCAGTTGCGGCGCTTGGCCTGGCCAGCTGGTGCGTATGATGACTTGCACATCAGACAAGTCCGGCAGCGCATCGAGCGGCGTGCGCATGAGCGATATCACGCCCCAGATGGTGATGATTAAACTCGCCAATAAAACCAAGAAGCGATTAACAATCGACCAACGAATGAGCCGAGCAATCATTTCGCGACTCCCTTGGTACTGTCTGTTTTATTGCGCTGAATCTTCATGATCTGCGGACCATCATCTTCTGGCATACGAAACTCAATGTCGACGTCTTGACCGGCTGCAACCTTGGCGTCACCGCTACCCGGCATGAGCTTGAAATCCATAGTCATGGCCGGCCACTTGAGCGAGGCAATCGCGGGATGACTGAGCGTGAGCATGTCGCCTGTGACGGCTTCGATATGCGCTTTGGTTTTATGCATCTGTGTCATTGCAACGGGTGCGGCAGGTGCGGCGGGTGCTGTAGCGGTGTCAGCGTCTCGGTTTAAACGCGCTTCTACGCCTTTGAGGCTGGCTTCTGAATCAATTAAAAACTGGCCTGACATGACCACTTGTTGGCCCACTTTGACACCGCTTTTAATCTCAGTTTTCCCGTTCGCTTCAAGACCAATAACGACCTCAACTGGTCTGAATTTCCCACCTTCTTCCGCCAACATAATTAAGCTGCGTTTGCCAGTTTGTATGATGGCCTCGGTTGGCACTAGCACCGTCTTATCGGCTTTTAAAGGCGCAAAAGTCATCTGAACAAACATGCCAGGCACTAATCGCTTATCGGTGTTGGCGATTTCCATACGCGCTTTTAGTGTGCGTGTTTGTGGGTTCACGTCGGGCAGCAAAGCTTGCACACGCCCTTCAAAGCGCGCGTTAGGTAGTGCTGGACTTTTGGCCTCAACCCGCGTGCCCGTTTTGAGTTGTGCGACTTGGCTTTCTGGTACTTCTGCATTCGCCCAAACTGTGGCTGTGCCGTAAATACGCGCCAGCGTCATGCCTGGCATCACCGTCATTCCTTCGCGCGCCATCAGCTCGGTGACGACGCCGTCTATAGGGGCGCGAATAGTTACCCGGGCTTGCACCTTGCCGGTCGATTCCACCAAGCGAATCTGGCCATCATCCATTCCGGCCTGGCGCATGCGCGAGCGTGCGGCATCTTTTAACGGCGCTAAGTTGCTGCCCTGCATACGGCCTACGGCTAAAAAATCTTCTTGTGCGGCGACCCAATCGGGCACGTAAAGATCTAACAGTGCTTGGCCTTTACGCACGTTGTCAAAGGTCGCACGCACATGCAGTTTTTCGACAAAACCTATGGCTCTGGCTTGCACTGTGGCTTGGTCGCGCTCATTCCAGGCAATCACACCGACGGCCGATATCTCGGGCGTCAACACGCCTTCAGTGGCCGCTTCCGTGCGCAGGCCAATGTTTTGTTGAATCCGTGAGCTGACGGTCACGCTGCTGCCGTCTGCGCCGTCGCTGCCGGCATAAGAGGGCACTAGCATCATGTTCATGAAGGGCGATTTGCCAGGATCTTCAAAGTTTTTTCCCGGCACCATGGGGTCGTGGTAGAAAAGAATTTTTCGACCCGTCATCGGGTCAATCTCACCGGCTTTGAGCTTGTTTTCAATATGCCTTCGCGTCGCGGCTTCGCCTTCAGGAATGCCCCAATTCGACGGGTCAAGCATGGCTGTAGGTGCTGCTGCGTTGGCGGCGACATTGACGGAGGGATTAGCGCCCGCGTCGGCACTCGACATAGTCATACCCCGCTGCATACCCACGCGGTAAACGCCAAAGCCGGCAGCACCCAAAGCGCCCGCAGCGATCAAGCTAATTACAATTATTTTGAGTTTCATGGCTGTGCTCCTGGGCTGCTATTTGATTTCATTGCTGCTGTGTTTGATGCCGTAGAGTCTTCTGGCATCAAGTATTCAAGCTCTACCCAAAGGTCGGCGGTTTGCATTTCAATGCGCAGTTTTTCTAGGCGCGTGTCGACTTCACTTAAGCGCGCGTCAATCACGCTGGATAGGCTGGCCTTGCCGCCACTGTAGGCAGCTAGCGCGGCAGTGCTGCGGTCAATGCTCAGCGGTATTAAGTTGGCGTCGTACTCATTCATGCGCTCAACACCGCTGCGCCAGCTATCCAGCCAGCGTTGTACTTGGGCCCTGCGCGCGCGCGTCATTTCCTCGCGTTCGGCCCGGGCTTGTTCGACCTTGGCCAGCTTGGCTGCGAGTTCACGGTCTTGCCGATTGGCTTGATCCCATTGCAGCGGCACGCTGAGGACTACCGAGGCCATGTTGGAAAAAGACGGACCGCGCTGGCCGTACATCAGCGACACGCTCCAATCCGCCTGTTTGTCTTGCCGAGCCACTTCGGCAGCGGCCTTGGCTTGCGCCTCTTTTGAGATCAACACGGCGATATCGGGGTGTTGATCAAACCGCGCATCTGGCTTTGGAAGCGTCAAGCGGGTCTGCGAAATACTGGGTGGCGCGCCCAAGGATTCGGCGGCCACGTCGCCAATCCAGCGCGTCAGCAGGGTGCGGGCGTTGGTTAGTTGCGCTTGCGCTTGGCGAATACGATCGTCTAGTCGTGCAACTGCTGAGCGCGCTAAAAAGACGTCGGCTTGGCTGCCACGTCCCGCGCGATAGGCGGCGTCAGCCGAGGCTATTTGTAGCTTGGCTTCGGCGCGTTGCGCTGACAGTATGTCGACTAACTGTTGTTGAAAATAACGCTCGAACCAAGCCAGTGCGGTGTCGCGCCTGAGGTTGGCCAACTCCATTTCCCGCGCGGCGAGCGCCGTATCGGCTTGGCGCTCGAAACTCGCTGAGCGGGCGCGGCGCTTATCTTCTCGTGTGAAAGTCTGCGTCAGTCCGACTGAGCGCATGGTCATGAAGTCTTCGGTCAAGCTAAAGCGCTTAGCGCCATCAACCGGTAAGTTATCAACCGATAAACGCAGCATGGGGTCGGGCAAACGTCCTGCGGCAACCGCTTGCTCGCGCGCCGCTGTGGCCGCAGCGTCTTGTGCTGGCAAGGCTTGCGAGCGCTTTTGTGCGGCTTGCAAGGCCGCCTCTAGTGTCAGTGACGGCTGTCCTTGGGTCTGACCGGTCTGTGCCAACGCTGAAAAATCAGCAGCAAACAAGGTCGCGGCAAAGATTGCCGCAGTAGCGCTGCGCACGAATTTTTGGGGCACACCTAAGGGTGTCCAAGGGCGAATAAAAAAGGGCATTAGCTAAAGTCCAAATCAGTGGTGATGCGTTGTGGCTAGGCCATAACGCGCACGAATTGCGGTGACAGCCACGCAAAAGCGTAGCTGCAACAGCGCTGAGAAAAATGGAGTTAGCTAAGCAGCGGCGGTCGCCAGATGCTCGATTGGTCAGCCGACGGCATGAACAAAACGCCCGCCAACTGAGGAACAACGGCCAAAGGGCGGATATTTTTTGCGTCGAGCAATGCGTCTGCAAAAGTGCCCAGAGGAGCGCACGATTGAGCGGTCTTACATGTCTGACCGGTTTTTGCTGCCGTGTCTGCATCATTGCAACAGTCACTTATAGCGGCTGAGTGATCCATGACTATCACCTGCATTCCCTGCTCCATCGCGCAAAGCTGCTCGAATGTATGTGCATACGCCAGACCTTGGAAGGCCACAGCAAGACACAATAAGAGGGAAATAAACGCACGCATGAATGGATTCTAGCAACGAGTTTTTAGTCTGTTGGCGCTAGTGGGTGTTTGCGCAGACTTGGGCGGGCTTTTGCCGCTTGCAGATTCACTACAAAAGTCGTTATGTGATGCGGTAATTGAAGGCAGTGAAAACCAGTGTTTCGCCGAACAAACAGCACAGAGTTATTCCTCAGTCACGGGCATGACCCTGTGGATAAGCGCAGGGACAAGTGCTTAAAACGTTGTCAGTGCTGGCTTTCCAGACGGCGCTTAAAAAACAGGCAGTATGGGTGCGGATCAGCTTCACACCAGTTTTGTGACCTGAAGCTCCATCTTTGCATAGGCGTAGTAAAGGGGCGCAGACACTAGGCCCGGTAAGCCAAACACGGCCTCGCCGATGAACATCACCGCTAGCAACTCCCAGGCGGCGGTATTGGTTTGTTTGCCCAGTATCTTGGCGTTAATCAGGTATTCGGTTTTATGGATGATGATTAAAAACAGCAAACAGGCCAGACCCACAGCACCCGAGATAGAGACCCCGGCCAGCGAGATCACGACGTTGCAGATGAGGTTACCAACGATGGGAATGAGACCCGCAAAAAAGGTCAGCGCCACTAGTGGCCCTATGTAAGGCATCTGGACATCAAAGAGTGGCAATAGCACTAGCAAAAAGACAGAAGTCAGCGCGGCGTTAATCGCCGCTATCCAAAACTGGGCCAGAACGATGCGCCTAAACGCATCGATAAAACAAGCCGCCCGTTGGCGTATCGCTGCTCGCAGCGGCGCAATGGTGGGCTTTTTTAAGGTGCCCTTGATTAACGCGCCGACAATAATGCCCACATAGGCGAGAAAAAATCCATGTAAGCCAGCCGCGCCAGCGCCGGACAGTGCTTTGGCCTTGGAGCGCAGATAGTCGGCTAACCACAACTGTGCATCGATTAATTCCTCCGGCAGATGAACTGCCAAGTCAGCTGGCAGCTTGTCGCGAATCTCCAGCACTGTGGCGGCGAGCTGGTGCAACAAGGCTTGATACTGTCCTAGCAAGCCAAACACCATGCCTCTGGCATTGGCCAGCAGCAACCCCAGCCCTATCAGCGGCAAAAATATGACGATGGCGGCGGCTAATTTTGGCCCGAGCTTTGGGCCTCTGAGTCGATTTTCCCCGGTCAGCGCGTTGGCCATTAAAAAGCCCGCGCAAGCGGCCAGCAGGCCGGGCAGTAGCCCATAGACGAGAGAGCCTAGGCAGAGCAAAACCACTAGCGCGTAGCTTGCAAACTGTGTGCTGGTTTTAGTATTTATTGGCAATGGCATCGGTCGGCAAAGATAATGTTCATCGCTGCATTTTCCCTGCTGCCGGTTGACTACTGACTTGGAACGGCAAAATTAATCCAAATTTTTTGATTTAATTTGTTTCCCAATCTGTTTTGGCGCCAGCTTTTATTTTGATTTGCGCTGCGTGAGGCCCTCAAAACAAAGGGCGATAAAGCCCTGTGATAGCATGAAAAAATGAAAATTCTTAGCTCATCGCAGTCTACGCAAAGCGTCGTTACAGGCTTTCTTACAAACGATTTTTTGGTGCTAAACAATGCGCTGCAACTCGCTAACACGGCAGAGTTGTCATGAAGCGCCGCTCACTTTTAGGTCTGTCTTTGCTGCCTTTGCTGCAAGCCATGCCGGCACTCGCTGCAACGGCTGTAGAGGTTTATAAAACACCTTCTTGCGGCTGCTGCGTCAATTGGGTCAAGCATCTGTCTGCGGCTGGGTTTACGGTGCATGTCAACGACGTTGACGACACCGGCCCGATTCGCCAAAAGTTAGGCATGCCAGAGCAGTTTGCTGGCTGCCACACGGCAACCGTCGGTCGCTATGTGATCGAAGGCCATGTGCCGGCGGCAGACATCCGAAAGTTATTGGCCACAAAATCTGCCGCCCTAGGCTTGTCGGTTCCCGGCATGGTGATTGGCTCGCCCGGCATGGAGATGGGTTCGCGTCAAGAGCCGTATTCGGTTTTACTGGTGCAGCGCTCAGGCCAGAGCAGTGTTTTCTCGGCTTATAACCAGCCGCGCAAAGACACTTAAAACACGCTAAAAATCAAGACCTCGACGTCAGCGCTTGATTTATCTGACGGTTTTCAAGGGCTTGACTATCTCACCCACGCTATCACCCACGCTATCAGGCAAGCTGCCTTCTCTTAGCCAAGCTAAGGCAATAGGCCATAGCGTAGGTTCAAAGCGGCTGTGAAAAAAAGCGAAATGGCCTATCTCTTTAAGCCCCAAGGATTCAGGCGCGACGCGCAAATGCGTGGATGCGCTGCTATCAAAGCAGCGTAGCAATCTTTGCACTGCGGCGACGGTGCCAAATTCATCGTCCGTCACGCTTAGCGCCAGTGTCGGGCAGCGAAGGGCGGTGAACTGCGCGATGATCCCGCGTCTGTCGGCGCTAGAAAGAACCCTGGCACCTGACTTATAGGTATCTTCAAACCGCGCTGCTCGTGCCGTCCAGTCTTGCACCACGCCGCGCGGCGTGTCTTCCATCCAACCCAAACGTTTGGCCGGAAAGTAGCCTAGCAAAGCCGTCACCAGCGGCATAAAAACATGCCATTTGAGCAGCAAGCGCAGTCGCTGTTTGGCCGGGTAATCACGCCAGTAAGCATGTTGCGCACCCATGCTGAAGACCCGAGTGATGTTGGCGTTGGACGCAGCCAAACCAATCAACATCCCGCCCACACTGTGACCGACTACTTGCACCGGTTGGCCGGGAAAGTCGCTGGCTGCGTACTGCAACACGGCTTGAAAATCGAGCTGGCCCCAGTCCAGCCAGCCGGCCTGAAAACCCCGCAGCGACGCTGGCTTGGACAGGCCTATGCCGCGGTAGTCATAGCAAATGACATCAAAACCATTGCGGTGCAAATAGGCTGCGAAACGGCTGTAATAAGTGCAAAGCACTGAGGTGGCGGGGTTGATGACGATGACCGGGCGTGCGGTCTGAGGTGTGTCTGTAAGGTGGCGCCAGCACAAGCCTTTGAGGGGGTAGCCGTCTTGCGCCGTGATGGCCAATGGCAGAGGTTTTTCTTGGCACAAATCCATTGAATGAAAACGCTCCCGGTAAAGGTTTGGGGTATTTGCCAGGATTGAAAAACCGCTGATTTATCTTAAGCATAAGCGACTAACGCAGCCGCGCTTGAGCGACTTGAAAAGGGCATTGAATGTGTCATAAAGCGTAAGCGTCGCTTTCGGCTTATGGTATATGTAATGTCTTTGCTTAGGCAGGCTTATTGACGCTTTTACTGGACTGGTTATTTAGTTTGTTATTCGCATTGGTATTGGCTTTGAGCTGTGCTCGCCAATGCCAGCTTCGCCGCTAGTTAGTCTTTATTGCGGCAAGCTTTTTCCACCATATCTTTTTTTATTCCTTTTTGGAGACCCCATGCAAACGCTCAATATCAACGGCAAAGACATTGCCGTTAACGCGCCCGACTCCACTCCCATACTCTGGGCTTTGCGCGATACGCTGGGCATGACGGGCACCAAGTTCGGCTGCGGCGTGGCGATGTGTGGCGCTTGCACCGTGCATTTGAATGGCGCGGCAATTCGCTCTTGCGTGACACCGATTTCTGCCGCCGTCGGCCAGAAAATCACCACCATTGAAGCCATGTCTCTAGACAGCGTCGGCAAAGCAGTCGAAGACGCTTGGGTTAAGCACGACGTGGCCCAATGCGGTTACTGCCAAAGCGGCCAGATCATGGGCGCGACTGCGCTGCTGAAATCAAATAAAACCCCAACCGATGCCGACATCGACAGCGCCATGGCCGGCAACATCTGCCGCTGCGGCACTTATGTGCGCATTCGCGCTGCTATTAAAGACGCTGCCAGCGCCATCGCTTAAAGGAAACCCCCATGTATAAAACACAAAACCTAAGCCCTGCCGAGCTGTTTAGCCAACTGCCAAAAGGCATACAAATGCTGGCATCTTCTGAGGGTGAAAGTAGCGTTATCAACCCGGCACTGGCGCGTCGCAGCTTTCTCAAAATGGCGACTGCTGGCGGTTTCGCATTGGGTGCGTTTCCTATGCTGGCGCAAGCCGCAACAGGTGCCGCAGCGGCCAGTGCTAGTGCGTCCAAGCTCAAGCCGATAGAGCAGCCCTCGGCCTTTGTCAGCATCGCCGCGGATGGCATGGTGACGGTGACTTTGAACCGGCTTGAGTTCGGCCAAGGCGTGCAAACCGGTCTGCCGATGATTCTGGCGGAAGAGCTGGACGCGGATTGGGGCAAAGTCAAAACCCAACACGGCAATGCCGACCCGGCTTATATCGATCCCAACTTTGGCATGCAAATTACTGGCGGCTCAAGCTCGATTAAAAACTCTTACACCCAGTACCGTGAACTCGGCGCGCGCGCCCGCGCCATGCTGGTCGCTGCTGCTGCGGCGCAGTGGGGCGTAGACGCATCTAGCCTGCGCACCGAGCAAGGTGTGGTGATTGGCCCGGGCGGTAAGCGTCTGACTTATGGCGCCTTGGCCGAAGCTGCGATGGCCATGCCAGTGCCGGAAAAAGTCACGCTCAAAGACCCTAAGCAATTTCGCTTAATAGGCCAACCCACGCTGCGCCTAGATGCACGCGCCAAATCCAGTGGCCAGCAAAGTTACGGCATTGACATGAATTTGCCCGGCATGCTGACCGCCGTGGTGGCGCACCCACCGGTGTTTGGCAGCAAGATTAAGTCGGTCGACGACAGCGCGGCCAAAGCCGTAGACGGCGTCAAAGCAGTGCTGCGCATTGCCTTAGACCGCGGCGGTGAAGGTGTTGCGGTGGTGGCGAATGCTTACTGGGCGGCAAAGTTAGGCCGCGACGCGCTCAAAATTCAATGGGATGATTCGGCGCGTGAAAAAGTTGATAGCGTTACCCAACTCGCTAGCTATCAAGCATTGGCGAAAAAAACCGGCGCAATTAAATACGCAGCCGATGTCAGTGCACTAGCCACAGCGCCGAAAAAAATCAGCGCCGAGTTTGTTTTTCCCTACCTTGCCCATACCCCAATGGAGCCACTCAGTTGCACAGTGGAATTAACCGGTCAAGGTGCAGACACCAAAGTGCAGCTGTGGGTGGGCAGCCAGATGCCGGGTCTAGACAGCATGGCAGCGGCTAAGGTGCTGGGTGTTAAACCCGCCAACGTGCGCATCCATGTGCAAATGGCTGGTGGCGGTTTTGGCCGACGCGGCGTGCCCGGCAGCGACTACGTTGTCGAAGCAGCCGGTGTCGCCAAGGCCGCGCGCGCAGCAGGTTTGACGGGTGCTGTGCGCACTTTGTGGAGCCGTGAAGACGATGTGCGCGGCGGCTATTACCGGCCCATGCATGTGCATCGCGCCGAGATTGGTTTTGACGCCGACGGCAAGATACTCGCTTGGGACCATGTCATCGTCGGCCAGTCCATCATGACCGGCACAGCGTTTGAAAAATTCATGGTTAAAGACGGCGTTGACGAGACCATGGTCGAAGGCATGAAGTTGCCCTACGACATTCCCATGCGCCTATCCGCCCACCATCCGGTAGAAAATGTGCCGGTGCTGTGGTGGCGCAGTGTCGGCTCCACCCACACGGCTTATGTGATGGAAACCCTAATCGACGAGATCGCGCGCCAGTCCAACCAAGACCCTGTGGCCTTTCGTATGCAGCAGTTCGCGGGCAAACATCCGCGCCATCAAACGGCTTTGCAAACCGCAGTTGATCGTTCTGGTTACGGCAAACGCAAACTCGCCGAAGGCCGTGCTTGGGGCGTAGCCGTGCATGAATCTTTTAACACTGTGGTGGCCTATGTAGTGGAAGCGTCGGTCACCGACGGCAAGCCAAAACTACACGCGATTACTGCTGGCGTGCATTGCAATTTGGCGATTAACCCCACCAGCATAGAAGCGCAGATTCAAGGCGCGGCCTTGATGGGCTTAGGCATGTGTTTGCCGGGTGCGGCGATCACGTTAAAAGACGGTGTGGTCGAGCAAAGCAACTTTACCAACTACACGGTAGCGCGCATCACTGACATGCCAAGCGTTGCGGTGCACATAGTGCCCAGCGCAGACGCACCTACCGGTTTAGGTGAGCCCGGCTTGCCGCCACTGGCGCCTGCGTTTGCCAATGCGATTGCCAGCTTGACCGGTAAACGTTTGCGTGAGTTGCCGTTTAAGTTGGCTTGATTCGAAAACCAGTCCTAAGACCAATGACCAATGACTAACGACTGCTTGCTACGGCAGTCGCATTTAATTTTGTTGGCATCAGGTTTTCGTACAAGTGGTTTTCGCACCAGTTTTTCTTGCACCACTGATTGAAGTTTATTGGGCTTTTTTTAAAGCCAATACGACGGCAATAGGTGGTGCAAGC
The DNA here is from genome assembly GCF_012584515.1 of Polaromonas vacuolata. Lineage (NCBI taxonomy): Bacteria > Pseudomonadati > Pseudomonadota > Betaproteobacteria > Burkholderiales > Comamonadaceae > Polaromonas > Polaromonas vacuolata. Next base: position 3,234,536 of record NZ_CP051461.1, on the reverse strand, counting down.
GCATGAGAAATCAGGCCTTTATGGCGGCGTTAATACTGCGACTGCTCATTTAAAAATACTATGTTGATGCCCTTTCTAGGGTGGTATTAAATTCTGCGTAAATTCTGCGATGCAAAGCAGAGTCGAATGCTCTCAGGTATCGGTTGGCAAAGGGCTTGAGGTAAGCGGATGCTCAGACACGTATTGACTCAATACCTTATCCATGCGGTTTTGCCAGCCGTCACCGGTGGCGCGGAAGTAGGCCACTACTTCTTGGCTATAGGGTACCGACAACAATACCTTGGGGGCGTTTAGTTTTGGTCGACCGCCCTTGTTGACAGTCGCTCTGGCCAGCATTTCATCCGTTAAATCAGGCAGATCGTCGTACTCAGACGCATGCAATTGGTGAGTATCAACCCGCTCTAGATCAGACTTAAATGTGTGCGCTGATGCGTGCTTTTTCGCGTTCATTGGCTTTCCTCATGCTGAAAATATGGCGGTCCGTGCCACGCGGGGTGTAGCCGATCACGACCATGCGTTTGGCCAATAGGCCATAGCAAATGATGCGTGTCTGGCCCAAGTCTTTTCTAATATCTTGAACTCTCAAGGTGTTACCAGCAAAAATAAGAGCAGCGCCCGCAAAGTCGAGTCCGTGCCTTAAACACCCTCGCGCTTTAGCCTCACAATCAAAGCCATAACGATGCGCCTTGAGCACACGCCTTTTTAATCGGTGAATTCACTCACTTAAAAAAACCATGCAAAACCTTCCAAAGCAATCCGCTGCTGAACCCGCCAACACGGATGCGCAAAACGCAACTCAAGGCGTTAATTTTTGGCTGGCTTTTGCGTTTTGGCTCAAGCTTGGTTTCATCAGTTTTGGTGGCCCGGCCGGTCAGATATCGGTGATGCATCAAGAGCTGGTGGAGAACCGGCGTTGGATTTCTGAGCGGCGGTTTTTGCATGCGCTCAATTACTGCATGCTGCTGCCCGGCCCTGAGGCGCAGCAACTCGCCATCTACATTGGCTGGTTAATGCATCGCACCAAGGGCGCTATCGTCGCTGGTGTGTTGTTTGTCCTGCCGTCACTTTTCATTTTGATTGCGTTGTCTTGGCTCTACATTGCCTATGGTGAGATGCCGCTGGTGGCCGGACTTTTCTACGGTATCAAGCCAGCCGTCACCGCCATCGTGGTGCATGCGGCGCACCGCATAGGCACTAGGGCGTTGAAGAACAATTGGTTGTGGGCCATCGCTGGCGCATCTTTCGTAGCGATTTTTGCGTTCAAGCTACCCTTTCCGGCCATCGTGGCAGCAGCGGCCTTAATTGGTTTTGTCGGTGGCCGATTCGCACCAGAAAAATTTGCGACTGGTACTGACCATAAACAATCTAAGCAAGCACTCGGCAAGGCTGTGATTGATGACGACACGCCTACGCCAGAGCATGCAAAATTTCGCTGGAGTCGATTAGTAAAAATCTTAGCCGTGGGCGCGCTGCTCTGGTTGCTGCCTATGCTGGTGCTGATCGCCAGCTTTGGCTGGAGTCACACCTTCACGCAAATGAGTTGGTTTTTCACCAAAGCTGCGCTGCTTACTTTTGGTGGTGCTTACGCCGTTCTGCCTTATGTTTATCAAGGCGCAGTCGAGAGCTTTGGTTGGCTTAACCCGACCCAGATGATTGATGGTTTAGCCCTCGGCGAGACCACGCCCGGCCCGCTGATTATGGTGGTGGCTTTCGTTGGATTTATTGGCGCTTATTTGCAAGCCTTGTTGGGACCTGAGTCACGCTTTTTGGCTGGTGCGTTGGCCGCGTGTTTGGTGACATGGTTCACTTTTTTACCGTCGTTTCTGTTTATTTTGGCCGGTGGTCCGCTGATTGAATCCACGCATGGCGAGATTAAATTCACTGCGCCGCTGACCGCAATTACCGCCGCAGTCGTCGGTGTGATTTTAAATTTGGCGCTATTTTTTGCGTATCACGTACTTTGGCCAACTGGCTTTAGTGGACGCTTTGACGTGGCCTCTGCGCTGATTGCGCTGGCCGCTGCGGTGGCGCTGTTTCGCTACAAACGCAATGTGATTCATGTGATTGCAGTCAGTGCTTTGCTTGGACTGGTTTTAAAAATGTGGGTAGTTTGAGGCATTTTTTAATCCATGCAATGGCGTTTAAGGCGCGGTTTTTTTTAGCCGCTCTGTGCGTAATAAAAAATGTAATAGCGTGCAATAAATTGCCCAACTAAAGCTTGGTTTGCAACTGGCGGTCTTATAGTCATAAAAATACTTTTTTTAGTGGAGACCTCTCAATGACATGGCTTTCGAAATCTCTCATGCACACCCGCGGCGTTGCTCGCGGTGCAGTCGGCACTACTCACGAGTTGACGGAAGAACGCCAAGGCGTTTTTCACTACACCATAGGCCCTTACTCGCAGCCGGTGCTGCATATCAAACCGGGTGACCGCGTGATCGTCGATACCCGGGATGCGTTTGACGGAAAAATCCAGACCGAACAAGATTTACCCAGCGCCAAACTGCGCGTGCCGTTTCTCAATCCGCAAAACGGCCCCATCATGATTGAAGGCGCTGAAAAAGGCGATGTGGTGGCGGTGTATATCGAATCCATGCTGCCGCGCGGCGCTAATCCACGCGGCACTTGCTGTTTGATTCCTCGCTTCGGCGCGCTCACCGGCACAGACTTTACCGCCATGTTGAACGACCCCTTGCCCGAGATCACGCGCAAGATTGACCTCGACGAGCAAGGCGTTTACTGGAGCCGGCGCGTAACCCTGCCTTACCGCCCGCACATTGGCACACTGAGCTTATCGCCCGAAATTGACTCGATTAATTCCCTCACGCCAGACAGCCACGGCGGCAATATGGATGTGCCCGACATGGGGCCGGGCAGCATCACTTATTTGCCCGTGCGCTCGCCCGGTGCGCGGCTATTTATTGGCGATGCCCATGCTTGTCAGGGCGATGGCGAGGTCTGCGGCACAGCCGTCGAATACGCCAGTCGCACGACTATCCATGTTGACTTAATCAAAAGCTGGGCGATTGATTGGCCACGCTTAGAAACCGAAGATCAAATCATGGTGATAGGCAGCGCGCGGCCGCTCGAAGACGCCACCCGCATTGCTTACAGCGAATTGGTTTTGTGGATGGCCAAAGAGTATGGCTACGACAAGTGGGATGCATACATGATGCTCAGCCAGTGCGGCAAAGTCAGGCTCGGTAATTTTGTCGATCCCAAATATTCCGTGGCAGCAGGGGTGGAGAAAAAATACCTCGCACCCGAAGCCGAATAAATTTTTACCCAAACAGGACAACAGCAATGGATTTAAAACTCAAAGGCCTGCGGGCAATCGTTACCGGTGGCACCAAGGGCATAGGCCGAGCGATTGCGCAGACGCTAATCGACGAGGGCGCGCAACTGGCTTTTTGCGCCCGCAATGCCAGCGAGGTGGCGGCTGTCGCTGCCGAGTTTTCAAGCACTGGCGCCACGGTGTTGGGCTGCGCAGTAGACGTCGGCGACGAGGCTGCACTGGCCGCTTTTGTGGCCCAAGCTAGTACTGCCATGGGCGGCATAGACATAGTGGTCGCCAACGTCAGTGCGTTGGCGGTAGGCAACGACGAAGCGGGTTGGAAGAGTGGCTTTGATGTTGACATGATGGGCACGGTCCGCTTGGTGAATGCTGCCATGCCAAGTCTTGAGAAAAGCCAGCATGCGTCCATCATCACCATCTCTAGCGTCTCGGCGCGGGAGATTGATTTTGCCGCTGGCCCTTACGGCGCGTTCAAAGCGGCGGTGATTCACTACACCCAAGGTCTGGCGTTTCATTTAGCTGGTAAAAAAATACGCGCCAACACAGTCTCGCCGGGCAACACTTATTTTGCCGGTGGAATTTGGGACCAAATTGAGCAGGGCAACCCCGCTTTGTTCAAAGAAGCGCTAGCACTGAACCCGACGGGGCGCATGGCTTCGCCGCAGGAAGTGGCCAATGCCGTGGTGTTTTTGGCCAGCCCAGCGGCGAGCTTTATTACCGGCACCAACTTGCTGGTTGATGGTGCGCTGACGCGCGGCGTTCAGCTCTAAACATTATTTAGCTATTTCCCCATCTGCTTTTTTTTTCGGCGGAATGAGAGTCAAGAAGTCAAGATGTCGTGCGGGAGTGCGGCTCAGGCCGTATCCCTTTGGAAGGTTTTCTTGAAACATTAATTAGTGGCAAATTTGATCTGGGCAATGTCCCTAGGATTGAGCTTACTTCCGATTTGCTGGACCAGATAGCGGCGCTACAAACTTTGTTTTGCAGCGCCGTGCAGGACAAGGAAAGCTGAATGTTTTCCAGATCAAAGATAAACATCTGGCGTTCGAAAACTCTGTCAAAGCCGCGCACCTCAAGGGCATTAAAAAATTCCATTGCACTTGCTGCGGGCATGGAATTAGATTGAAGCGCTGCAGGGCCGAGATACTGGCGCTGCCTGTGATCACGAGGCCGGGCTAGCGAAACACCGCGACGCACTGGGTAAGCGCAAATAATTCTGCCAAGGCCAAATCAACTTTGGCGCAAGTTTGCATAAAGCCTTATGTGAACGTAAAAAAATTATTTTTTTATTAAAGTTTTTCAAACAACTGCCGTTATTAATGTTGTTAACTATCTTTACAACTAATGACAATTATTCGGTAGGTCTTACTCACACCGTATTGGCATAGCGCCTGCCGCGTTCCCTGCCTTTTTGAGTTCTGCTGCCCGAGTCAGGTCCCACTCCAGTAGGTTCAATTCCATGAAGACTTTGATGCATTCCACGCCCACTCACAATGGCCAAGCGGCAGCGCCGCCTTTTGTCTCGCTGGCGCGCAGTATGACGGCCGTTGGTATAGCGGTGATTGTGGCGGTGACTTTGATGCTATTAGGTTTGTTTTATGCGCTGGCCTCGGTTCAGCAGCAGCGCAGTGCGCAAGAGTACGCCAACGCCAAGTCTGAAGGTATCGCCCAGTCCTTAGATGTGTTTGACAGCACTATGCAGGTCTCTGCTATTAATGCGTTTGAGATATTCAGGCGAAAATTTGAAGCGACCTTGTCTTATGCTAACGAGGGGCAGACGGATTTGATCAATTTCTCCCAACCTGTGAGCACCAGCCTCACAGAAGTTGACAGTTTTACGCGCGACTTTCCGGGTGGTAACGCCACCGTCTTTATCGCGCAGGGCGAAGACTTTAGGCGCATCACAACTTCAGTGAAAAAAGAAAACGGTGATCGCGCCGTAGGCACTTTGTTAGACCGAAAAAGTGCCGCTTATCTGCCGCTGCGCGCGGGTAAACGATATATCGGGCGTTCTTTCTTGTTTGGTCGGACCTTTATCACGATTTACGATCCGATTTTGAACGCAGCCGGTCAAATGGTCGGCGTGCTTTATGTGGGGTTGGATATTTCAAAGCAGCAGGCAGCCTTTGGTGAGATTGCAAAACAAACTCAAATTTTTAAAACTGGCGGTATTTACATAGTCAACCCGGGCGCAACGCCGGCTGACGCAAAATTAGTTTTTCACCCCACAGCATCGGGTAAAAAGTTATCAGAGGTCTTGCCCAGTCAGTCAGACGAATGGCTAGCGCGTATGACGGGTCCAGAAATGAAGTGGCTTGATAACGCACCTTTGGTGTTCGATCTAGCGCAAACGGGGACGCACTATGCATCGGTTGCCAAAAGTCGTGAGACTGGCTGGTTAGTCGTGGCCGAGGTTTCTGCTTCAGAGGTATTGGCCGACATGTACCGCCAGATAGCTTTGTTGGCCGGCTTTATGGCCGTGGCTGCCGTGCTTTTGGGCGTCGCTTTGTTCTTCTTTATTCGCCGTACTGTGCGCCCGCTGAGTTTGCTCAGCCAACAGGTGCAAGCAATCGGCGAGGGCGATTTGTCGCAGCCCATGCAGACTTCGCGGCGTGACGAACTCGGCGTCATTACGCGTGCGGTGGAGTCCATGCGCGAAGGCCTGGTCTCATTGGTGGGCGGTGTGCGCCTGGGAACCGACACCATGGCCACTGCTTCGGGTGAGATTGCGGCTGGTAATCAAGACCTGTCCTCACGCACTGAGCAACAGGCCAGCTCGCTAGAAGAAACCGCGGCGGCGATGGAGCAGCTCACCATTACGGTTAAGCAAAATTCTGATAATGCTAAGCAGGCCAATCAGTTGGCGATTTCTGCTTCCGGCGTGGCCGTGCGCGGCGGCGATGTCGTGTCTTTGGTGGTCGGCACCATGGGCGCTATCAATGCGTCTTCGCGCAAAATTGTTGACATTATTGGTGTGATCGACGGCATTGCTTTTCAGACCAATATCCTTGCGCTGAATGCCGCCGTGGAAGCTGCGCGTGCGGGCGAGCAAGGTCGTGGTTTTGCCGTTGTCGCTGCCGAGGTGCGTTCTCTAGCGCAACGCTCGGCCGCAGCGGCCAAGGAAATTAAAACCCTGATTGGCGACTCTGTCGATAAAGTGGGGGAAGGCAGCAAGCAAGTGCAAGACGCGGGTAACACCATGAATGAGATCGTCACCAGCGTCAAACGCGTGACTGACATCATGGCTGAGATCGCCGCCGCCAGCCAAGAGCAAGAGCAGGGTATTGGTCAGATCAATCAGGCGATTACGCAGATGGATCAGGTCACTCAGCAAAATGCGGCATTGGTTGAAGAAGCTGCTGCTGCGGCCCAGTCGCTGCAAGAGCAAGCTGGCCAGCTGTCGCAAATGGTCAGTGTGTTTCGGCTGCCGCGTAATTAAACCGATATCGACTAACGATTAACAGGTGTTTGGGCAGGCCTATGATGAAGGTCATTTAGGAGCTGCCCATATGACCTCTTTGTCACTCAATACCGTTGTCGTTGGCAGCGGTGCAGTCGGCAGTTTTTTTGGTGCCATGCTGGCCCGCGCCGGCCACAGCGTCACCTTAATCGCAAGGCCTGCCCATGTGCAGGCGATTCAAGAAAAAGGTCTGCAACTGCATATGGCCGGGCGTGTCGAGCGGGTAGAGATTGCTGCCAGCGCTTCGCTTGAAGCGGTACGCGGTGCGGATTTGGTTTTGTTTTGCGTGAAATCCACCGATACCGCATCCGTCGCGCAGCAGATCGCACCTTGGCTTGAGTCCCATGCGCTGGTGCTGAGCTTGCAAAACGGGGTTGAAAATGCTGGTGAGATTTCCCGCCAGATTAGTCAAAGCGTTATTCCCGCTGTGGTTTATGTGGCCACTGCCATGTCAGCGCCTGGCCAGGTCGAGCATTTGGGCCGGGGCGAGTTGGTGATAGGCGCGTTAGACGCTAGTTGCGCGCCCACGCTGCAGCCGCAACTCCAACGCATAGTGGCGCTGTTTGCCAGCGCGCAAATACCAGTTCAGATTTCACCCGATGTGATGGGCGAGCTGTGGCGCAAGCTGCTGCTGAACTGCACCTTCAATGCCATTTCTGCGATCACACAATTGCCCTACGGCAAAGTTTTCCAGTTAGCGTCTACCCATGACTTGCAACTAGCTTTGGTGCACGAAGTGTTGGCGGTTGCCAAGGCCGATGGTCAGCGTTTGGAGTTAGCCGAGTCGTTGTTGGGTGTCGCGAAAATTTTTCAAACCATGCCGGCACAGTTCTCATCGACCGCGCAAGACTTGGCCCGCGGCAAGCGCACGGAGATAGACCACTTGAACGGTTTTATTGCGCGCCGCGGCGCTGCACTTGGCATCGCAACACCGGCGAATCAGGCTTTGTATGCGTTGGTCAAACTGCTCGAATCGGGACTCAAATAATGGCGCAAGAAACCGTACGAGAGTGCTTTAAAGAGCCGGCACAAGATATCACGCAATTGGTGCAAGCGCTGCGCGTTTTTGCCGCTGAACGCGACTGGGCGCCATACCATTCCCCGAAAAATTTAGCCGCTGCATTGAGTGTTGAAGCGGCTGAATTATTGGAGCATTTTCAGTGGCTGACCGAAGCGCAAAGCCGAAGTTTAGCGCCGGTTAAAAAAGCTGAAGTAGCGGCTGAAGCGGCGGATGTTTTTTTGTATCTGCTGCAACTTTGCGATCAGTTGGATATTGACTTGATTCAGGCAGCGCGTTTGAAGATGGTGGTCAACGCTGTTAAGTATCCAGCGCCTTGAATTGAGTTGGCGTTGCCGCGTTAGTATGAGTTTGCAACTTTTTCACACATCGCATCCACACACCACATCCCTCCATGCCCATGCAAAAATCTTTGACTCCGTCCGCTGCGCTTCCTCTTGATGCTAAAGCCGCCTTGCTAGTCGGACGAGTTTGGCTGCAAGGTACTGGCCCGGTGCTGGTGTTGGTCACGCCTGACGACGTGCTGGATTTATCCGCGCTTGCAGCCACTTGCAGCGAACTACTTGAATTAGCCAATCCAGCGCAAAGCGTGCGCGCCGCCATGGCACAACTGCCGCGCTTAGCTGCAACCGCAGAGGTGCTGAGCAATTCTGCTTTTGACGCACGCAAGCCGGACTTGCCGTGGTTGCTCGCGCCGTGTGATTTGCAGGCCATCAAAGCGGCAGGCGTGACTTTTGTCGCCTCCATGCTTGAGCGTGTGATTGAAGAGCAGGCACGCGGCGACGCCAGCAAAGCCGAGTCTGTTCGTGCCGCAGTCGTTGCAGTAATTGGCGAGAACCTCGCCAGCATTAAGCCCGGCTCCGCCGAGGCTGAGCGACTCAAAGCCGTGTTGATCGCACAAGGTGTGTGGTCGCAATACCTAGAAGTCGGCATTGGCCCAGACGCAGAAATCTTCACTAAAAGCCAGCCGCTCAGTTCTATGGGCACGGGCGCTGAAGTCGGCATACATCCGCACAGTCACTGGAATAACCCTGAGCCCGAAGTCGTACTAGCGGTTAATTCACGCGGACAGGTCGTCGGCGCAGCGCTGGGCAATGACGTGAACTTGCGCGATTTTGAAGGCCGTAGCGCGCTGCTGCTGGGTAAGGCCAAAGACAACAATGCGTCTTGCTCGATAGGCCCTTTTATCCGTTTGTTCGATGCTGATTTCAGCCTAGACCATGTGCGCCAATGTGAGCTAAGCATGACGGTCACCGGCCCCGAAGCCAAGCCCTTTGTGCTGCAGGGCGGCAGCTCGCTAGCCCACATCAGCCGTGACCCTTTGGATTTGGTCAACCAAGCAATCGGCGAGAATCATCAGTATCCTGATGGCTTTATGCTGTTTTTAGGCACTATGTTTGCGCCTACCCAAGACCGTCACGGCCCGGGCCAAGGCTTTACCCACGTGGTCGGCGACATCGTTACTGTCTCCACGCCGCAGCTAGGCTTGCTGGTCAACCGGGTCACGACTTGCGACAGCGCGCAGCCTTGGACTTTTGGCATCAGCGCGCTAATGCGCAACTTGGCGCAGCGCGGTCTGCTTTAACTTTTTTCTTCTTTTCTCTTTTCTTTTTTTTCTATGGCCATTCACAACTCAGCGCTGGTTTTATTTTCGGGTGGCCAAGACTCCACCACTTGTCTGGCGCAAGCCTTGTCCAAATACGACAGGGTTGAGACGGTGGCGTTTGACTACGGGCAGCGCCACATCGTCGAGCTAGAGGCGCGCCTAAACGTGCTCCGCGAAATCAAACTTTGCTTTCCGCAATGGGCGCATAAATTAGGCCAAGACCATGAGCTGGACTTGGCGGTGCTAGGCCAAGTCAGCGAGAGTTCGCTGACCCGCGACATGGCTTTCAAAATGGAAAGCTCGGGTCTGCCCAACACCTTTGTGCCGGGCCGCAATTTGCTGTTTCTCACACTGGCTGCAGCGCTGGCTTATCGGCGTGATTTGCAGGTGTTAATTACCGGTGTTTGCGAGACTGATTTTTCCGGTTACCCAGACTGCCGGGACGACACCATTAAAGCCATGCAGTTGGCGCTGTCCTTGGGCATGGACAAACGTTTTTTGATAGACACGCCCTTGATGTGGATAGACAAGGCCGACACCTGGCGTATGGCGCATACCTTGGGCGGCCAAGCGCTGGTCGAGTTAATCGTCGAGCACACCCACACCTGCTATATGGGCGACAGAACGCAGCGTCACGCTTGGGGTTATGGCTGCGGTGTTTGCCCGGCCTGCGAGTTGCGTGCGCGTGGCTTTGAGCGCTATTCGCAGCAGGCTTGAAATGGCTGTTTAAAGACCATATTTTTCAATTCAAATTCAGTGAGCGCTTGAGGTTGAATTTGGGTTTAGTCCAGCCACTCTTAGCTGCTGCGCTTTGAGATAGACATCTCTAGACGGCAGCAAATGCGCGCCACAGGTCTGCACCAAGCTCTCGCGGTCGCCACTTTTTAACGCTTCTATGATGCGCCAGTGCTCGGTGCGCGACTGCTCGCGGCAATCGGCTGAGGTCAGCGAAGAAAAGCGAATCGGGTGTGATTGGCGCGCGTACTCGGCAATCGCTTGCTGCAAAACCTCATTGTCAGCGAGCGCAAACAAGGCGGTGTGAAAGGCCATGTTGGCACTGAATACGCCTTGCGTATCGTGTGCCTGAACCGCTAGATCATGCTTGTCTTGAATCGCTATCAAGGTCTGTAATTGCAGCTCGGGCAGTGGCAAAGGGATGAGTTTTGCGGCCTGCATTTCTAGCAATGAGCGCATAGCATACAGCTCTTGGACTTGGCGAATACTGTAGTCGCGCACCACCGCACCAACGTTTTTACGCCGCTCGACCAAGCCCATTTGCTCTAGCTTGGCGAGTAATTCGCGTACGCTGTGGCGCTTGACTGAAAAGCGCTTCATCAAGTCGTCTTCAGTGAGTCGCTCGCGTGGGTGCAGACGGCCGCAGACTATGTCGGATTCCAGCTCGCCCGCTAGGCGCGCCATTTGATCGTCCGGTGACTCTATGAGTGCTTCGGCTTGTGCCTTGGCTTTGGCTTTTGCTACCGGGTCTGTTTTACGTATTGCCATGGGTGCTTATCGGGTCTTGTTGGTTGGGTTTTCTTTAGTCTTTGTTTTTGGGCACCACGCCGCTGGGGCTGGCGGGCATCAGAAAATCAAAGTCCACGCCCTTGTCGGCTTGGAGCACTGATTGTAGATAGAGCTTGCGGTAGCCACGCTCGGCGCTAGGCGGCGTTACGTTTTGAGCAGCGCGGCGCTGCTGCAGTTCTGCGTCACTCACCAGCAAAGTCAGTTCGCGGTTTTTCACCGAGAGCCGAATTTGGTCACCGTTTTGCACCCAGGCCAGCGGCCCGCCAATCGCCGCTTCCGGCGTGACATGCAGCACTATGGTGCCAAACGCCGTGCCGCTCATGCGCCCATCCGAGATGCGCACCATGTCTTTGACACCGGCCCGCGCTAGCTTGAGCGGTATCGGTAAGTAGCCCGCTTCTGGCATCGCCGCGCCCTTGGGGCCAATGTTCTTGAGCACCAAAATATCGTCGGCGGTGACGTCTAAATCCGGGTCATCAATTCGATTGGCTAGGTCGGCTGAATTTTCAAACACCACGGCTCGGCCCACATGCTCCATCAGTTGGGGGTCAGCGGCGGATTGTTTGATGATGGCGCCTTCTGGCGCGAGGTTGCCGCTCAAAACGGCGATGCCGCCTTGCGGATAAATCGGCCGGCTCATGGGGCGCACTACGTCTTGTGCAAAGCCGGGGCCTGCGGCTTCGATTTCCTCGCCCAGCGTACGCCCGCTTACCGTCATGGCGTCTAGATGCAGCAGCGGTTTGAGCTCGCGCAGCAGCGTCGCCATGCCGCCGGCGTGGTGAAAGTCTTCCATGTAATGCTCGCCCGAAGGTTTTAGGTTGAGCAGCACCGGCGTTTCGCGGCCCATGCGGTCTAGCGCTGGCAAGTCGACGGCAAAACCCATGCGCCCAGCAATCGCCGTCAGGTGAATGATGCCGTTGGTCGAGCCGCCTATGGCCAGCAGCACACGCATGGCGTTTTCAAACGCTTTGGCGGTGAGGATTTGGTCTATGCCCAGACCTTGCCGCGCCATGCGCACGGCTTGGGCGCCGGTTTCTTCGGCAACCCGCATGCGGTCAGCCGTTACAGCCGGCGGTGAGGCGCCGCCTGCGACCGTCATGCCCAAGGCTTCAGCCAGACAGGCCATGGTGCTGGCCGTGCCCATGACCGAGCAAGTGCCGACGCTGGCGACGAGTTGCGCGTTGACTTCTTCAATTTCGGCTGCATCGACTTCTTGCGCCCGAAATTTACCCCAATAGCGTCGGCAGTCGGTGCAAGCGCCAACCCGCTCGCCGCGGTGTGATCCGGTCAACATCGAGCCGGTGATTAGTTGAATCGCTGGTATGCCGCTAGACGCCGCGCCCATGAGTTGCGCCGGCACGGTTTTGTCGCAACCGCCAATCAGCACCACCGCGTCCATCGGTTGGGCGCGAATCATCTCCTCGGTGTCCATAGACATCAGGTTGCGCAAATACATGCTGGTGGGCTGAGAAAAACTCTCGTGCAGCGAGATGGTCGGGAAATCCATGGGTAAACCACCGGCCAACATAATGCCGCGTTTGACCGCTTCAATCAGCTGCGGCATGTTGCCGTGGCAAGGGTTGTAAGCGCTGCCGGTGTTGGCAATACCAATGACGGGTCTGGCCAGTGCGCCATCGGTATAACCTGCGCCCTTGATAAAAGCTTTGCGCAAAAACAGTGAAAAGCCTTTGTCGCCGTAATTGGTCAGGCCTTTGGACATGCCTTGTATCGGCTTGACTGCGGGGCTAGCGGCGTGGTCTGGTGAGGATGATATTTCTTTTGTCATTAGATGTTATTGATAATCGTATTGATAAAGAGGATACCATCGGCCAGAAGTCCTAGGGCTTGAATCTCAAGTCTCAAGACCTAAAACTCAGCCGGTAGGCGCCAGCGATGTGCCGCCGTTTTTAAAACTATTGGGGAGACATTCATGAAAATTGCGTTTAAAAAAATCAGCGGCCAGCGCCGTGTATTGCTTTCAACACTGGCTGCGCTGTCACTGTCTTGTCTGCTTACTACTGCCTTGGCGCAGACCTATCCGAGCCGAGTCGTCAAGCTAGTCGTGCCCTATCCGCCGGGTGGTGCGACGGATGTGATTGGCCGGGTGCTGGCGCAAAAGCTTTCCCTCTCGCTAGGACAGCAAGTGATTGTGGAGAACCGCGCCGGCGCTGGTGGCAGCTTGGGCGCTGGCGTTGTAGCGGCCGCAGTGCCGGACGGCTATACGTTGCTCATGGGCGCGTTAACCAGTCACTCGATTAACGCTGCGCTGATGCCGCAGCAGGTCACATTCGACATCAAGAAAAGTTTTGCCCCGATTTCTATCGTCGGCACGGTTCCGTTGGTGTTTGTGGTCAATCCAGCCGTCAAGGCCAATACGCTGTCTGAATTAATTGCCTTAGCCAAAGCCAACCCCGGCAAGTTGGCGTTTGCTTCTGCCGGTAATGGCTCGCCCCAGCATCTGGCCAGCGAGATGTTTAAGCGCATGGCTGGGGTTGAAGTTTTGCATGTACCTTACCGAGGCAGTGGCCCGGCGATGACAGATTTAATGGCCGGTCAAGTGCAAGCCATGATTGAAACTGCGCCGGCTGCCCAAGCTTTTGTCAAAGCCGGTACGGTGCGCGCATTGGCCACAACCACCGCCTCGCCAGTCGCGTCCTTACCGGGAGTGCCAACTGCGGCTCAAGCTGGCCTGAGCGGCTTTGAGGTCAGCTCCATGTTTGGCATATTGGCGCCAGCAGGAACCAGCGATGAGATCGTCAATCGTCTCAGTAGCGCACTGAAGAAAATTTTGCAGGAGCCTGAAGTCGTTGCGTCCTTGTTAGCCCAAGGCGCAGTCGCTACCTACACCACGCCGCAGGTAGCGAGTCGTGCGATTGCGGCGGAGTATGGCAAGTGGTCGCAGGTGATTCGTGAGGGCAATATCAAGGTGGAATAACTGTAGATTTAAAGCGCGCAGCCCAAGTGCTCGCCGAGCATCTGAGCCGCATTTATAGCTAAAGTTTTCTTGCGCAAGCTTGAGTCAAACGCCTTTTATTTGTCAATGCCGGGCAGGCTCCGCCTTGTTTTTAACGCACACCGCAGAGCATGTTTTCAATCAAGCGGATCAGCGTTTCTTTTTGTGCTGGTGCTGATTCGGCGACCAGTAGCGCTAATGCTGCAAGTGCGATATCACTAATCACAAGCTGATCGTTTCGCATCAGTGCATTGTTGCGATTGAGAAATTCAACGAATAGATAGGCGCCGCTGCGTTTGTTGCCATCAACAAACGGATGATCTTTGATGATGAAATACAGCAGATGCGCCGCCTTGCACTCAACCGTCGGATAGGCAGGCTGACCGCCTACGGTTTGATTCAGAGCGCCGATGATTGCGGCGACGGCATTGCCGCGCTCAAGACCGAATAATTCACTCGCTTCGCCGCGGCAAATGAGTTCGGTTTTTAAGCCAGCGATAGCGTGCCTGACTGCCTCAAGCGAAGCAGTAACGCCGCCTGCCGTCCCGCAAATATCCGTCAATAAGCCTTGATCGTAGCGTTGTAGCAATAAGAAGGTTTGGGTGTAGCGGCTGACTATCTCGACTAATCCTCGGCCGGTATCCGCCACAAGACTCGGTGATTGCGCAGCTCTCCTGACCAGCGTTAATGCCGCATCTAGTTCAGCGGCGTTGTGCTCGAACCTAAGCCGATCGAGCGTCCAACCCTTTAGTAAATGCGTCCGTAAAACACTGTTTGCCCATTGGCGAAATTGAGTGCCGCGTTTGGAGTTGACTCGGTATCCGACCGAAATAATCGCGTCAAGGTTATAGAACTTGACTGGTTTGTCCGAGCCTGGAATGTGCAAATTTTGCACATTGCTTTCTTCAAGTAGTTCACCCTCTTTGAAGATATTGCGCAAATGTTTGGTAATAACAGAGCGCTCTCGTTTAAATAAGTCAGCGATATGTTCTTGGCTTAACCAAAGACTATCGCTATCTAGTCGAACGGTAACTTGCCCACCATCGGCGGCTTCGTAAATGACTATTTCGCTCATGGCTTAAATCCCCAAAAAAGTCGGGGCAACTTTTCTACTTTTTTGGAACGTTGTCAAGTCAATCGCTTCCATTTAGTACGCAAGGAAATATTTCATGCGCTGGCCGCGGCTGTTGCGGTCAGGTGTGGGGATTGATGGCCGGTAATTCTTAAGCAAACTTCTTAAACTGAAATAAGTTTTTTAATTTCCTTTTAAAGCTTAGAAGGGAAAACCCAATACGGATTAAATCCGCCAAGCCCCCTCAACCACACAGCGCGTCACCAGCGGCATGTCTGCCCCTAGGTGAAACGCTAGCTTGCGCTCTCTGAGTGCCACATCGCTGGCAGTAACGCGGTCGAAGCGGCGCAAATGTTCGGTCCAGGATTCCTCGATGATTTGCTCCACATAGTGGCCGCTGCGCGAAACATCACGCAGCAGCGCCCAGTCCAGCGCGCCTTGGCTCAGACGCGAGCGCCGGCTTTCTTGCATCAAGGCGCGAAATTCGTCGCTGCGTAAGGGGTCAATTAAATACTCAATACTCACCACCATATGGCCGCTGCCTGGCGGCACATCGGCTACGGGGACTTTGAATTCGCGCGATGGTGTGAGGTCTTCTTCCACGCTTTTATCGCGCACAAAGTGCTGCGCTAAGCGCATACAGATCACGCCACTGACTGCAGCTATTAAGAGGCCGGTAGAGACGCTGCTCAGCGTTGCAATCTGCCCCCATAGCGCTGCGCCCAGCGCACTCGCGCCCATGATGGCCATCTGAAAAGTAGAGATGCCGCGCGCCCTGACCCAGTCCGGCAGCGACATTTGGGCCGAGACTGATAAAGAGTTGGCGCAGCAAATCCAGGCTGCGCCATTAATCGCCATGGCCGGTACTGCAACCCACGCGTTAGGTGCAATTGCCATCACCGCACCGGAGGCCGATTGAAGCAGCACCGAACGCATGACCAGCGCCTCACTCGTCATGATGCGGCGGAGTTTGGGCAGATTCAGCGCAGCGACTATGGCGCCTGCGCCCATAGACGCGAGTAGTAATGTGAAGGTTGCAGCGCCGCCGCCCTTGAGTTGGCGCGCCACCAACGGCAGCAATGCCAGCAACGCGGTTGAATGCAGAAAAAATATGCTTACCCGCAGCAGCACAGAGCGAAGTCGGCTCGACTGCCGCACATATTGCACGCCAACCCGTATGGCGCTGAGCAGACGTTCCCGGCCCAGCGGACTGATAGCCTGTTCGCGGCGCCAGCGCATGATCACAAAACCTGAGATCACAGACAGCACGGCGTTGAGCACAAACACGTACTCGGTACCGGCACTGGCAATCAGCGCGCCGGCCACTAGCGGACCGACGATGCGGGAGGCATTCATCGCGATGCCGTTGAGCGCCAGCGCCGCTGGCAGCTGCGCGCGTTGCACCAGCTCGGGCACTATGGCGGAGAACACTGGCCAGCGCATAGCCAGACCGATCCCATTGGCAAAGGTTAGAGCCAGTAGCAGCGGCGGCGTCATGATGCCAGAGACAACGGTAATGCACATCAGCGTAGCGACAATGGCAATCCAAAATTGCGTGACGATGAAGTAGCGCCTACGGTCCAAAATATCCGCCAGCGCGCCACTCGGCAGACCGAGCAAAAATACCGGCAGCGTGGAGGCGGTTTGTACCAGCGCCACCCACAGCGGTGAGGTGGTCATGGATGTCATCATCCAAGCTGCCGCTACATCGTTCATCCACATGCAAATGTTGGCCACCAGCCAGGTGCTCCAGAGCATGCGAAAAATAGGCACTTTGATAGGTGCCCAGGCGGACAGGTCTGGCGGCACTGCGGGTGAGCCGGGTTTTATTTGCTCTGGCATGAATTCATTGTCAGGCAATTTTTGTCATTTTGGCCGCCTGCTGAATTCTTATTGGTATTACCTTTGGAATCAGACGGCGCAAACATACGCCAAGCGATTGGTGTTTTGGCCACTGAACTTGTCGTCGCTTAGGTTCTAGGCCCTTGCTCTAGCGTCCAAGCGGCGAGCGCGCCGGCAGGCCCGGCCTTTAACGTCCAACGCCGGTTGTGAAACGCTGCCACGCTAGGCCGGTGCGCAATCGACAACATGCCGCCACCGGCTTTTAAGACCTGCGCTTGCAGCAATGCGTATAGCGTTTTTTCGGCGTCTTCGTCTAGCGCTGAGGTGGCTTCATCGGCAAAAATCCAGCGCGGCTTTTTCAGTAAAACGCGGGCAATCGCTAAGCGTTGCTGCTCGCCGCCCGACAATGTGCGGCTCCACGCATCTTGTCGGTCAAGGCTGTCCTGCAACTGCGGCAACAAGCTGTCTGTCAGGGCTTTTTTCAGCTCCGCATCACTGTACTGTGCAGCCGGCTCCGGGTAGGCCAAGGCTTCGCGCAACAAGCGATCGGGAAAGTAGGGCCGCTGTGGAATAAACATAGTCTGCGCTGGCAACTGAGTAGGGCCACTGGCATAGGGCCAGATGCCGGCGAGTGTGCGAAACAAGCTGGACTTGCCGCTGCCCGATGGGCCACTGATTAATATCTGATCGCCCGACACCGCTTTTAACGAGAGCGCGTTAAGAAGGCTGTTGCCGTTAGGCAGTTGCACATTTAAATTCTCGGTGATGAGTGCGTCAGCTTGGCTAGCAGTGCTGCTATCTGACGCGGCGCTGAGTGCTTTTTGCGCCTGGGTTTGTCGGTCTACCCGCAGTATGTTGTCCTCGAAACTGGTCAAGCGATCGGTGGTGGCGCGCCATGATGCCAAGCCGCTGTAGCTGTCAACAAACCAACTCAATGATTCTTGGACTTTGCCAAAAGCCGATGAGATTTGTATCAGTTGACCGAGCTGTATCGCGCCGCTGAAAAAGCGTGGCGCCGCCACTATGAAGGGGAAAATCACCGCTGCCTGACCAAAAAAACTGGTGAACCAAATCAGGCTTTTTTGCGCGCGTATGAGTTTTAAATAGTTAGTCAACACGCTGCTAAAGCGACCGTCTAAATGATTTTTTTCGACCGTCTCACCGCGGTCTAAGGCAATCGATTCGCTGTACTCACGCACTCTGACCATGTGGTGGCGAAAGTTAGCCTCATAGCGTTGCTGCATGAATTGCAGATTAATCTGACGTCGGCCAATGTAGTGGGTCAGCAAACTGCCGACGGCGCAATAAGCCACTGCGGCCCACACCATAAAGCCGGGTATGGTGTAGCTAGCGCCGCCCAGACTAAAACTAAACGCGCCAGACAAGCCCCATAAAATGCCAACAAAACTGACCAATGTGACCACAGCATTGAGTAGACCCATGCTCAGGTTAATCGTCTCGGTGGTGAAGCTGTTGAGGTCTTCTTGTATGCGCTGATCTGGGTTGTCGGGGCTGGCTTGGTTCGCTTGGCTGATAGGTTTTGTGTCTTCTGTCAGCGCCGCTGCCGGCTCATCAAAGCGGGCCAGCTCTAGTTTGTAGAAGACCTGACCGGCAAGCCAGCGCGTCAGGTAGTGACGCGTCATCCAAGAGCGCCAGCGCAGTTCGAGCAGCTGCGTCAGATAAAACTTATACACCACGATGATGATGGCGATCACGGCCAAGTAGCTAAAGCGAGTCAGTTGCTGCCAAAAGACGGCTTGGTCTTTTTTCTCTAGTGCATCGTAAAACAAGCGATACCAGTCGTTGAACTGCACCGCCATGAAGACCGTGCCCAAGTTGAGCAGCACTATGCTGAGCAGCAAGCCGCGTGCTTTCCATTTGTCCTCAGAGCGAAAGTAGGGCGCAGCTAATGCCCAGACACGCGTACAAAAAATTCGAAAACTAGAAAGCTTGCTGAGCAAAGACATGGGCCGTCATCCTTTGGAGGTGCGCTAGCTGCAAGATGCAAGCGAGCGCGACTGGTTTTGAAATGCGCTGAGATGAGGCTGGAAAGGTGAACTAATAAAACGAGCAGTAGAGCAGTAGAGCAGTAGAGCATTAGAGCAGTAGAGTTGTTGGGCTTTTTCTGCATGCGTGACTCAGCCACCGGCGTGAATTATCTGCCCTTGCGCAGCCGTTTTTAATTAGTCGTTAGAAACACCGCTGTGCACATGGCCAGACGGTACGTGCTCGGCCGCTGAGTTGACGTGACCGGTTTGGTCATCAAAGAAAAAATCCGGTTCAAATTCACGTAGAAATGCGCCCTTGGCTAAGCCGCCTAAGAACATGGCTTCGTCAACCGCGATGTTCCAATTCATAAGTGTACGTATGGCTCTTTCGTGAGCCGGTGCGCTGCGGGCCGTCACCAGCGCTGTGCGAATCCGCATGCGCGTTGTGCCGGCTTGTTGCAATTGGTGCAAGGCTTTTAGCAGGGGCTTGAAGGGGCCGTCTGGCAGCGGTAGCACGGCTTTGTCTGTTTCGTGTTGTTGAAACGCGGGCAGACCTTGGCGTTGAAAAATCTGCTCGGCTTCGTCAGAGAAAAGAACTGCATCGCCGTCAAACGCGATGCGCACTTCTTGCGGATAGTTATCGCGTGCGCGGGCTGAATGCGTGGCCACGGTGGCGGCTGGAAAGCCTTTAAGTAATGCGGCTTTAACGTCGTCTGGGTTGGCGGATAAAAATAAATTCGCCCGCAGCGGTGTGAGGTAACGCCAGGGTTCACGCCCGCGTGTAAAAACGCCGCGCGCCACGCTTAAAGCGTGACTTTGTACCGAGCGAAAAACGCGCAGGCCTGAGACTGGATCGTTGCGCGAAACGATGACGACTTCTACCCGTTGGCTACCCGTTTCGTTAAAGGCGAGTAGTTTTTTAATCAACGAAAAAGCCACGCCAGGCTTGGCGGTTTGATCCAGTCGGTCGAGCTGCAACTGCATATAGGCGCGGTCATCGCTTTGTTCGAAAACCTGGTTTTCTTCTTCCAAGTCAAACAGCGCACGCGATGAAATCGCCACCACCAGTTGTCCGTCTAGATTAACTGCCATGGGTGTTTGCCTTGCTGTGGGTGATTAGTCTTTTTGCTTAGCTGTAGCGATGGCTAGCGTAAGGCAAGCCGGGCACAGACAGGCGGGATTTTGATCTTGGGATAGCACCGCATCTGACGTGGGCACGGCAAGCGCATGTGGCATATCAAAACACCAGCAGCGCGCCGCGTCGGCCAGTATGCCGCAGTGCAGAGCGGCGGCGCAGCGCGGGCACTCGGCATTATTGATGTCTTGCGGCGCTGCGGCGTCTAAAGGCATGCTGCTCAGCTTTTCAAAAACAGGCGGTAGACCGGGTTATCGGTCTCTTCCACATGCGGGTAACCGACGTTGTCTAAAAAGGACTTGAACGCCGCTTTGTCGTTCTTGGGTACTTGTAGGCCGACGAGGGTGCGTCCATAGTCCGCGCCTTGGTTGCGGTAGTGAAACAGCGATATGTTCCAGCCCGGCTGCATGGCAGATAAAAATTTCAACAGGGCGCCGGGACGCTCTGGAAACACAAACCGGAGTAAGCGCTCGTCTTTAGACAACTGGCTGTGGCCGCCCACCATGTGGCGGACATGCTCTTTGGCTAACTCGTCGTGGGTCAGGTCAAGCGTGTCAAAGCCGTGGCGGCTGAAGTTGGTGGCTATTTTTGCGCTCTCGCCTTTGGTAAAAGTGGATAAGCCGACAAACACATGGGCTTTAGCCGAGTCGCTGATGCGGTAGTTAAATTCTGTCACCGAGCGTGGACCGCCTGGCAACTGGCCTATGAGTTCGCAAAAGCGCCTAAAGCTGCCGCGCTCTTCAGGGATAGTTACAGCGAACAAGGCTTCGCGCTCTTCGCCCACGCCGGCGCGCTCGGCGACAAAGCGCAGACGGTCGAAGTTCATGTTGGCGCCGCACAAAATAGCGGCATAGGTTTCGCCCTTGGTTTTGTGCTCGGCCACGTATTTCTTAATCGCGGCAACAGCGAGCGCACCGGACGGCTCGACTATGCTGCGGGTGTCGACAAACACGTCTTTGATGGCGGCGCAAACCGCATCGGTATCAACGCTGATATAGCCATCCACCAAGTCTTGGTTGATGCGGTAAGTTTCCTCACCCACTAGCTTGACGGCAGTGCCGTCAGAAAACAGACCCACATCTGCCAGCGCCACACGCTTACCCGCGTCGATTGACTGCATCATGGCGTTGGAGTCATTCATTTGCACGCCAATGACTTTAATTTCTGGGCGCACCGCTTTGATGTAGTTAGCCACGCCGGAAATCAAGCCGCCGCCGCCTATGGCGACAAACACTGCGTCGAGACGGGTTGAACCCAAGCTTTGCAGCTGGCGCAAAATCTCCATCGCAATCGTGCCTTGGCCGGCAATCACGTCGGGGTCATCAAACGGGTGGACAAAACTCAGACCACCTTTTTTCTCCAACAGCATGGCGTGTTGGTAGGCGTCGCTATAGCTCTCGCCGTGCAGAACTACCTCGACGGCCTTGCCGCCCCAGCCTTTGACGGCATCAACTTTGACTTGCGGTGTAGTCGTTGGCATGACCACCACGGCATGCGTGCCTAGCTTTTGCGCGCTCATGGCTACGCCTTGCGCGTGATTACCGGCTGAGGCGCAGATCACGCCTTTTTTGAGCTGGGCTGGGCTGAGGTGCGCCATCTTGTTGTAGGCGCCTCGCAGCTTAAAACTAAACACCGGTTGCTGGTCTTCGCGCTTGAGAAGCACGGTATTTTTCAAACGTAAGCTAAGGTTTTTAGCGGGTTCCAGCGCCGACTCAATCGCCACGTCGTAGACCCGTGCGGTGAGAATTTTTTTCAGGTAATCGGCTGGCGTTAAACCGGTTGCCGCAGTGCTAGATTTAATGCTGGGCGCAGTCGTCTTGCGGCGGGTGACTGGCTTTGCCAGCGAGGGAGCGGGGAGTTTTGTTTTGGATGGCATTATTTTTCTCAGCCCACATCATAGGCGCGGAGAAAAAATGCAGCTTGGTTTAGCCAGCGCCCAAGAAAAAAGACCCAGATCTTGCGATCTGGGTCTGTAAATCCACCCTTTGAGGAGGTGGAGGAGACAACTGGTGCAAGAATGCCTAATAAAACATTGCTGCGATGGATTGAGTATAACGGCGCTATGTTGCACTGCACAATGTTTTATTCTGCTAATTTTTAAATCTATTTGAAATAGCACTAATTAATCAAAATTTTTTGGAAGAAATCTGTTTTATGGAATGCATCGTTAACTGGACCGGCAATAGCGCCACCACAGGATCACGCTCGGGAATGACTTTTGTGGCGGAAACCGCTAGCGGCCACACCTTGGTCATGGACGGCGCACCGGATACTGATAAACCCGATATGGGCGGCGCGAATCTTGCACCCCGCCCCATGGAAACCGTACTTGCTGGGGCTGGCGGTTGCACTGCTTATGACGTGGTGTTAATCCTCAAGCGCGGCCGCCATGATGTGCGCGGCTGTTCGGTCAAGCTCAGCTCAGAGCGAGCAACGGTTGACCCCAAAGTGTTCACCAAAATCCATATGCATTTCGTCGTCAGCGGCAAGGCTTTGGTCGCTAGCGCGGTTGAACGCGCGATTGCCATGAGTCACGATAAATACTGCTCAGCCACCATCATGCTGGGCAAAACCGCTGAGATCACGACCAGTTTCGAGTTGGTCGAGGCTTGAATTTAAGCCGGGGTTAGATGTAATGGGCGGTGCGCGTCATGACTTTTGACGCTAGGCCCATTAACTGTTTAACCGGCAGTGGCAATTCCACCGCGCCCGCACCGCGTGCTTCTAATGCATGCCTAGCCTCGTCATCCTTCATTTGAGCAACGATGGCGCGCGAGGCATGGTCATGGCGCGGGAGTTTTTCTAAATGGCTGGCTAGGTGCGATTCAACTTGTTTTTCTGTCTCAACCACAAAGCCCAGACTGCGTTTGTCGCCCAACCGGCCAGCAATCAAGCCTAGACCGAAAGCGCCGGCGTACCACAGCGGATTGAGTAACGAAGGCCTAGCGCCCAGTTCTTGAAGGCGCTGATGGGTCCACGCTAAATGGTCGCCTTCTTCCAAGCTGGCTTCTAAGAAGTGCTGGCGTAAAGCCGGATTTTTTGTGCCCAAAGCTTGAGCCGCATACAGCGCTTGAGCGCAAACTTCACCGACATGGTTGACCCGCATAAGAGCCCCAGCCAAAGCCTTTTCTTCGGCGTTGAGTTCGGTCTTGTGCTCCGGCAGTGTGGGGCAGGCATTGCGTGCATGCGGTTTAGCAAACAAGGTGCGCAGCGCGCCGTCTAGGGTTGCCAGAGTCTGGTCTAGGGCTGTTGTCATGGGTTTTCTCTTTGCTATTGGCTTGGCGGTTGGCATTGCCTAATCAGTTGAGCTTAATCGCCCTTGTTTGATCTGCAAGCGGGCAAAAAAAAGCCCCCATAAATGGGAGCTTTTGGCTGACTGTTCGCATCTAGCAGTTTTTAAAGCCGCTAGACCGCAAAGTTACTTAGAACTTGTGGTTAATACCCAGTGCCACGTTAGTAGAACCGACACCGGCAGCAGCAGTCACACCGCCGAGAAAGCCGGCTTGACCTGGTGCTGACTGAGCCTGGCCTTTGTTATCAAAGCGAACCAGCACAGCATTGAGGCTGGTGCGTTTAGACAAGGCGTAGGTGTAAGTCGCGCCGTAAGAGCTGGTGTCGGAGTTAGCCGCTTTTTTGTCGTCGTATTTGCTGTAAGCCACAACCCAGGTGTTTACACCGCTGGTGAATTTGTAGCCAATGTGCAGAAGGTTGGCGTTTTGTTTGAAGGCGTTGTTAAACGCAGCCAGCACGTCGGTGTTCGTGATGAAGCTTAAGTTGGTAGGATTGTCATCCTTTATCGTTGCGAACTGACCGTACAAGGTGCCTGGACCGACGTCAACGGTGGCGCCCAGCACAGTATTGGTCAAAGATTTTTGTCCAAATTCGTTGTTTCTGGTGTTGTGGCCAATACCCGCTGAATAACCGTTGCCCTTATAAATTGCCATTGCACCGTAAAAACGTCTTGCCGAGCTATTGCCGGTAACTTCACCAGGGGCATACATCAAAGCGGCGGTTACACCGTCGACTTTAATGCCGTATTGGAGTGAGTTAGGGAGGCGAATGTCGAAAGATGGTGGAAAGCTTCCCACTTGACCGGCAGCCAAGCTAGATTGGGTCTGGGAGGCATCGAATGTAGCGCCAACCAGATAAGCTGGCGTGTACTGACGACCGAGTGTGAAGGCGCCAAAGGGTGTTACAAGTCCAACAAATGCTTGACGGTCAAACAGATTACCCGCCAAATTCACGCCGACTGTGTTGCCTATTCCTGCACTGACGGCAGCAACGGTTGCAACATTGGTCGGTGTAGGACTCAGACCAAGGGCCTCTGCGCTCGACAGGCGATCCGGTAATTGAGCGCCTGACGGCGGACGATTGGAGACCGAGCCAGTATCAAGTTCAAACCGGTTTTCCAACGTGAAGATAGTTTTGTAACCGCCACCCAAATCTTCAGAACCCTTAAAACCAAAACGCGAGCCGTCCATGATGCCGCTGACGATAGCGGTTGAATTGCCGTTTTTAAGTCCCGATACATTGCTGATACCACCATCCAGAATGCCGTAGATGGTCACGGTGCTCTGGGCCAAAGCTAAATTTGAAACAAGGGCCAGTGCAGCGCCGGCTACGAGGGTCAGTTTTTTCATGAGAGTTCCATTGGTAAGTAAATTCGTTAGTTCAACCAAGTTTCGATTCCTGATCAAACATGTACAGAGCGTAAAGCTGAGGCTTGAGCGCGTAAAGAGTGGATGTACCAGTGGTATCGCCTCTGAGACAGGTAGAAACCCTTGATTTAGTCCTCTTGAGTAACGAGTGTGAATCTGTTGCTGATGCGTATGAAGATGATGTTTCTCTTCTGTCATGACTTTATTTGAGGTCTCTCAATAAAGGCTAAAAAAAATGCGTCAATTTTTTAGGCCTGTAAGCCTTATTTCAATAAAGCGTGGCTTTGTTACGACAGTTGTTCACTTGCCGTTGCAATCGCTGCATTGACGAGTTCTTTGAGTTTTCTTCTTTATCCGTGCTGCAAAGAAACTTTTTTCTGCTTTTAGAGTCACGGCTTTTGCTTCAGCCCATTTACTGAAGTTGTTGCGTGGGAGCTACGAATTTACGCCTAGATTGTGGTGAACTTGCAACGGATTTCAAATTTTTGGGCTGATTTCTTTGCACAAGCCTGCTGTGTCTGGTGCAATAGCAACAACTTCCCGAAAGGGGGTTGGCCCGGGTCTCTGGGGGTTTCGTATCGGTGAAAGCCAAATTCGTTCCCCATGCCGGAGCCCTATGTTTAACCTTGGAGAATTCTCAATGAAAAAAACCCTCATCGCTTTGGCTGTTTTGGCCGCTTCCAGCGCAGCAATGGCTCAATCTTCTGTGACTCTGTACGGCCGTCTTGACGCCGGTCTGGGCCAAACAAAAACCACCATTAACGGTGTTGGCGAGAAACAAGTCGGTATCAACAGCAGCAACTTGAACACCACATATTGGGGCCTGAAAGGTTCTGAAGATCTGGGTGGCGGTTTGCGCGCTAACTTCAACCTGCAGAGCCGTTTTGCTCTTGACACGGGTGCAGTTTCTGGCGACATGTTCAGCCGTCTAGCTATCGTCGGTTTGTCTGGTGCTTTCGGTTCCGTCGATCTGGGCCGCAACTACACAGCCTACGACACACTGCGTAGCGCAACAAACAACGTGTTTGACTCAAACTTTGCCACTAACTCCGCTGTTTGGGGTAATGGTATTGCTGACTACTCACTGCGTACATCTAACTCAGTAACCTACACATCGCCTAACTTCAGCGGCTTCAGCGGTGCTGTTGGTTACGCTTTCGGCGAAAACAAAAATGTTGCTACCAACGTTAACGGTAGCGCTACCGATACCGCCAGCTTGCACATCAAGTACGCTAACGGTCCTTTGTTAGTCGGTTACGCATACCAAGAAGAAAAGCAACTCGCTGTTGCTAACGTTCAGGACAAGAACAAGTACAACTTGATCGGTGCTACGTACGACCTCGGCGTTGCTAAGATTGTTGGTAGCTACAACACTGCTAAAAACAACACGTTGAAAGACAAAGAGTACTCTGTAGGCGTTAGCGCACCGTTTGGCGCAGCTACCGTTGCTGCTGGTTACTCCAGCTCCAAGAGCGAAGGCTTCAACGCCAACAACAAGGGCACCGGCTACAGCTTAGTTGGTACGTACGACTTGTCCAAGCGCACTACCCTGTACGTTGGTTACATGCAAGCTAAAACGCAAACTGTCAATGGTTCGATCGAAACCAAAGCAACAAACGTTGCTACTGGCATTCGCCACACGTTCTAATTTAAAGCTGGCCTAGCGCCAGTTTTATTGATGAATCAAAAAGCCGCTTCGGATTAAACCGAAGCGGCTTTTTTTATGATTCATTGAAACACCACAATACCGCCGCTGAAAAAAAGCCAATGTTAAAAAAACGGATACGAATCTTTCTAGTTCTCGCCGGCCTGCTGCAATTAGCTTCTTGCGCCTTGATGCAATCAAGCCCTGTGGTTAATGATCTGGCTGAAACGCCCAGTCCGATAGATAGCCAAAACCAAAATCAATACCCAGACTTCCCACTGCTCAAGCAAGACTTGCTCGCCAGTTCTAACACTCAAGCGCCGCAAAGCTGGAGCCACCATTTACTTCCCGGTAAAGAGGCAACTCAATACTTCGCGCAGCGCCTGGACGGTCGCAATACCGTGATGGCTCAATCGAATTCTTCCGCCAGCATGCTGCGCCAATCGCTGCATGTGGCGTCTGCTGATCTTGGTCAATTGGGTTTTTCCTGGAAGTTGCCCAGCTTAATTACTGGC
Source organism: Polaromonas vacuolata (assembly GCF_012584515.1). Lineage (NCBI taxonomy): Bacteria > Pseudomonadati > Pseudomonadota > Betaproteobacteria > Burkholderiales > Comamonadaceae > Polaromonas > Polaromonas vacuolata. Next base: position 3,207,825 of record NZ_CP051461.1, on the reverse strand, counting down.
GCCGACTTGACCCGGCGTGATGCGCATGACTCGCCAGTCAGAGTGGTGATGATTTTTGAAGGTGACCGAGCTAGTTTTTCTATGAAAAATGCCATGCTGTCAGAACTGGCTTTGGCCATCACTGGCGAGCCGCTGCCTTATGCCACGTTGTCTTATGTTTGGTGTAACAGCTGCGCGCCCAACAGCGTCATCATCAATCCACGCATAGACCGATTCCGTGAAATTGTGCTGGAGTCTGGTTCCCAAAATCTGGGGCAATGGCGGGATTACCAGCGCAATATACAAGTAGACTTTCAGCGTGCTTTTGGTGAAGCCCCCGGCGCGCTGCTAGGAATTGCCATCATGACGGATACTGACAACACACATCAAAAAGCACAGGCTTGGTATGGTCCTATTTCAATGACTCGCTAATGCGTTAAATCGCCGAATTTATTCAGCTTGGCGTGGTCGTCAATAAGTATTTTAATTTTCTCGGTTTTCAAGAAATCTCCAGGACACTTATGAATAACCTTGCGCTAGATGCCGACTACAAACCTGCTGTTTTGAGCGCTAGCGGCAGGGCTTTCGCACAAATTTCTCAATTTCATCCAGAACTCACCGCCTTTAGGCGCGATCTGCATGCCAATCCAGAATTAGGCTTTGAAGAGGTTTATACGGCTGGTCGGGTCGCGCAAGCGCTAAAGCTTTGCGGCGTGGATGAAGTCCATACCGGTATTGGTAAAACTGGCATGGTTGCGGTTATCAAAGGTCAGCCTAGCCATGCGAATAAACCCAGACCCATGATTGGCCTGCGCGCCGATATGGACGCCTTACCCATGACAGAGCACAACGCCTTTGGCTGGAAATCAGCCAAAGCCGGCTTACACGGCTGTGGCCACGACGGCCACACTACCATGCTGGTGGGTGCCGCGCGCTATCTGGCCCAGACGCGTCATTTCGCCGGCGACGCTGTGTTGGTCTTTCAACCCGCCGAAGAAGGTCGGGGCGGCGCCCACGCCATGATTAAAGATGGTTTGTTTGAGCGTTTCCCAGTGGATTCAATTTACGCCATGCACAACTGGCCGGCCATGCAACCGGGCACGGTAGGCATCAACCCCGGCCCCATGATGGCGGCAGCTGATCGAATCACGATTGAGATCACCGGCAAAGGTGGTCACGGTGCGCATGCTTATTTAACGGTAGACCCGGTACTGGTGGCGGCCCACATCATCACGGCCGTGCAAAGCATTGTTTCCCGTAACGTCAAGGCTATGGATAGTGCCGTGGTAAGTCTGTGTTCGATGCATGCGGGCGATCCGGGCGCTATGAGTGTTGTGCCCGGTAGTGCCACCTTGATAGGCACGGTGCGCACTTTTAAACCCGAGGTGCAAGACCTGGTTGAGCGTCGTTTGCATAGTTTGTGTAGCGGCATAGCCGATGCGTTTGGCGCTACAGCTGTACTGACCTACGAAAAAATCTACCCCGCTACTATCAATTCACCGGCTGGCTATAGCATGGCGCTGGCAGTGGCTCAAGCTTTGGTGGGCTCGCAAAACGTGGTGCGTGATCTGGAACCTAGCATGGGCTCGGAAGACTTTTCTTTCATGCTCCAAGCCAAACCCGGCGCCTATCTTCGCTTGGGTCAGGGCGAGCAGATTGCGGACGGGAAGGGTGGTTTTACGCACGGCTTAGGGACGCAGTTTTTGCACAACAGCCGCTACGACTTTAATGACGCTGTGCTGCCACTAGGCGCAGCGCTGTTTGCGGGGATTGTGGAGCGCTCCATGCCCTTGGGCTAAGCCACGATTTAGATGTTTATGTGTAGCGCTTGTTACGTAGATTATTCTTCATCTCTTGCAACAGCGGCTGCAGTTTAGCGCCAATTCTCAGCGCAAGACAGGTCGCCACGATGTCGATAATCATCAAGTGCATCAGCCGCGAGACCATTGGGCTATAGCGGTCGTAGCCTTCTGGATGGTCGGCGGCAAGGTGAATTTGTCCAGCCGCCGCTAACGGCGAGCCGGTGGCGGTGATGACTATAGTGGTTGCACCGTTTTTTTTGGCGATCTCGCAAGAATCCATTAAGTCACGTGTGCGGCCTGAGTTTGAAATCACCACCACACAGTCCCCAGGGCCTAGTAGCGAAGCACTCATCACCTGCATGTGGCCGTCACTATAAGCAATGCTGGTCACGCCTAAGCGAAAAAATTTGTGCTGCGCATCTTGCGCGACTATGCCGGAATTTCCAACGCCAAAAAATTCAATCCGTTTGCCGGCGTTATAAGTAGCCGCCAAAGCGTCGGTGGCTTTTTCAATTGCTGCTGATGAGGCGTCATTGCGATACTTGAGAAATGCGGCCACGGTGTTGTCTATGACTTTGACCATCACGTCATTGGTTTTATCGTCCACATCCACGCTGCGGTGTACAAAGGGCACGCCCTCACTGACGCTACCGGCAAGTTTGAGTTTGAAATCACTCAGCCCGTCATAGCCCATGCTGCGGCAAAAACGCACCACAGTCGGCTTGCTCACATGTGAGCGTAAGGCTAGTTCGGTAATCGGCAAGGTCGCAAAAGCGCGTGGATCAGCCAGCACCAGCTTGCCCACCCGTTGCTCGGCAGGAGCTAGTGAAGTCAGTGAGGCTTTAACTCGCTCTAGCATGGGTATTTCGTTGCGTAGCGGCCAATGTCAGCGACTGCAATTGGAGAAGTGAGCAACGCATTACGCATGACAATTAACATTCTTCAGGCCAACAAAAACCGTCTCTGGCAATCATGGCACTGGCGGCACCTGGCCCCCAGGTTCCGGCGGCATATAGCCTAGGTCCTTCATCATGCTTCCAGCTCTCCATAATCGGTTCAACCCAGCGCCAAGCGGCTTCTTGCTCGTCACTGCGTACAAATAGATTCAGACGTCCGTCAATCACGTCAAGCAGCAAGCGTTCATACGCGCCTACCCGTTGAGAGCCAAAGCGTTTATCAAAATCCAGATCAAGCTGGACCGGCGAGAGGCTTTGCACCGTGGCACTGGTTTCCGCGTTGGTCTGGCCACGATTTTGCTGTCCTTGTGCAAGCAGATGCAGTTCCAGCCCATCTTTGGGTTGCAGATGAATCACCAGTCGATTCGCCGAACCCAGCGGAGTTTTGAAAATGGCGTGCGGCGTGGGCCTAAAGTTCACTTCAATAAAAGCACTGCTACGTGCCATGCGTTTGCCGGTTCGAATGTAGAACGGCACGCCGGCCCAACGCCAGTTGGCGATCTCGGTGCGCAGCGCAACAAAAGTTTCAGTTTGACTGCCTTGGCCTACGCCGGGCTCGCTGGCATATCCCGCAACTTGGGCGCCGTTGATGGTGCCGGCAGAGTACTGGCCGCGCACCACATGCTGGCGTAGGCTTTCAGTCGTCCAGGGCTTGAGTGAGCGCAAGACCTTGAGTTTTTCGTCGCGTATCGCGTCTGCATGGGCATTAATCGGCGGCTCCATGCCGATGGCGCACAGCAGTTGCAGTGCATGGTTTTGCACCATGTCGCGCAACGCACCGGTGCTGTCGTAAAAAGCGCCACGCTTTTCTATGCCCAACTCTTCGGCGATTGTGATTTGTATATTTGCGATATTTTCACGCCGCCAAAGAGGCTCAAATAAGGCATTGCCAAAGCGCATTGCAAACAGGTTTTGTACTGAAGGTTTGCCCAAGTAGTGGTCAATCCTGAAGATTTGCTTTTCGTCAAATACTTTGCGCACACTCTCGTTAATCGCCCGGTTCGATGCCAAGTTGTGGCCTAGCGGTTTTTCTAGTACCACGCGAACTTGAGGACCATTCAGACCAGCCGCGCCTATATGTTCGCAAAAAATCGTGAATAAACTGGGGGCAGTGGCTAAGTACATCACTACCGTGTCGGCTTGGTGCTCAGCCAGTTTTGCGGCGAGATGGGTGTAATCGGTGGCGTTGGATAAATCCATGCGCAGATACGTCAAGCGCGCGGCAAAGCGAGAAAACTCTTCTTCGCTAGGCCGTTTGGCCAAGTCAACTTCATCAAAGCGAGACTTGATCAGCGCCCGGTACTGCTCATCGTCGAGGTCGTCGCGCGCCACGCCGACGATGCGACCATCGGTTGGCAAGCTGCCGTGGCGAAAGGCTTGGAAAAGGGCTGGCATGAGTTTGCGCCAGACTAGGTCGCCGGTGCCGCCAAAAAGTATCAGGTCAAATCTCATTGCTGTGTTCCTGTTAAAAGCATGCACAGACTGAAGGTTTGCATCATGTAATAAAGTTTCATAGTTTATCGGCATAATGGTAACTCATGAGGGCTTTTTGTGAGCCATAGTTTCTGTCACCACTATCGCTTTGCGTTAACCTACACCTTAAAACGATGAATCAACTCGACGCACTCAAAAAATTCACCACTGTGGTTGCTGATACCGGCGACTTCAAACAGCTGGCTCAGTTCAAGCCGCAGGACGCGACGACTAATCCGTCCTTAATTCTCAAGGCCGTCCAAAAGCCTGAATATCAACCTCTGCTGGCTGACACACTTGGCAAGCACAAAGGTCAATCACTTGACGTGCTGATGGACCACTTGCTGGTGCGCTTTGGCTGCGAAATCCTGCAAACTATTCCCGGCCGCGTGTCCACTGAGGTCGATGCGCGTTTGAGCTTTGATACCGCAGCCAGCGTAGCGCGTGGCGAACGCCTGATTGCGCTCTACAAGGCCGAGGGCATTGGTGCAGAGCGGGTTTTGATCAAGGTTGCAGCTACCCCTGAAGGTATTGCCGCTGCAGCCTTGCTTGAGCAGCGCGGTATTCATACCAATCTCACGCTGCTGTTTTCGTTCTGCCAAGCCGTGGCTTGTGCCGATGCCAAGGTACAACTGATCTCGCCCTTTGTTGGCCGTATTTATGACTGGTATAAAAAGTCTGCCGGTACGAGTTGGGATGAGGCGGCGAACGCAGGTGTCAATGATCCGGGCGTGAAGTCGGTGCGTGAAATTTATAACTATTACAAACACTTTGGCATTAAGACTGAAGTCATGGGTGCGAGCTTTCGTAATTGCGGCCAGATCACTGCGCTTGCTGGCTGTGATTTGTTGACCATCAGCCCGGAATTACTGGCCCAGTTGGCGGCTAACTCGGCTCCGCTGGCGCTGGCCTTGGATGCTAAAGCTGCCGTTGCGTTGGACTTGGCGGCAGTCAGTTTTGATACGTCCGGTTTACGCTTGGCGCTCAATCAAGATGCGATGGCTAGCGAAAAACTGGCTGAAGGCATACGCGCCTTTGTTGCTGACACACTCAAGCTTGAACAAATTATGCTGGCTGCTGCATGAGTAGAGTGCGCTGCGATAAAACTGCTGCCTGGGCTAAATTAAATGACTTGTACCAGACACAAGGTCGTGACTTCGATCTGCGCCAAGCCTTTACGGCGGATGCAACACGCTTCGAAACCTTTAGCCAAAGCGCACCCTATGTTTTTGCAGACTTATCAAAAAACCGTATTGACGCGCAAACTGAGTCGTTGCTCATAGAGTTGGCCCGTGAAACTGGCCTAGAGCAGCACCGCGATGCGATGTTTGCGGGCGAAGCGATTAACCGCACCGAGCAGCGCGCGGTGATGCATTTTTTACTGCGCAGTCCTGCCGATCAAGTAGTCAGTCCGGCGATGGCGCCCGAGTTACTTAAAGTGCACGCCACGTTAGACAGCATGTTGGATTTTGCAGAGAAAATTCGGCATGACGCGGCCTACAAAGACATCACCGACATCGTCAATGTCGGCATCGGTGGCTCGGATTTAGGGCCGCAGATGGCGGTGCTGGCGATGCAGGATTTTGCGATTGCGGGCAAGCGCTTTCAATTTGTCTCTAACGTTGACGAGCATGAACTGTTAAGCGTATTGGCCGAGTTAAAGCCGCAGAGCACTTTATTTTTGGTGGCATCTAAGACCTTTACTACGCCGGAGACCATGCTCAATGCGCATTCGGCTCTGCGTTGGTTTAAGGCTAGTGGTGGGCAAGACGTCGCGCGCCATTTCGTTGGACTGACCACCAATTTGGCCGCCGCCAAGACCTTTGGGATCCAGACCTGCTTTGGTTTTTGGGATTGGGTGGGCGGCCGCTATTCACTTTGGTCGGCCATAGGTTTGCCAATTGCACTGGCTATTGGTGCGGCGGGTTTTCGGGAATTGTTGGCCGGTGCACACGCTATGGATCAACACTTTCAGAGCGCACCACTGGCGCAAAATCTGCCGGTTAGGCTGGGTTTGTTAGATATTTGGTACCGTAATTTTCACGGCTTTAGCAGCCGCAGCATCGCGCCTTACAGTAGCGCATTGCGCCGCCTACCGGCTTATTTGCAGCAGCTTGAGATGGAGAGTAATGGCAAGCGCGTGGACATGGACGGTCAGACCCTACCCTTTGCGACAGCACCTGTGCTGTGGGGTGAACCTGGCACCAACGGTCAGCACGCTTATTTTCAGATGTTGCATCAAGGCAGTAGCGTGGTGCCGGTTGAATTTGTAGCGGTCAAAAATGCGCTTCAAGGCATGCCCGGACACCATGAAAAACTCATCGCCAATGTGCTGGCCCAAGCGCAGTCACTAATGGTTGGAAAGACCGACGTGGGCGGACATAGAGATTTTCCGGGTAATCGGCCGAGTAGTTTTTTGCTGCTCGACGCGCTCAATCCGCGTAGCTTGGGCGCTTTGCTGGCGCTGCAAGAACACCGGGTGTTTGTTAGCGGCTCGGTGTGGGGTATTAATAGCTTTGATCAGTGGGGCGTAGAGCTGGGTAAGTCGCTGGCACAAGATATTGCGCCGCGCTTGCAAAGCGGCGATGTCCAGGGTTTGGACGGCTCTACCGCAGGTTTGCTGCGGCGACTGCGCGCCACTTAATTAGCTGGCTAGGCATTAGCTGGCGCGATTAGCCGTTACCGCCTTGCTGCTCTAGCGTGTTACAGCGTTAAAAGTCGCTGTCCGGCATCTGCTGTGGGCCAGTAAACTAACTGATTTGAATTTTCAGGAAACTACGCCATGACGTTTAGCCAAGCCATTTCTTCGTGCATGAGCAAATACGGCACATTTAAAGGTCGAGCTGCGCGCTCTGAATTTTGGTGGTTTGTGCTGTTTCAATTCTTGGTCTTTGCCGCTGTTGCTATGCTGAACGAAAAGCTCTTAGCTCTGGTGCAACTAGGCCTGCTGCTGCCTTATCTGGCGGTAGGTGCGCGCCGTTTGCATGATATTGGCCGCACCGGCTGGTGGCAGCTTATTGGCTTGAGCGGTATTGGCTTATTGGTGCTGATTTACTGGTGGGTACAAGAGTCTGAGCTTGGCCAAAATTAACTCGACCGCCATGTTTAAGCTGTGCAGCGATATTTAAGTTAAAACATAAAAAAAGGGTCGCAGCGTTCGCACGCTACGACCCTTTTTGCTGGGCAAGCCCGGTTTAGCCGGGCTTATCCGCGCTGGATTACATGTCCATGCCGCCCATGCCGCCCATTCCACCCATGCCGCCTGGCATACCGCCGCCGGCTGAGTCGTCTTTTGGCGCTTCAGCAATCATGGCTTCGGTCGTCAGCATCAGGGATGCGACGGAAGCGGCGTTCTGCAGTGCAGTACGCGTTACTTTCGTTGGATCCAAGATACCCATTTCGATCATGTCGCCGTAGGTGTCGTTGGCTGCATTAAAGCCGTAGTTGCCGGTACCGGCCAACACTGCATTGACCACAACAGAAGCTTCGCCGCCTGCGTTGTAGACGATTTCGCGCAAAGGCGCTTCAATGGCGCGCAGCACCAACTTGATACCAGCGTCTTGATCGGCGTTGTCGCCTTTGATCACGCCAGCAGTTTGCTTGGCACGCAGCAATGCTACGCCGCCGCCAGCCACAATGCCTTCTTCCACAGCAGCGCGGGTAGCGTGCAGTGCGTCTTCAACGCGGGCTTTCTTTTCTTTCATTTCGACTTCGGTAGCTGCGCCAACCTTGATCACGGCAACACCGCCGGCCAACTTGGCCACGCGCTCTTGCAGTTTTTCACGGTCGTAGTCGCTAGACGCTTCTTCGATTTGAACGCGCACTTGCTTGACACGCGCTTCGATATCAGCAGCTGCACCGGCACCGTCGATGATGATGGTGTTTTCTTTGCCGACTTCGATACGCTTGGCTTGACCGAGGTCAGCCAGTGTGACTTTCTCAAGCGACATGCCAACTTCTTCAGCAATCACTTTGCCGCCGGTCAGGCAGGCGATGTCTTCGAGCATGGCTTTGCGGCGATCGCCGAAACCAGGCGCCTTAACAGCGACTACTTTCAAAATACCGCGCAAGGTGTTGACCACCAAAGTCGCCAGAGCTTCGCCATCAACTTCTTCAGCGATGATCAGCAATGGACGGCCAGCCTTGGCAACTTGTTCCAGTGTAGGAAGCAGGTCACGGATGTTGCTGATTTTTTTGTCGTAAAGCAAGACAAACGGATCTTCCAGAATCGCGGACTGCTTTTCTGGGTTGTTGATGAAGTATGGTGAGAGGTAGCCGCGGTCAAACTGCATGCCTTCAACGACGTCAAGCTCGGACTCTAAGGACTTGCCGTCTTCAACGGTAATGACGCCTTCTTTGCCGACTTTGTCCATTGCGTCAGCAATGATCTTGCCGATGGTTTCGTCAGAGTTAGCCGAGATCGAACCGACCTGAGCGATTTCTTTCGAAGTGGTGGTGGCTTTAGATGCTTTTTTCAGCTCTTCAACCAAGGCGGTGACGGCTTTGTCGATGCCGCGCTTCAAATCCATTGGGTTCATGCCAGCGGCGACATATTTCATGCCTTCGTGGACAATGGCTTGGGCCAAAACGGTAGCCGTTGTGGTGCCGTCACCAGCGATGTCAGAGGTCTTGGAAGCGACTTCCTTGACCATCTGCGCGCCCATGTTTTGCAGCTTGTCTTTAAGTTCGATTTCCTTGGCAACGGACACGCCGTCTTTGGTCACCGTTGGGGCGCCGAAAGAGCGCTCCAGAACTACGTTGCGGCCTTTAGGGCCCAAAGTTACTTTAACTGCGTTGGCCAGGATGTTGACACCCTCGACCATGCGTGCGCGGGCTTCGCCGCCAAATACTACGTCTTTTGCTGCCATGTGTGGCTCCTAAAAATGTTTGTGAATGAGAAAAAAATAAAACGCTGAACGGGGGAGAATTACTTCTCGACCACTGCGAACAGGTCTTCTTCTTTCATGACCAGCAGCTCGTCGCCGTCAATCTTGACGGTCTGGCCGCTGTATTTGCCGAACAGAACGCGGTCGCCGACCTTAACGCCTACGGGAGAAATTTCGCCCTTGTCATTTTTCTTGCCTGGGCCAACAGCCAGGATTTCGCCCTGGTCTGGCTTTTCAGCGGCGCTGTCAGGAATGACGATGCCGGAAGCAGTTTTAGTTTCATTTTCTACACGTTTAACGATTACGCGGTCGTGCAAGGGACGAAGTTTCATGAGAGCTCCTTGTGTTTAAACAATGGGTTTAAAAAATAGAAGGCGCTAGTTAAAAAAAGCTAGCGCCAGTCATCTAGGATGTGTGAGATGCTTGTTAGCACTCTAACCCAGTGAGTGCTAATTATGGATGCATTCATTCCAAGTTTCAAGGGCAGGTGTAAATAACTGCTGCAAACCCAATCGGTTTTTGACAGCACCATCACGGTCTTTCGCCGCGGGAGAGCATAGACTCAGCATCAGGCGTAACTACAGTTACCCGCCAACTTACTCACAGGACTTTGTTACATGACATCACCAAAATACATAGGTGTTTACTTCACGATTTTTCTGGTCATGCTGCTAATAGATATGGTTTGGCTGCGAGTGATAGCCGTTACTTGGTACCAAGAGGCAATGGGGCCGCTGCTATCGGATAAGCCTAACTTATATGCGGCCGCAGCTTTTTACTTTCTTTTTCCCTTAGGTTTGATGATTTTTGGTGTGCTGCTGCAGGCCGATGCGAATGTCCTCAAAGCCGTTGGTATTGGTGCGGCGTTCGGCTTTTTTGCATACGCCACCTATGATTTGACCAATCTCGCAGTTATTAAAAATTGGCCGCTTGGGCTGACTTTCTTAGATATTGCTTGGGGTACTTTTGTTAGTGGCGTGTCAGTTGGTGCCGGAAAACTGACGTTTGACTACCTTAAAGTCTGATTTTTGATGGATAAAACGTCTTTTTTCATAGCCATTACGTAATTGTGTAGGGCCAATTGCACGCTAGAGTGTTAAATGACGCATAATCCTGAGATGCGGATGGTTAAACATTCGCAATTGTTAGGTGATCGGTCAGTTTCGCGCGCTACGGCGGTACTTTTCGGGTTAGTTGTGCTTTCGGGACCCCATCGCTTTTATTTCATGTATTTTTGAGGAGTCCTCTATGGGCAATAAACTTTACGTCGGCAACCTGCCGTACACCGTTCGTGACGAAGATCTGCAACAGTCTTTTGGCGAATTTGGTTCTATCACCAGCGCTAAAGTCATGATGGAACGTGACACCGGTCGTTCAAAAGGTTTCGGCTTTGTCGAAATGGGCAATGATGCTGAAGCTCAAGCCGCAATTGCTGGCATGAACGGTCAATCCCTTGGTGGTCGTAGCATCACTGTGAACGAAGCCCGTCCGATGGAGGCACGTCCTCCACGTACCGGCGGCTTCGGTGGCGGCGGCGGCTACGGCGGCGGCGGCGATCGTTCCGGCGGCGGCGGCGGCGGCGGCTACGGTGGTGGCGATCGCTCCGGCGGCGGCGGCTACGGTGGTGGCGATCGTTCCGGCGGTGGCGGCTACGGCGGCGGCGGCGGCGGTGGACGTGGCGGCTACTAAGCCCTACCAAATCAGGTAATCGTTTAAATATGGTTATCTAAAACTCTCCTGGCTTACGCCGGGTAAAGTAAAAAAGGTTTCAAGACTTCGGTTTTGAAGCCTTTTTTGTTTTACGTCTAGGGTTTTACTACTTGTATGAGTTTTAATTTAGCAGCGGCTCACTCAGTCGATAGTAAATAAAAAAAGTCACCCGACAGTGCATCGGGTGACTTTTTGAGTCACTACTCGCCTGACACATCAGGCGAAATGAACTAGTTAATGTCGCTGATTAGAAACCGGCAGCAGCACGAAGGGTAGCGGCTTTGTCCGTGCGTTCCCATGTGAACTCTGGCTCGTCGCGGCCAAAGTGGCCGTAGGCAGCAGTTTTTTCATAAATCGGACGCAGTAAATCCAGCATCTGGATGATGCCTTTAGGCCGCAGGTCAAAGTGCTCTTGCACCAGTGCAGAAAGTTTTTCGTCCGAAATTAGGCCAGTGCCTTCGGTGTATACCGTCACATTCATTGGCTTGGCTACGCCGATGGCATAAGCCACTTGAATTTGGCACTGGCGCGCTAGACCCGCTGCAACAATATTTTTCGCCACATAACGCGCCGCATAAGCTGCCGAACGGTCGACCTTGCTCGGGTCTTTGCCGCTGAACGCACCGCCGCCGTGCGGGCAGGCGCCGCCGTAGGTGTCGACAATAATCTTGCGACCCGTCAGGCCGCAGTCTCCTTGCGGGCCGCCGACCACAAAGCGGCCGGTTGGGTTGATCAGGTAGCGCGTGTTTTGCAACCATTCTTTCGGCAGTACTGGCTTGATGATTTCTTCGATGATGGCTTCGATGAAGGAGTCCTTCATCTTGGTTGCTGTCTCGCTCTGGTCTGGATGGTGTTGTGTCGATAACACCACGGTGTCTATGCTGTGCGGCTTGCCATCCACATAGCGCATGGTGACTTGGCTCTTGGCATCTGGACGCAGAAATGGCAGTCGGCCGTCTTTACGCAATTGCGCTTGGCGTTCGACCAAACGGTGGGCGTAGAAAATCGGTGCTGGCATGAGTTCCGGCGTCTCGTCGCAAGCGTAGCCAAACATCAAACCTTGGTCGCCAGCGCCAATGTTGAGGTGGTCGTCGCTGGCTCTGTCCACGCCTTGGGCGATGTCATTGCTTTGCTTGTCATAGCAGACCATGACCGCGCAGCCCTTGTAATCAATGCCGTAGTCGGTGTTGTCGTAGCCAATGCGTTTAATGGTGTCACGAGCGACTTGGATGTAGTCCACATGCGCGTTGGTGGTAATCTCACCAGCCAGCACGACCAGGCCGGTGTTTGTCAGGGTCTCTGCGGCAACGCGGGAGAGTGGGTCTTGTTTAAATATGGCGTCAAGAATGGCGTCGGATATTTGGTCGGCTACCTTGTCGGGATGGCCTTCAGAGACGGATTCGGATGTGAAGAGAAAGTCGTTTGCCATTTTGTACACTCCATAAAGTTTGTTGGCGCGTTGCCAGCAAGAAGTGCTTTGGCGAACGCTTTAGCAGTTTGGTTTAATGTCGCCCTGCAAGTTGTTCAAATAACTCGGCGACTTGCAAAGTATATAACTCTGGTATTTTTTGTCGATTAGTTGTTTTTATTACCCTGCTGCATGTACTACCTTTTTCGTTTTTTATCTTTTTGGCCATTAAGGCTTTTGCATGCGCTAGGTGGTCTGCTGGGCTGGCTGGTTTGGAGCGTGAGCTTAAATTACCGCACTCGTTTTCGTGCCAACGTAGCGCAAGCCGGTTTGCCCTTTGCGCTTGCTCGGCCTGCGATTGCCGAAGCGGGGCGTTTTGTTGCAGAGTTGCCCAAGCTGTGGTTTAGGCCTGCCTCGCAGTCCTCTTTAACGGATGTCTGTGTGCAAGGCCAGCAGCACGTTGAGCAGGCATTTGCAGGTGGTAAGGGCGTGATTTTTTTTGGTCCCCATTGCGGTAGTTTTGAACTCGGACCTCAGGCGTTGGCTGAACTTTACGGGCCTATCACCGCGATTTATCGGCCAGCGCGCAAGCCGTGGCTGGCTAAGCTAGAAGCTATCGCTCGTGACCGAGCCCAGCTTACCGTGGTGCCGGCCAGTCTGAGCGGCATACGGCTAATGCACAAGACGCTTAAAGCTAACCGCGCAGTGGCTTTGTTGACTGATCAGGTTCCGCCTCTGGGTATGGGTGTCTGGGCGCCATTCTTTGGTCAAGCAGCCTACACCATGACACTGGCCGCCAGGCTGGCCTTGCAAAGCGGTGCTGTACTGCTGCCTGTGAGCTGCGAGCGCAGACCAAAGGGGCAGGGATTTGTGCTCAAAGTTTGGCCTGCTGTGGGGTTGCCGGAAAGCGCTGACAAATCCGATATGCTTGATGCGGTCACACGCATTAACCAGGCTATAGAAGCCATTGTGCTGAGTCAGCCTGACCAATATTTGTGGGGCTACGCGCGCTATAAAACACCTCGCAAGGAAACGGTTTGAAGTCAATTTTTCAGCTGTTTAGCGATCTACCTACCCACGCCAGCATAGTTTTGATGCGGCTGCTGGCCCTACTGCCGCTTTCCTGGGTGCGCGCTTTAGGCACCGCTCTTGGCTGGTTGCTTTATGCGCTGGTTAGCGCACGGCGGCGAGTGGTTCAGGTCAATTTGGCTCTTTGCTTTCCTGAGCTCAGCCTGACTGAGCGCACCCGTCTCACGCGGCAAATTTTCATTTGCTTTTCTCAGGCTTGGTTAGATCGTTCTTGGTTGTGGCATGCGCCGGCTAGCACCGTGGCGAGGCGAGTACGCTTGACGGGCGCAGTTGACGAGTTGTCGGGAACTGATCCGACGGTGATTTTTCTACCTCATTTTGTGGGTCTAGATGCCGCGTGGGCCGGTGTGACTTTGCGTGTGCCGCGCTTATCCACCACGATTTATACGGATCAGTCGAACAAGTTGGTCGATAGTTGGATCTTGCGTGGTCGCCAGCGTTTTGGCAATTTACGCCTATTTGGCCGGATTGACGGCGTGCGACCAATCGTCGCTGCCCTGCGAGAAGGTCAGCCGCTGTATTTGCTGCCAGATATGGATTTCGGCCCAGATGAATCGGTGTTCGTGCCTTTTTTTGGCATCAACGCGGCGACTGTGCCATCACTTAGCCGGTTTGCGCAGTTGGGTCGCGCTAAGGTTGTGCCATTGCTGCCGCGTATTACACCGGATGGTTATGAGGTTGAAGTAATGCCGGCTTGGGACGATTTTCCGAGTTCAGACCCGGTGGCTGACACCGCGCTCATGAATGCACGACTTGGCGCCTATATCAAAAGTATGCCAGCCCAATATTTTTGGGTGCACAAACGGTTTAAAACTCGGCCCGAGGGTGAGGCCTCAGTTTACTGAGCTAGATGGCTTAAAAAACGCTTGATGCAAGAGGCGACCAGTGCTGGCTGCTCATGCACTATCCAGTGACTGGCGCCATCTATGCGTTTAAGCGTCATTTGCGGGACATACTCCTCTAGACCATCAAGCAAGCTGGGCGGCAGAGCAATATCGTCAGTGCCCCAAAGCACCAGCGTGGGTAGATGAACGTCGAGCATGTGCCGGGGAATCGTGACTGCCGCTGCCGCTAAGTCGTGGTGCGGTGGACCCGGACGCGGTGGCCTCAGTGGCGATGCCCGATAGTAGTTGCACGGGCCGCGAAGACCTTTGCCCCAGACGGATCGGTATTGGTCTTTTACCCCCTCGTTTAGCCAAGCCGGCAGGTGGTCTGCCTGGCGAAACAATGCCCATAACCGGCGGTAATCGTCTTCTGCCAACAAGCTTTCGGCGTCGGGTCGGATTAAGAAATTCATGTAGGCACTGGCCGCTTGCTGCGCCGGCGAGTGCTGTAGTTCACGCAAAAAAGTGCCCGGATGAGGCGAGTTGATGATGACTAGTTTTTTCAGTAGCTCTGGCTTGGTTGCCGCTAAGTTCCAGGCCACCGCGCCGCCCCAGTCGTGGGCAATCAGGCATTCGAGTTGATCGCCAAGGCTAGTAGTCAGCTGGGCGATCAAGGCGGCGACGTCTTGCACCAAGTGCTTAGGCCGGTATTGGTCCACCTCTGATGGTGCGCTAGAGTCTTCAAAGCCGCGTAAATTCGGTGCAATGCAGCGGTAGCCACCGTTTTCGGACTTTGCAAAAAATTCGAGCAGATCGTCCCAGACAAAAGCCGCCTCGGGAAAGCCGTGCAAAAACAAAAGTACTGGTCTGCCCTCTTGACCTGCGCTGCGGCAGGAGAGGGTGATGCCGTGAGGCAGGTTTAAAAACATGGTTTCCATAACGCTGCCCATTTCTTTTTTATTGACTGCCCATGAATGCCCGGTTTTAGCCGCGCAGCTGGCTGTTCGGATCTAGCGGATCCCTATCGTCCATTTGGTCGTCATTTTGCTCGTCCAATGCGGGCAACTCGTCTTGAATTTCCTGTTCATCCAGATTTTCTGGCTCGTCTTCCTCATGCGCATTCTGGCCCAGCTCAATCAAGCCGGTTTTAGGTTTCTTGACCGCTTTATCTTGCGGATGAGCCCAGTCCCAAAGGTGTATAGCGACTTCATCTACGCCTTGACGTTTGAGCGAGGAAAATAATTTGACGTCACCACCACCGGCCTGCAAACGCACGATGGACAAGGCTTTAGCGGCCTCAGTTTTATTGAGTTTGTCAGACTTGGTGAGCAGCACCAAAAATTTCAGACCTTCGACAACGCGAGGGCGAATTACGTCTAGCAAGATTTCGTCAAGTTCGGTTAGACCTAAGCGCGGGTCGCACATCAACACGATGGCTTTGAGGTTGTCACGCGTTTGCAGATAGTTGCCCATCACCTTTTGCCAGCGGTATTTGGCTTCCTTGGGCACTGCTGCGTAGCCGTAGCCGGGTAAGTCGGTCAGCACCGCGTCGGTCACGCCTTGTTTGCCCAGCGTGAATAAATTAATACTTTGGGTGCGGCCTGGTGTTTTAGAGGCGTAGGCCAGTCGGTGCTGTTGTGTCAGCGTGTTGATACAGGTCGATTTTCCGGCGTTAGAGCGGCCGACAAAGGCAATCTCGGGCACGTCCAAGCGGGGTAGAAATTTAAGTTCTGGTGCGGTGGTCAGGAACTTGGCGGTATGCAGCCAGCCTAGCGCGACTTTTGGATTGCGCTTGGATGTAGTCGGCTTAGCCGGGTTGTTGCTGGTCGATGGTGAGGTCATGATGGTCGGTCCCTGAGGACTGTTGCGGCCTGCTTTGCAGGCCTAAAAAAGCCGGTTGCTGCGCTTCGGCTAAGGTAAGAAAGGTTTTGTTGAAGCAAGCAAAGCGGTGTTGATTGGCGATGGACTGTTAGCGCGGCGGAAAACTAGCCACAAGCCATTGTAAAATCAGATACTTATAAGTTTTGTGCGACAACCCCCATTAAAACATTCTCTGATATGAAGCTGTTCCTAATCCCCCTTCTTGCCGCGACCTTGCTGTTGCCCGCTACGTCCTTGTTTGCTGCTGGCGAGGCACATACTGCGCCCGCTGCGACAGAAGCCGCCGCGCCCGCCAAGCCACGCTTGCCGGACTTGGTCAAGGGAGAAGCTAGCTTTAACGCCGTCTGCGTGGCTTGCCACGGCACTGCCGGTAATTCAGCTACGCCGGCCTACCCAAAGCTAGCCCAGCAACACCCCGAGTACTTGGTCAATCAATTAAAAGCCTACAAGTCCGGTGAGCGCAAAAACGCCATCATGGCCGGATTCGCCGCTGGTCTTTCCGAAGACGACATGAAAGACATCGCTTATTGGGTCGCCAGCCAAAAGAGTAAACCCGGTTTTGCTAAAGAAAAGGAACTCGTTAGCCTCGGTGAGCGGATTTACCGTGGCGGTGTGTCTGATCGCCAAATCGCCGCTTGCGCGGGCTGCCACAGTCCAAACGGTGCTGGTATACCTTCGCAATACCCGCGTCTTGCCGGACAGCATGCTGAGTACGTGTCTACGCAGCTCAATGCTTACCGCAACGGTTCGCGTAAAAATGTACAAATGAATATGGTTGCTGCCAAGCTAAATGACCGTGAAATCAGTGCGCTGGCTGATTACGTTGCTGGTTTGCGTTAATTTTTTGTAATAAAAAGCGTCAGCCTAGCGCTGGCGTTGAACCCCAGCCGCGAAACGCAGTCACAACCGAAGCGGGTCTTTCTGACGGAAAGCCCGCTTTTGTTTATTTAGCAGCACCATTTACTCTGACACAGGTTTTCTAACGCATGACTGTTTCTACCAAAGGCATACGGCTTAACTGGGGTTCACGCACTTTGCGAGCGGCGGTCGAGTTGCTCTCGTCCATGCGTTTTTCGATCTCGCTGCTGACCGTGATCTGTATCGCCTCTGTCATAGGCACAGTGCTTAAGCAACAAGAACCACTGGGTAATTACGTTAATCAGTTCGGCCCGTTTTGGGCTGAAGCTTTTGGTTTGGTTAGCCTCAACACCATCTATAGCGCGTGGTGGTTTTTGCTGATACTGACTTTTCTGGTCATCAGTACCAGCCTATGCATTTCACGTAACGCGCCCAAAATACTGCAAGATTTAAACCATCTCAAAGAAAACCTGCGCGAGCAAAGCCTTAAAGCCTTTGGTCATCGCGCCGAAGCTACGCTTGCAGAAACACCAGAAGTCGCCGCGCGCCGTATCGGACAGACCTTGGTGCAAAGTGGTTGGAAGGTCAAGCTTCAGCAACGACAAACTGGGCAGACTGAAACTGCCGGTGGTAGCGACGGTTGGATGGTGGCGGCCAAAAAAGGCTCGGCTAACAAGCTAGGTTACATCGCTGCGCATAGCGCGATTGTGCTTATTTGCATAGGCGGACTGCTGGACGGCGACATGATGGTTAAGGCGCAGATGCTGTTGGGCGGCAAAACCATGTTCACTGGTGGTGGTTTGATTGCTGATGTGCCGGCGCAGCACCGTTTAAGCGAGAACAATCCTACCTTTAGGGCTAATTTGCTGGTGTCCGAAGGCTCCCAATCAGGCACTGCCATCATCAATCAGCCCGGCGGCGTCATGCTTCAAGAGCTGCCGTTTTCCATAGAATTAAAGAAATTCATAGTCGAGTACTACTCCACAGGCATGCCCAAGCTGTTTGCCAGCGAAGTCGTGATTCATGACAAGGAAACCGGTAAGACCACGCCAGCCCGCATTGAGGTCAATCACCCAGCCAATTACAAGGGCGTGGAGATTTACCAATCCAGCTTTGACGATGGGGGCTCTAGCGTCACCTTAAAGGCTGTACCGATTACAGCGGCCAGCAAGTCGTTCGAGATCACTGGCACTATAGGCAGCAGTAGCAACCTGAGCAATGGGCCAGAAAAACTCACCCTCGAATACACCGGCCTGCGTGTGATTAATGTGGAGAACTTTGCCTCATCCAATGTGGGCAACAGTGCCGGTGGTGCGGTCGATGTGCGCAAGGTCGATCTGCATCAGGCGATAGAGTCGCGTTTAGGTGCGGCTAACAAGACTAAGACTCAAAAAGAGCTGCGCAACGTCGGCCCTAGCGTGAGTTATAAGCTGCGCGACGCCTCTGGTCAGGCACGTGAATACAACAACTACATGTTGCCGGTCAAGCTTGATGACACACCCGACAACCCGTCTATGTATCTCTTAGGGATGCGCGAAACCCCGGCTCAGCCTTACCAGTACCTGCGTATACCGGTGGACGCTGAAGGCAGCATGGACAGCTTTTTACATGTTCGCGCCGCTCTGGCCGATCCGGTACAGCGCGAAGCCGCCGTTAAGCGCTATGCGCTGCAAGCCTTGGGTAACGACAGGCCGGAACTCGTCGCCCAGCTCACAGCTTCAGCGTCTAAAGCGATGGCTCTGTTTGCTGGCCCAGCATTGCAAGCAGGTGCGGTCAACGGTGGCAAAAATGTCGCAGGTTTGCAAGCTGTGTCTGACTTTATGCAATCCAATGTGCCCGAGGCTGAGCGCAACCGCGCTGGCGAAGTCTTGATTCGAATCCTCAACGGCGTGCTATTTGACATGGTTCAAACTGGCCGTGCTCAGGCAGGCGTACCACCCATGCCGCCCGATGACAAGACCCAGGCCTTTATGTCACAGCTGGTGCTCAGCCTGTCGGATGCTTACCACTACCCCGCGCCAATGGCTTTTGTGATGACTGACTTCAAGCAGGTGCAGGCTAGCGTGTTTCAAGTTGCACGCGCACCCGGCAAGAAGATTGTTTATTTGGGCTGTGCATTCCTGATTGTCGGAATATTTGCCATGCTTTATGTGCGCGAGCGCCGGGTGTGGGTATGGTTAGCGCCGGGCTCAGGCAGCTCGGATGGGCTGTCAGAGTCAGGTGCGCAAAGTCAGGCCACAATGGCTTTGTCGACCAATCGCAAGACCATGGACGGAGATAAAGAGTTCGAGATGTTGAAAACTAAATTGCTACAGGCACCCGTATGACAACCACGACCACCAATATTTCAGCGGTTAAGACCAGTACGCTGTCGGCCAGCAGTAGTAACGCTGGGCTAAACCTCAATCCGGGTTATTTTGCCAATCGCAGTTTGCTCGATTGGGTGTTTGCTGCGCTGGTTGTGGGCGCCGGACTGTTTGCCTTTATGCGCTACCACGGCTTCATGGACGTTTATGAACAAGGTATTTTGGTTGCCGCAGTGCCGGCTGCGATTGCAATGGGCTGGTTTTGGCGACCGCTTCGCGTGTTGATGCTGGCCGCCGGTGGATTTGCGCTGCTTGGCATAGTCTCTTATGAGGGTAATTTGGCCAATGCGGAGAAGGTGTTTTGGCTTAAGTATTTCCTCTCCAGTCAATCGGCCATTCTGTGGATGAGTGTGCTGTTCTTTATGGGGACGATTTTTTACTGGATGGGTATGTTTTCTAGCCGCGAAGGGGCGAACCACAGCGCCACTTTTGAGTCGCTAGGCAGCAAAATCACTTGGGTTGCCGTGGCCATGGCGCTGATCGGTACCTTGGTGCGGTGGTATGAAAGTTATCTGCTTGGCCCGGATATTGGGCATATACCAGTCAGCAATCTTTATGAAGTATTCGTCTTGTTTTGCTGGATGACAGCAGCTTTCTATTTGTATTTTGAAGACCAATATAAAACCCGCGCGCTGGGTGCTTTTGTGATGCTTGTCGTTAGTGCTGCGGTGGGTTTTCTGCTTTGGTACACCGTGATACGCGATGCGCACGAGATTCAGCCACTTGTACCAGCCCTGAAAAGCTGGTGGATGAAGCTGCATGTGCCGGCCAATTTTATTGGCTATGGCATGTTTGCTTTGGCGGCTATGGTTTCAATGGCTTACTTGATCAAGCAGCAAGCTAGCGAGACACGCTGGTACAAACTCACGCCTTTGTGGCTGCTGGCTGTAGTTTTGTGCTTTGTGCCTATCGTTTTTCGCATTAAGACCCCGGTGGATGCTGGCGGCAGTAATTACTGGCTGGGTTATTTGCTGGTCTCCGGCTTGGTTGCTGCCGCACTGCTGTTAGGGCGAAAACACATAGCTGCGCGCTTGCCGAGTTTTGAAGTGTTGGATGATGTGATGTACAAGTCCATCGCTGTTGGCTTTGCCTTTTTCACAATCGCCACCGTTCTCGGTGCTTTGTGGGCAGCCGAGGCTTGGGGTGGGTACTGGAGCTGGGATCCTAAAGAGACTTGGGCCTTGATTGTTTGGCTAAACTACGCCGCTTGGCTGCACATGCGTCTCATGAAAGGCCTGCGCGGTACTGTGGCGGCTTGGTGGGCCATGGTGGGTCTGGCGGTTACTTCTTTTGCCTTCTTAGGTGTAAATATGTTTCTCTCTGGCTTGCATAGTTACGGAACTCTATGAGTCCGGTTTGAATCTTTATAGGTGTTAGAGACGTATATATAAATATCTAGCGCCATACAATGCAAAACAAGTACAAGGATTCAGCATGCTAATTAAGACCCAGTCCAGTGGATTTGATCACAGCGTACCTAGCGAGATCACGACCCAAGCCGCCTATCAAGGTCGGCGCGATATCATTAAGTTAATGGCTACTGGCGCTGCTGGTGCCGCCATGGCTGGCTGGGCTGGCCGCGAGGCAATGGCGCAAAGCGTCCCTAAACCGGGTAAGCTCGCAACCCTAGCTGGTGCTAAATCACTGGTCGCAGGCGCTGTGACGATGGAAAATATCTCCTCTTACAAAGACGCTACTAGCTACAACAATTATTACGAGTTCGGTACCGATAAGTCTGACCCCGCTCAAAATGCACACACCTTGGTGACTAAACCTTGGTCTGTCGCGATCGAGGGTTTGGTTAAACAACCGCGCAGCTACACGCTTGAAGAGCTACTCAAACTCAGCCCACAGGAAGAGCGTATTTACCGCCTGCGCTGTGTAGAGGGTTGGTCTATGGTGTTGCCATGGGTGGGGTACTCACTGTCTGAGTTGATAAAAAAAGTAGAACCGCTGAGCAGCGCCAAATACGTAGAGTTCGTCACACTGGCTGATCCTAAAACCATGCCTTTTGTCGGCTCGCGTGTGCTGGACTGGCCTTATGTCGAGGGTTTGCGCATGGATGAAGCGTTGCACCCATTGGCGCTATTGACTTTTGGTATGTACGGCGAAGTCTTACCGAATCAAAACGGCGCGCCTGTGCGCATGGTTCTGCCTTGGAAGTACGGCTTTAAAAGCGGTAAATCAATTGTCAAAATTCGTTTTACCGACAAGCAACCAGGTACGGCCTGGAATAAAGCGGCTAAGCAAGAGTACGGTTTCTTTTCTAACGTGAATCCGTTGGTAGACCATCCGCGTTGGAGTCAGGCCACCGAACGTCGCATAGGCGAAGATGGTTTGTTCACGAAAAAGCGCAAAACTTTGATGTTTAATGGCTATGAAGCCCAGGTTGGGCAGCTTTATGCCGGCATGGACTTAAAGAAAAATTTCTGATGCTTTCCCGGCATAAATTGTTGCTGCATGGGGCATCAAAACCGGTGGTTTTTTTGCTCTGCTTGCTGCCTTTTTTCTGGTTGTTCTTCGGTGCGCTCACCGACCAGCTAGGCGTCAATCCAGCGGAGACCTTGATACGCGCGACGGGTGACTGGACGCTGCGCTTTATCTGCATTGTGCTGCTGGTTACGCCTTTGCGTGTGATCAGCAAGACACCAACTCTGGCACGCTTTCGTCGAATGTTGGGCTTGTTCACTTACTTTTATGTGGTGATTCACTTGCTTAGTTATTCCTGGTTGGACAGGGGTTTTGACGTGCCGGAGATCGTCAAAGACATCATCAAGCGGCCATTCATTTTGGTTGGTTTTTTATCTTTTTTGTTGCTCACGCCATTGGCCTTGACTTCATTTAATAAGGCCATCAAAACCATGGGCGCTAAGCGTTGGCAGCTTTTGCACAAGCTTGTCTATGTTATTTCTGGATTGGGTTTGCTGCATTTTTTCTGGATGCGTGCGGGCAAGAACAATTTTGCCGAAGTGTTTGTGTATGCCGGTATTGTGGCTTTGCTTTTGGGCTGGCGTTTATGGCAGTTTGTGAAGAAGAAACGGCTGTCGAGTGTTTCCGCGGGTGCAGCCAGTTTGATCTAAAAACTTCACTGCAGTAGCCGTCAATTGCAACGCCATGCGGTTTACGTAATGTACGGCTACAGCTTCAAGAAAATCTAATGACGGCCTTAGCCGCCTAATGCTTGCAACTCGTTGCGCATCTGGTCCTTCACCGATTCGCGCTGACGAATTAAATTAACCTTGCCGCCATCAACCAAAACTTCAGCGGCGCGGCCACGTGTGTTGTAGTTGCTGGCCATGCTCATGCAATAGGCCCCGGCCGATAACACTGCTAGGCAGTCACCGGGAGCCACGGCTAAAGCACGCTCGCGACCAATCCAGTCACCACTCTCGCAAATCGGGCCAACCACATCGTAAGTCTGGGTGGTGCGGCCCCTATCAGCGGTGTTCAGGGGCACTATGGCGTGAAAGGCTTGGTATAGAGAAGGCCGTGGCAAGTCGTTCATAGCTGCGTCTATGATGCAGAAATTTTTCTCCTCGCCGGGCTTGGTGTAGAGCACTTCGGTCACGCAAACGCCAGCATTGCCGATGAGTGAGCGGCCTGGCTCAATCATGATTTTTCTCTCGCCATAGCCGCGCTCGTCTAGCTTGGCAAGCAGCAACGCCCACAATGCATCCGCTGCTGGCGGCTCATCATTGTTGTAGTTAATGCCTAGACCACCACCAAAATCAATGTGTTCAATCGCTATGCCGGCCGCCTCAATCGCAGCGACCAAGTCAAGCATGCGATCCATCGCGTCTAGATAAGGCCTGGAGTCAGTAATTTGTGAGCCGATATGGCAATCAATGCCGACTACCTTTAGTCCTTTGAGCGACGCCGCGTGGCGGTAAATGCGCAGTGCGTCCTCGTGGGCTACGCCAAACTTATTGTCTTTTAGGCCAGTGGAAATGTAGGGATGGGTTTTAGGGTCTACGTTTGGGTTCACGCGAATGCTGATAGGTGCAACCATATGCAAGCCCAGCGCTTGCTCAGACAGCACGTCGAGTTCAGCTTCGCTCTCGACGTTAAAGCAGCCTATGCCTGCTTTAAGCGCTTGACGCATCTCGGCGGGTGTTTTTCCGACGCCAGAAAAAATTACCTTGCGCGCATCGCCACCTGCGGCCAGCACGCGTTCAAGCTCGCCGCCAGAGACGATGTCAAAGCCGCAGCCGGCGTTGGCAAATACTTGCAGCACACCTAACGTGGAATTGGCCTTCATGGCATAGCAAATTTGCGCTTGCCGACCTTCAAAGCCACGCTGGTATGCTGCCAACGCAGACAGCATAGCGGCCTTGGAATAGACGAACAGCGGCGTGCCGTATTGAGTTGCCAGCGCTTGTAGCGAGACCTCCTCGACAAATAGGGCATGGCCTTGATAGGCGATAAAGGGTTGGCCGGGCAGGCTGCTAGGCGTCGTGTGATCGGTAGTCTGTGTCATTGGGGTGCTGATGCGGCGATGGATGGTTGCGTTATGGCGATTGGTGTGGCGCTACTGGCTTTGCTCGTCGGCAAAGTTGTAATTGCGGTGGCTGTTGCGGGGGGTAAAACGGGTAGAAACAGAGGACCGGTTTGACCGCAACCGACAAGGCTGCACAATCCGATCAGACTCGCCAGAGCAACAAGCCCTTGGCGGAGAGGGGCTGACGGCTGACAGCCTAAAATTTGTATTGAAAAAACCATAACGGGATTGTAATGAACGAGCTTGAATATATTGACCATGCGGAAGCGGCCCTTAAAGCCGTTGAATTAGCCTGCGACCGCATCAACGATGAGTCTGATGTCGACCTCGACAATCAGCGCACTGGCGGCATGATCACACTGAGCTTTGCTAACGGCAGCCAAATCATCATTAACCTGCAAAAGCCACTGCAGGAAATTTGGATGGCAGCTAGGGCTGGCGGTTTTCACTATAAATTTTCTGGCACTCAGTGGCTCGATACCAAAACCCATTTAGAATTTTTCGCTGATCTGTCCCGCTACGCCAGTGTGCAAGCCGGCCAACCACTGGTTTTTAGTGCTTGACTTGGCGCCTTGCTGCTGGTTAAACGCTTAATTCTTAAATAAGTCCAGAATCCGCTTTTTCTCATCCGCCGGCGGCAGTATCGTGATCGGCACCGCCCCTGAGGCTGTACCCGATGCTGCTGGTGTTGCGCCGCCATTACCCGTCATTCCTAAGCTGCTCACACTAGAACCTTTGGCGTATTCGTCGTAATACCATTCGTTGCTCACGTTGAGAAGACCTTCGGGAACTGGTAACTCGGTGACAGGTACGCCTTTTAGCGCATAAGCCATGAAGTCAATCCAGATTGGCAAGCTTAGGCCGCCACCGGTTTCGTGGTCGCCCAAATTTTTCGGCGTGTCGTAACCCATCCAAACAGCTGCGGCCAAGTTTGGCTGGAAGCCGACAAACCAAGTGTCAATCGCGTCGTTTGTCGTACCGGTCTTGCCATAGATGTCGGTTCGCTTAAGGATGGCTTGCGCTTTGGCTGCTGTGCCCGCGCGCGCCACGTCTTGCAGCATGCTGGACATCACATAGGCGTTGCGCGCGGGAATACCGCGAACGGTCTCGTCTAGCGCTGGGGCTGAGGTCTCTAGCAAGACCTTGCCTTTTTGGTCCGTAATGCGGGTAACAAGATAGGGGTTGACTCGGTAGCCACCATTGGCAAACACCGAATAGGCCGAGACCATTTGCATTGGGTTAACTGAGCCTGCGCCTAAGGCCATGGTCAGATATGCCGGATGTTTTGCAGCCTCAAAGCCGAAGTGCGTGGCCCACTGCTGACCGTAGGGCGCGCCTATGGCCTGCAGTATGCGTATGGAGACCATATTCTTGGATTTTTTCAACGCATTACGCATGCTCATTGGGCCATCAAACTTGCCGTCGTAATTCTTCGGCTCCCAAGGCTGACCACCGGTTACGCTAGCGTCGAAAAACAGCGGTGCATCGTTAATCACTGTCGCTGGCGTGAAACCTTTTTCCAGTGCTGCGGAGTATATAAAAGGTTTGAAGCTCGAACCGGGCTGGCGCCAGGCTTGGGTGACGTGGTTAAACTTATTTTTCTCGAAATCAAAGCCACCAACTAGCGCGCGTATCGCACCGCTGCGCGGGTCCATCGCTACGAAAGCACCTTCAACTTCGGGTAACTGGGTTATTTCCCATTTGCCTTCGGGTGTTTTTGCTGCGCGTATCAGTGCACCACGACGAATTTTAATGTTTGGCGCGGCCGTTTCTGCCAAACCGGACTGCGCCGGTTTGAGTCCTTCGCCAGTAATTTCAATGCTCTCGCTGTTACGCCGCATCGCCAATATGCGCTTGGGGGAGGCTTCTAGTACGACGGCTGACACCACATCACCGTTGTCACGGTTCTCGTTCAATGCCTCGTCGATATCGTCCTCGGCTTCCTGTGGATCGGCAGAAATATCTATGAATTTTTCGGGGCCACGATAAATCTGACGCCGCTCGTAACCCATGATTCCCTTACGCAAGGCTTTATAAGCCATGGTTTGATCACCTGCATTTAGCGTTGTGTAGACGTTCAAGCCGCGCGTGTAGGTTTGGTCGCCGTACTGGTTGTAGACCATTTGCCGCACCATCTCAGCGACGTATTCTGCATGCACGCGGCCTTCATCAGGCCCGCTTTTGACAATAATTTCTTGAGCTTTTGCTGCCACGGCTTGCTCGGCTGTGATGAAACCATTTTCCTGCATGCGCTCGATGATGTAGAGCTGGCGTATCCGTGCGCGCTTGTAATTGGCGATAGGGTTGTAGGTTGAGGGTGCTTTGGGCAGACCTGCCAACATGGCCGCTTCTGCAATAGACAAGCTCTGCAAGGGCTTGCCGAAATAGGTCTCGCTAGCGGCCGCAAAACCGTAGGCCCGATTGCCCAGATAAATCTGATTCAGGTAGATCTCGAGAATTTGATTCTTACTCAAAAGGTGTTCGAGTTTGAAGGTCAGCAATATTTCGTAAATTTTGCGGGTGTAGCTTTTCTCGCTTGATAGGTAAACGTTGCGCGCAACTTGCATGGTGATGGTTGATGCACCTTGGCTTTTGGCATGCCCAAAGTTGGCAAGTCCTGCGCGTATCACGCCCAGGTAGTCAACCCCCCCGTGTTGGAAAAATCGCGCGTCTTCGATCGCTAACACCGCATCTTTCATGACTTGCGGTATTTCTTTGATGGGAGTGAACCGCCGCCTTTCCTCGCCAAATTCACCTATCACCACACCGTCTGCCGAAAAAACCCGCATCGGCAGCTTGGGCCGATAGTCCGACAACTCAGAAATGTCCGGTAAGTTAGGGTAGGCCACCGCCAATGCCATTGCTAGCACCATGAGTCCGCTCAGCATGGCGGCTGCGCTCAAGCCTGCGCCCCACAAAAATAGCTTGGCAAGCATGCGCAGTGCGGGGGATTTATTCGCGGGTGTGATTTTTTTTGGCTTTTCGGGCGGTGCAGTAGGAGGTGATTTAGAAGACATAGATGTAATTTAACTGGAGAACGCTAGGTCAATTATAAAAAACTGTGCCGAGTTGTCTCGACGGCTTGGTAAGCAGGCATTTCAGCGCGGACACAGTTGCGCGCAGTCCGTGTCTTTTTCCATCATTTTTCGGACTTTAGTAAACAAATTTAAAATAAATAAAGCAAACAAAATAACTATTTATGTATAAATAGGAGACGGAAAATGTCTTGTTTTGACGACAAACTTAACAATTTGGACAGAAAAAAGACTAACTCTGTAATGGTCTTGCTGATAGTATTAAAGTGATTTCTTAAGCAAGCAAGGCTACTTATTAGCCATGATTTGGGGACGGTCTTGATCGCATTAGGGTCCTTATTTAAACGCCAAGAGCCGGCTTTACTCGGTCTTGATATCAGCTCATCAAGTGTCAAGCTGGTTGAGCTGAGTCGGGATAAATCCGGCAAACTCACACTCGAGCATTGCGCCATTGAGCCTTTAGAGCGTGGCTGGATAACAGATGGTAACGTCGAAAATTTTGATGAGGTTGCCGAAGCCGTACGCCGGGTAGTCAAAAAAAGCGGTACCCACACCAAGCATGTCGCTATGGCCTTGCCGGCCTCAGCGGTCATTACCAAAAAAATCATACTGCCTGGCGGTCTTAGCGAGGCTGAGCTTGAAATTCAGGTGGAGTCCGAAGCCAATCAGTACATACCGTTTTCACTTGACGAGGTCAGTCTAGATTTCTGCGTGCTTGGCCCAAGCGCCATGTCGGTCGGGGATGTTGAGGTGTTGATTGCAGCCTCGCGTAAGGAAAAAGTGCAGGATCGGCAAGGATTGGCAGAAGCTGCTGGCCTCAAACCAGTCGTGATTGACGTTGAATCTTATGCCTCTCGCTTAGCAACGGCGCGTTTAATAGAGGGTTTTTCTGACGGTGGTCGAGATACTTTAGTCGCGTTGTTTGAAATCGGCGCGCTAACCACTAGCATGCAGGTGATTAAAAACGGCGATGTTCTTTATGAGCGTGATCAAGCCTTTGGCGGCGCCCAGCTGACGCAACTCATAGTGCGGCAATATGGGTTTTCGCCCGAAGAGGCGGAAATCAAAAAACGCAGTGGAGAGCTGCCTGAGGACTACAGTACCAGCGTATTAAAGCCTTTCGTCGATACGCTGGCGCAGGAAATTAGTCGTGCGCTGCAATTCTTTTTTACCAGCACGCCGCACAATAATATTGACTATGTGATGCTCGCTGGCGGCTCTTCAGCGCTGCCCGGATTAACCGCCGCAGTGACCCTGCAAACCGCCTTTGCCTGCCTCACGGCTGATCCTTTTGACGGCATGACTATTGGTAACAATGTCAAAGACAAGAAAATGCGCCGCGAGGCGGCTTCTTATCTGACCTCTTGCGGCCTTGCGATGCGGAGGTTTTTACAGTGATTCTCGTTAACTTGTTGCCCCATCGCGAGCTTGCACGAAAACGTAGGCGTGAGTTTTTTTATTTATCACTGGGTATTTCTGTGCTTCTTGGTGGTCTGGTTTGTGGCGTTGTTTATTCGGGATATCAGTCCCAAATCTATGCCCAGCAGACAAGAAATACGTACTTGAAAAATGCGATTGCCAAGCTTGAAAGTGAGATCAAAGACATTGCTGGATTGCAGCAGGAAATCGCCGCTTTACGTGCACGGCAGACAGCCGTTGAAGACTTGCAGGGCAATCGTAATTTGCCGGTTTACCTGCTCACTGAACTGGTCAAGCAATTACCAGATGGTGTCTATATCAATAGCATGCGCCAAGAAAATCAGACTGTTACCTTGACTGGCGTAGCGCAGTCCAACGAGCGGGTCTCAGAGTTACTCCGCAATTTGGCTAACAACAGCCTTTGGTTGACGCGACCAGAGTTGATAGAAATTACTTCTTCTTCGATAAGTTTGAATGCGCGTGAGCAACGTCGAGTTTCGAATTTCTCCATGCGGGTCGCTTTGAAAAAATCCAGTGACCAAACCACTGCACCGGTTAATGCGGGTGCTCCCGCTGCACAGACTGGCGCTGCGACTACAAAGCCTTAAATCAGAACTGAGCATGGTAAAAAATAACAAACTAACTATAGATTTTGCGAGCCTGCAAGGCGCGCTCTTAGGCCAGTTTCGCGGGCTAGATTCAACTAATCCCGCTGCTTGGCCGGCTTTTCCGCGCTATTTGCTGTGTCTGGCTCTGATGGTTTTAGTCGTCACTGGATTATGGTTTTTTTGGCTCAGCGATGCTGCGGATGAGTTAACTCAAGAAAGTACCAGGGAATCAGTCTTGCGCGAGGACTTTAAAAAGAAACTGGGTAAAGCGGCCAATCTTGAGGCGCTGAAAAAACAACGCGAACAGGTAAAGCAGTATGTGATTCAGTTGGAAAAGCAGTTGCCTAGTAAGGCGGAAATGGATGCCTTGCTGTCCGATATCAATCAGGCCGGATTAGGCAGAAGTTTGCAGTTCGAGCTGTTTAGGCCCGGTCAGGTCAGCGTAAAAGAATATTACGCAGAGCTGCCTATCGCATTACGCGTTACTGGCCGCTACCATGATTTGGGCGCGTTTGCTTCTGATATCGCCAACTTATCGCGCATTGTCACACTCAATAGTTTGAATCTATTGCCAGGTCAAGATGGAAGTTTGACCATGGACGCCACGGCTAAAACCTATCGCTATCTCGACCAAGAAGAAATTATTCAGCAGCGTAAAAATGCAGGTCCAGGAGATAAAAAATGAGCCTGTCTAGACCTCTATTTACCGTCGCTGCGGGCCTGATTTTGCTGGCTATGACGGCCTGTGGCGCATCTCGTGATGAGGCCTTGCAGGTCTGGATGGCTGAGCAGCGCAGTCAAAACAAGGCCAAGGTAGAAGTCTTGCCAGAGCCGACAAAGTTTTTACCACAGGCATACACCTCGGACAGTTTGCTCGAGCCTTTTAGCAAACAAAAGTTAGCCCAAGCCCTTAAGCGTGATGCGAATCAAACCATTGCCAATGCTGCGCTGATCGCGCCTGAGCTGTCTAGGCGCAAGGAGCCACTTGAATCCTTTCCCTTGGACGCAGTGGTTATGGTGGGCAGCCTGATTAAGGTCGGCCAGCCGGTTGCGTTGGTGCGGGTTGATAACTTACTTTACCAAGTAAAGCAGGGTAATTATTTAGGTCAGAATTTTGGCCGCGTGACCAAGGTGTCTGAGACCAGCTTGGCCTTGCGAGAGATAGTGCAAGACGCCGCAGGCGAGTGGATTGAGCGTGCCGCGTCATTACAGCTTCAAGAGGGATCAAAATGATTAAAAAGGTCAGTCAGTTGGTGTTGGTTGCGCAGTGGCGCTGCAAGCGAATTTTGGCGGACCTACCCTCATGGGCCGCCGTTTTATCTGCAATTTTTTTCACTTTGTTCGTCTCGAGCGCGCAAGCACAAACGAGCAACACCATACTATCTATTGACGCTTCAATACAGGCTGGTGTAGAAGTTCTGCGCGTTAATCTGGATCAACCGCTCACTGCCTTGCCGACTGGTTTTAGTATTCAATCTCCGGCGCGTATTGCGCTGGACTTCCCGGGTGTGGCCAATGCTATAGGTCGTTCGGTATTGGAGTTAAGTTTGGGTAACTTGCGAACGGCTAATGTGATTCAGGTGGGTAATAGAAGTCGGTTGGTGCTTAATTTGAAGTCACCTGCAGCGTACCGCACTGAGATACAAGGCAAGTCTTTAATTATCACTATTGATACTCTGATTGCGGTAGCGCCTACAGCTGTTGCTACGCCCGTCTTTGCGGAAAATAGTAATCGTGAAACGCTGCCGCTAAAGGACCTCGATTTCAGACGCGGTATCGATGGCGCGGGTCGCGTAGTGGTTGATCTAGCCAACAATCAGGTTGGTGTTGATATAAGGCAGCAGGGTAAAATCTTGGTAGTGGAATTTTTGAAAACTTCGCTGCCTGAAGGCTTGCGCAGGCGGCTGGATGTGTCCGACTTCGGCACACCAATACAGCTAGTTACGGCCTCGCAGTCGGGTGACAAAGTTCGTATAGTCATAGAGCCCAGCGGTAATTGGGAACACAGTGCTTACCAAAGTGATAACCAGTTTGTGGTCGAAGTACGAACGCAAAAAATCGATCCGAATAAGCTGACGCAAGGTATTGGTTACAACGGCGAGAAGCTCTCGCTGAATTTTCAAAATATCGAAATTCGTTCCTTGTTGGCTGTTATCGCTGACTTTACAAAGTTTAATATCGTGACCTCTGATACGGTCACCGGTTCGGTCACTTTGCGTTTGCAAGACGTACCCTGGGATCAGGCTCTTGATATTATTTTGCAGGCCAAGGGGCTGGGGCGACGCCAAACAGGCAACGTCTTGCTAATTGCACCTAAGGATGAGCTTGCCAATAAGGAAAAGCTCGAACTGGAGTCTCGAGTTGCGCTGCAAGGGTTGGAGCCTTTGCGCACGCAATCTTTCCAGCTTAACTATGCAAAAGCAGCCGATGTTGCCAGCCAGATCACTGCTAGTGGGGCCGCTGGTGCAAGTCGTATTTTGAGTACGCGCGGCAGTGTAATTTCTGAGCCACGTACCAATCAGCTGTTTGTTAGCGACATAGCCACCAAGCTGGAGCAGGTTCAGCAACTCATTGCCAAAGTCGATGTGGCGGTACGCCAAGTTTTAATAGAGGCGCGCATTGTTGAGGCCTCTGACACCTTTGGTCGCTCACTTGGTGTGCGTCTGGGCGCTAGTGGCCCGGGTACAGGTGCTGGGGGTTTGCTTGGCAGCGGTAACCGTGTTGCCGTCGGCGGCAGCTACAGTGCTTTGACCAATACCACTGGTGAGAGAACTAGCACTGCGCTGGATAACATCAACACCAACTTCGTTAATTTGCCTGCTTTGGGCGTGGGCGGCTACAACCCTGCAACTTTTGCGATTTCACTGTTCAGCTCATCCGCTGCGCGTTTCCTTAATCTTGAGCTGTCGGCGTTAGAGGCCGACGGTAAAGGCAAGTTGGTCTCTAGCCCACGCATAGTTACTGCCGACCAGACCAAGGCTTTAATTGAGCAGGGTACTGAGTTCCCCTACCAGCAGGCAACTTCAAGTGGTGCTACATCGGTTGCTTTTCGTAAAGCTAATTTGAAGCTAGAGGTCACGCCGCAAATAACCCCTGAAGGCGGCATTATTTTGGATTTGGATATCAACAAAGACAGTCGTGGTGAGACTACCGCAGCAGGTGTGGCCATTGACACCAAACATATCAAGACCAATGTCTTGGTAGAAAACGGCGGTACGGTTGTGATTGGCGGTATTTTTACTTTAGAAGAAAGCGACAACGAAACCAAGGTACCATTTCTGGGTGATTTACCGGGTGTCGGACTTTTATTTAAAAGTAAATCCCGTAACACCCGTAAAACAGAGCTTTTAGTGTTCATCACACCCAAAGTAATTGCCGAAAAATCGACAAGTCGCTGATCCATGCAACTTAAATATATTCAACTATCCGAATGCAGACATTTATTGAGCCAGGCAGGTTTTTTTGATCAGTCTTATAGGTCTTCCCGGCTCTGGAAAGTCAACTGTCGGGCGTCAACTCGCTAGGCGTTTAGGTCTTTCTTTTGTGGACTCTGACCAAGTGATAGAGCAGCAACTAGGCTGCACCATACGCGACTATTTCGAACGCGAAGGTGAGCTAAGTTTTCGGGATGTCGAACAATCCGTGTTGGATCAACTGACTTTAGGCCCGCCTGTTGTTCTGGCGACTGGCGGCGGCTCAGTGCTCAGATTGCAGAATCGATTGCATCTGCGAGAGCGTAGCCGAGTGGTTTATCTGAGTTCCTCGCCAGATGAGCTGTTTCGTCGTCTCAAAAATGATTTGAGTCGCCCCCTGCTGCAAGTCGCGGATCCGCTAAAGCGCTTGCGCGAGCTTTTTGAAATCCGTGATCCGCTCTATATTGAGACGGCACATTTCGTCATACAAACCGGCCGGCCCTCGGTTGCCACGCTGGTCAACATGATTAGCATGCAGTTAGAGCTCTCAGGCATCTACCCGGTGGCCTAAACTGGCCATTGCAAAGCCTCTACACTTGCTAACCATGCAAGCAAACACTCTGACTGCGCAATCGCAGGTACACATTAATTTGGCCGAGCGCAGCTATGCCATTCACATATCCCGCGGTATTTTGGGTGACCCGGCCAGCTACCAAGGTCTGCCGCAAGCTAGTTGCGCGCTTATCGTCTCTAACACCACAGTCGCGCCGCTGTATGCAGCCCAGCTGCAAGCAGCACTAAAACCCCATTTTCCAAAGATCTTGTTGGTCACACTGCCTGACGGTGAAGTGTATAAAAACTGGCAGACTTTGCAGTTGATTTTTGATGTGCTCTTGGAAAACGCCTGCGACCGTAAGACGGTGTTGTTCGCCCTAGGCGGTGGCGTGGTGGGCGATATGACTGGTTTTGCTGCTGCCAGCTATATGCGTGGCGTGCCTTTTGTGCAAGTTCCAACCACCTTGCTAGCTCAGGTCGACTCATCCGTAGGCGGCAAGACTGCGATTAATCACCCTCTTGGCAAAAACATGATTGGCGCTTTTTATCAGCCGCTGCGGGTGCTGTGTGATCTTGATGTTCTCAAGACTTTGCCGCCCCGCGAATTGAGTGCTGGGCTGGCGGAAATTATTAAGTACGGCCCCATAGCTGACATGGAGTTTTTCGCTTGGATAGAGACCAATCTTGATGCTCTGCTGGCCGGCGATGCCGCGGCACTGGCTCACGCGATACGTCGTAGTTGTGAGATCAAAGCCTGGGTTGTGGGTCAAGACGAACGCGAATCTGGCCTACGCGCCATTTTAAATTTTGGCCATACCTTTGGCCACGCCATAGAGTCCGGCCTCGGCTACGGTGAATGGTTGCATGGAGAGGGCGTTGGCTGCGGCATGGTCATGGCAGCCCATCTCTCCGAGCGTCTGGGTCTGATTGACATGGCCTTGGTCGAGCGTATTACTCGCTTGAGCGAGCGGGCCGGTTTGCCGGTGCGTGGCCCAGTACTTGACCCAGTAGATAACGCTGGCCGTTATCTAGAGCTGATGCAGGTGGATAAAAAAGCCGAGGCGGGTGAGATCCGCTTTGTACTGATTGATAAGCCCGGCAGCGCCGTGATGCGTGCCGTGCCAGAGGCTATGGTGCGTTCAGTTATCGACGCTTGCTGCGCTTGATGGCTGAGATTGCTTGTGTTGCTGGTTGCGCTTTGGCTGCCCAGGGCCGTTTAAAAGAAGTTTTATGAGCCTGCAAGCCTACGCCTGCGATGCGGCTAATTCACGCGGACGGCGGATTGCTGAAGTGGCGGCACCCACGCGTTCTGATTTTCAGCGGGACAAAGACCGCATCGTTCACTCCACAGCTTTTCGTCGGCTGGTTTATAAGACGCAGGTTTTTTTAAACCATGAGGGCGATTTATTTCGCACCCGACTGACACATTCGCTTGAAGTCGCTCAGTTAGGTCGATCAATTGCGCGTACTTTGGGCTTAAATGAAGATTTGGTTGAAGCTGTTGCGCTGGCACACGATCTGGGGCATACGCCCTTCGGACACGCCGGCCAAGATGCGCTGAACGCTTGTTTAAAGGCGCACAGTCCAGACAGCTCAGGTTTTGAACATAATCTGCAAAGCTTGCGCGTAGTCGACTCGCTGGAGGAGCGCTATCCCTTGTTTGATGGCCTTAACCTGAGCTACGAGACTCGCGAGGGCATACTCAAACACTGCTCGGCGCGCAATGCCAGACATATTGAGGCGCGTGAGCCCGGCGGCGTTGCTAGGCGTTTTATCGACAGCGGTCCAGGCCGCTGGCAGCAACCGTGTCTCGAAGCCCAACTCGCCAATCTGGCCGATGAAATCGCCTACAACGCACATGATATTGACGACGGTGTGCGCTCTGGACTGCTCACACTCGATCAGCTCCAAGAAGTGCCCTTGTTTCATCATTTTTGTCAGCAGGCACTGAGTAGTCATCCAACGCTCAAGGGCAGGCGACTGCTGTTTGAGACTATTCGGCTCATGCTTAGCGCTCAGGTTTATGACGTGATGCAAGCCAGTGGCCAAGCTTTGGCGCTGGCCGCACCTAGTAGCGTCGAAGCGGTGCGCCAGCACGGACCGCTGATTAGTTTTACGTCAGACATGGCTTTGCAGTCCGCCGAACTTAAGCGATTTTTGTTTCGTAATCTCTATCGCCATCCGCAGGTCGTGCAAACCACCGAGGCAGCTCAAGTGATGGTGCGCGAGCTGTTCGCAGTCTATATGTCGGACCCAGCGCAGATGCCGCAAGCCCACATCGACAGATTCGATGGCATGGACAATAGCTTTAAGCCAGACGCCAAGCCCGAGCGTGTAGTGGCTGATTACATCGCCGGCATGACAGACCGTTTCGCGACCCGAGAGCATGCGCGTTTGAAAAGCTAATCGGGTTTGTTGCTCATTGCGCGTATCGATATTTGATTTTTAAAAGTATCCACAATGGCCCGCCTACCTCGACTGACACTGCCCGGTTACCCTCATCACCTGATTCAGCGTGGCAACAACCGCCAGGCTATTTTTGCATCCGCTGCAGATTATCAATATTTGCTTAGTTTGCTGTTCGAGAACGCTAAAAAGTTTGATGTGGCGGTGCACGCTTATGTGTTGATGGAAAACCATTTCCATTTGCTCGCTACGCCAGACAGTGAGAACGGTATTTCTCGACTAATGCAGGCCGTGGGCCGCAGCTATGTGCGCTACTTCAACGATTTGCATAGCCGCAGCGGCTCTTTGTGGGAAGGCCGTTATCGCTCCACCTTGATAGAGGCAGATCAATATCTGCTGCTGTGCATGGCGTATTTAGACCTTAACCCGGTACGCGCCGGCAAGGTCGCTCAAGCTCAAGATTACGCTTGGTCTAGTTACGGCCACTATGCGGGTTTGCACAGCGACAAGTTGGTCACGCCCCATTCCTTGATCTGGACTCTGGGTAACACCCCTTTTGCACGTGAAGCGGCTTACGCCGAACGGGTGCGCATCGGTGTGAATTCTCATCAGCAACTTGCGCTGACCGAGTCCGCACTCAATGGTTGGGCCTTAGGGGGTGAAAATTTTGTGGCTGAGCTGCAAAAAAATACCCCTCGCCGTGTACAAAAATCCGCTGCAGGGCGTCCTTTTAGTAAGGTTAAGCCAGAGTGAAAAAGCGTGAGACCATGATTCAATTAATTTTAAATACCATATTTAAATATGTCCCCAATTAATTAGCGTAAAAACGCTTTAATTAACCAATTGGAGTCTGACCCCAATTAATTCTTTAGGTATTGTTGTAACTGTGCACTATGCTTGATGGATTAGCGATATTTTGTGAAACCCCTTAACGATCAGGAGTGCGCCATGACCACGGCTGCGGAAATCAAGCATAGTCAAGAACACGGCATGTATTCGGCGTCTAACGAGCATGATGCTTGTGGCGTCGGTTTTGTAGCGCATATCAAGGGCACCAAGTCCCACGCGATAGTCGAGCAGGGTTTGAAGATTCTTGAAAATCTCGATCACCGTGGCGCGGTCGGCGCCGACAAACTCATGGGCGATGGCGCTGGTATTTTGATTCAGTTGCCCGACGCGTTGTACCGGGAAGACATGGCCAAGCAAGGTGTGACTTTGCCCCATCCCGGCGAGTACGGCGTTGGCATGGTGTTTTTGCCAAAAGAGTACGCTTCGCGTTTAGCCTGCGAGCAGGCTTTAGAGCGAGCCGTGAGAGCCGAAGGTCAAGTGCTGCTGGGTTGGCGCGATGTGCCTGTCGACCGCGACATGCCTATGTCACCCACAGTGCGCGAAAAAGAACCTATTCTTCGCCAAATTTTCATTGGCCGCGGCAACGATGTGATCGTGCAAGATGCACTTGAGCGCAAGCTCTACATCATCCGCAAAACCGCCAGCGCTGCGGTGCAAAGCCTGCTGCTCACGCACAGCAAAGAATATTACGTCCCCAGCATGTCTAGCCGCACCGTGGTCTACAAGGGTTTGCTGCTGGCGAATCAGGTCGGTACTTACTTTTTGGACTTGAGCGACAGCCGCTGTGTGTCCGCCTTAGCCTTGGTGCACCAGCGCTTTTCAACCAATACCTTCCCCGAGTGGCCGCTGGCCCACCCTTACCGCTATGTAGCGCACAACGGCGAAATCAACACCGTCAAGGGCAATTACAACTGGATGAAAGCCCGCGAAGGCGTGATGAGTTCACCCGTGCTGGGCGCTGACCTGCAAAAGCTTTACCCGATTAGCTTTGCTGACCAGTCGGATACCGCCACTTTTGACAACTGCCTTGAGTTACTCACCATGGCCGGTTACCCGATCAGCCAAGCTGTGATGATGATGATCCCAGAACCTTGGGAGCAGCACGCCAACATGGACGAGCGCCGCCGCGCTTTTTACGAATACCACGCCGCCATGATGGAGCCATGGGATGGCCCCGCTTCCATCGTCTTCACCGACGGCCGCCAGATTGGCGCTACGTTAGATCGTAATGGCCTGCGCCCCTCGCGTTACTGCGTCACAGATGACGACTTGGTCATCATGGCATCCGAGTCGGGTGTGCTGCCCATTCCGGAAAACCGGATTGTGCGCAAATGGCGTTTGCAGCCCGGCAAGATGTTTTTGCTTGACCTCGAACAAGGCCGTATCGTCGAAGATGACGAAATCAAAGCCACGCTAGCGCACAGCAAGCCTTACAAACAGTGGATTGAAAACCTGCGTATTCGCTTGGTTGACCTGACCACGACTGTTGATGCGATTGCGCCTCCAGCCCCGGTGCAGGGCGCAGCACGTAGCGCCGCCGTGTCTTTGCTAGACCGTCAGCAAGCCTTTGGCTATACCCAAGAAGATATTAAATTCTTGATGTCACCTATGGCTGTGAACGGCGAAGAAGCCACTGGCTCCATGGGTAACGACAGCCCGTTGGCCGTGTTGTCTGATAAAAATAAATCGCTGTTTAACTACTTTAAACAGATGTTTGCGCAGGTTACCAACCCGCCGATTGACCCGATTCGCGAATCCATCGTGATGTCTCTGGTGTCTTTTATAGGCCCTAAACCGAATTTGCTAGACATCAATCAAGTCAACCCACCGATGCGTCTGGAAGTCAGCCAGCCCGTGCTCGACGTGGCCGACATGCAAAAGCTGCGCGATATCGATGTTCATACTCAAGGTAAATTTAAAAGCTACACCTTGGACATCACCTATCCGCTGTCATGGGGTCGCGAGGGCGTAGAAGCTAAACTCGCTTCGCTCTGTGCAGAGTCCGTCGATGCGATCAAAGATGGCAAAAACATACTCATCATCAGTGACCGCGGTGTGAGCGCAGAGCATGTGGCGATTCCGGCTTTGCTGGCACTGTCCGCCATCCATCAGCACTTGGTTAAAGAAGGTCTGCGCACTACCGCTGGTTTAGTGGTCGAGACCGGCTCTGCGCGAGAGGTACACCACTTCGCCGTGCTCGCCGGCTACGGCGCCGAAGCAGTTCACCCTTACCTGGCAATGGAAACATTAGCCGAGCTGTCAGCCGGCTTGCCGGGCGACCTGAGCACCGAAAAAGCGACTTACAACTACATCAAAGCAGTTGGCAAAGGGCTGTCGAAAATCATGTCCAAAATGGGCGTGTCGACCTATATGAGTTACTGCGGTGCGCAGCTCTTTGAAGCGATTGGTTTGAACCGCGAGACGGTGGCCAAATTTTTCACCGGTACCAACAGCGCAGTCGAAGGTATGGGCGTATTTGAGATCGCTGAAGAGGCTTTGCGTATGCATAAGCTAGCCTTTAGCGAAGACCCAGTACTGGCCAATATGCTGGACGCTGGCGGTGAATACGCTTGGCGTGTTCGGGGCGAAGAGCACATGTGGTCGCCCGACGCGATTGCCAAGCTGCAACACGCTACACGCGCTAACAACTGGAATACCTACAAAGAATATGCCCAGCTAATTAACGACCAAAATCGTCGTCATATGACGCTGCGCGGTTTGTTTGAGTTCAAGATAGACCCGTCTAAAGCAATCCCGATTGACGAGGTCGAGTCGGCCAAAGAAATCGTCAAACGCTTTGCTACTGGCGCTATGTCGCTAGGCTCCATCAGTACCGAGGCGCACGCTACGTTAGCTGTGGCAATGAACCGAATTGGCGGCAAGAGCAATACCGGTGAGGGCGGCGAAGATCCAGCACGCTATCGCCAAGAGCTCAAGGGCATACCGATTAAGCAGGGCGACTCACTCAAAAGCATCATCGGCGAAAGCCGGGTTGAAGTTGATATGCCGCTTATGGACGGCGATTCACTGCGTTCGCGCATCAAACAAGTCGCTTCTGGCCGCTTTGGTGTGACTGCTGAGTACTTGGTTTCTGCAGATCAAATCCAGATCAAGATGGCCCAAGGCGCGAAACCCGGCGAGGGCGGACAACTGCCCGGCGGCAAGGTCAGCGACTACATCGGCGCGCTGCGTTACTCGGTGCCGGGCGTGGGTTTGATCTCCCCGCCACCGCACCACGACATCTACTCCATCGAAGACTTGGCTCAGCTGATTCACGATCTGAAGAATGTGAACCCAACGGCCAGCATCAGCGTCAAGCTAGTGAGCGAGACCGGCGTTGGCACTATCGCTGCGGGCGTGGCCAAAGCCAAGTCCGATCATGTGGTGATTGCCGGTCATGACGGCGGCACAGGCGCGTCACCTTGGTCGTCCATCAAACATGCGGGCTCGCCATGGGAAATCGGTCTGGCCGAAACTCAGCAAACCTTGGTGCTGAACCGCTTGCGTGGCCGCATCCGTGTTCAGGCCGATGGCCAGATGAAGACCGGTCGTGACGTTGTGATTGGCGCATTGCTAGGGGCTGATGAATTTGGCTTTGCCACCGCACCATTAGTGGTTGAAGGCTGCATCATGATGCGCAAATGCCATCTCAACACCTGCCCGGTCGGCGTCGCCACGCAAGACCCAGTGCTGCGTAAGAAGTTCAGCGGTAAGCCTGAGCACGTGGTGAACTATTTCTTCTTCGTTGCCGAAGAAGCGCGCCAACTCATGGCGCAGTTAGGCGTTCGTAGCTTTGATGAACTCATTGGCCGCGCTGACTTGCTCGAGACGCAAAAAGCAGTCTCACACTGGAAGGCCAGTGGCTTGGACTTCACACGCTTGTTTTACCAGCCAATCGTGCCGGCCGACGTGCCGCGCCGCCATGTGATGCTGCAAGATCACGCGCTGGGCAATGCGCTGGATGTGCGCTTGATTGAAAAATCTA
Organism: Polaromonas vacuolata; assembly: GCF_012584515.1. Classification (NCBI taxonomy): domain Bacteria; kingdom Pseudomonadati; phylum Pseudomonadota; class Betaproteobacteria; order Burkholderiales; family Comamonadaceae; genus Polaromonas; species Polaromonas vacuolata. Next base: position 3,167,825 of record NZ_CP051461.1, on the reverse strand, counting down.
AAGCGGCGCTAGAAAAAGGCGAGAAAGTTCAGTTCATAGAAGTCGCTCGCAACGTCAACCGCACCGTAGGCGCCATGCTATCGGGCGAGCTGACTCGCCGTCATCCGCAAGGATTGCCGGACGACACGCTGCGCATTCAGCTTGAAGGCACGGGCGGCCAATCTTTCGGTGCGTTTCTTGCCAAAGGCATTACGCTGTATTTGATTGGCGACGCCAACGACTACACCGGCAAAGGTTTGTCCGGCGGGCGCATTATTGTTCGGCCAAGTATTGATTTCCGCGGCGACGCGGTGCGCAACACAATCGTTGGTAATACCGTGCTTTATGGCGCCACCACTGGCGAAGCCTTTTTTAGCGGCGTAGCTGGCGAGCGTTTTGCGGTGCGTCTCTCGGGTGCTTCGGCGGTGGTTGAAGGCACGGGTGACCATGGCTGTGAATACATGACGGGCGGCACTGTGCTGGTGCTGGGTAAAACCGGTCGTAACTTCGCCGCCGGCATGAGCGGCGGCGTGGCTTATGTCTACGACGAAGACGGTAAGTTTGCTGAGCGCTGCAACACCACCATGGTGTCACTCGATAAAGTGGTGACCACGGCTGAGCAACATACCCACGACAAATCCGACTGGCATGCTGAGGATAGCGACGAGGCAACTATTCGCCGTCTGCTGCAAGACCACAATCGCTGGACTGGTAGCAAGCGCGCGCGCGAGTTGCTCGATAACTGGACGGAGTCCCGGCTTAAGTTCGTCAAGGTATTCCCGAATGAATACAAGCGTGCCTTGAATGAGCGCAAGCAGCGCCGCCTAGATGCGGCAACTGAGACCACGTCTGCTCAAGTGGCAGTCAATCTGCCGCTGGTAGCAGCGAAGTAAAAGAACAGACCGAAGACCAGATAAGTGGCTGACTTAAGTCAGCTAATTTAAAGATATTGCATAGGATTGCATCATGGGAAAAATCACCGGCTTCATGGATTTTGAGCGCGTAGAGGAGGGCTATAAGCCCGTCACCGAGCGCTTAAAAAACTACAAAGAATTCGTCATAGGCTTAGACGACACACAGGCTAAACAGCAGTCCGCGCGCTGCATGGATTGCGGCACGCCGTTTTGTAACAGCGGCTGCCCGGTCAACAATGTGATTCCGGACTTTAACGACATGGTGTTTCGTGCTGATTGGAAAAGTGCCATCCAAACCCTGCACAGCACGAATAATTTCCCGGAGTTCACTGGCCGCATTTGTCCTGCGCCATGTGAAGCGGCTTGCACACTCAATGTGAGCGATTTGCCGGTGGGCATCAAATCGATTGAACACGCCATCATTGACCGCGCCTGGGCCGAGGGCTGGGTGCAACCAGAGCTGCCCAAGCATAAGACCGGTAAAAAAGTGGCGGTAGTCGGCTCCGGCCCAGCCGGTATGGCCGCGGCACAGCAGCTGGCACGCGTTGGCCACGATGTCACATTGTTCGAGAAAAACGACCGTGTGGGCGGCTTGCTGCGTTACGGCATACCCGACTTCAAGATGGAGAAAATCCATATCGATAGGCGTGTCACGCAGATGCAAGCTGAAGGCGTGGTGTTTCGCACTGGCGTGATGGTTGGCAAGCTGGGGAAAGATTCCAAGGTCACCAACTGGGCTAAGGAAACTATTACTCCAGAGCAATTGCAAAAAGATTTCGATGCTGTGATTTTGACCGGTGGCGCGGAGCAATCGCGCGACTTGCCGGTGCCGGGTCGTGACCTCGATGGCGTGCATTTTGCGATGGAATTTTTGCCATCCCAAAACAAGGTCAACGCGGGCGACAAGGTCAAAGGCCAGATACGTGCCGAAGGCAAGCACGTGATTGTTATTGGTGGTGGTGACACCGGTTCGGATTGCGTCGGCACCAGCAACCGCCACGGTGCGGCTAGCGTGACTCAGTTTGAATTAATGCCAGAGCCACCAGCCGAAGAAAATCGCCCTATGACCTGGCCTTACTGGCCGATCAAGTTGCGCACATCTTCGTCACACCAAGAGGGTTGCGAGCGCGAGTTCGCGATCTCAACCAAGGCTTTGCTGGGTGAAAAAGGCAAAGTCACAGGCCTGACCACGGTGCGAGTGGAATGGGTGGACGGCAAGATGGTTGAAGTCGCGGGTTCTGAGCAGACTCTCAAGGCCGATTTGGTGTTGCTGGCCATGGGTTTTGTCTCACCCGTTGCTTCCGTGTTGGAGTCTTTTGGAATTGAAAAAGATGGCCGCGGCAACGCTAAAGCTAGCACCGACTTTATAGGCGGCTACACCACTAACGTGGCTAAAGTTTTTGTCGCTGGTGATATCCGTCGTGGCCAAAGTCTGGTGGTTTGGGCGATTCGTGAAGGCCGCCAATCCGCCCGTGCAGTCGATGAGTTCCTGATGGGCTTTAGCGACTTGCCACGCTAAAAATCGGTAACGGCCGGATCCATCAGGGTTCGGCCAAATGTTGATGGATGCAACTAGTTAATGTTTTGCCATGTGTGGTGGCAAAGTCACAAATACAGGTCTATAAACAAGTTTTTAGTGCCTTTCGTGCAGGACAGCGCCTTTTGTCGTTGTCGCTAAAGGCCTTGGCTTTCGCGTTGCAGATAAAGCCCTTTATCATCTGCATATTCTGCGGCTGCACCGGCCACACGCCCTTCACTTTTCATAACCTCCTTTTTTTATAGCCTCGATTACTTGTTGTTGGTCTGGGCTAGTTGCCAGCTCGCTACTTTTCTAGCCGCTAAAAGACTTCTAATTCCCTACTTATCTAAAATTTTGCACTCATGCATGACCCCGTTGCCTCTTCGCTGATTGAATTTAAGGATGTGAGTTTTTCGTATCCTGCATCAAAGGGCGACCGTATGATTCTCAGCCGCGTCAGTTTGAGCATTCCAAAGGGTAAGGTCACAGCATTAATGGGTGCTTCGGGCGGCGGTAAAACGACAGTGTTGCGCCTAATCGGCGGGCAACAAAAGGCCAACAGTGGCCAGGTTTTTTTTGACGGTAAAGATGTCGGCAAGATGGATGCCGCCGGCCTACATTCAGCCCGGCGCCGCATGGGCATGCTGTTCCAGTTTGGCGCTTTATTCACTGATTTGAGTGTTTTTGATAATGTGGCTTTCCCGCTGCGTGAACACACTCACTTGAGCCAGGATTTGATACGCGATATTGTGCTTATGAAGCTCAACGCGGTTGGCTTACGTGGTGCGCGTGACCTCATGCCTAGCGAGATTTCGGGCGGCATGGCTAGGCGGGTCGCCCTCGCGCGAGCCATCTCACTCGATCCCGAACTCATCATGTATGACGAGCCCTTTGCCGGCTTAGATCCGATCTCACTGGGCACTGCCGCCAAACTCATTCGTGAGCTCAATGACACGCTAGGCATCACCAGTATTGTGGTGTCGCATGATCTTGAGGAAACTTTTCGAATTGCCGATAAGGTCATTATTTTGGCCAACGGTGGCATTGCTGCAGAGGGCACGCCCGACGAAGTTCGTCAGTCGAAAGATCCAATGGTGCACCAGTTTGTCAACGCATTGGCGGAAGGTCCGGTGCAGTTTCATTACCCGGGGCCAGATGTTGAAGATGATTTCGGGAATTTGACTCGTAAAGGCCAGTCATGAAAGAGCCTCGCGCAAGCACGGGTGTTGCCGGCTTGATTTCAAACCTAGGCTTTTCTGTGCGTGGCCAGCTCGCCGGTCTTGGCCATGCTATGCGCCTGTTGATGCGCTTACTGGTCATTAGCGCTGTAACGCTCAAGCGCTTTAGCTTGGTGCGCGATCAAATTTTCTTTTTGGGCAACTACTCGCTCGCCATCATCTCGGTGTCAGGATTGTTTGTTGGTTTTGTACTCGGGCTGCAGGGCTATTACACGCTGCAGCGTTACGGTTCATCTTCGGCACTTGGCTTGCTGGTAGCGCTTAGCTTAGTCAGAGAACTTGGCCCGGTAATCACCGCGCTGTTGTTTGCTGGCCGGGCTGGCACTGCGCTGACGGCAGAGATAGGTTTGATGAAGGCTGGTGAGCAACTCTCGGCGATGGAGATGATGGCGGTAGACCCGGTGCAGCGTGTGCTTGGACCGCGGTTTTGGGGTGGCTTGATTGCCATGCCACTGCTCGCTGCAGTGTTTAGCGCCGTCGGTATATTGGGTGGCTGGCTAGTCGGTGTGGTGATGATTGGTATTGACCCGGGCTCGTTTTGGAGTCAGATGCAGTCCGGTGTGGATGTCTGGCGCGATGTTGGTAACGGCGTTCTCAAAAGTATGGTGTTTGGCTTGACCGTGACCTTTGTGGCGCTGTATCAGGGCTTTGAAGCTCAGCCCACGCCAGAAGGCGTGTCGCGCGCCACCACCCGTACCGTGGTGGTGTCCTCGCTGTCCGTGCTGGCGCTGGACTTTTTACTCACCGCCTTGATGTTCAGTATTTGAAAGAAAAAAAATAAATGCAACGCTCCAAAAATGATCTTTGGGTTGGTCTGTTCGTCGTCATCGGTGGCTTGGCCATCTTGTTTCTAGCGCTCAAGTCGGCCAACTTACTCACACTCAATTTCAACAGCGCCTACCAGGTCAGCGCCAGATTTGACAATATAGGTGCACTTAAGCCGCGTGCTGCTGTTAAAAGTGGTGGTGTGGTGGTTGGCAGGGTTGAAAGTATTTCTTTTGACGATAAGCGCTATCAGGCCAGTGTCAATCTGTCCATGGATAGCCATTACGCATTTCCCAAAGACAGTTCGCTCAAAATCCTCACCAGTGGCCTGCTCGGTGAGCAGTATGTAGGCATTGAGGCCGGCTTTGATCCTAAGACCCTCGTCGCCGGCGACGTGATTACTCAGACCCAGTCAGCCTTAGTGCTTGAGACTTTGATTAGCCAGTTCCTTTTTAGTAAAGCGGCAGACAGTGGCAACAAGACAGAGGCCACCACGCCATCAGCCAGTGCAGAGAAAAAATGACGACACGACTCACCTTTAAAAAAATCATCACGGGCGCTAGCTTCGCCCTCGCTTTGGTCTTAGTGCAGGGCTGTGCAACAGCACCCGCCACATCCACGGAGGCGGTGCGCCAGATCGATCCGCTAGAGCCCTTTAACCGCGCAGTGTTCAAGTTCAATGATGGACTTGATCAGGCCGTTATTAAGCCAGTGGCGGTGGCTTACACCGAAGTCACACCGACCATGGTGCGTAAGGGTGTGACAAACTTTTTTGGCAATATCAATGACATATGGTCATTGGTCAATAATTTGCTGCAAGCCAAAGGCGTTGCAGCGACGGACACCTTGTTTCGGGTCTCAGTCAATACCTTTTGGGGTATTGGCGGGCTGTTTGACGTGGCCAGTGAGATGCAAATACCCAAGCATTCCGCAGACTTCGGTATGACGCTAGGCTATTACGGCATGGCTTCGGGTCCCTATCTGGTGCTGCCTCTTTTAGGCCCCTCGACGATTCGTGATGCCTTTGGCCGTGCCGTCGACAGTCAAGGCGATGTTGCCGGCAACCTCAATGATGTGGCGCTGCGCAATTCGCTGACTGGGGTTCGTGTGGTGAATTTGCGTTCCCGTTTTCTCGATGCGGGCGATGCGCTGGAACAAGCTGCCTTGGATAAATATAGTTTCACCCGCGACATTTACCTGCAACGCCGCAAAAGCCTAATTGGCCGAGAGCAGCCAGTCGTCGAGGAGCGCTTTGACTTACCCGCACCAGCCACTACTTCGCCTGCGGCGCAGTAAATACCACTGGCAGTGCTGTAGGCCTAGAGCTTGAGTTGCTTGGGTAGTGCGAAACTCTCGCATATCAGTCGAACTAAGCGCTGCCAACAGCGATCTGACACAGCACATTAGACGCTTGGTCGCTAGTTTTAAACGCTACCAAGCATCACGTTAACTTAAAGGATTTGTATGAACCGTAGAACCCTAGGCCGCTTGGTCAGCCTCTCGTTAGGCATTGCATTACTTGCTAGCGCTCCGTTTGCACGAGCCGCTGACGAAGCGCCTGATGCCCTGATCAAACGTCTCTCCACAGACGTGCTGGAAACTGTTAAGGCTGACAAGTCTGCTCAGGCCGGTGACATGAGCCGCATCATTGCGCTGGTCGATAGCAAGGTTATGCCCAGCGTAGACTTCACACGTATGACGGCTTCAGCCGTAGGCCGCAGCTGGCGTGAGGCTACGCCCGCCCAACAAAAGAGCTTGCAACAAGAGTTCAAGACGCTGCTGGTGCGTACTTATTCCGGCGCGCTGTCGCAAGTCAAAGACCAGAGTATTGACGTCAAACCTTTGCGTGTTGTCGCGGGCGACTCTGAGCTGATCGTGCGTACCGAAGTGCTAGGCCGGGGTGACCCGGTACAACTTGACTACCGCATGGAGAAAACTCCAACCGGCTGGAAAATTTATGACCTCAATGTGCTTGGTGTCTGGCTGGTGTCAACCTACCGCACCCAGTTTGCACGTGAGATCAGCAACAACGGCATAGACGGCTTGATCGCTGCCTTGGTTGCCCGCAATAAGACCAATACGGCCAAATAAACAATCGCTTATCGCCGCCATGCTTATCCTGCCCGACTTGCTCACCCATAACGCTGCGGCTGACTTTGCTGCTGGCCTAACTGTCTTGGTTGCGCAGCAGCCAGCTCAAGTGCTGGCTGACGCGGGCGCGCTAAAGACTTTTGATTCCTCGGCGCTGGCTGTGTTACTGGCCTGCCGGCGCGAGGCACTGAACGCGGGTAAAACATTTGCTGTGCGCGGTTTGCCGCCTCAGTTACGTCAGCTGTCTAGCCTCTATGGTGTTGAAAAACTACTGCCTGAAGCGGCTTGAGTTGGCCGTTTGACTCAGGTTTAATACCCTCTAGTTGTCGGCACGTTGGTGTTTCTTGTAAGGCCTTGCGTCAATTCGCCAAGGCCGCTGGGCTCAAGCCCGTAAAATACTTGCTCCATGCCAGCTATCTCATTTAAATCCGTCTCCAAAACCTACTCAACTTCTAAAAAGCAAACCGGGCCTTTAGTCCGCGCGCTAGACGAAGTGAGCTTTGACATCCAACCCGGAGAATTCTTCGGTCTGCTCGGTCCTAACGGCGCAGGCAAGACTTCTTTAATCAGCATTCTTGCTGGTTTGTCGCGCGCCACTAGCGGCAGTGTTCATGTGCACGGCAGCGATGTACTGACTGATTTCGCCGATGCCAGACGCAAACTAGGTGTGGTACCGCAGGAGCTGGTGTTCGATCCCTTTTTCTCCGTGCGCGAGGCCTTGCGAATTCAATCTGGTTATTTCGGTATCAAAAAAAATGATGCATGGATTGATGAATTATTGGAGAACCTCGGGTTGGCTGATAAAGCCAATGCCAATATGCGTCAACTATCGGGCGGCATGAAGCGCCGCGTTTTGGTGGCCCAAGCCTTGGTTCACAAACCACGCGTCATTGTGCTGGACGAACCCACTGCTGGCGTAGACGTGGAATTGCGCCAGACTCTTTGGCAGTTTATTGCCAGACTCAATAAAGAAGGCAGCACCGTGCTGCTGACCACGCACTACCTCGAAGAAGCTGAGGCCTTGTGCAGCCGCATCGCCATGCTCAAGCAGGGTAGGGTGGTGGCTTTAGCGCTGACTTCAGATCTGCTTGCGTCGTCCAATTCCAATGTGCTGCGTTTTAAAATTGACAAGGACTTGCCAGCAGAATTGGCTGCTAAAGCCCGTATCACTGGCCGTATCGTGCAGTTTCCAGCGCAAAACGCTAACGACATCGAGCAGTATTTAGCGGCGGTGCGCCAAGCTGGCTTGGTTGCCGAAGATATAGAAATACGCAAGGCGGATTTAGAAGATGTCTTTCTTGAAGTCATGGCCAAAAACGTGACCCACTCAGAGGTGTTGGCATGATTGGTTTTCAGACGCTCTTGAACAAAGAGATTTTGCGGTTTTGGAAGATACTTTTTCAAACCGTGGGCGCACCAGTACTGACTGCTGTAATGTATATGCTGATCTTCGGCCACGTACTCAAGGGTCGCGTAATGGTTTACGACCAGATCGAATACACCGCCTTTTTAGTGCCTGGTTTGGTGATGATGAGTGTGTTGCAAAATGCCTTTGCTAACAGTTCTTCGTCTCTAGTGCAGAGCAAAATTATGGGCAGCTTGGTGTTTGTGCTGCTTTCGCCGCTGTCGCATTGGCATTGGTTTTTTGCCTATGTAGGCTCGGCAGTAGCACGTGGACTGATGGTGGGTGCTGGTGTCTTTGCTGTGACTTATTATTTCGGCCAGCCTAGCTTTGTTTGGCCGGTATGGATTATTGTCTTCGCCGTTCTAGGTGCAGCCATGTTGGGCGCGCTAGGCGTGGTGGCTGGTCTGTGGTCTGAAAAGTTCGATCAGATGGCGGTGTTTCAGAATTTTGTGATCATGCCAATGACCTTTTTGAGTGGCGTGTTCTACTCAATCAAGTCTTTGCCACCGTTTTGGCTAGCCCTTAGTCATCTGAATCCTTTTTTCTACATGATCGACGGCTTTCGTTACGGCTTTTTTGGCATTAGCGATGTCTCTCCTTGGCTTAGCTTGAGCATTGTTTCAGCCGCCTTGGCAGTGGTCAGCGCTATCGCAGTAAATATGCTGCGTACTGGCTACAAAATTCGCAACTGATTTGGCACTTGCTGCTCACATTGTGTGCGCGGCATTTGTCCCTAAAGCGCTCTTTCTGGGCGGCGGCCTGGCCGAAAAATATTGAAATTCAAGCCTGAAAATACACATGACTCCTGAAGAACTGCAAACCATCATCTCCACCGGCTTGGCCTGTGAGCACATCGAACTGTCCGGTGACGGCCAACACTGGTATGCCACCATAGTGTCTAGCGCTTTTGAGGGCCAGCGCCCAATCCAGCGCCATCAAAAAGTCTACGCCACGCTGGGTGCACGCATGCACACCAACGAAGTGCATGCCCTGTCCATGAAAACTTTTACCCCTGCTGAGTGGGCTAAGCAGTCTTGATTTAGGCTTGGCTGCCGAAAGATATTGGAATAAAAATAATGGACAAGCTACTTATTCGGGGCGGCCGGCAACTCGCTGGAACCGTCACCATCTCAGGCGCTAAAAATGCGGCCCTGCCAGAACTTTGCGCCGCCTTGCTCACCGACGAGCCAGTCACGCTGCAAAACGTGCCGCGTCTGCAAGACGTCAGCACCATGCTCAAGTTGATACAAAACATGGGTGCGACGGCAGAGCGCTGCAGCGATGTGCCCAGCAGCGTGATCCTTAACGCCGGCCCGCTTAGTTCGCCCGAAGCGCCTTACGAGTTGGTTAAAACCATGCGCGCCTCGGTGCTGGCATTGGGTCCTTTGCTTGCGCGCTTTGGCCAAGCTCGGGTGTCGCTGCCCGGTGGTTGTGCGATTGGCTCGCGGCCGGTGGACCAACACATCAAAGGCATGCAGGCCATGGGCGCGCAAATCGTTGTCGAGCACGGCTACATGATTGCCACAGTGCCGAGTACAGGCGCAGGACGCGGCAGACTCAAGGGCTGTCACATCACCACCGATATGGTTACCGTGACTGGCACTGAAAACTTTCTCATGGCCGCCACTTTGGCCGAAGGCGAGACGATTCTAGAGAACGCCGCTGAGGAGCCCGAGATATTTGATTTGGCTGAAATGCTGATTAAGATGGGCTCAAAAATCGAAGGTCATGGTAGCCGGCGCATACGCATAGAAGGCGTTGAACGTCTGCATGGCTGCACCCACCAAGTGGTGGCTGACCGCATAGAGGCGGGCACATTTTTATGCGCGGTAGCCGCTGCTGGCGGCGATGTGGTTCTTCAGCACGGACGCGCCGAGCATCTCGATGCGGTGATTGAAAAGCTGCGTGAAGCTGGCGCTGTCATCACCGCAGGCCAAGGTTTTATCCGCGTAGAGGCCAGTGGCAGACTCAAAGCCCAATCCTTTCGCACGACTGAGTACCCCGGGTTTCCCACCGACATGCAGGCCCAGTTCATGGCACTCAATGCTATTTCTCTGGGTGCTAGTACGGTGACGGAAACAATTTTTGAAAACCGATTCATGCACGTCAACGAGATGGTGCGGCTGGGTGCAAAAATTCAAGTCGACGGCAAAATTGCTGTGATTGAAGGCGTAGAAAAGCTCTCAGGCGCGGTCGTCATGGCGACTGATTTACGCGCTTCCGCTAGTTTGGTGATTGCCGGTTTAGTTGCCGAAGGCGAGACCTTGGTTGACCGCATCTACCACCTCGACCGTGGCTACGATCAGATGGAAACCAAGCTGCGCGCCATAGGCGCCGATATAGAAAGACTCAAAGCATGATCACACTGGCACTCTCCAAAGGTCGTATCTTTGACGACATTCAACCGCTGCTGCGGGCCGCTGGCATAGAAGTGCTGGACGATCCTGACAAGTCCCGCAAACTTATTCTTGATACCAATCAGCCTGATGTGCGTGTGCTCTTGGTGCGCGCCACCGACGTGCCGACTTACGTCCAATATGGCGGGGCCGATATCGGTGTGGTGGGCAAAGACACGCTGCTTGAATCGGGCAGTCAAGGTCTATACCAACCGCTAGACTTGCAAATTGCTAAGTGCCGCATCAGCGTTGCTGTCCGTGATGGCTTTGACTACGCCGCTGCCGTGCGCCAAGGTTCAAGACTTAAAGTGGCGACCAAATACGTGGCGATTGCACGTGATTTTTTCGCCACCAAGGGTGTGCACGTTGACTTGATCAAGCTCTACGGCAGCATGGAATTAGCCCCCCTGACGGGTATGGCCGACGCGATTGTCGACTTGGTCTCTACGGGTAATACGCTCAAGGCCAATCACTTAATTGAAGTCGAGCGCATCATGGACATTAGCTCGCACTTGGTGGTCAATCAAACTGCGCTCAAACTCAAGCAAGTGCCGATACGCAAGCTCATTGATGCTTTCGCTCAGGCCATTCAAAAGTAAATTTTAAAAAACGTTATGACTCTAGTCGCCACACCTGTTCGCCTTTCAACATCTGCTGCAAATTTTGAAGCTGACTTCAAAGCCCGCCTGCATTGGTCGGCGGATACCGACGCGGCGATAGAGCAGCGGGTAGCTGATATTTTGGCTGACGTCAAAGTGCGTGGTGACGCCGCTGTTTTAGATTACACCGCGCGCTTTGATGCGCTCGAAGTGTTTGATATGAACAGCTTGGAGCTCACCCAGGCCGAGCTCAAAGCTGCGTTCGAGTCCCTTCCCACCGCCCAGCGCGACGCACTTCAAGCCGCAGCCAGCCGCGTGCGCAGCTATCACCAAGCGCAGAAAAAGGCCAGTGGTGAGAGCTGGAGTTATAAGGACGAAGACGGCACCTTGCTAGGCCAAAAGGTCACGCCGCTAGACCGCGTAGGAATTTATGTGCCCGGTGGCAAGGCCGCTTATCCGTCCTCGGTTTTGATGAACGCGATACCCGCGCATGTCGCCGGGGTTGCTGAAATCATCATGGTCGTGCCCACGCCGCGCGGCGAGAAAAATGCCTTGGTGTTGGCCGCCGCCTATGTAGCCGGTGTTAGCCGCGCTTTCACCATTGGTGGCGCACAGGCGGTTGCCGCACTGGCTTATGGAACTGCGACGATTCCAGCGGTCGACAAAATCACCGGCCCGGGGAACGCCTATGTCGCAGCGGCCAAACGTCGGGTGTTTGGCACGGTTGGCATAGATATGATTGCCGGCCCGTCAGAGATTTTGGTGTTGGCAGACGGCAGCACACCGGCCGACTGGGTAGCGATGGACTTGTTCAGTCAAGCCGAGCACGACGAGTTAGCGCAAAGCATTTTGTTATGCCCGGACGCCGCCTATATTGACGCGGTGCAAGAGGCGATTACGCGTTTGCTGCCGAGCATGCCGCGCGCTGAAATCATTGCCAAATCGCTGAACGGTCGCGGTGCTTTAATCCACACCCGCAGCATGCAAGAGGCCTGCGAGATCAGCAATCGGATTGCGCCTGAACACTTAGAAATCTCTAGCAACGAGCCGCACCGCTGGGAGCCCTTGATACGCCACGCCGGTGCGATTTTTCTGGGTGCTTACACCAGCGAATCTCTGGGTGACTATTGCGCCGGCCCTAACCATGTGCTGCCCACCAGCGGCACAGCGCGCTTTTCCAGCCCGCTCGGTGTTTACGATTTTCAAAAGCGCTCTAGCCTGATTGAAGTCAGTCAGGCCGGCGCCCAGATACTCGGCAAGATCGCCGCTGAGCTAGCCTATGGCGAAGGCTTGCAAGCCCATGCTATGGCAGCCGAAATGCGCTTGATTGACTAATCTCGACTGAACTGAATTCATGATCTCCAAACCTTTGACTACCCAGCTACAAAAATTGCTGCGTTCGGACGTGCAGTCCATGCACGCCTACGCCATCCAAAGCGCAGCCGGTATGGTCAAGCTCGACGCAATGGAAAATCCCTATCCATTGCCAGCGCACTTGCAAGAGGTGCTGGGTCAGCGTTTAGGCGCGCTGGCGTTAAACCGCTATCCCGATGGCCGCGTCAACGACTTACGCCATGCGCTAGCCGACTACGCGCAAATGCCTGAAGGCTTTGACATCATGTTGGGCAATGGCTCGGATGAGTTGATCTCGTTGTTGGCCCTGGCTTGCGCCATACCTGGCGCTTCGGTGCTCGCGCCGGTGCCCGGTTTTGTGATGTATGCCATGAGTGCGCAGTTGCAAGGCTTGTCTTTTATCGGCGTGCCGCTGACGGCCGACTTTGAACTCGACGAGACCGCCATGCTAGCGGCGATTGCCGAGCAGCAGCCAGCCATCATTTATCTGGCTTACCCAAACAATCCCACCGCCAATCTGTGGGATGACGAAGTGATTGAAAAAATCATACTCGCCGCGCCCGGCTTGGTGGTGTTAGATGAAGCCTATCAACCCTTTGCCAGCAAAAGCTACATAGACCGCATCGTTAAGCACAGCAATGTCTTGCTCATGCGCACGCTGAGCAAGTTTGGTTTGGCCGGTGTGCGCCTAGGCTACATGATGGGGCCTAAGGCTTTAATTGCCGAGATTGACAAAGTCCGCCCGCCCTACAACATCAGCGTGCTTAACTGCGAATGTGCGTTGTTCGCGCTTGAGCACAGGCAAGTTTTTGCAGCCCAAGCCAAAGAATTGATTGCGCAGCGCGAGTGGTTGCAATCCGCGTTAGCCAACATGGCTGGCGTTAAAGCTTGGCACAGCGACGCGAATATGATTTTGCTACGCGTGGATGATGCCGCTAAAACCTTTGACGCCATGAAGGCACGCGGCGTGCTGGTGAAAAACGTTTCTAAAATGCATGAACTGCTGGCTAACTGCTTGCGCGTGACCGTCGGCTCGGCGCAAGAAAACGCGCAGCTTTTGGCCGCTTTGAAAGACTCCCTATGACTACTTCCACTACAACTTTTTCTCCACGTACCGCTGAAGTCTCTCGCAACACTGCCGAGACCAAGATCACCGTCAAGATTAATCTCGACGGCACAGGTGTCTCCAACCTATCCACCGGCATTGGTTTTTTCGACCACATGCTCGATCAAATCGCGCGCCATGGTTTGATTGATCTGGATATTCAGGCCGAAGGCGATTTGCATATCGACGGTCACCACACGGTTGAAGATGTGGGTATCACGCTGGGCCAAGCCGTGGCTAAAGCCGTGGGCGACAAAAAAGGTCTACGCCGTTATGGCCACGCCTATGTGCCGCTAGACGAAGCCTTGTCGCGTGTAGTGATTGATTTCTCTGGCCGTCCGGGACTGCAACTGCATGTGCCTTTCAAGTCGGCCATGATCGGAACTTTCGACAGCCAACTGGCGTTTGAATTTTTCCAAGGCTTTGCAAATCACGCTTTTGTGACCCTGCATATCGACAACCTGCGGGGTGAAAATTCACACCATCAGGCCGAGACCGTTTTCAAAGCCTTTGCCCGCGCGCTGCGCATGGCTTTGGAACTTGATCCGCGCTCATTAGGCGTTATTCCTTCGACTAAGGGCTCACTGTAGTGTCCGGCGCAAAAACCATTGCGGTGGTCGATTACGGCATGGGTAATTTGCGCTCTGTCGCGCAAGCCATCCAACATGTGGCCTTAGGCAGTGGCCTTGAAGTGGTGGTGACGGCTAGAGCTGAAGACATCATGAACGCCGAGCGCGTGGTGCTGCCCGGCCAAGGCGCGATTGCCGACTGCATGCGTGAGTTGGCCGAGTCCGGCACCTTGGACGCGGTGTTGCACGCGGCGGCGAATAAGCCGCTGTTTGGGGTTTGTGTGGGTATGCAAATGTTGCTCACACATAGCGCCGAAGGAAAAGTCGGCGATGGCGGCGCGGGCACGCCAGGGCTAGATTTAATTCCTGGTGAGGTGCTTAAGTTCGATTTAGCAAACCAGACGCAGCCAGACGGTAGTCGCTTTAAGGTGCCGCAAATGGGCTGGAACCAAGTCATGCAGTCGCGCACTGATGGTCAGGCCGCGCATGCTCTGTGGGATGGTGTGCCAGACGCTGCCTATTTCTACTTTGTACATAGTTTTTTCGCTCGCCCGTCGGATGCGCGCCACACTGCAGGCCAAGCTGACTATGGCTCGCACTTTGCCGCTGCAATTGCACGCGATAATATTTTTGCAACACAATTTCACCCTGAAAAAAGTGCGGATAACGGCTTGGCCTTGTACCGTAATTTTTTACATTGGAATCCTTGAAGTTTTTTTTCTTTCGCCGGCTAAGGCTTTAAACGCCAGATAGCGCAGTTTCATTTCTTGCCTTCTGCACCGTTTGCGCCCTACCATTTGTTTTTCAACTGACTAATCGTTTTAACTGCCACATGCTACTTATCCCCGCGATTGACCTCAAAGACGGTCACTGCGTTCGCCTCAAACAAGGCGACATGGATCAATCCACCGTTTTCAGCGAGGACCCTGCGGCCATGGCGCGCAGCTGGGTCAACAAAGGCGCTAGGCGCTTGCACCTGGTGGATTTGAACGGCGCATTTGCCGGTAAACCTAAGAACGAGGCAGCGATTAAAAAAATCCTCGCCGAAGTCGGCGGTGAAATCGATGTGCAATTAGGCGGCGGCATACGCGACCTTGACACCATAGAGCGTTACCTAGACGCCGGTTTACGCTACGTGATCATAGGCACGGCGGCGGTTAAAAATCCTGGTTTTCTGCAAGACGCGTGCGCAGCTTTTGGCGGCCACATCATCGTCGGGCTAGACGCCAAAGACGGCAAGGTCGCGACCGATGGTTGGAGCAAGCTCACCGGCCATGAAGTCATAGACTTGGCCAAGAAGTTCCAAGACTACGGTGTTGAGTCAGTGATCTACACCGACATAGGCCGTGATGGCATGCTCAGCGGCATCAATATGGAAGCGACGCTTAAGCTTGCGAAAGCTTTGACCATCCCCGTCATTGCGTCGGGTGGCCTGTCAAATATGGCTGATATCGAAGCGTTGTGTGCCGTCGAAGATGACGGCGTTGAAGGCGTGATTTGCGGTCGCTCGATTTATAGCGGAGACCTTGATTTTCAAGCCGCTCAGGCCAGAGCCGACGAATTAAACGGCTAAGACCCAACGATTGATTTCGGCAGCTGCGCAAGGGCAAATGATCAGACTTTGGAAAAGTTAATTTCTTCTGACTTTTCTAGTTTGCTTGCGTTTGCGGCGCATGCTTTTTTTTCTATTTTCGGGCTTGTGGATAATTCATTTAAGCTGGTTGCTTAAGGGCGCTAGCGCAAGCCTTTTTGTCAACCTCTCGAATTCCCCAGACATTTCATGCTCGCCAAAAGAATCATCCCCTGCCTGGACGTCACCGGTGGCCGTGTCGTCAAGGGCGTTAACTTTCTTGAACTTCGTGATGCCGGCGATCCGGTTGAAATCGCTGCGCGTTATAACGACCAAGGCGCTGACGAGATAACGTTTCTCGACATCACCGCCACCAGCGACGAGCGCGACCTGATTCTTCACATCATCGAAGCGGTTGCCTCCAAAGTGTTTATTCCTTTGACGGTAGGCGGCGGTGTGCGATCAGTTGAAGACGTGCGACGTCTGCTCAACGCTGGCGCTGACAAAACCAGTTTTAACTCAGCCGCATTGGCCAACCCTAGCGTTATCAATGAGGTGTCCGCCAGATACGGTGCGCAGTGCATAGTCGTGGCGATAGATGCCAAACGCCGTAGTGAGTCAGATGCGCTGCTGCGTGGCCCAGGCTGGGACGTCTACAGCCATGGTGGGCGTAAAAATACCGGTTTAGATGCAGTCGCTTGGGCTAGCGAGATGGCCGAGCGCGGCGCTGGCGAGATACTTTTAACCAGCATGGACAGAGACGGCACCAAGTCCGGCTTTGATCTGGAGTTGACCCGCGCTGTTAGCGACGCCATCAACGTGCCGGTGATTGCCTCTGGCGGTGTAGGCAGTCTTGAGCACCTCAGTGAGGGCATACAAATAGGCGGTGCTGATGCGGTGCTTGCTGCCAGTATTTTTCATTACGGAGAATTCACTGTGCAGCAAGTCAAACAATTTATGGCGGCACGCGGTATTCCTGTGCGTTTGGGTGGCTTATGAGCTGGTTAGATGAAATTAAATGGGACGATAAGGGCTTGGTACCCGTGATTGCCCAAGAAGCCCTGAGCGGCGATGTGTTGATGTTTGCTTGGATGAACCGGGAGGCCTTGCAAAAGACCGCCGAACTCGGTCAAGCGGTCTACTTTAGCCGCTCGCGTGGCCGCTTATGGCACAAGGGCGAAGAGTCCGGCCACATACAAAGCGTGCACGAAATCCGGATTGACTGTGACAGTGATGTGGTGCTTTTAAAAATTACGCAACTCGGCCATGAGCCCGGCATCGCTTGTCATACGGGTAGGCACAGCTGTTTCTTCAGTCTTTATAAAGACGGTCAATGGATAGCCACTGAGCCCGTTTTAAAAGATCCAAAAACTATTTACCAGCAGACCAAGCCATCATGAGTACACAAGACTCCTTGCAGCGCCTAGCGCAAACCATTGAAAGCCGTAAGACTGGCAGCCACGAAAAAAGTTATGTGGCGCGTCTGTTGCACAATGGTCCGGATTCATTTTTGAAAAAAATAGGTGAAGAGGCAACTGAGACCGTGATGGCCGCGAAGGACGTACAGCGCGACCCCGCCAATCCACTGCTGCGTGGCAAGTTGGTTGGCGAAGTGGCTGATTTGTGGTTTCACAGCATGATTGCGCTGGCCTATTTTGATCTCAGCCCTGCCGATGTAATCGCCGAACTTGAGCGCCGCGAAGGCACCAGTGGCTTGGAAGAAAAAGCGCTGCGCAAGACCCAAATATAGATACGAAATAATTTTTCAGACCAGCTACTCAAAACGCAAAACTGGAGGACAAACTTTTATGCGGCAGACCAATTTTTCTGAATTTGAAATCAAAACACCGCAAGACCGCAACGTCATGCACTTGCTCTACGGCCTGCATACTTTGGCTTGGTTCAGCCTCGGCGTGTTCGCTGTGATTGCGCTAATCCTCAACTACATACGCCGCTCTGACGAGTTGGACCCGGTCTATGTCAGTCACCACGACTACATGATTCGCACCTTTTGGTGGACGCTGGCTTGGTTGGTGCTTTTGTCGCCGCTCTGGCTGCTGCTGGTGCTGCCCGGCTACATCGCCTATGTCATTGTCTGGCTCTGGTATCTTTATCGCTGCATCCGAGGCTGGCTGCGTTTTAACAGTTACCAGTCAGTTTAATTTTTTAATTTTTCCAGAGGCCGCATGAGTCATCCTGAAAACTGTATTTTTTGCAAAATTGCCGCGGGCTCAATTCCAAGCCGCAAGGTTTATGAAGATGAGCATATTTTTGCTTTTCACGACATCAATCCCTGGGCACCCGTGCATTTTTTACTTATTCCTAAGGCGCATATTGCGTCTCTTGCACAGGTTGGGCCAGAGCATGAGGCCATGTTAGGGCGCATGCTCACACTCGCGCCTCGCTTGGCGCTTGAGCAGGGCTGCAATCCCTATCCAGAAGGAGGCTTTCGGATTGTGAGTAATACTGGTGTTGAGGGCGGTCAAGAAGTCCAACATTTACATCTTCATGTGATGGGTGGCGCGCGTCCTTGGTTGCGCGGCTGATGCTGCTGTCCGGAGCTAGGGCGGCTTACCATTGCTTACTACCTTGTCTTGCACAGGTGTAATCATGGGGGACTTATTCTGGCCTTTAGAATCTACTTAAATAGCTGCAATTACTGCACACGCTTTATCTTTCATGCTTTAGGAGCAAATCATGGGTTCATTTTCAATTTGGCACTGGCTTATCGTGCTGCTTATCGTGGTGATGGTTTTTGGTACAAAAAAACTCAGAAATATGGGTGGCGATCTGGGCGGGGCTGTTAAGGGTTTTAAAGATGGCATGAAAGAGGGCGGACAAGCACCCGATGCCGACAAACCTGCAGACACGCCAAGCCAAGTCACCAATGCCAATGCCGCGGATAAACCAAACGCTGACAAGTCCACCATAGATGTCGAAGCACGGCATAAGTCATAAACCATGACCGCTTTCATATTTGCTGCCTATAAGATTGATCACGCATGATTGATTTGGGCATCTCAAAAATTGCGCTCATAGGCGCAGTCGCGCTGATTGTGATCGGCCCTGAAAAGTTGCCCCGTTTGGCGCGCACTATAGGCACCTTATTAGGCAAGGCCCAGCGTTATGTGAATGACGTCAAGCAAGAGGTCAACCGCTCCATGGAGCTGGATGAGTTCAGAAAGATGAAGGACAGCGTCGAAGGCGCTGCTCGCGATGTTGAGAATTCGATACAGACCAATGCCAGTGATTTTGAAAAATCTTGGGCTGAGGCAACTTCTGAGTCAGGCAGCACAAGCGTTTCACCTCCAAGTACCGCTGTTCCAGAGTACAAGCACCCGAAAAAGAACTGGCGTTTAAAAGCTGGCTCAACACCAGCTTGGTTCAAAGCCAAGTCCGGCGTGCGCACAAAAGCCCAGTCTGGCGCGGCCAGAGTGGCACGCTACCGTCCACGGCCTTCCTCTAGAGCTTGAACCTAGCGCTTTCTTTATTTCTTTTCCGCGCGCCTGACGGCGCCGTCTAATACCCATGAGCGATTCAAAACCCGACAAGACTGACGAACTCTTCGGCACGGAGCAGCCCTTCGTTCAGCACCTGATGGAATTGCGCGACCGTATGGTCAAAGCTCTTATCGCCGTGGGCATTGCCGCAGCAATTCTGGCCTTTTTTCCAGGGCCTGGCGTGCTCTACGACATGCTGGCTGCGCCGCTGATTGCGACCTTGCCCAAAGGCGCAACGCTGATTGCTACGAATGTGGTTTCGCCATTCGTGGTGCCCATCAAGATTCTCTTTATGGCTGCCTTCATGATTTCGCTGCCAATCGTGCTCTACCAGGTTTGGGCGTTTATTGCGCCAGGTCTTTACTCGCATGAAAAAAAGTTGGTGATGCCGCTGGTTGTTTCTAGCACCTTGTTGTTTTTCGCTGGCGTGGCTTTTTGCTACTACTTTGTATTTGGGCAAGTGTTTCGCTTTATTCAGAGCTTTGCGCCCAAATCAATCACTGCAGCGCCAGACATTGAGGAGTATTTGAACTTTGTACTCGGCATGTTTTTAGCGTTTGGGCTGGCCTTTGAGGTGCCGATTGCGGTGATATTGCTGGTTCGCATGGGCGTTTTGACTGTCGCTCAGCTGCGTCAATACCGTGGTTACTTTTGGGTCATTGCCGCGGTTGGCACGGCATTGGTAACGCCGCCGGATGCCGGCTCTATGTTGATGCTGCTAGCTGTCGTTGGCGGCTTGTATGAAGTGGGTATTTTGGCGGCTCAAATGTTCGTCAAACACACTAAAAAGCCTGAAAGTTCTGACTTGACAGAGTAAGCTGGTTTTTCTTAGACATAAAAAAAAGCCAAGTCGCTGAGTGACTTGGCTTTTTTTGTTTCAACCGATTAACTGGGGTTTAGCGCTGCGGTCTTGGCCGTGTGCCAGGTGTGATTTGTATTTCGGACTTGCCTTCTTTGCGTTCAACCGTCATGGGCGCCGCCACTGCCGGCTTGAGGCTGGCAACTGCGCCGAGTAATTCCATAGTGTTGGTGACGGGCTTTCCCGCGACTGCCGTGATCACATCGCCAGGCACAATACCAGCCTTCGCTGCCGGGCCGTTTTGCAGCACGCCGGTGATAATTACTCCGCTTTTAGACTTGATGCCAAAGGTTTGAACCAGCTCTGCATTGAGGTCTTGTGGCTCAACACCAATCCAGCCGCGTGTGACCTTGCCGTCTCTGACTATGCTTTCCAGCACCAGCTTGGCGGTAGACACCGGAATGGCAAAACCAATGCCCATAGAGCCGCCAGAGCGCGAGTAAATCGCGGTGTTTATACCCATTAAATTGCCGTTGACGTCAACCAGCGCGCCACCCGAATTACCCGGATTGATGGCAGCGTCGGTTTGGATGAAGTTCTCAAAAGTATTAATGCCCAGTTTGTTGCGGCCTAGCGCGCTGACAATGCCGCCAGTCACTGTCTGTCCCACGCCAAAGGGGTTGCCAATTGCAAGCACAGGGTCACCAATTTGCAGGGCTTCGGAGTTGCCTAAAACGATGACTGGTAGATTGTCTAGTTCAATTTTTAAAATCGCCAAGTCAGTGTCTGGGTCAGTGCCTATGACTTTGCCCTTGGCCTTGCGGCCGTCGTTTAGCGCTACGTCAATCTCGTCTGCACCCTCGACCACATGGTTGTTGGTCAGTATGTAGCCTGTGCTGCTAAAAATTACGCCGCTGCCCAAACCGCCTTGCGCTGGCTCATTGCCCTGCTGGTCACCATAGAAAAATTTAAACCAAGGGTCTTCGCTGTGAGGATTTTTTACTGCGGCCTTGCTAGTGCTGATGCTCACCACCGCCGCCGAGGCTATTTTTGCGGCAGAACTAAAGCTGCCGACTGTTGTGGTGTTGCGTTGTGTTGTGCTGCTGGCCGGTGCTTGTAGAAGGCCTATGCTGACAATGCTGGGCTGTCGCTGTAGCCATATTGGTTTTAGCGTGGCGATTACAAAATAGGCGGCCAGAAAGACCGTGATGGTTTGGGAGAACAAAAGCCAAAGTTTGCGCATGATCGGATTGAGTGTGTCGGGAGTTTCTAAGCGAAGTAATGATGTGGGTTTGAAGCAGATAGTCGCCTAATCGGGTTACTGCTGCTTGATTCTCGCTTAGTGTGCGGCCATGTGCGAGTCAGGGTCAAAAATCATGGCCGCGGGCTAACGCCATAATGATTGAAATTTAAAACCATTTAAGGAGCAACCCATGAAAGCACCCAACGTACTGGCCACCATTGGCAATACACCGCACATACGTATCAACCGCTTGTTTGGCGCGGCCTCACAGACGCACCATATCTACATTAAGTCTGAACGCGCTAATCCGGGTGGCTCGATCAAGGACAGGATTGCGCTGGCAATGGTTGAGGCGGCCGAGAAATCGGGTGTTCTTAAGCCGGGCGGTATGATTATTGAGCCGACTTCTGGGAACACCGGCGTTGGTCTGGCCATGGTCGCTGCAGTCAAAGGCTACAAAATCACCTTGGTTATGCCCGACAGCATGAGCATAGAGCGGCGCCGCTTAATGCTCGCCTATGGTGCAAACTTTGATCTCACGCCGCGTGAAAAAGGCATGAACGGCGCGATTGCACGGGCGAAAGAATTGGTCGCTGAAAATCCAGGTGCTTGGATGCCGCAACAGTTTGAAAATCCCGCCAATATCGACGTGCACGTACGTACTACAGCCGCTGAAATTTTGGCTGATTTCCCCAACGGTGTGGACTATCTAATCACCGGCGTCGGCACAGGCGGCCATCTAACCGGTGTGGCTCAAGTGCTCAAGTCGAAATTTCCCAATACCCGGGTCTACGCTGTTGAACCTGCTGCTTCGCCAGTCATTAGCGGCGGTAAGCCATCGCCACATCCGATTCAGGGTATTGGCGCGGGTTTCATTCCGGCTAATTTGCACCCTGCGCTACTAGACGGCGTGATTTTGGTTGACGGTGAAGCGGCCAAGGAATATGCGCGTCGCAGCGCAACGGAAGAAGGTCAGTTGGTCGGTATTTCATCGGGTGCAACTTTGGCCGCTATTGCGCAAAAACTGGCAGAAATTCCAGCTGGCAGTACGGTACTGGGCTTTAATTACGACACCGGCGAGCGCTATCTTTCAGTGGATGGTTTTTTGCCGTGAGCTTGGACTCGGGCGTAGCGCGCGACCAGCTGCTAGCTAGCTTTGACAAATTGCTCCAGCCCGAACGCTTTAAAGATTACGGGCCCAACGGTTTGCAGGTTGAGGGTAAGCCTCAGGTGCGCAAAATTGTCTCGGGTGTGACGGCCAGCCTAGCGTTGATAGAAGCCGCAGTAGAGGCGGGTGCTGACGCGATTTTTGTGCACCACGGCCTGTTTTGGCGTGGCCAAGACGGACGTATCACCAGCTGGATGAAGCAACGCCTGGCTTTGCTGCTGGCGCATGACATCAATTTGTTTGCCTATCATTTGCCACTCGACGCGCATTCGGAACTGGGCAACAACGCCCAACTGGGTCAGCTGCTCGGTTTAGCCGCACATGCGGCCGACGCTGGCCGCTTTGGCGAGCAGCAACTGGGTTTTCTCGGCAGTCGAATCGATGGCGCAAGCTTCTTAAATGCACAGGCTTTGGCTGACACAGTCGCTGCGGGGCTTAAGCGCTCCGTGACTTTAGTGGGCAATGCCAACGGTGAGATTCGTAATGTGGCTTGGTGTACCGGTGGTGCGCAAAGCTATTTTGAAGCCGCGATTGCGGCAGGTGCTCAAGCCTTCATCACTGGTGAGATCTCCGAGCCCCAAGCCCACATCGCGCGTGAACTTAAGGTGCCTTTCATTGCTTGCGGCCACCATGCGTCTGAGCGCTATGGTGCACCGGCAGTCGCCGGCTATGTGGCGGCGCAGTTCGGTCTTGAGCATGTGTTTGTTGATATTGATAACCCCGCCTAAACTTTTCGTTTGATTCAACCTGAAATAAATTCGCTATGAGTTCACGCCTGCTAATAACTATGGGCGATGGCGCCGGCATAGGTCCAGAAATCATCGCCATGGCTTTTAGGGATCAGCCCGAGTTGCTCGCTGGTTGCATGGTGGTGGGTGATGTGGCCAGCATGCGCCGTGCTGCTGCGTTGTGCCCCGGGCAACTGGCCTTGCCTGTTATCGCGCTAGATTCGCTAGTTGGCTCGACTGACGAGTTGCCGCCAAATGCCATCCCGGTGCTGCAAACCGGCACCTTAGATACACCTGTTGTTTATGGCAAAGTAAGTGCATTGGCCGGCCAAGCTGCCGCCGACTGCATAGTGCGAGCCGCACGCGCTGTGCTTAGTGGTCAGGCTGCGGCTATGGTGACGGCACCGATTCACAAAGAAGCGCTGTCTGCCGCTGGCGGTTGGGCGGCTAGCTATCCCGGTCATACCGAGATGCTACAAGCCGAGGCAGCGCGCTTTTTAGGCCTGCCAGTCGCGCAACTGCCAGTGCGCATGATGCTGGCTAATCAAGAGCTAAAAACCGTGTTGGTGAGTATTCATTTGTCTTTGCGCAACGCCATAGAGGCGTTGACCTTTGACAGCTTGTTGGAGACGCTCAAGATCACCCACAAAACGCTCAGTGCTAGTTTGGGACGTCAGCCGCATATCGCCGTTGCTGGGCTTAATCCGCATGCCGGTGAAGGTGGTTTGTTTGGCACTGAGGAGCAATCCATCATCCTGCCAGCGATTGCGGCGGGTAGGGCGCTTGGTTTGCACTTGAGCGGACCGATTGCACCAGACACTGTTTTTATGCGTGCAAGAAGTACAACCGCTCATCCCGGTGAGTTCGATGTGGTGATAGCCATGTATCACGATCAGGGTTTGATTCCCGTCAAATATTTGGGCGTGGAGCAGGGTGTGAATGTCACTCTGGGATTGCCTTTAGTGCGTACCAGTCCAGACCACGGTACGGCTTTTGACATTGCCGGCACCGGTAAAGCTGACCCCGCTAGCCTGATAGCGGCCATTCGCATGGCGCGCAGCTTGGCCGGAATTTAACTGGTTTTTTCTTCCGTTAGATTACCCGACAGCTTGGCCTTGAGGCTGTCGCGAATTTCGCGCAGCAGCAGCACGTCTTCAGGCGTGGCTACAGCCTCCGGTGCAGGTGCTGGTGTTTGATTGCGTAGGCGGTTTATTTGCTTGACCAAGATGAAGATGATGAAAGCCAAGATGGCAAAGTTCAACGCTACCGTGATGAAGTTGCCATAAGCCAGAACCGGCACGCCAGCTTGTTTGACGGCATCTAAGGTCATTACCGTACCTTCTGGTATCTTGCCCAGCGCAATAAATAGGTTGGAGAAATCAAGTTTGCCAAACAACACGCCGAACGCCGGCATGATGAGGTCTGACACCAGCGACGCCACAATCTTGCTAAAGGCCGCTCCTATGATTACGCCGACTGCGAGGTCTATTACATTGCCTTTGATTGCAAAAGCCTTGAATTCCGTGATTAATCCCATTGAATTGTTTCCTATTACGCTGCTAAGTGCGTGGTCAAAAAATACTCAATATACACGTTGATACTTTTTATCCGACCATTTTTTTCTGTCACTTTTAGGACTTTTTAAACCAGAGTGGGCCCGCAAATCCGGTTCATACATAAAAACCCCAGTCTTCGCTCCGCTACAATCCCCTTTGTCCGTATAGGACTTTTTTAAGCCATTTTCCAAGCCAATGCATGCGGAAAACACAGGATTCACAGGATTCACAGGATTCACATGACCCAAGCAAGTCCGTCAGTCGATAAAGATAAAAGAAACTGGATAGTCGCTACGTCCGTGGTTGGCGCTGCCGGCGTTGCCACAGTGGCAGTTCCTTTCATCAGTACGTTTCAACCTTCCGAGCGAGCCAAGGCCGCTGGCGCTGCTGTTGAAGTTGATATATCAAATATTAAACCAGGTGAAAAACTCACCGTTGAATGGCGCGGCAAGCCGGTCTGGATTGTTAGGCGCACGCCCGAGCAACTCGCTAGCCTCAAGCTCAACGACCCAGAGTTGGCTGATCCGATGTCTAAGCGCAAGCCTTCAGAGCTCACGCCCGTCTACGCGCGTAATGAGGTCCGTTCGATCAAGCCAGAAGTGTTTGTCGCCGTCGGTATTTGCACCCATTTGGGTTGCTCGCCATCAGACCGCTTCCAGCCCGGCCCTCAAGCGTCATTGCCCGATACTTGGCACGGCGGCTTTTTGTGCGCATGCCACGGCTCCACATTTGATTTGGCTGGTCGCGTCTACAAAAACAAGCCGGCTCCGGACAATCTCGAAGTGCCACCACACATGTACATGACGGACAACAAAATTTTGATCGGTGAAGACAAAAAGGCTTGATGCCTTGGCGCGAACAATAATCACAATAAACGAGACGTCTACTCCAAGACCTTGCGCAGAGCGCCTGGAAATTTTGTCACCGACACAATTTCCAGGCTCTTGCACCATACCCAACCGAACCAGGATCAGTTATGGCTGAATTCAAAGAAGTTTCCTCCGATGCGCCCCTCGCTGCAAAAGCGATCAACTGGGTCGACAACCGTTTTCCGGCGAGCAAGCTCTACAAAGAGCATTTGAGCGAGTATTACGCACCGAAAAACTTTAATTTCTTCTACGTTTTTGGTGCTCTGGCGATGTTGGTGTTGGTCATTCAGATCGTCACTGGCATATTCCTGACCATGAATTACAAGCCTGATGCTGCCAAGGCTTTCGCCTCGGTTGAGTACATCATGCGTGACGTGCCCTGGGGCTGGTTGATTCGTTACATGCACTCGACCGGCGCGTCGGCATTTTTCATCGTGATTTATCTGCACATGTTCCGCGGCCTGCTTTACGGTAGCTATCGCAAGCCTCGTGAGCTGATTTGGGTGTTCGGCTGCGCGATTTTTCTCTGCTTGATGGCAGAAGCCTTTATGGGTTACCTGCTGCCATGGGGCCAGATGAGTTACTGGGGTGCTCAGGTTATTGTTAATTTGTTTGCCGCCATTCCCTTTATTGGCCCTGATTTGGCGCTGCTCATTCGCGGTGACTACGTGGTCGGTGACGCTACTTTGAACCGCTTTTTCGCCTTCCACGTGATTGCTGTGCCGTTGGTGCTGCTGGGCTTAGTGGTCGCGCACATTATTGCGTTGCATGAAGTTGGCTCAAACAACCCCGATGGCGTTGAGATCAAAGCCACTAAAGGCGCAGATGGTCATCCGCTTGACGGCATTCCTTTTCACCCTTACTACACGGTGCACGATATCTTTGCGGTGAGCGTGTTCTTGATGGCTTTTACTGCCGTCATCTTTTTCGCACCTGAAGGTGGTGGTTACTTCTTGGAGTACAACAACTTCATACCGGCTGATCCACTCAAGACCCCCTTGCACATTGCACCGGTCTGGTATTTCACGCCGTTCTACTCGATGTTGCGCGCCACAACCGATGATTTGATTAATGTGACGATCGTGATTCTCGCTGCGATTCCAGTGTTTACCTTCATCAAGACTCGTTTGAGCCTGATGGTCAAAATTGGTATTGCAGTTGCCGCACTGGTGGCGATGGTTTTGCTCAAGACTTTTGATGCAAAATTCTGGGGCGTCGTTGTGATGGGTGGCTCGGTCATCATCTTGTTCTTCCTGCCTTGGCTCGATTACAGCAAGGTCAAGTCGATTCGCTACCGTCCAGACTGGCACAAGTATGTTTATGCTGCTTTTGTGTTTTTCTTCTTGGTTTTGGGCTACCTCGGTATACAGCCACCAGGCGTGTGGGGTGCGCTCAATCTAGGTTTTGTCCAGTTGGATCTTGCGCAAACGATTTCACAGATTGGCACATTGTTTTACTTCGGATTTTTCCTCTTGATGCCATGGTGGAGCAAGCTCGGCACGTTCAAGCCAGTGCCTGACCGCGTGACCTTTACCGCCCATTGAGCTGGAGAATAAAAAGCATGAAAAAATTTCTACTCACTTTGATCGCAGCGCTTGGCTTTGTGGCCGGTGCTCAGGCTAACGAAGCAGGCATTTCTTGGGATAAAGCGCCGAACAAATCCAATGATTTAGTGGCCTTACAGCACGGCGCCAAACTTTTCGTTAACTATTGCCTTAACTGCCACGCAGCGGCCTACATGCGCTACAACCGTTTAACCGACATAGGTTTAACGGCGCAGCAGATCAAAGACAACTTGATGTTCGCCACTGATAAAGTGGGCGACACCATGAATGTTGCGATTACCGCCGACCAAGGCAAGATACTGTATGGTGTCAATCCGCCCGATTTGAGCGTGATTGCGCGTTCACGTTCGGGCGCTGGCGGTAGTGGTTCCGACTATATCTACACCTATTTGCGCACTTACTATCGCGATTCTTCCAAGGCCACGGGTTGGAATAACCTGGCTTACCCGAATGCCGCCATGCCGCATGTTTTGTGGCAATTGCAAGGCGAGCGCAAGCCGGTCTACGAAGAGCGTGAAGAGCATGGCCATAAAGTGGCGCTGTTCAAAGGTTGGGAACAAGTCACCCCAGGTACGATGACGCCTTTGAAATACGATCAATCCATGGGTGATTTAGTGGGTTATCTACAATGGATGGCAGAACCGGCTCGAAACACCCGCGTTCGTACCGGTGTTTGGGTGTTGATGTTCTTGATGCTATTGACTTTTGCCGCCTGGCGCCTCAATGCAGCGTTCTGGAAAGACGTCAAGTAATTTTAAATTCGTAAGCTTTTTTGCTTTTTCGCCGTTCACGCTTTTCAGGCGTGTCGGCATCATCGAAGTAGCGGTATGGGCTGAAAAGTCCTCCGCTGCTCTTTTGCTTTCAGGAGTTCCGAATCATGATGGTCCTTTATTCAGGCACGACCTGCCCTTTTTCTCACCGCTGCCGCTTTGTATTGTTTGAAAAAGGCATGGACTTTGAAATCCGCGATGTTGATTTGTACAACAAGCCTGAAGACATCAATGTCATGAATCCCTACGGCCAAGTTCCTATCTTGGTCGAACGCGATTTAATTTTGTACGAGTCAAACATCATCAACGAATACATTGACGAGCGTTTCCCGCATCCACAACTCATGCCCGGCGATCCGGTTGACCGCGCCCGCGTGCGCTTGTTCTTGCTTAACTTTGAAAAAGAGTTGTTTGTGCATGTCAACATGCTTGAGTCGCGCGCCGCCAAAGGTAACGACAAGGTGCTGGAGAAAGCTCGCGCCCATATACGCGATCGTCTGACTCAACTCGCACCTATTTTCTTGAAAAATAAATACATGCTGGGTGACAGTTTTTCTATGCTCGACGTGGCGATCGCGCCATTGCTTTGGCGCCTGGATTATTACGACATTGAACTGTCGAAAAATGCAGCGCCATTGCTCAAGTATGCTGAACGAATTTTTTCGCGCCCAGCCTATATTGAAGCGCTGACTCCGTCTGAAAAAGTGATGCGTAAGTAAGTAAATAAATAGCTAACGTCAACATTGGGAATAGTTTTACTTTGTCTGATTTAATGAACCTGCAGGAGTCAAGCTCCACCCGCCCTTATCTGATTCGGGCGCTTTATGAGTGGTGTACTGACAATGGATTTACGCCCTATGTTGCCGTGGCCGTGGACGACAGCGTCCATGTACCGCGTGAGTACGTTAAGAACAATGAGATTGTTCTGAATATTAGTTTTGACGCAACGTCTTCGCTTCAGCTTGGTAATGAGTTCATTGAATTTAAAGCCAGGTTCGCGGGCAGTTCGCGTGAAATCATGGTTCCTATCGAACGAGTAACCGCGATTTATGCACGTGAAAATGGTCAAGGCATGGCGTTTCCTATGCCCAACCCTGCCTCTTCACAGCCAAAGTCGCCGGTTAAATCGACGGCCAAATCACCGAGCTTGGCATTGAGTCCGCGCCCAGCTGCGGAGACGTTTGATGATGTGCTGGATAGCCCTGCCCAAACTTTGACGGCGGCGGATCACAAGGGCATGCATCTGGTGACAGGTGAGGGAAGTGCGTCCGCCCCGCCAGATAGCGACGGCGAACCGCCGGTTCCACCCAAACCTAAATCAGGTTCTCGCCCATCTCTTACGCGAATCAAGTAAAACAGGCCTAAAGATCAAGTAGAATCAGGAACTTGTTTTCAAGCCGATTTAGCTCAGTTGGTAGAGCAACCGCCTTGTAAGCGGTAGGTCATCAGTTCGACTCCGATAATCGGCACCATTTGATTGTTTTAAGACAAATCAATAAAGTTTCAAACCCGTTAAGCCTTGCGCTTAGCGGGTTTTTTCTTGTCTTAAAAAAGTAAATGCTGGTTGCTGGATTTTATTTTTGAGATTTTGCGGACAACTTCGATTGAAGTTGCGGCCATGATTGGATTCACAGAACAAAGGAGTCTTTTTTGCCGCATGTATTTTCTCATCCGGCCATGTCGGCTCTTCAGTGATAAACCGCTGTATATCGCGCGCTTGGCCAACGCTAAAAACCTATAGGCTTGATATGCTTGACGCTAGCCTGATTTGGTTTATGACTTAAGCGTTAAATCATCGTTTTTGCAGCGCTAGAAAGAAGTCTCACAGATAAGATCTGTTACAAATTCTTCAGTCCATGATTACACCTGCTATTCCACTCAATGAAGCCGATCGACTAGAAGACCTGTATGCGTATGGCGTTTTGGACACAGCGCCCGAGAAAATCTTTGATGAAATTGCTGAGCTCGCCGCCACCATTTGCGGTACGCGCTATGCCGCAGTCACATTTATTGATGGCGACCGACACTGGTTTAAAACTGAATATGGCTCTGTGTTTGGAGAAAGTTCACGTAATGACAGCATTTGCGGCCACGCCATCTTGGCGCAGGAATTGTTTGAAGTGGCCGACACTTGGGACAACCCTTGCTTTTCGGGGAATACAAAACTCAATGATGCTAAGGTGCGTTTTTACAGCGGCAGCCAGCTCAATAGTTCTCGCGGCAACTCAATCGGCATGCTGTGCGTCATGGATTCAGAGCCGCGTAGCCTCAATACCAGCCAAAAGCAGTCGCTGACGCAGTTAGCGGGTGTGCTGATGGCCTCGCTAGAGGCGGCACGCCAAAGCCGCATGCTCAATTGGCTGGGTACCTTGATTGATGCTGTGACAGATGAGGTTATGGTTTTTGACAGCCTGTCTTTGCACTTCCTGTATGCCAACGCCGTGGCGTTGAAAAGTCTGGGTTATTCACTGGAGGAGATGTGCCGCATGACGCCGCTAGACGTCACGCCGGATACCGAGCGCGACTCTCTCATGGCTTATCTGCAACAGTTGCAAAACGGCGCGCAGCAGTTGCAGTTTGAAAGCGTCAGACTGCGTCAAGATGGTGTGCTTGTTCCGGTCGAGATGAGGTGGCAATTGCTGACTAATTTTGGTAAGCCGGTCATCTTGTCTATCGTCCACGACATCACTGAACGCAAGCGAGTGAGCAACATGAAAAGCGAATTTATCTCGCTCGTCAGCCATGAGTTGCGAACCCCGCTCACCGCTATTCACGGTGCGGTCAAACTGCTGGATAAAGGCGTTGCTGGAATCTTGCCCGATGCGGCTACTAAGCTGATTTCTCTAGCCGCGCTAAACACCGACCGCCTGTGCAAAATGGTAGACGACATTTTGGACTTGGAAAAATTAGCCTCGGGGAAAATGCAGTTTGTCTTGCAGCCGCTGCTGGTAAGCGCCGTACTTGAGCGAGTAGTCCAAGCCTATGCAGCTGTGGCCGGCGTCGCTGGCGTTCAGCTTCAAGTGCAGGCAACACCTAACTTGTGTCTGTCGGCTGATGTACAGCGGCTCAATCAGGTGCTGGCTAATTTAGTCTCCAACGCCATTGCATTCGCTCCTCGAGGCAGCAATGTGTGTCTGTCCGCTTTTGCTGCTTGCAAATCGGCTTTGTTCATCCCATCTCTTGGCGGCGATGTGTCTGACCCGCTCGCCGCGACCGTATGCTTACAGGTTACCGATTGCGGACCTGGCATCCCAGAGCATTTTCGTCAAAATATTTTCCAGCGTTTTGCGCAAGCAAATATGCAAACTAACCGCCAAAAAGGCGGCTCGGGGCTAGGACTTTTTATGGCTAAACAAATGATTGAACACATGTACGGCTCGATTAGCTACCGCTCGCAGCCTGGCTGCACAACCTTCGAAGTCATCTTGCCTAGTGCCCAAGCATGAGCGCTCAACGTATCTTGCTGGTGGAGGACGACAAAGACATACGCTCGATTGTCCAGCTAGCGCTTGAGCATTTGGGTGGCTACCAAGTGCTGGCCTGCGCTTGCGGCGCACAAGCGCTCGCAGAGGCGGCCAACTTCCGTCCTGATCTGCTGTTGCTCGACGTCTCTATGCCCGACATGGATGGCCTCGAAACGTTGGCCGCACTACGTCAGCAAAGCGCATTGGCTTTGGTGCCTGTGGCCTTCTTGACCGCACACACGGCGGCCAAACAGGTGTCGCAATACCGTGCGCTCAATGCGGTAGATGTGATTGCCAAGCCCTTCGATCCGCATCAGCTGTGTGAACGTATCCGCGCAATACTGGCGAAAACCGCGACGGCGACAACGTCAGTATCTGCACCCGCTAATACCGATCAGGCCAGAACCGATCAAGCCAGAGTGGCGCTGGTGGTCGAAGACGATCCCAGTATTCGCTATCTGCTCGGCTTCATCCTAGCTCAGCAAGGCTGGGCCATGCTTGAAGCTCACGATGGATTACAGGGCAAAGCCGCAATTCTGGGTGGCCCAGTCGTTGATGCGGTGCTACTAGACATCATGCTGCCAGAGATCGACGGTTTGCAATTACTCGACATCTTGCGCAGCCAGCGCCGCTGGAAAGACGTGCCGGTGATGATGCTTAGTGCAAGTGGAGATGAGCCGTCGGTCAAACGTGCACTCGTGTCAGGTGCTAACGACTACTTAGCTAAGCCTTTCGATCCAGATGACCTGATCGCGCGTCTTAGTCGTATGCACGGCCTATCGTCCAGTGCGCACTAGACTTTACTTTTTTACCTTGACTCTTGATGTCACTACCCAAGTAGTTTCACCGCGCCACTGCTTAAAGTGGGCAATCCGATTCCAAGCGTTTTTCAGACCGGCGTAAAAAAAAGTTGATGTGACTAGATAAAACCAGAACCAAGTTGCATTTCTTTTTAACTGTCGATCGGCGAGTATGTAGATAAAGATAATCTGTCCTGGTCCGGTTCCCAGTGTGAACAGCGATGTCACAACAAAGAGCGGCACCTGCCATTCAATATCTAACAGCGAGCCGGCCTCTACTGCCCACCAAGCGATAAGTGGCAGGATTTGCAAAGAGACCCAAGGATAGATTTCGCGCCAGCCCAACAACTGAAACACACCTAGCTTTTGGCGCACGGTGAGATGGCGCGAGCGAAGCGCCGGCAGCAGCCATTTCATGGATATCTGCAACCATCCTTGCGCCCACCTTAGCCGCTGCTTAGTGAGTGCTGACAAACGCTCGGGCGCTAGCTCACGCGATAACAAGTAGGGGTCCGAGACTATGCGTTGACCGGCCACCAAGGCGCGCATGGACGAATCAATATCCTCCGTCAGCATGAAGCCGTGCATGCGCATCTCGCGCAACAAGGCGGTACGCCAGTAACCGTTGCTGCCGCCGAAGATGCCAAATCCGTGCATGCGCGACCGCCCTGGATGGCTCACCGCATAGATTTGTTCAAACTCAATCGCCACCATTTTGGCCACCCAAGAAGCCGCGCCGTTGCGGATGACGCAGTGCCCTTGCACTACGTCGGCACCGTGAGAAATCCAGCGCCAGGCGCGGCGAAAACTATCTGGATCGGGCTGGTGGTCTGCATCGAAAATGGCGGTGAATGTGCCGCTGACGTAAGACAGTGCGGCATTGACGTTTTGCGCTTTAGATGTACTTGTATGCACGCGTATTGGCACAAAGCGT
Organism: Polaromonas vacuolata; assembly: GCF_012584515.1. NCBI lineage: Bacteria > Pseudomonadati > Pseudomonadota > Betaproteobacteria > Burkholderiales > Comamonadaceae > Polaromonas > Polaromonas vacuolata. Next base: position 3,134,926 of record NZ_CP051461.1, on the reverse strand, counting down.
GGATTCAGACGTGCAATTTCCCGTAATCTTTCCTCGACGTCCCGCATGTCATGGGGTGTGTTGTAGGCAAGGATAATTTGCAGTGGCGAAGGGTATTGCACCCGTAAAAAAGCCATCACTGTGTCCTCGATGATGGAGGCTTCATTGGGCAGATAGGCGGCGATGATGGCCGAGGCTGGCGGGTAGGGCGAAGCCGGCTCTGCAGGAGGGTCTATGCGTTTGAGCGCTAGCCAGCCTTCGACCCAGATGGACGCGGCGGTCAGTGCCAGCGTGATGACGACAAAAATATACACACCGCCACTGATGTCGTAGCCATGGCTGCCCAAACTCCAGTAGATCAAGAAAGGCAGCACCAGACCGACCAGCATGGTGATGAGGTATTGAAAGATCAGCGCATTCGCGCTGCAAACGCGCGACCACCAAAGTTGTAGCGGCCCGGCTAGACGCATTTGTTTGGCTTTAGGCCGCCTCCAGAATATTGGCTGTAGGTCAAGGTGCCTCGCCGACTGTTTGGCCGCTTCACGTGCCTCGTTCAGCGTATCGCTGGCGCTACGGCTGCGGCGCAGCCCGCTAAAGCCTATCGCCGAGGAGAAGCGTGATGTTTGTGCGCCCAATTCAAAGTGATGATTGGCCATACGGCGGCTCAGCGCTTGCAGCCTTTTCTCCGCTTTTTGGCGCGACGTTGCGGGCAGCAATAAGAGCAAGTCCCCCGCTACACCCCGTCCCAGTTTTTCGTTGGCAAGCGCGTCTAAGCCGGCTAGCTCTGCGACCTGGCGCCACAAGCTCTCTTCGGCTTGTGCGCCCAGCCGGTGGCGATACTGATCCAGCTCGTCTAGGCGTAACGCCACCACAAAACTCTCGCTAGGCGAGCGAGCAGCGCGTAAACAATCGCGTTCTTTGCCAAGGGTTTTCAGAAAGCGCTCTTCGTCGGCAATGGGAATACTGGCCAGCGTGCGTTGATCAGGCAGCGTTGTTGACCGCGCTGTTGTCAACTCATCACGCAGCATGCGCCGCACACGAGCCACGAGTTGCTGCGGCTCGAACGGCCACGCCAGACATTGCGTGCCAGATTGATTGGCTTTGTTTTTAGGTAGTGACTGCGCTGGACCAATTAGCAGCAACTCGGGCGGCGGGTTATGTCCTTCACGCAGGGCAGCCAGTAATTCCAAGCTGCCCAGTCCCGGTACGTGAGGCGCGCTCAACACCAACTGCCAGCGACACCGTTGCAGGTCTGACACGTTTCCCAGCTTGATTTGGTAACCTGCTGCGATTAAAGGAGCAATCACGTCGGCTACGACGTTGCTCGCTAAACCTATGATGAGTAGTGGCTCTTGGTCAACTAACGCCGTCATCACCAGGTCCGCGCAAGCGTCAGTTCTAAGGCTCTACGTGAGAAACCTAGGGTTTGTGTGCGCGAGCTAAAGCGTTGCAAGCGCAGTTCTAACCGTGTTTCTGCGTCCAGTTTGTAAGCTGCGCGCAGGCTTAAGTCCGAGGTCGGTTTGTTGCCATCGGGCTGTACATGTTCGCTCCCAATAGCCAAATTACTGGCCAAGTCCCAGCGACCGTCCGGTCCGTCGGGGTGCCAATTACTACGCAGTGTGAGCTGCGTTGCATGAAAGCTCAGCGGGTTAAAGTAACCGTTATTGGTTTGTTGGTCGAACGCAAAGCGTGTGTGTTTAACGCCAACCCAGACCTCAGGGCGAGAGAAAAATCGGTACTCGGCTTGCAACTGATTACCCAGTCTGGCGTTGCCGTCGCTGTAGTTTGCACTTTCTATCTTGGCGTTGTAGCGCTGCCGTTCACTGGGCGTGAAGTCGATTGACAGCGCATTTTGGTTGGCGGTGACTCCTAGGCGTAGCGACTGTAAGTTGTCAAAGCTACTGCGGCTGCTGCTCAAATCAAAACGCACTATATCGTTGGGCCACCAAGTCAGCCAGCTTGAATATACGTTGGCTTCCTGCACCGCACTGCCGCGCGGGCTAATGCGCTCGCGGCCGATTTCTGTATTGATCTCGAATCCGTCGCTCAAGCGGTAGCGTCCACTCAGCATAGGTCGGCTTACTTGTATCGAATCGCTGTGGTCTTCGCGCTCGTATTCGGTTTGCTCTAGCTGCAAGCCGACTGCACCTCGTGCATTAGAGAAATTCAGCCAATGACCTAGCCGCAGGCTGCGAATATTGACTTGATCTGATTGGCTAGACTGCCGCGCATCGACTACTGTGCGCGGCGCAATGGCTCGTTCCAGTTCGGCGTGCAGTTTGCGAGCGCCTGCGCGGTCTGCGCTAATGTCTTCCAGTGTCTTGACCGCAAAGTCTTGGCGTCCCATCCATGCCTGCGACTGGGCTAGCTGTACGCGGGCTTCTTGGTCCTCGGGGTGGTCGCGCAAATACTGCTGCAGATGGGTAATGGCTTCGCGCTGGCGACCACTCCAGCTCAGGGCGCGCCCCAAGCTGCGCTGTACCTCTTGGTTGTTAGGATCTTCTCGCAACAAGGCTTCGAAAAATTCTCTGGCCTGACTTGGCCGGTCTGTCCACAGGTAAGCGTTGCCTAGACCATTGAGGCTGCGCCGCTTCTCGTCTTGCGAGCGGGGCGCGTCCAGCACTTCTTGATACAGCGGTATGGCTTGGGTTGATTGGTTCGAATAAAGCAACTGGTCGGCATATTCTGGCAGCCACTCACGCCTACGCTCCGGGGCTTGATTGATGGCTTGGGCAAACAGTGCCGTTGATGCGTAGTTCTGATCTGCGCGGGAAGCGGCTCTAGCGGCCTCTACTAAGTCATCTACTGACTGAGTTAACTGTGTGTTGGATGCAGCGGTGCTTGGCACTTCTGATGATGTTGGCGCTGATTGGTTTGACTGCGCTGCGAGTGGGTAAACAGTTGCCGTAACGCAGCAAGCCAGTACCCAGTAGTTTAGAAAAATCATTCTTTAAACCTCAGTGCAGTTATCCAATATTTGTAATACTTTACTATGCTTGGTTGAATAATTTTTTGCGCGAAGTCTTTTTTGCTTTAGTGCAACACAGCTTATTTTTCTCAAGCCTGAACCGACAGCTCAATCAAGTTCAGGTCAGGGTCGCGCAGATAGACAGAGTGAATTTTTCCCGTCGCGCCGGTTCTCAATACTGGCCCTTCAATAATCGGCCAGTTCGCCGCCTGCAAATTTGCGATAACGGCCGCCAACGAAATACGGGTGATAAAGCACAAGTCGAGTGAGCCCGGCACCGGCAAATAGGCCTTGGGTTCAAACTCTGCGCCTTGAATATGCAGGTTGATTTTTTGCGCGCCAAATTTAAACGCTTTGCGTTCGACCGGTGGAGTACCGCCGATGAATGACTCAAGTTGCATACCTAAAACGCGGGTGTAGAAATCTATGCAGGCGGCTTCTCGGGCGGTGGTCAGTACTAAGTGGTCGAGGTGATCAATCATTCAAATTTACGCCTAATCGGGTGGGTAAATATGGACTCAGGCTAGAGTGCAAAAAATGTGCGCTGCTGTGGTCTGCGTATCAAACTCCCGCCACAATCCCGCGCGCAATTAGTTGGCTAATTTGCGTATCTGTTAAACCGATTTCTTTGAGCACCGCTTGGCTGTCTTGTCCCAGATCGGGTGCGTTTCTGACGCGAGAGCCAGGCGTGAGCGAGAGCTTTGGCACTATGCCGGGAACACTCAATTGCGTGCCGTCGTGCATCTCAACCGTATCCAACATGCCGCGGGCCGCGTAGTGGGGGTCGTTGGCAATGTCTGCGACGGTGTAAATACGTCCGGCTGGAACCGATGCCGCATCCAGGGCCGTCAACACATCTTCTACGCTAAGTTGCGCCGTCCACTCACCAATCACGCGGTCAAGCTCTTCTACTCTAGCGACCCGGCCGGTGTTATTGGCCAGTGCTGCATCTTGGGCTAAATCGTCTCTGCCTATGAGTTGCATAAGGCGCTTAAAAATACTGTCGCCATTGCCGGCGATTAAGGCGTAACTTCCATCTTTGCAGAGGTAGGCATTCGATGGCGCTATGCCCGGCAGTGCGGACCCGGCTGGCCCGCGCACGGCAGCAAACGCGCTGTACTCGGGCAACAAGCTTTCCATGCAATTGAACACGGCTTCATAAAGGGCCACATCAATGACTTGGCCTAAGCCAGTCGCGTTGCGATGCTGCAAAGCCAGAAGAATGCCAATCACGCCGTGCAAGGCCGCCAAGGTATCGCCCAGACTAATTCCCACCCGTACCGGCGTACGTCCAGGCTCGCCAGACAAATGCCGCATGCCGCCCATGGCTTCAGCAACTACGCCAAAACCAGGTCGGTCTTTATAAGGCCCAGTTTGTCCGTAACCGCTGATGCGCAGCATGATTAATTTGGGATTAATGGTCTGCAGTTGCTCAGGTCCAAGCCCCCAGCCTTCCATTGCGCCAGGACGAAAGTTTTCTATCATCACGTCGGTTTCGGCGACTAATTTACGCACTATGTCTTGTCCTTCTCCACTGCGCAGGTCTAAGGCCAGCGACCTTTTGTTGCGTGACTGAACTTGCCACCAGACTGAAGTTCCGTCTTTTAGCAAGCGCCATTGACGCAATGGATCGCCGGTGCCGGGTTGCTCAATTTTCACCACATCAGCACCGAAATCGGCCAGAGTTTTACCGGCAAATGGCCCGGCGATAAGTTGCCCGAGTTCGAGTACTTTTAAGCCCGACAGCGGGCCTGAGCGGGGGTTATTTTTTGTCTCGGTATTGTGAAGAATTTTTTCCATGTCATGAGTATCCGGTAGGAGGCCAGCATTGTTTATTCTTGGCGAACTAATTAAGCCTTTGTAAGCCTTAGCGTTTCGCGAAGGCTGGCAGAGAAAGTGGCGAAGGGTTTTTCGTTCGCTAGCGATATTTGGGCCAAGCGCTATTTTTTGAATAATTTTGCCGCTGCTGGTATTAAGGCGCAGGCCAGTGCGGCAGCCGTCAAGCTGCCGGTCTACGCGTGCATGACGACTCATCGCTTGGCATCAAAATCAATGCTGGTAAGCGGTGCGTAAAAACCTTATTAAGTCTAAGAGTTGTAAGCCTTTCGCTTGTGTGAACTTATAAAGTGACACCAAACTTTTTCGCTGCGTGGACAATTTCGTCCCAAGTTTGGGCATCGATTTCAATCCCGTCTTGTGCGCGCTTAAGCCTGGCTTTGCGTTCCGGCTCACCAGCGATTTGTACGGCATCAAAACCCTGAGCCGCTGGGCTCTTACGCAGCCAATCTATGAAAGCTACGGAGTCGTTCTCTAGCGCTGCTTGGGTGCCTAATTTTGCCGGGTCTATCAAAATCGTCAGCATGCTGTTTGTCACAGCGCGCACTTTTGCGCCGGCTGCATCCATAGTTTTATGCCAGGTTCCGCCGCCGGTGAGCGCGCCGCCTAGCAACTCGCAGGCAACTGCCAAGCCGTAACCCTTGTGCTCACCAAAAGGCATTAGCGCGCCAAAAATACCGGGCGCGCCTTCTTCGCCTGTGCTTTGCGGCACGACCACTACGCCGGGATTGGTTGTGGGCAGTCCGCGCTCGTCTATCAGCAACCCGGGCGCAACCGTTTTGCCTTGGTTGTGGGCAACGCGCATTTTTCCTTGCGCTACTTTACTGGTAGCAAAGTCCAAAATGAAATGATTTTGATGCGCTGCATTCGACTGTCCTTGGCGATTAAGTGGAATGCCAATACAGCAAGGGTTGGTGCCAAAGCGGCCATCCGTGCCGCCCCACGGCGCTACCACTGGACGTGAGATGACGTTGACAAAATGAATCGACACCAATCCTTGGGCTACTGCCATTTCAGCGAAATGCCCAATCCGCCCCAGGTGGTGTGAGTCCGCTAGCGTCATGATGCAACTGCCGTGTACTTTGGCTCGTTCAATGCCCAGCTGCATAGCTTGCTCGCCCATGACTTGGCCATAGCCGTGCTGTGCGTTTAGCGTGAGTAATGAGCCGGTGTCTAGTAGCGTCTTAAGCGTCGCGTTAGGCGTCAAACCGCCTTCAAGCACTGCGTCTATATAGCGCGGCAACATGCCCACACCGTGCGAGTCGTGGCCGCTCAAATTGGCCATGACTAAATTGTTAGCTACGGTTTCAGCTTCTTGAGAACTGCTAGAGGCCGCGATAAGAACGGCGCTAAGTTGCTGGCGAAGGTAATCGGCTTGAATGAGTTTTTGCATCGATTTTTTCTTTCTTAAATTTACATCACTGCGCCGACTTGCCAAGGCACGAATTCGTTTTGGCCGTAGCCGTGTTGTTCGCTCTTGCTGGCTGAGCCCGATGCGGTGGCCAGTATTTGTTCAAAAATGCGTTGACCCATTTGCTGCACGGTTACGCCGCCGTCAATGATTTCGCCGCAGTTGATGTCCATGTCATCTTCTTGGCGCTGCCATAGCGCTGAGTTAGTCGCCAACTTAATGCTAGGCGACGGTGCGCAGCCGTAGGCAGAGCCGCGTCCTGTCGTAAAGCAAATTAAGTTCGCACCGCCGGCGACTTGGCCGGTTGCGCTGACTGGGTCGTAGCCCGGTGTGTCCATATAAACAAAACCGTGGGCGGCGACATTTTCTGCATATTCATACACCGCTTCTAAGTTGCTGGTGCCGCCTTTAGCGACTGCACCTAATGACTTTTCTAAAATTGTGGTCAGCCCGCCGGCCTTGTTTCCGGGGGATGGGTTGTTGTTCATTTCGCCGCCGTTAATCGCGGTGTAGTGTTCCCACCATTTGATGCGGGCAATTAATTTTTCTGCAATTTCAGGTTTCACTGCGCGCCGCGTGAGCAAGTGTTCAGCACCATAAATTTCTGGCGTCTCGCTTAAAATCGCCGTGCCGCCATGGGCTACTAACAAGTCCACCGCCGCACCTAATGCCGGGTTGGCGCTAATGCCTGAGTAGCCGTCCGAGCCGCCGCATTGCAAGCCCACGGTGATGTGGGAAGCGTCGCAAGCTTGGCGCTTAACGGCGTTGGCTGGCACCAACATTTGCTCGACCATCGCTATGCCCTTGGCCACAGCCTTGGCAGTGCCGCCGCTGTCTTGAATATTGAAAACGCGCAGCGTTTCTCCTTCACGCAAACTGCCGCGCGCCAGCCAAGCGCTGATCTGATTGGACTCGCAACCTAAGCCAACTACCAACACCGCGGCAAAATTCACATGCGTGGCGTAGCCAGTCAGTGTGCGTTGCAATAGTTGCAAACCCAAGCCTTCCGAGTCCATGCCGCAGCCCGTGCCGTGGGTTAGCGCAATCACGCCGTCGACGTTGGGGAAGTCTTTCAGCGCAGCCGGATTGCTGCGTTTTGAAAAGTGCTCTGCAATCGCGTGCACAGCAGTGGCTGAGCAATTCACACTGGACAAAATACCAATGTAGTTGCGCGTGGCAACCCGGCCGTCCTCGCGTTTAATGCCCATAAAACTGGCGTGTTGGCGCTTGGCTGCGGGTTTGACATCTGCGCCAATTGCATAGTCTCTGGCGAAGTCACCTTTGTCCGGGCCCATGTCTAAATTTTGCGTGTGCACATGCTCACCCGGCGTAATGGCGCGGCTGGCAAAACCTATGATTTGGTTGTAGCGCCGCACTGCGTCGCCAGCTTTGAGCGCTCGCGTAGCGACTTTGTGGCCCGCTGGAATCAAACCCTTGACGGTTGTGTTTTCAACTTTTGCGCCGCTGAGTAATTGAGCTCTTGCAATCACCACATCGTCGTCGGCATGCAAACGTATGAAACTAGTCATTGAATTTCCTTGAGTTGAAATTAACTTAAATATTGCCGCGTTTGCTGCGCGCTTTTGAACCGCGCCAACTGGCACTAAAGCGGGCGTGTGATTTGTCCATGTGAGCTTGCATGGCCAGCCTTGCAGCGCTGGCGTCTTGGCGCGCAATCGCGTCCAAAATTGCTTGGTGTTCCTCAATCGCTGATTGCCAGGCGTCTTGGGTTTCAAAATGCTGACCGAGTCGTTCAAACAGTGGGCTATGGCGTGAATCCCAAAAGCGTTCAATCGTGTCTTGCAGCACTGCATTGCCGCAGGCAGAAGTGATGGCGCTGTGAAAAGCCCTGTCACCGTCTAATGGCGCTAAGCCGCGCTGGCTATCGGCCTGCATGCTTTTGATGGCCTTGCGCATGGCGGCGAGTTGTTTGGGGCTGGCGCAAGTTGCGGCCATCGCGGCGGTCTCGCCTTCAAGCATGCGGCGTGCGCGTATGAGCTCTAACGGGCCCCATTCCTCAGCGGCGATTTTCAACTCAATGGTTTTGGCGGAACGCGCTAATACATAAACGCCAGAGCCGACACGCACTTCAACCCAAGCTTCAACCTCTAAAGCAATCAGCGCTTCGCGCACCGATGGCCGACTCACACCAAGCTGGCGCGCCAAGTCGCGCTCGGCCGGCAAACGCTCGCCTAACGCCCACTCGCCGGCGCTGATTAAGCGGCGAAGTTGGTCTGCAATTTGGCGGTAAAGGCGCTGCGGCGTAACGGTGTTGATAGGCATGTAAGCTGAAGTTATCGGTTAGCGCGAGTGGCTTTGATGACGATTAAGGGTAAGCCAGAATGTGACAATTGGTCAGGCCAATTAATAATCCCATGAAAGCTAAGCACAAGGCATCGGGCTAAACCCTGTAAATACTTTCCGACTTCGCTTGGCGAGATTTTTTTACGCCCAACACGCTCGCTAATTTGTTTTGCTAATTTTTTTATCAAGATGGGACTGCTATGAGACTCCAAGGCAAATGCGTACTCGTGACCGCCGCCGGTCAAGGTATAGGCCGCGCCAGCGCGCTGGCCATGGCGGCAGAAGGCGCGCAGGTTTGGGCTACTGATATCAATGCAGAGTTGCTCAAGACTTATGCCGGTGTGGCCAACATCACGGCGCTTAAATTAGACGTGCTGGACAAGGCTGCTATACAAAGCTTAGTCGCCGGCTTGCCAGTGATTGACGTCTTGTTTAACTGCGCCGGTGTCGTACACGGCGGCACCGCGCTTGAAGCCGTTGACGACGAATTGGATTTTGCTTTTGCGCTTAATGTGCGGGCCCAGTTTTGGATGTTGCAAGCGGTGTTGCCAGGCATGCTGGCACAAAAAAGCGGCAGTATTATCAACATGGCCAGCGTGTGCAGCAGCATCAAGGGACTGCCGAATCGCTTTGTCTACGGCACAACCAAGGCAGCCGTGATTGGTCTGAGTAAAAGCGTTGCTGCCGATTACGCCAGCCAAGGCGTGCGCTGCAACGCGGTGTGCCCAGGCACGGTGGATACGCCTTCACTGCAGCAGCGCATTGACGCTTTTGCTGACCCGGTAGAAGCACGTAAAATTTTTATCGCGCGCCAGCCGCTAGGACGCTTGGCGCAAGCCCACGAGATCGCGCCCTTGGTGGTGTTTCTCGCTAGCGACGAGTCGGCTTTCGTAACCGGTCAAGCCTATAACATAGACGGCGGCATTAGCATTTAAACGTATGATGATTGGTCAATCTCAGTCATCTCTTACCTGATAGTAAAAAAGGAAATCTCATGAAATTGGTTCGCTATGGCAAACCCGGCAAAGAAAAACCCGGCCTTATTGATGCGGATGGCAAGCTGCGTGATCTCAGCGATGTCATCGAAGACTTCATCCCTTATCAACTCTGCGATGCCGCACTGACTAAGCTGCGCAAAATCAAAACCGATAAGTTGCCCTTGGTTAAAGGCAAGCCGCGTTTAGGTTGCCCAATTCCCGGTACGCCCAAGTTCATCGCCATTGGTTTGAATTATGCGGACCACGCCGCTGAGGCTGGCATGCCAATTCCCAAAGAGCCGATTGTTTTCATGAAAGCCAATAGCTCAATGCAAGGCCCGAATGATGATGTGATGATCCCTAAGGGTTCGGTTAAAACCGATTGGGAAGTCGAGCTCGGCGTCGTTATTGGCGCGGTCGCGCGTCACGTCTCGCAAAAAGATGCGCTCAACTATGTGGCCGGTTACTGCACCATCAACGACTTGAGTGAACGCGAGTTTCAGATCGAGCGCGGCGGCACATGGGACAAGGGCAAGGGTTGCGATACCTTTGGCCCCATCGGTCCTTGGCTGGTGACCCGTGATGAAATCGAGAACCCGCAAAAGTTAGATATGTGGCTGGACGTCAATGGCCAGCGTATGCAAACGGGTAACACCAAAACTATGATTTTTAGCGTCGCCAAAATCATCAGTTACGTGAGCCAGTTCATGACTTTGATGCCAGGTGATGTGATCACCACTGGCACGCCTCCCGGCGTAGGCATGGGTATGAAACCGCCTAGTTATCTTAAAAAAGGCGACGTTGTCACGCTGGGTATTGAAGGCTTGGGCGAGCAGCGTCAGCTGGTGGTGCCGTTCAAACTATAAATTTTTTTGACTCTAGTTAATAAGTTTACTTATTAATTCTTTCGTTTAATTTTTAGTCGGCTTTCCTCGCGCCATCTATTAAGGTGGCGCTACACTCGATTGATGAGCGCCACCCCCAATCTTTCCTTTCTTACTGGCGACTCTCGCATGGCTCGCCAGATCAAAGAGAAGGATTGGTCGATGTCGCCTTTAGGCCAGCCCGCTGACTGGCCGCAGTCCTTGCGCTCTGTGATTAACCTCATGCTTGGTTCTGCCTTCCCCATGTTTTTAACTTGGGGTCCTGCGCAGTCCATGCTGTACAACGATGCCTACTCTGAAATCATGGGCTCCAAGCATCCGGCAGGCCTAGGCCAGCCTTTTGCGGACGTCTGGCATGAGTTAATAGACGGTCTTTATCCCTTGTTGCAGCGCGCACTTGCTGGTGAGTCTTTCTTTGTTAAAAATATGCAGCTGCGCATGCAGCGTAGCAGCCATGAAGAAGACACTTGGTTTACTTTTTCATACTCGCCTGCACGCACCGAGAGCGGCGCTGTTGCCGGCGTTTATTGTGTCTGCACCGAGACCACAGCAATGGTGTTGGCAGAGCGTCACTCAGAAGCTGAACGCCAGCGCCTGCAAACGCTGTTTAGCCAGTCACCCGGTTTTGTCGCCGTTTTGCGCGGTCCTGAGCATGTGTTTGAAACTGCTAATCAAGCCTTCATACAGCTCATGGGTTTTCGCGATTTAATCGGTAAGCCAAGCGCTCAAGCCTTACCTGAGATGGTGGGGCAAGGCTTTTTTAAATTGCTCGATGATGTTCTGGCGGATGGTCAACCCTTTGTGGGCCGATCTATGCGCACCATGATTAGTCGCAAGCCCGATAGCCCGCAGGTCGAGGTCTACTTAGACTTTGTTTTTCAGCCGCTGCTAGGTGCCGACGGACTGGTCAATGGCATCTTCGTGCAAGGCCACGAGGTCACCGAACAACACCGCGCGCAACAAGCTTTACTGGCTTTTTCTGACAGTATTCCAGCGATTGCTTGGGTCGCGGGTGCTGACGGTTTGCTGCTGCGCTGCAATTATCAGTGGTCGGCTCATACCGGCCAGCAGGTTGAGGCGGCACTGGGAAATGGCTGGCTTGAGTTCGCACACCCCGAAGACAGAGCGTCAATGCGTGCTGCTTGGGAGGCCGGAAAGCTCGATGCCAAAGCTTGGCAGTCCGAATACCGCCTGCGCCGCCATGACGGCAGCTACCGCTGGTTTTTGGCCCGCGCTGTGCCGCAGCTCGATGCAAATGGTTGTGTGCTGAACTGGTTTGGCACTTCTAGTGACATTGAGGGATCACGCCAAATCGCCCAAGCGCTACGCGATGCGGATAAACAAAAAGACGAATTTCTGGCTACTTTGGCGCATGAGTTGCGCAACCCACTCGCGCCTATTCGCAGTGCGGTATTGCTGCTGGCAACTCAAGCTAGCAGCGTGGCCTCACGCAAGCTGGCGCTAGAAGTGGTCAGTCGGCAGGTCGGGCATATGGCGCGGCTGGTCGATGACCTGATTGACGTCTCGCGCATCACCCGCGGCCGCATGACTCTCAAACTCGAACGTGTGCGACTTGCCGCCATCGTCGAGACCGCCATGGAGACCGCTAGGCCACTGGCTCTGAGCAAGCAGCATGTTCTTAGTGCCAACATTGCCGAGCCAGAGGCTGAACTGATGGCCGACCCGGTGCGTCTGACGCAAGTTTTGGCCAACCTTTTGAACAACGCCACCAAATACACCGACGTTGGCGGCCAGATTGTGCTCGATGTTCAAACCGATGCCGACTCTTTTGTTTTTAGCGTCACAGACAGCGGCATTGGCTTGAGTACCGATGCGATCAAGACTATTTTTAATATGTTTTCGCAAGAGCAGTCAGCGCTTGATCGCTCTGAGGGCGGCTTAGGCATTGGCTTGGCGCTGGCTAAGGGCTTGGTCGAGTTGCACGGTGGCGCCGTCTCTGCGGCCAGTGTTGGGCCAGGTCATGGCAGCCGTTTTGTGGTGCGTATTCCAAAGTTGGCCAATGATTTGGTGTCTAACTTGGAAACCAATTTGACGTTGGGCGATAAATCCGCCGCCGCCGCCGCGCCGCTAATTTCTGCCGTGTCAGCTATTAAGACAATACTCTTGGCCGACGACAACCACGATGCGGTTGACGTGTTGGCAGAGTTGCTGCGCATGGATGGTCATGTTGTCCACACCGCTAACGACGGTCTGAGCGCTGCCGAGTTGGCTGCCCAAGTCAAGCCCGATGTGCTGGTGCTAGACATTGGTATGCCAGGCCTAAACGGCTATGAATTAGCGCAACACATTCGTGCTCAGCCCTGGGGTTTGCGCCCGCTATTGGTTGCGGCGACAGGCTGGGGCCAAGAAGGAGACCGGCAAAAAGCGTTGGCTGCTGGTTTTGATCTGCACTTAACTAAGCCCTTTGATCCTTTGGAATTAGCTGACTTGATAGCCGCGCACAAGCCAGTCTGAGGGCTTGTCGGTGAGGTCTTAGCGCTTGACGAAAGTGCTGGCAGCGCACAAAAAAATTCTGACTACGCCACTGCTGCGTAGGCCGCTAACTGCGTCACAGCGACGCAACATAACGGCTTTAAAACTAAATACTTCCGAGGGTTAACCCAGACTGGGTAGGCACGCATTTGTGACTAAATGACACACGCAGACAGACATCGTGTAATGTTTTATTTTGTTGGGGCTTTTGTTCTGCGTCGATTTAATGCAAAATAGAACGATCGTTCTTTTTTAATTGATTAACTTGATTCGTTTGGTTTTTCCGTATGTCCGCCTTCCCCCCATTACCCAGTAAACCCGCGCGCAGCGCGCAGCGCAGTAACAGCCGTGCGGCTGAGCAGGTTGCATTGCCAGGCCACAAAGGCCAGCAAACCAAGGCCGCCATTATTGACGCAGCGCTTGGGCTGGCCACGCAACTTGGTTTGCAAGGCCTGAGCATAGGTGTGTTGGCCGAGGTCATGCGCATGAGTAAATCTGGCGTTTTTTCGCATTTTGGCTCCCGCGAGGAGCTGCAAATTTCCGTCATTCGTGAATACCATGCTCGCTTTGAGCAAGAGGTTTTTGCCGCCGCCATGACCCAAGAGCGCGGTCTGCCGCGCTTACGCGCCTTGTTTGAAAACTGGATGAGCCGTACCTCGGTCGAGATTGATTCGGGTTGCCTTTACATCAGCGGCGCCGTCGAGTTCGACGACATTCCCGGCCCGGTACGCGACGCCTTGGCTGACTCAGTCAAGATCTGGTTAGCGGCCATGCACCGCGCTGTGGTGCAGGCCAAACAAGCCGGTCACTTGCAGCCCGAGGCCGATGAGCAACAAATGGCATTTGAAATTCACGGCTTGATTTTGGCCCTGCATTACGAAGCACGTTTTCTGCAATCCCCAGAATCTACCCAACGCGCCCACACTGGCTTTAAGCACATTCTTGAACGCTTTGGCATAGCCGACACCGACACCACCCGACCCAACGTCACTCTATTTTCAAGTTCGACTCCCTCCACCAAGCCCCGCAAAGTCTCTAAGGAATAAACCATGCCCGTCTACAACCCACCTCTGCGTGACATGCAATTTTTGATGCATGAAGTTTTCTCTGTTACCGATGAATTCAAAGCCATACCCAAGTACGAAGACGTCGATGCAGAAACCATTAATGCAGTCCTAGAAGAGGCGGGCAAGTTCGCGGTCGAAGTGGCCTTGCCGCTGAACGTCAGCGGCGACACCGAAGGCTGCACCTTGGATATAAAAACCCACGAAGTCACACCGCCAAAAGGCTTTAAGCAAGCTTATGCACAGTTTGTTGAAGGCGGCTGGGCAGCGCTAAGTTGCGATCCGGCTTATGGCGGCCAAGGCCTGCCTTTTGTGGTCAATCAGTGCTTGTATGAAATGCTTAATTCGGCGAATCAAGCTTGGACTATGTATCCCGGCTTATCGCACGGCGCGTATGAGTCACTTTATGCGCACGGCACCGATGCACAGAAAAAACTCTATCTGCCCAAACTCACCAGCGGCGAGTGGACCGGCACCATGTGCTTGACCGAATCGCATTGCGGCACCGACTTAGGCATGCTGCGCACGCGTGCAGAACCCCAAGCTGACGGCAGCTACAAGCTCACCGGTAACAAGATTTTCATTAGCGCTGGCGAGCATGACTTAGCCGCCAATATCGTTCACCTAGTGCTAGCCCGCCTGCCGGATGCGCCCAAGGGCAGCAAAGGTATTAGCTTGTTTGTGGTGCCAAAGTTCAATGTCAGCGAAGACGGCGCAATGGGTTCGCGCAACGGTATTTACTGTGGCGGCCTAGAACACAAAATGGGCATACACGGCAACGCCACTTGCCAGATGGTGTTGGACGAGGCTGTCGGCTCCATGGTGGGCGCGCCCAACAAGGGCTTGGCAGCTATGTTTGTGATGATGAATGCCGCGCGTTTGGGTGTCGGTAATCAGTCGTTGGGTTTGACTGAAGTGGCGTTTCAAAATGCGCTGGCTTACGCCAAAGACCGCACGCAAATGCGCTCTTTGACCGGCACCAAGGCCAAGGACAAACCGGCCGATCCGATTATTGTTCACGCCGATGTGCGCAAGATGCTGCTGACCGCCAAAGCCTATGCCGAAGGCGGCCGCGCCATGTCGATTTACTGCACTTTGTTGTTAGATCGCGAGCTCTACCACCCGGACGAAAAAACCCGCAAAGACGCGGGCGAAATCGTCGCTTTGTTAACCCCTATCGTGAAAGCCTTTTTGACCGACAACGGCCATATTTCTACCAACGCCTGCTTGCAGGTGTTCGGTGGCCACGGCTACATCAAGGAATGGGGCATGGAGCAGTTTGCACGCGACAACCGCATCAACATGATTTACGAAGGCACGAACACGATTCAATCACTGGATTTACTCGGACGCAAAATACTCGGCAACAACGGCGCAACGCTGAAAAAATTCGGCAAATTAATTGCCGCCTTGATTGCCGAAGAAGGCGTGAATGAAAAGATGGCGGAGTTTATTAATCCGCTCGCCATTCTGGCCGAGCAGATGAGTAAATTCACCACCGAAATTGGTTTTAAAGGAATGCAAAACCCAGACGAAGTTGGCTCTGCTGCGGTGGACTATTTGCGCGTCGCCGGTCACCTGATGTTTGCTTATTTCTGGGCCCGTATGGCGCAAGTCGCACTGCGCGAAATCGCCAACGGCAACACCGATCCCTTCTACACCGCCAAACTGCAAACCGGTCGCTTTTACTTTGCCAAATTGTTTCCAGAAACCGCCATGCTGATGCGCACCGCACGCAGCGGCAGCAGCGCGCTGATGGATACCGAAGCTGCACTCGCCTGAAAGGCGTCAACACGCGCCAAGCTAGGCGCTATGACGGCCGGCAACGGCTAATTTAGCCTGGCCTGTTTTGTTCTTTGCAGAACCGACAGGCCGGTGCCAAAACTTCTTAAACTTTTTTCGCAAGAAAGCTTTTACCCATGTCAAGCCAAGACCGTTTTCAGGTTAAAAAAGTCGCCGTCCTAGGCGCTGGTGTGATGGGCGCACAAATCGCAGCCCATCTGGTCAACCTCAAGGTCCCGGTTTTATTGTTCGACCTGCCGGCCAAAGAAGGCCCAAAAAACGCCATCGTTCTCAAGGCTATAGAAGGCTTGAAAAAGCTCAAGCCCGCGCCGCTAGGCGTGGTCGAAGACGCTGCATTAATAGTGCCGGCAAACTACGAAGAAAATCTCGATTGGCTGCGCGACTGTGATCTGGTGATCGAAGCCATTGCCGAACGCATGGATTGGAAAACCGCGCTGTATGAAAAAATTGCCCCCTTTATAAGAGAAGGCGCAATCGTCGCGAGCAACACCTCGGGCTTGAGCATTACTGCGCTCAGCAGCGCATTGCCTCAATCGGTCAAACCACGTTTTTGTGGTATTCATTTTTTCAACCCACCGCGCTATATGGCGCTGGTTGAATTGATCAACACACCGACGACTGAGCCCAAGGTTTTAGACGACCTTGAAACTTTTGTCACCAGCACTCTGGGCAAGGGCGTGATACGCGCTAACGACACGCCTAACTTCATCGCCAACCGCATCGGCATTGCCGGCATATTGGCGACTATGCATGAGGCCGAGGCGTTTGGTTTGACTTATGACGTGGTCGATGACTTGACCGGTAAAAAACTAGGCCGCGCCAGCTCAGGGACTTTTCGCACCGCTGATGTGGTCGGTTTAGACACCATGGCGCATGTGATTAAAACACTGCAAGACAACTTGGGTGAAGGCAAAGATACCGACCCGTTTGTCGACCCTTTTGCGCCCACCTACGGCACACCGCCAGTGCTCGCACGCTTACTAGAGGCCAAACAACTGGGCCAAAAAACGGGTGCGGGTTTTTATAAAAAACAAGGCCGGGATATTTTGCGGCTTGATCCCGAGAGCATGGAATATGTTGTCGGCGGCGCCAAGTCCAACGACGTGGTCGGCCGCATGCTTAAAAAACCGGCGGCTGAACGCTTAAAGCTTTTGCGCAATGCTGAAGGGGCAGAGCCGCGTTTTCTGTGGGCTATTTTTCGCGATCAGTTTCATTACGCCGCGATTCATTTAGAAGCCATTGCCGAGACCGCACGCGACATAGACTTTGCCATGCGCTGGGGTTTTGGTGCCAAGCAAGGCCCGTTTGAGTTGTGGCAAGAAGCCGGTTGGTTGCAAGTGGCTAACTGGATAAAAGAAGACATAGACGCCGGTAAAGCACTCTGCAACGCGCCATTGCCAGACTGGGTTTTCAACGGCCCTGTGGCCGACGCCGGCGGCGTGCATACACCGCAAGGCTCTTGGAGCGCGGCCTCAAAATCCTTTATCGCAAAACGTGATTTACCAGTTTATGCACGCCAGTTTTTTCCTGAAAATGTTTTGGGCAGCCAAGCTGCTTCTTTTGAGACAGCCGGTAATACGCAGTTTGAAGACGATGCGATTCGTTTGTGGACCTTGGACGGTGACAATTCAGATGTCTTAATCGCCAGCATTAAAACCAAAATGCATGCGATTAGCCCCGACGTCGCCGAAGGCTTGGCACGCGGCGTAGAACTGGCTGAGAAAAGTTTTAAAGGCTTGATGATTTGGTCTAATCACGACTTGTTCTCTGTCGGTGCCGACCTGCAAGCCATGTTGCCCGGCTTTGTGATGGGCGGCGTGGCAGTGATTGATGGCGCCGAGGCAGAGTTGCAGCAAACCATGCTCAAACTGCGTTATGCGGCTGTGCCAGTCGTCAGTGCGATTCGCGGTCTCGCACTCGGTGGTGGTTGTGAAATTGCGGTCTATTCGGCCAAGCGAGTAGCTGCTATGGAAAGCTATATCGGCCTAGTTGAAGTCGGCGTTGGCTTGGTGCCAGGCGCTGGCGGCCTGACTTATATTGCGCGCCGCGCAGCAGAAAATGCAGCGGCTTCTACGGCTAAAGATTTGCTGCCGTTTCTCACCGAAGGCTTTAGCGCAGCGGCCATGGCCAAGGTGGGTACCGGCGCACTCGATAGCCGCAAGCTGGGTTATTTGTTGGACAGCGATGTTGTCGTGGCGAATAAAGACGAGCTTTTGTTTGTCGCCCTTAACCAAGCCCGCTCTATGTTCGACGCCGGTTACCGCGCGCCGCATAAACGCTTATTTCCAGTCGCTGGTCGCAGTGGTTTGGCGACTATCAAAGGCCAACTGGTGAATATGCGTGATGGTGGTTTTATCAGCGCGCATGACTTTCACATTGCCAGCTTAATCGCCGGCGTGGTCTGCGGCGGCGATGTCGATGCGGGTAGCTTAGTCAGCGAAGAATATGTAATGACACTTGAGCGCTGGGCTTTTTGCGCGCTGCTAGAGAACCCCAAAACGCAAGCACGCATCATGGGCATGATGAGCACGGGCAAGCCGGTGCGCAATTAATGCAGGCCTTACCGAATCGCATGGCACGCCAGTTAGATAGGCTTTGCGAAGTGCCGGCGTTTGCGCGTGGCTGGTTTCGCAACGTGGTGATGCGTCGGGCTTTGACGCATTACGGCGCTGACAGTCTGAATTTTTTGCAGGTCAGTAGCAGCGCGGTTGAGATCGGTATGAAACGGCAATCAGGGCAATCTGGTCAATCTGATTTAGCCCAGCACTTGCCTGCTGCAGCGCTTAATTTGCTGGTTGAAACGGCGTCCAGCACATTGCTTGGCATGAACGTGCGCGACGATTGCCAGCTGCGCTTAAAAGCACTGAGTTTGAATTTTCTGCAACCCGCCAGCGGCAACTTGCGCGCCACCGCCAGTCTCACGCCTGAGCAACGCGCTTTCATGCAGGCCAGCAATTCGGGCGAAGTGCGCCTCGCCGTTAGCGTCACAGATCAAGCCGGCGTCACGCCAGTTAACTGCGAATTTATTTGGGCTTGGACAGCGCATAGCCCTGGCAAAAATCAATCTGCTTAAAACTAATAGCGAAGAAATAAAAGGATAAATCATGGCCAAACAAATTCAAGAAGCCTATATCGTCGCCGCCACGCGCACACCGATAGGTAGATCGCACCGAGGTTTTTTTCGCAATATGCGGCCTGACGACTTGCTGGTCAAAGCGCTGCAAGCTGCACTCGCGCAAGTACCAAGCTTAGACCCCAAAGCAATCGAAGACATCATCTGCGGCTGCGCCATTCCCGAAGGCCCGCAAGGCTTGAACATTGCCCGCATCGGTGCGGTGTTAGCCGGTTTGCCAACCAGCGTGGGCGGCATCACAGTAAACCGTTTTTGTGCCTCTGGTTTGTCAGCGATTCAAATGGCGGCTGACCGCATTCGGGTTGGCGAAGCCGAGGTGATGATTGCCGCTGGCGTTGAAAGCATGAGCATGGTGCCTATGTCTGGCAACTCGCCTTCACTGTCGCCGTCTATGTTTGTGAATGATGAAAATATTGGCATCGCTTACGGCATGGGATTGACGGCAGAAAAAGTGGCCCAGCAATGGAAAGTCTCGCGTGATGCGCAAGACCAGTTTGCGCTGGCTTCGCATCAAAAAGCCATCGCCGCGCAGCAAGCCGGTGCGTTTGCAGCTGAGATCACGCCAGTTGAAGTCACCGACCGCTCAGCCAATTTAGACACTGGTGAGGTGATTACTAAAAGCCGCATTGTGAGCCTAGACGAAGGTCCACGCCCAGACACTTCAATCGAGGGGCTGGCAAAACTCAAAACCGTGTTTGCCGCACGCGGCTCGGTGACGGCGGGCAATAGCTCGCAAACCTCTGACGGTGCCGGCGCATTAATCTTAGCCAGCGAAAATGCGGTTAAAAAGTTTGGCTTAAAACCACTCGCGCGTTTTGTCAGTTATGCCGCCCGCGGTGTGCCGCCGCATTTAATGGGCATTGGCCCGATTGAGGCGATTCCTGCGGCACTTGGATACGCCGGCATTGCCCAAGACGATATCGATTGGTTTGAGCTCAACGAAGCCTTCGCAGCTCAATCCTTAGCGGTCATGAATACCTTGGGTTTGAATCCGAGCAAGGTCAACCCCATGGGCGGCGCTATCGCACTTGGCCACCCGCTAGGCGCTACCGGTGCGGCGCGCGCTGCAACGCTGATTCATGCACTGCAGCGCAACCAGCTCAAGTACGGCATGCTGACTATGTGCGTAGGCATGGGGCAGGGCGCAGCGGGAATTTTTGAACGGGTTTAATTTTTTATCACTGAACCAGTCAGTGCGTCTTTACACTTTTAAGCGTCAAGGCTAGTTCAACTTTTTTCAAGGAATAATGCAGCATGACTACTCCCTCAACTACCCCTGTCGCGTCCGACATCCTGAGCCACGTCGATGCCGGCGTGATGACGTTAACGATTAACCGCGTAGCGCGTAAAAATTCGATTACCTCGGCTATGTATGCGGCAATGGCTGATGCCTTGCAAGCGGCCGAACAAGACAGCGCTGTGCGCGTGTTGGTGATTCAAGGCCACGAAACTATTTTTTCGGCGGGTAACGATATTGGCGACTTTATCAACCGTCCACCAGCCACAACAGAAGCACCCGTGTTTCGCTTTTTGGGCGCTATCAGCCGTTTTAGCAAACCGATTATTGCCGCCGTATGCGGCCCAGCCGTTGGCATTGGCACGACTATGCTGCTGCATTGCGACTTGGTTTATGCGGGCGATAACGCGGCATTTTCTATGCCTTTCGTTAACTTAGGTTTGTGCCCAGAAGCCGGTGCTAGCTTGCTGCTGCCGCAGCGCGTAGGCCATGTACGCGCGGCCGAGGCCTTGCTGTTGGGTGAGCCATTTATGGCTGAATCAGCACTAGAGATGGGTTTGATTAACCGCATAGTGCCGCCTTCAGAAGTCAATGCACTGGCTCAACGCCAAGCGCAAAAACTAGCCGCAAAACCACTGACTGCGCTGCTTGAAAGCAAGCGTTTGCTCAAGCATGGCAACGACACACTGGTCGCTGAACGCATGACGCTTGAGTTTGAAAGCTTTGGCCGCATGCTAGAGCAACCCGCTGCACGCGAGGCTTTTGCGGCGTTTATGGAAAAACGTAAACCGGATTTCTCTGCGCTTTAATTCGATTTAAATCACTTCGCTATGGCGAGCAACTACACCTTGCTTGCCGTGGCTAGTCACAAATTTTTGCCCTAGCGCGTTTTGCTTAAGACTCAGGAAAGTTGATCGACCAAGCTTGGGCTGATGTATGGAAAAACTTGGCGTCCAGCGCTGGCAAATGCCGCTAAGCACATGGCCTCGTCCCGCAGCTGCGGCGGTACATGTGCAATCGCTATTCCAGATTTTTTGACGGCGAGCAGGCATAGCGCTGGCGTTCTAGCGCTTAGTGGAACGCGCTTTAGTACGTACGGTCTTCGATTTATAGCCGCCATGAATATTGCATCGGGAAGAGTATTTCCATAAATGAAATTTTCTCTATGAAGGTATGGGAGATTTTGTTCCGAGAATCTTTTGCGATATTGCGCAAAACTCAAAGTGCTATTTTTTATATCGCTTTTTGTATAGCTTTGGAAATTAAAACCTGCTAACAAATCGCTACAAACTTGCGTTTGGGTAAGCCATTCCTCAGGTATGCCTTGGAATAGTGGGTGGGTATTGCTTATCGTATGACCGCGAATTTTGTACGACAACCTCAACATATGCTCAATCATGATGGGCGGCGCATAGTTGGTGTGAACGCCTGCTTTGCTCTCAGCTGGCGTATGAAAGAGGTCTTGCGATGTCTGGCTGATAGGCGTGTCGACAGACTGCAAAAGGTATTCGCAGTCTTTTTGGTAGGCTGCGTACGCTGCTTGTTGTAGGTAACTATTAGCGAGTAGATGCGCAGCAGGCACCTCTTGTATCGCGTCTAAACTAGCGGTGACTGCCTTGATGCAGCGGTTCACGGTTCGCTCTTTAATGGGCAACGCTGACAGCCCATTTGTTTTGCCGCTCGCAGCTAAGTCAAAGAGATTTTGATAGCGCTCCTCTGATATTTGCTGCGGTGAAAATTCACTATCAATCACCCATCGAATCATAGAATTATCTTGTGTGATCGCAGCTTCTAAAAATTTTAGTTGCAGTGAATCTGGCACAAACTGTAAGGCTGATCCGCACTGTGAAATTGCCAGCGCGCAGTATTCTTCAGTGCGATTTTCCATATAAATAAAACCTAAGTTCAGACCATTTCTGTTCAGCGAATATTTATCAATATCACTTTTAGCGCGAATTTCAGATGGAATCATATGTAGTAAAGCTGCACTTTGATCAATCGCTTCCATCCAAAATTCAACACTATTTCTCATGTCTTCTGGTATAGGTTCACAGCTTTCAAATGCGCCGTTCTTAAATGCCAATAGGTATAAATTTTTATCCCTTAACGCTTGTGGTACCAAGGTAATATTTCTTACGTCATTCAAAACTGCATCTCTATACATTTCTTGGTTTCGCATAGTTTCCGGCACATCTTTAAGTGCCATAACTTTTTGCTTTATCGCTATTGCATACATTTCTTGCGTCTTGTCATCCTCGTTTAAATAGTGCAGTAAGCGGCCGTTGTGTGCGGCTTGACTCAACACTTCCTTGTAAATATTGGGTGTGATATCGCTGGGCTGTAGCAGGCTTATAACCGTTGCATTATTTTTAACGGCCAGCTCTTTCATGACAGGGGTACGGATATGCAAAGGTATTAGGCCCAGTGCTAGACCATTGCTTTTTACAGCCGTGATTGCCAAATTTAAATGGGGGTTTTCGCGTTGCTGTCTTGGTACATGCGTCCACGCTTCTCCGTTTTGCTGCAATGCGGCTTTGCATATGGTGGGTGTGCGCTTGGCCATCGGCAGTTCCGCCAGTAGCAGTCCGTTTCGCCGAACTAAATCAAAGACCAGATCCTCTGGCATCCTGAGTGATAAAAGTTTTTCTTGCTTGTCGATTCGCGCAAGCCATGCTGCATTTAGCGTTTGAAATGGCTTGCTGCTGAAGCTTGCAATCAGGGGTAACAACTCTTCTGGGAGATCTTTAAATCCTAGGTGTTTAGTGTCTATGGGAACTGAGGATGGCGCATAGCTTCTTGGTGTTTGAGCGCTCAGTAGCGTTACCGTGAGTTCTTCTAATTTTGGCGTGCTGTGTAAGCTGGTTGTCGCTTGATCTTGAGTTCTCGCAGACTCGCTTGGCAGCGCAGTATGAATACTGTTGACGCAAGACTCTTGATTGGTCGTTAAGCGAATTTTTTTGGAGATGTGAACAGGATTCATTTGATTGCTCTTTCTGGTTTGGTAAAGAGAAAAATATAAACAAGTATTGAAAACTTCTTCCGCGGCGGATTCAAGCTTGAAGTGCAACAGCGTGTTAGTTGGACTTTAACTCTTCCATAAAAACCTGATGCGGTGTTCGATACCCCAAACATTTTCTAGGACGATGATTGAGCCTGTGCATCGCTAAAGCAATGTCATCGTCGGTGATGCAATTAAAGCGCATCCCCTTTGGGAAAAACTGGCGAATCAAACCGTTCATATTCTCGTTTGCCCCACGCTCCCACGAGGCGTATGGATGGGCGAAAAAGAAATCTGCACTCAGCGCAGAAGCTATTCGTTCATGCTGAGAAAATTCCTTGCCGTTATCTGTCGTGAGTGTGTGCACGCAATGAGCGAATGGTTTAAGTAAAGTGATTAACGCGTCCCCTACGGCTTGCGCTGTTTTGAATGGCACGTGGAAAATTATTGAATACCGAGAGACACGCTCGTTAATCGTCACTAGGGCTTGCTTCTGCCCGGCACCAATCACCAGATCAGCCTCCCAGTCGCCAAAGCGCGCACGCTCAAGCACGATGGCGGGTCGCAGTTCTATTGAGACCTGGCGAGAGATGGTGCCGCGCCGTTCACGGCCACTGCTGCGTTTTTTTCGCGTCTTCTGGCAACGCAGTGTTTTATGCAAGCTGCCGCCCGCGCGTTTGTCAGCGTAGATGTACTGGTAAATGCTCTCATAGCTAACACCGGGTTGGCATCGAGCTTCGAGGTGGCCGCTGATTTGTTCGGGGCTCCAAGCCTCAGCCAACTTTTCCTCCACTACAGCCCATGTCGAGTCAGCAACTCTAGGACTGTTGGCGCAGGCAAGTCTACGTTCTTGGGCTTTGTCATTTGCCTGCTTAGGGCGATAGCCTCGTAGACCGCGGTTACGACGCAACTCACGGCTGATGCTCGATTTATCACGGTCCATCATTTTTGCAATTTCACTTTGATTGAAGTTTGCTTTGGCGAGGATTGCAATCTGGTAACGTTCGTCACGGGTGAGGTGTGTGTAAATCATTCTGGGCAACTTTGACTTGGTGGTCGGGAAGCTTGGATGCTCTCACATCTCACCCACCCGTCCGGTTAGTTTCAAAGTTGCACTTCAGACTTGAATCCGCGCGCTATAAAAGATTCGTAGTTACTATTTTTTTATTTTTCTGCCACAACGGTTTTCCATTTTTCCATCTTTCCATCTTTTCATCTTTTCATCTTTTCATTTGATATTGATGCTGGACTTTTAATGCGACTTTAATTTATGTTAATCAGGCTGTGCGATTGCAGTTGGCATAGGAGCTGTACATCAGTTGTCGTGATAAAAGCAAAAGCAAAAGCAAATGACTAATTAATAATTTCGGATGCAAAAAAATACTCGAAATGAGTCGATATAAAACGTGTTAAGTATTTCGCAATAGACTGTGGTGATTATTGGTAACAACCCTTAAAAACTTCATTTTTAAAGTATGAAGTTATAGGTTTTAAGATTTTCGTTTCTAAAAAATCTTTCTAATTACCTGTGAATTTGACTATTTACTAAACAATAATTTTCTTATTTTTTATCTAATTTCACTAAGTTTTATTCTGTCGCGTTTACTCGATGCTGTAGGCCGAAAACAAGATGTATTACTTAGTATGAAAATATTAACAAGAACGATTAACCGGGTTTTTGCTGACCTGGTTTTTTGGATTTTTGATTAAGCTGTGTCGCATCTTGATCTAGATTAAATTTTTTACTCAGTATTTTTTTGTAGTCTTTTACTGTCTAAGTATTGTTTCTAGCGTCTCTTTTGAGGCTGAACACTTGATCCAGTTGTTCAAGATTTTTCGATCCATAAAAATAGTGACTTAAGTTTTAAAACTTGTTTTTGACAACAATCCTTGTAGGTAGATTTTTTAAATCGGGCCAAGTATGAATTCAATCCCTAAAGCCGGATCGGCGGTTTTACCTATTTCATTGTCCTTGTCGGCCTCATCGACTTCGTCGGCTGTGACCGATGCCTCTACTTCTTTTGCACACATTGGTTTGTCAACGTCGGTGGCTTTTAGCGTTAGTCATGTCCGCCAACTAACGGCGTTGAGTCCGCGTGTATCCGAGCAAGGCGTTTGTGGGTTGAAAACCAGCTCTCAGTCGCGTAACGTTATCTCAGTACGGTCTGAATTACCTAGGATGGGCAGACAGTCATTTGAAATTGTGGCTAGAAATTATCTGCTTCAGGACGGGAAAAAAAACTCAGATATGCGGCCTAGCACGCCGGCAGATCTGTCTTTTCCCCTCTGCAATAGTTCAGCTAAAACTCATGGTTTGAACGCGCTACCTTTGTCTGTGCTATCTCTTATTTGTGCTTATCTTCCGTCAAAGAATCCAGTATTTACGCTGACGTCTTATCACAGCAATATTCCTAGTTTGTCTGAAGTTAGAGATTTTTTGAGTGCTGCGGGATATGACGCTTCGCAGATCTCAAATGCTCTACTTGCTCGGCAAATACTGCCCTTTGATAAACGCTATTTTCAAATAATCCCACTGGCTGAGCGCAGTTTAGAGATATGCCAAAAAGCAGTTCTAGCCGGTTTCGGTTTAGCGTATGTTCCGTCACACATTCACAAGGACAGCGCACTTTGCCTGATGGCAATAAAAAATAATCCTGAAGAATGGTGCCGAACACCGCAGTCTATAAAAGACAATTCGACGTTCGTTTTTTCTGCTGTTATGGCAAACGGTCTGGTGCTGAGAAGAATGGTGGAGAGCTTTTTCCCCAGTCTGGACTTGTGCTGCGCCGCCGTATCGCAAAACAATTTAGCGATTGATTTTGTACCGCCTATTTATCTTCACCGTCACGAAGGTTTACTCAGAATAGCTGCGCATCAGTATCACATTCAAATCGGCGATTCTTCTGCTCCAAACAACCGTAATCTAAACACAAGTCAGGTGAGAGACCCACTAATTTCAAAACAGCAACGCGCACAAATTCTCAGCATGCAAGCGGATATTTTTTCAGTATTAGATGTTTCTACTGAGAGTTGGCTAACTGATGCAAGACTTCAAGACGATGAGGTTTAGGGCTTAATTTTTCAGCTTATTTTGATATTCCTGCTGCTTGGCAGCTTGATCCAGAGGTGTGCTTAATCGCTATACAAAACGACAGTGCTAATTGGTTTTTCACAGCGCCAGAATTGAGTTTCTCGCCAGATTTTAGATTGTTGGTTGTGCAGATTAACGGCTTGATGTTTGGCAATATGCATCTGCACTTCTCGCCCAGCTTAATGTTGTGTCAGGCCGCAGTGAAACAAAACCATTGCGCGATTGTTTTTGTATTTCATCACTATTTGGAGATGAATACGAATTCAGTCAGGGCTGCTGCGCTTTTTTTTACAATCTCCTGACTCATGACGGTGCTAGCAGTATTTGTCCGGATTCGGGCTCTGAGCAAGCGGTATTTATCTGCCCCGAGTTGCGTGCAAAAACGCTAAGTGTGCATTGTGATATTTTTTTGAAATTTAACTTTCACACCATAGAAATTTGGTTTGACGAGTCTTGATTTTTTGCTTGCTGTGAATTCTGTTGTGTTTTTTATCACAGGGTTTGACTATTTACTTTAAGTGCCCGGTGCAATTTTTGCTGCCAACCATCCGCGCACACTATTAAAAAAAGCCACGCCATCGGCGCGCTGCAAATCAGCAGGCGTTAGCACGGCTTGGCTGATACGCTTTTCGGCGATTAAATAAGTACGGTAAGTGCTTGGCAGTAGGCCGCTTTGCAGTGCGGGCGTGAGCCACTCACCGTCTATGCGCAGTGCTAAACAGCCGCGGGTAAATTCGGTGAATTCACCGCGCTCATTGAGTAGTAGCGTGTCAAAACAGTCAGGTAGCAAACGCTGGTCATAGTGCTGTCTGCGCGTAGTTTTATGCTGCACAAATTCTGCGTTGCTGCTGCGGGTGTCTAGCGCATCTAAATTGATTTTAAAAAACACCGGCTCTGGTGTGACTTCAAGCGCAAAAGCCGCAAGGCTTATCGCACCGCTGCGGGATGTACAAAGCCGCACGCGCCAGCAGCCTGCGTTGTGTTTTTGTGCCAGCGCTTGCAGGGCGGCGGTTACTTCTAGCTTGTCCCAGCGATAGCCAAAATAGCTGGCGCTTTGCGCCATGCGTGCTTGGTGAAGTTCTAGCAGCCAGTAATTACCCTCCTCAAGTCGCAAGGTTTCCAACACATCAAAGGCTTGCGTTGAGCGCTCTAATAATCTTGATTTGTGGGCCAGCTCTATCCATTCATCCTTGGCATTGGCGTAAAAGGTAATGCCGCTACCAACCCCATAGACGGCTTGCCAGGCAGTGTTTAATTCGCTGCTTTTTGCTGTGTCTTGAGCTGATTTTTGAGGTGAATTTTTTAGCGAATTTTGTTGTTCGCTCTGCAATTGATGCGGGTTTTTCTCCAGCATGACACTGCGAATCGGCACATTAAAAGTCGCCGCGCCGCCGGGTTTAATCACGCCTGCCGCACCGCAGTAAACGCCGCGTGCGCCGTCTTCTAAACGCGTTATCCACTGCATTGCACTGGCTTTTGGCGCGCCTGTGATGGAGCCGCAAGGAAACAGGGCGCTAAAAATATCCACCAGCGTGGTGGCAGGCCGCGTGCGGGCGGTGATGGTCGAGGTCATTTGCCAGACGGTGGGCAGGGCTTGGATTTCAAACAATTGCTCAACCTGCACGCTGCCGGCCACTGCAATGCGGCCCATGTCGCTGCGCAGTAAGTCGACGATCATGACGTTTTCTGCGCGCTCTTTGTCGCTGTCCGCCAGCGTTTGTTTGGCCGCCGCATCTTGCACCGGGTCGGCATTGCGCGGCGCTGTGCCCTTCATGGGCTTGCAACTGAGATAACCAGCGGCAGCGGTTTTAGCTGCGTTGCTTGACGTGTCTGGTCGCCAATCAAAAAATAGCTCGGGTGAGGCGCTTAGAAATTGTCTATCGCCCCAGTCTAGCCAGAGTGCGTAGCCGTCTGGCTGAGCCGCTTGCAAACGTGCCATCCAGTCGGCTACATCGCCAGAAAAATCGGCTTCTAGCCGGCCTGTGAGATTGATTTGATAACAGTCTCCAGCCGCCATGGCTTGACGCGCGCTTTCCACTTTGCTGGCGTAATCTCGCTCTGTCATGGAAAACTGCCACGCCGGATTTGCTTCTGCGTCCATGCTTTGACTGCTGGCGTCGCCTGCTGGCCAAGGCAGTGCCGTGTCAAAGACGGCAAACTGTGCCAGTGGCCAGCCCGGCCGGGCTGGGTGACTAATCAGTTTTGCGTCAAAGGCGCTGGCCGCTTCATAGGCCAGCGCGCCAAGGCACCAGTGGCCTTGCGCCGCGTGATTTTCCAACTCGGCTAACAGCGGCAAAACTTGCTCGGGTAGCCAAGCGGTCAGTAGCGCCAGCGGTGACTCAAACCTTGCCCTAAGGCGTTGGCCTTTGGCATTGTCTGGCGGAAAGTCTATAAAGGCGCGCACCTGCTGCGCGGCGCTGGCGTGGGTCAAATAAAGTGCCTCGGCTGGGGATCAGTCTTGCAAGTCGGCGTTGAGTGGCTGCGGTTGACCGGCGCGCAGGCCTAGGCGTTTGAGTAGCTCGATATCGGCATCGGTATCTGGGTTACCGGTAGTGAGCAATTTGTCGCCGTAGAAGATGGAGTTAGCACCGGCCATAAAGCACAAGGCCTGTACTGCGTCGCCCATTTGCTGGCGACCAGCCGATAGCCGAACGCGCGCCAATGGCATGGTGATGCGGGCTGCGGCGATAGTGCGCACAAACTCAAACGGGTCAAGCGGTTCTTGGTCGGCCAGCGGCGTGCCTTCGACTTTGACTAAGTTGTTAATTGGCACTGACTCCGGGTAAGGCGTCATGTTGGCGAGTTGGGCAATTAGTCCGGCGCGCTGCTTGCGTGATTCGCCCAAACCAACGATGCCGCCGCAGCACAGCTTGACGCCAGCGCCGCGCACGCGGCCTAAGGTGTCTAGCCGGTCTTGGTAGTCGCGGGTGGTGATGATGTCGCCGTAAAAGTCGGGCGCACTGTCTAGGTTGTGGTTGTAGTAGTCCAGGCCTGCATCGCGCAGCACTTCGGCATGGCCTTCTTCTAGCATGCCTAGGGTGGCGCAGGTCTCTAGACCTAGGGCTTTAACAGTGCGTACCAATTCGGCTACGTTAGCGATGTCACGGTCTTTCGGCGAGCGCCAGGCAGCGCCCATGCAAAAGCGTGTCGCACCTGCGGCTTGGGCTAATTTCGCAGCTTTTAGGACTTCTTCGGGCTCCAGCATTTTGGAGGCGGTCACACCGGTGTCGTAACGCGCCGCTTGCGGGCAGTAGCCGCAGTCTTCTGGACAGCCGCCGGTTTTGATGGACAGCAGCGTGGCGAATTCGACCAAGGTCGGGTCAAAATGTTTGCGGTGCAGGCTTTGGGCTTGGAACATCAGCTCCGAGAGCGGCAAGTCCAGCAAAGCCTCAATGGCGGCTACGCTCCAGCGCTCCGCAGTTGGTGCTGCACTGTCAGCGCTTGCGGCGCGGGGATGAAATTTCAGCGATTGCTCGGCGATGACGGTCATTCGGGCGGTTTCCTGATGTCTGGATAAGAGGAGGGCAGTGTAAGTCATGGCATTGTCTGTATTCATGCCTGTACGTAACTAAGGGTTATCGTGTTTTTTTGTTTGAGCTGGCGCACTAGGCGATGGACAGCTCTGTCAACGCCTGAACCAGCAGCGCAACGTCTTCCTGAGTGTGCGCCGCCGACAGGGCAATACGCAGCCGTGCCGTGCCCTGCGGCACTGTGGGCGGGCGTATCGCAGGCACCCAAATGCCGCGCTCGGCCAGGCCTTGCATGACTCTTAATGCGTCCTCATTACTGCCAATCACCAAGGCTTGTATGGCGGTGCTGGACTCGCCCAAGCGCCAGTTGGAATTTTTTAGCCCGGCTTGCAAACCCAGACGCAATTGCGCAATCCGCAGCGCTAAATCGCTGCGGCGCCAGTCGTCCTGCGCTATCAGTTTGAGGCTGGCGCTTAGCGCGCTGGCCAGCATGGGCGGTGCGGCGGTAGCAAAAATATAGCTCCGGGTTTTTTGCAGCAGCCATTCAATCAGTGCCTCGCTACCCGCTACAAAAGCACCGGCCACGCCGGCTGCCTTACCCAGTGTGGCCATGTAAAGAACCCGCGCTGAGGCGTTAGCGCCGCTAAGCCCAAACTGCGCCAGCGCACCGCGACCTTGCGGGCCGAGCACGCCAAAGCCGTGCGCATCGTCCAACAGCAGCAGCGCATCGTGCTGCTCGCATAGCGCCAGCAAGGCGGGGATATTGGCGATGTCGCCATCCATACTAAAGACCGCATCGCTAATGACTAATTTGCGTTGCGCTGTGCTGGCGCATAAAGCGGCGCTCAATGCACTTAAGTTGGCGTGTTCGTAAGGCACTATGTCGGCACGCGACAAGCGTGCGCCATCGATCAAGCAAGCGTGATTTAACGCGTCTGAAAACACCGCATCGCCGCGCCCCACCAAGGCCGGAATAATGCCAATGTTGGCGGCGTAACCGGCATAAAAATAAAGCGCTTTGGGCAGACCGACAAAGGCCGCGAGTTCGTGTTCCAGCGTCTCATTCGCTAGGCTGTGGCCACTCACCAGCGGTGATGCACCAGAGCCGGCACCGAATTTTTTGGCGCCTTCGCAAGCGGCCTGAATAATCGCTTCATGACTGGCAAGTCCCAAGTAATCATTGCTGCAAAAAGCCAGCATTTCGCGGCCATCGACCTGCATGCGCGCCGCTACCAAGGGGCTGACTATGCGGCGCTTTCTGCGCAAGTGCTGGGCGTCTAGATCTTTTATACGCGCGGGAAATTCATCTAGCCATGAAGCCTTCATTTTTTGCCTTTGAGAGGTTTTTCTGCGCTAATTTGTTGCACCAGACTAAATCGCCGTGGCGGCCGGATTTGCGCCGCCTAGCGTCCAAGCCGGCGGTAAGTTAAACCGCACTTGCTTGGCGTCCAGCGTTGTTTGATAGGCAATGTCTGCCAGCATGGGCGCTTTCAGTCGGCCTTGCAGCCAGGCGATGTTTTCTTCTTGAGCGGGCATGTGTGGATCTATTCGGTTAACGACCCAGCCTGCGAGTTTTAAACCGGCCGCATGAATCGCCTCTGCGGTCAAAGCTGCGTGGTTCAAGCAGCCTAGCCGCAAGCCAACGACTAACACCACCGGCAGACCCAAGGCTTGCGCTAAATCGGCACCGGTCAGTTCTGTTGACAGCGGCACATGAAAGCCGCCAGCGCCTTCTACCACCACGGCGTCAGCGCGCTCAGTTAGCGCTAAGAAACAGTCCAGCAAATGCGTGATGCTAATGACCACGCCGGCGCGCGCGGCGGCGATATGCGGCGACAGCGGTTCGGGCAAAAGATAGGGGTTGTCTAACTCGGGCGGCACTTTTATGGTTGCTGCGCTGCGTAGCAAAACCGAGTCTTGGTTAGTCCAGCAACCGTCGATTTCCTCGCCACCAGCGGCAATTGGTTTCATGCCCACTACGCGGCTGTGATGTTGGGCTAACGCGTGCAGCAAGGCGGTGCTGACCAAGGTTTTGCCGACACCGGTATCGGTGCCGGTGACAAAGCAGGCGATCATGTTTTTGCCTCTTCCGTTAAGGTGGTGTTTAGCGCTGCTAATGCGCCGTTGGCTAAGCAATCGATGGCTTCTTCATCGAGTAAGTACGGCGGCATGGCGTAAAGCGTTTTGCCGATGGGCCTTAGCAGTACGCCGTTGGCCAATGCGTGGGCGTGAAAGCGGCGCGAGAAATCCTGCCTTTCGCTGTCTATGTCCCAAGCCCAAATCATGCCGCTCTGCCTTGCATTGCGCACACTGGAGTGAGCCGTCAGTGGCGCAAAAGCTTGGCTAATATTTTTAGCCAGTGTCAGGTTTTGTGTCAGCGTGTCTTGCAGATCAAACAACTCCAGCGTGGCCAGCGCCGCACGGCAGGCCAGTGGGTTACCGGTGTAGGAATGCGAATGCAAAAATCCACGCGCCATCTCGTCGTCATAAAAAGCTTGGTAGACGGTGTCGGTTGTCAGTACCGCCGACAGCGGCAAGGTGCCGCCGGTCAAACCTTTGGACAGACAGATAAAGTCTGGCAATATGCCGGCTTGCTGGTGCGCAAACATGCTGCCCGTGCGGCCAAAGCCGGTAGCGATTTCATCGACGATTAAATGCACTTCATAGCGCGTGCAGAGTGCGCGTGCTAGGCGCAAATATTCGGGGTCGTGCATCGCCATGCCGGCGGCGCACTGCACCAAGGGCTCAAGAATTAATGCAGCAGTTTGCGCGTGGTGCTCGGCCAGCCAGACTTCAAGTTGCGCCGCGCTGCGAATGGCGACATCTTTGCCCGTCTCGCCGCCCAGTGCTTGCCTAGCGTCTGGGTTGGGCACGGTAGCGGCTAGTCGCACCAGCGGTGCATAGGCTTGGCGAAACAGCGGCACATCGGTGACCGCTAACGCACCCACCGTCTCGCCGTGATAGCCGCCAGCCAAGCCGACGAAATGCGATTTTTCTGGCCGTCCGCTATTGCGCCAAAAATGCGCACTCATTTTCAGTGCAATTTCGGTCGCTGAAGCACCGTCGCTGGCATAAAACGCATGACCTAAACCGGTGAGTTTGGCCAAGCGCTCAGACAATTCAACCACCGGTGCATGGGTGAAGCCGGCCAGCATCACATGGTCTAGGCGCGAGAGTTGATCCGTCAATGCGGCCGTGATGTGGGGGTGGCAATGGCCAAACAAATTGACCCACCAAGAACTCACACCATCGAGATAGCGTTGGCCGTCATCTGCGTAAAGCCAAGGGCCGTTGGCGCGGGCAATCGCTATTGGCGCGGCGTCTTCGTGGCGTTTCATCTGGGTGCAGGGGTGCCAGACGCTTTGCACGCTGCGTGCTGAGAGGGAGGACTTCATGCTAGCTTTTGATGGTCAGCCTCGCAAAACAAGAGCGCTGACAGGGAAGTGGATATTTTTGAGACGTTAAGTCGTCAAGCAGGCGATTATGGCGCACAGCTTAGCGCCCACACTTGCTTTTGTAGCGCAAAAATCCAAATCCAGAAAAGCCGAGGCTATTAGCGCTAACAAGCGTTAACAAGAAAAGCGTAGTTTTTAGCCGCATTGGCGTTGGCGGCTACGGGTGTGTTCGCGCTCTTATGCTGGACTTGGTCGTCTGGCTAGCGGTGTGCAAGCTTGGCAAAAGCACAACTCAAGCCGCATTAGCATCCCGGCGCAACGTCGGCAGGCCCACGCCTGTCGCTTCAAATCCGCCATCAACCGCCAGCACTTGGCCATTCACATAGCTGGCTGCTGCGCTGCACAAAAAGCCCGCGACCTGAGCGATCTCTTCGGTCGTGCCGTAGCGGTTCAGAGGAATCGTGTCGTAGTAGTCCGAGCGTATCGCCACGCTATGCACTAGTTTTGCCATGTCGGTGTCGACTGGGCCGGGCGCAATCACGTTTACCCGAATGCCTACTGAGCCTAATTCCACTGCCTGCTGCTTGGTCAGTTGAATCAAAGCTGCCTTGCTTGTGCCATAGGCCACGCGCAGCGTGCTGGCGCGCAAACCGGAGATCGAGGCAATATTGACAATGCTGCCGCCTTTGCCTTTTAGCATCAGCGGCACGCAGGCTTGGCTGCATAAAAAAGTACCATCGAGATTGGTTGAGAGCACGTGACGCCATTCGGCAAAAGTGGTCTGACCAATCGGTTTGAACACGGCCACGCCAGCGTTGTTAATCAGCGCATCAATGCGGCCGTATTTTGCGTCAATCTGTGCGACGGCGGCATCGACTTGTTCGGGCTTAGAGACGTCGCAGTGAAGACACAAAACTTCTTCTTTAAGTGCGAGTGCTGCCTCGGTTTTACTCAGTGTCTGCTGGTCTATGTCTAGCAGCGCAATACAGTAACCGTTGGCCAGAAACCATTTGCCGATTGCCAAACCTATGCCGCGCGCGCCACCGGTAATGACGGCGACTGGCTTTGAAGAGTGTGTTGTCAAACCATGACTCCTGAAAATAAAAAATGTGCGTTATTTATAACTGATAGCGCACTGCGCGGGAGCAGGGGTTTTGCACTATGGTTTGACGATTGAACGTGAATTAGTATGTATACATTGTATTTTTCATTACATTTTTTTTGATGTTCAGGAATCCAGATGTCCGCTTTTCAACTACCACCGGTTCACATCGTCGGCTGGTCACATTCAAAGTTTGGTAAATACGACGCGATTGATAGCGAGACTTTGGTGGCAGAGGCAGTCGCCGCCGCACTGGCCGATGCTGGCTTAGACGCAGAGCAGATCGACTCGGTCGTAGTAGGTACTTTTAACGGCGGCTTTGTAAATCAAGACTTTCCCTCATCGCTGGCGATTAACGCCCAACCCGGTCTACGCTTTAAGCCTTCGCTGCGCGTAGAAAACGCTTGCGCTACCGGCTCAGCGGCGATTTATACCGGCATGCAATCGATACGTTCTGGGGCGTCTAAGCTGGTGTTGGTAATTGGCTTTGAGCGCATGAATGGTTTGCCCACTGCCGAAGTGGGAGACGTGCTGCTCAAGTGTTCATACGTTAAAGAAGAAACTTCAAGCGCCGGTTTTGCTGGCGTTTTTGGCAATATTGCACAGCAGTATTTTGATGTCTATGGCGACGCCAGTGACGCGCTCGCCCGGCTCTCGGCCAAGAATCATCACAATGCCATGGCCAACCCTTACGCCCATGTGCGGCGTGACTTGGGCTTTGATTTTTGCAATACCGTGAGCGAGAAAAATCCGTTAGTTGCCGGCCCCTTGCGCCGCACGGATTGCTCCATGATTACCGATGGTGCTAGCGCCATGATTTTGTGCAGCGACAGCGCGCTTTTGGCCGGCAGTTTCAAACGCGCTGTGCGCTTTCGCGCAGCCCAACAAGTCAATGATTTTTTACCCGTTTCGCGGCGCGATATTTTAAAGTTGGAAGGCGCGCAACTAGCTTGGAAAAAAGCGCTGGCTCAAGCCGGTTGCAGCTTAGATGATTTATCGCTGGTCGAGACCCATGACTGTTTCACCATTGCTGAGTTACTTGAAGTCGAGGCCATGGGGCTGGCCGGTCCCGGTCAAGCGCCGGCCTTAATTCGCGAAGGCCAAACCGAGCGCGGTGGCCGCTTGCCGATTAATTTGTCTGGCGGGTTAAAAGCCAAAGGTCACCCGATTGGCGCGACGGGTGTGTCCCAGCATGTGATGGCGGCGATGCAACTGGTTGGTGAGGCTGGCGACATGCAGCTGGCGAATGCACAACTGGCTGGCGTTTTTAATATGGGCGGCGTAGCGGTGGCCAACTACACCAGTATTTTGGAACGCTCGCGTTAATGTCAACGCTTATGTCCGGACTCACGCTCGCCGGTATGCCGCAAGGCTTGGATCGGGTCATGAATCTGGGGAATTTACTCACCCAAACAGCGCGCAAATATCCGTCACGGCCGGGCTTGATTCGGGGAGAAATCAGTCACACATGGGCGCAAATTAATGCGCGTGTCGATGCCTTAGCAAGGCATTTTCAAACCCTTGGCGTGCAGCCCGGCGACCGTATTTTGGTGCAGTTGGTTAACGGTTTGGCGCTGTTTGAATCGGCTTGGGTCGCGTTTAAATTGGGTGCAGTTTGGGTGCCGGTGAACTACCGCTTGACGCCGCCGGAAGTGGCTTTTATTGCGCGCTCAAGCGGCGCAGTATTGATGCTTTCGCAATCGATATTTGCCGCTCATGTTGAGCTGGCACAGCTTGAGGCGCCACAACTGCGTGAAGTGTTGTGGGCGGATCAAAACGACTATGCCGTCATTGCGTCAAAAGCCGGGGAAAGCTTTGTTGCCGCTGAGGTGACGTCGCAGCATCCGCTGTGGTTCTTTTTTACTTCTGGCACTACTGGCAGGCCCAAAGCTGCCGTCCTCACGCACGGGCAATTGGCTTTTGTGGTGACTAATCATTTGGCCGATTTACTGCCGGGTTTGACTCAAAATGATTGCTCGCTGGTGTTGGCGCCGCTGTCCCACGGGGCGGGTATTCATGCGCTGCTTAATGTGGCGCGCGGCGCGGCCAGTGTGCTGCTAGAAACGGAGAGCCTCAATTGCGCAGCCGCATTTGCGGCGATTGAAAAACACCGCGTGGGCAATATGTTTACCGTGCCCACCATACTCAAACGCTTGGCGCAAGACCCGGCTGCGCATGACTTTGATCACAGCAGTTTGAAACATGTGATCTATGCCGGAGCGCCCATGTATCAAGCCGATAGACAGCGCGCGTTAGCGACTTTTGGGCCGGTGTTGGTGCAGTATTTTGGCCTCGGTGAAGTCACCGGAAACATCACCGTGTTGCGCGCTGATGAGCATGCGGGCGAGGCGCCAGTAGGCAGTTGCGGTACCGCGCGAACTGGCATGGAAGTGGCGATTCTCGATGCGCAATGCCAGCCGCAAGCCGTCGGCGTAGAAGGTGAAATCTGCACCCGTGGGCCGGCCGTTTTTGCGGGCTACTGGGACAATCCTGAAGCCACCGCAGCGGCGTTTCGTGGTGGCTGGTTTCACACCAGTGACTTGGGTGTGATGGATGCGCGCGGTTTTATAAGTATTACTGGGCGCAGCTCAGACATGTATATCTCAGGCGGCTCCAACGTCTATCCGCTGGAGATTGAAGACGCTTTGTTGCAGTTGCCCAGCATCGCAGAAGCTGCGGTTTTTGGCCTTGCTGATGCACAGTGGGGTGAGGTCGGTGTGGCGGTATTGGTGGCGCGCGGCACAGCACCAAACAGCGCCGCCGTGCTGGCACATTTGCAAACCTGTTTAGCGCGCTACAAGTTGCCGCGTCACATTGTATTTTGGGATGAGTTACCCAAAAGTGCTTACGGAAAATTAGTTAAAAAAGATATTCGCGCTTTGTATTTGCGCGATGTATCAGCCATTTAGCAGTGTCTTTAAAAAGATAAAAAAAGTTTCTTTATTGATTTTTCGGAATGAAAAAACTGATTTTTAGAGCACACTTCACTTTTAAAAAAACAATTTCTTAGCAGCGTAATAAAAATAAATACATTGACTTAAGGGCGGCTTTAAAAAACGCTTTTAGTTGAGTGAGGTGTTTTGTAATTCAACCGTAGACAAAATCAGGAGACTTCATATGACAATTTCTCGCCGTCAATTACTCGCTAGCGCTTCTGCTCTTAGCTTGCCGACTTTGGCCATGCATTCTGCCTTTGCGCAAAAAGCACAGTTCACCTTAAAGTATGGCAACAACTTGCCAGTCACCCATCCCATGAATACGCGCGCCGCTGAGATGGCCGCCAAGATCAACGCCGAGTCCAAGGGCCGAATTGATTTTCAGGTCTACCCGAATAATCAGCTTGGTAATGACACCGATATGCTGTCCCAAGTGCGCTCTGGCGCCATGGATTTTTTCACCCTCTCACCGCTGATTTTGGGCACCTTGGTGCCGGCTGCGCAAATTAGCGGCGTGGGTTTTGCTTTTAAAGATTACAGCCAAGTGTGGGCGGCAATGGATGGTGACTTAGGCGCCCATGTGCGCAAGGAAATTTCCGCTACGTCTTCGGTGTTTGCGTTTGAAAAAATTTGGGATAACGGTTACCGCCAAATCACTACCAGCACCAAGCCAATCAATACGCCGGAAGACCTCAAGGGAATGAAAATTCGTATTCCGCCTAGTCCGTTTTGGGTCTCCATGTTTAAGGCTTTTGAGTCCTCACCAGCGACGATTAATTTTGCTGAGGTTTACTCATCGCTGCAAACCAAAGTCGTCGATGCGCAAGAAAATCCACTGGCTATTATTTCAACCGCCAAACTTAATGAAGTACAAAAATACTGCTCTGTGACCAACCACATGTGGGATGGGTTTTGGTTTTTAGGCAATAAAAAATCGTTTGAAAAACTACCGCCTGACTTACAAGAAATCGTCACCCGCAACGTCAATGCAGCGGGCTTGTTAGAGCGTGCCGATGTGCTGGCCTTAAATGACGGACTGCAAGCGAGTCTTAAAGCCAAGGGCATGCTGTTTAACAACACTGACGCAGCGCTGTTTCGCAGCAAGCTGCGCAGCGCTGGGTTTTATGCTGACTGGAATAAAAAATTCGGTGAAGCGCCTTGGGCGCTGCTGGAGAAATACACCGGCAAACTCGCGTGAGCGGCGCACCGCATGGGATGGGCTTGACTGGGTCGGTCGGTCCGGCTTGGGTAAGGGGCTTCGATGCGGTGCTAGGCCGATTGGTTGAAATACCTGTTGCGTTATTGGTGCTGGCCGACATAGGCGTGCTGTTCGCTGGCGTCGTTTCGCGTTATTGGTTGCATAGTCCGCTGCTGTGGTCGGACGAGTTGGCCTCGATTATGTTTTTGTGGCTGGCCATGCTGGGCTCTGTTGTCGCCTTGCGGCGCGGCGAGCACATGCGCATGACGGCCTTAGTCGCTAAGGCGGGTCCGCAGCGACGCGCGCTGCTGGAACTGGTCGCTGTCGCCGCGTGCCTGTCTTTTCTTTTGATGGTGGCTTGGCCGGCTTGGGAATACGCGGCCGATGAGCGCGCCATCACGACGCCTTCATTGGGGATTTCCAATCTTTGGCGCGCAGCGGCTTTGCCGGTGGGTATTGCACTGATGGCGGTGTTTGCCGCGCTGCGGCTATTGCGTGTGAGTAACTTTTCGCAGTCGCTGCAAGCGGTGGTGTTGGTCACAGTTATTGCTTTGGTCTTTTGGTTGGCCAGTCCTTTGTTTGCCGATTTGGGTCGGCTTAATTTATTGATTTTTTTTGTCGGTTTAGGGGGCGCTTGCGTCTTTGTTGGCATACCGATTGCGTTTGCGTTTGGACTGGCGACTTTTGCTTATTTAGCGCTGAGCACCGGCACACCTTTGCCGGCGATAGTCGGCCGCATGGACGAGGGCATGTCGCATTTGATTTTGCTGGCCGTGCCGCTGTTTGTTTTTCTTGGCCTGTTAATTGAGATGACTGGCATGGCGCGGGCCATGATTGCGTTTCTGGCGAGTTTGCTGGGCCATGTACGCGGCGGCCTATCTTATGTGCTGATAGGTGCGATGTATTTAGTCTCGGGTATTTCGGGCTCTAAAGCGGCTGACATGGCGGCGATTGCGCCGGCGCTTTTTCCGGAGATGAAAAAGCGCGGCGCAAAACCGGGTGAGTTGGTTGCGTTGCTGGCGGCGACTGGCGCGCAGACCGAAACCGTGCCGCCTAGTTTGGTGTTGATCACCATAGGTTCAGTGACCGGCATTTCAATTGCAGCCTTATTCACCGGCGGCTTATTGCCCGCTGTTGTGCTGGGCTTGATGCTTTGCGCGGTGGTTTGGTTTCGTTATCGCCATGAGGATTTAAGTCAAGTGCAGCGCTCGCCTTGGCCGCTGGTGGGCAAGCTTTTTCTGATTGCACTGCCATCACTGGCTTTGCCGTTTGTGATTCGCGCTGCGGTGATAGAAGGCGTGGCGACGGCTACTGAGGTGTCGACGATTGGTATTGCTTACTCTGTGATCGCTGGGTTGTTGATTTATCGGCAGTTTGATTGGCGCCGTATTTATCCCATGTTGTTAGATACGGCTTCGCTCTCGGGTGCAATTTTGCTGATTATTGGGACCGCTACTGCCATGGCCTGGGGTTTGACGCAGTCGGGCTTTTCGCATTTGCTGGCCCAAACCATGGCCGGTTTGCCGGGCGGCAGTGCTATGTTTATGGCCGTGTCTATTTTGGCGTTTGTGATTTTGGGCTCGGTGCTGGAAGGCATTCCCGCCATTGTGTTGTTCGGCCCCTTGCTGTTTCCTATAGCGCGCGCTTTAGGCATTCATGATGTGCATTACGCCATGGTGGTGGTCTTGTCAATGGGTCTGGGTTTGTTCGCGCCGCCGCTGGGTGTGGGTTATTACGCGGCGTGTGCGATTGGGCGCGTCAGTCCGGATGAGGGCATTGGGCCTATCGTTGGTTATTTGGTGGCCTTACTGATTGGCACGATTGTGGTGGCCTTTGTACCTTGGCTTTCAATTGGCTTTCTTTGAGTTTTTGCGCGACAAGTCTTTGCTTGATGTAATGCTTAAAATTATTTGAAGCACTACCTAGGCTTTGACGCATAATGCGCAATTTCTTATTCACTCTCCAACAAGCGCCGAATCTGTTTGGCGGAAGAGATATAACTAGGTAGCTCCTCATGGCGACAGCCACAAAAAAACCCGCATTTTATAAATCTCTGTACCTGCAGGTGCTGTTCGCCGTTGTAGTGGGCATACTCTTAGGTCATTTCTATCCGCAGATTGGTGCGGACATGAAGCCGCTAGGCGATGGTTTCATCAAGCTGATAAAGATGATCATCGCGCCGATTATTTTCTGCACTGTGGTGGTCGGCATTGCGGGCATGGAGGATATGAAGAAGGTCGGCAAGACCGGCGGCTTGGCGCTGCTTTACTTTGAGATCGTCAGCACTTTGGCTTTGATCATTGGTTTGGTCATGGTCAATGTGATCAAGCCCGGCGTTGGCATGAATATTGACCCGA